>NC_007969.1:2400000-3059876 GCF_000013905.1 Psychrobacter cryohalolentis K5
AACTCAAATTGGCGCTTATTTTGATCGTAGATACTCATGCCCAATATATCGGCAGGCAGCATATCATTGGTGAACTGCACACGGCTAAAGCTCAAGCCTAATAATTGGGCTAAACCTTGTGCCAAGGTCGTCTTACCCATACCCGGCAAGTCTTGTAGCAATAAATGACCACCTGCTAAAATACCACTAAGCGCAAGCTTAACTACTTGCGATTTATCCAATACGATTTGATTCAATTGCGCCATTAACTGAGCAATTTTTTGCTGATTATGGCTATAATCAGCAGCACTAGGCACCGTTTGAGGACGCGTTTCTGATATCAGCTGATGTTTCGATGAAAGGGGCATATTAGGGGCTGCGTTAAGGCGATTATGGGTTTAATTTGTGAGGAAAAAAAGGTATCAGGTAAGGGTTATTTATCATTTTCAACACTTGGGGCAGCTGCGCGAAGGGTAGACAAGTAAGCGATCACATCAGCGCGCTCTTTAGAATCTGGCATCGGGTCTGACAGCATTTTAGAATCTGGCATGGCTTTTTCAGCATCCGCAATATAAGTATCAAGCGTTTGAGCATCCCATACCCAACCCGAGGCTTTAAGTCCTTCACTATAAGTATAATCTGCAAGTTCCGCTGCCGGCGCGCCATAAATATTCATCAGCTGCGGGCCTTTTTTATTGAGACCGGGGTTTAACTGATGACACTGACCACAAGCATCTTGATATATGAGTGCACCATTATCGGCATCGCCTTCAATATAAAGCGGTAGCGTAACAGTAGCACGGTAATCAGGCGGCGTTTTCTCACAAGCACTTAGCAGCAAAGCGGCGACAAGCATACCGACCAGTTGATATTTATTGACTATAGACATGGTGTCATCTTTAATTAATAGGTATTGATGTCGATGAGTCTACATCAAACATCCTATAATGCAAAGGTTGATAGACATCGATAGCCGTCTGTAGACCATAAATACAGAGATCTATATAGTATTTATGAATATAAAATAAGACCTAACTCTCATTAGAGACTTTGATACTGTTACTCGGCATTTCTAAATAATTGCCTTGTAGGTAGCGTGCGCCGACACTCCATGCAACAGACATGGTTGCAGCATCTTCAATATAAGGCATCAATACATCAACATTAATCTCATTGGTACGTACGATAATTGATTTGACCGTTTCTAAATTGTCAGCGGCATCAATCCCTTCGACATAATTATGGGCTAAACGCACCATATTAGGATGAACAAAATTGGCAAGCTCCACAGATTTTATGGATGAGCCAAAATTATTGATGCTAAGCTTGCAGTTTACCTGACTGAGCGCGGTGAATTGAGATTTCGCTACTGTTAAGTAATCTGAGATGTCTTTTTCATTGAACTGCAGTGTCAACGCCCCAGCTTTACCACCGATGGCATTGATGAGCTGGCTTGCAACACTGGGCAGTTTTTTATCGATTAAGGACGCACTGGTTAGCTGTACCAGTAACCGCGCCTCTGGATGAGTTTTACGCACTTCATTGATTCTCTTACAGGCATTAATTAATACCCAGCGGTCTATTTTTTCTAATAATTGATGAGATTTTGCAACCGCCATAAACTGTTCTGGCGTCAATACGGTATTCTCAGCATCTGCTAGCGGCAGCCGCAGGAATACTTCAAAGAAGTCACTACGGTCATTATTGATGTCATATATGGGCTGGAACAATAACTCAAAGCGATTATTGGTAATGGCATCAACCAGAGATTCTGCTAGCGCATGATCGTCACTATTGGCATGTTCACTTGCATCATATAAATGATAGCGGCCGCCATGATTGGAGGTCTCAATCATGATTTGATTGATAGCATCCATAGCGCGCTCAAGCAACACTCTAGGCTCAGGCGTATTTTTTTCAATTTTAACAATAGCAGTACTTGCTGTCGTATTGGTTGTGCGCTTATCCACTTCAATAAGCATCTTACTGATACTCATGCCAATCTGTTCAGCCAGCTTTTCAAGCGCAGCTGTCGTCTGATTTTCTACCAAAATAGTAAATGCTGTATCACTAAAGCGGCTGACATGACCATCGACTACCAGCTCATCTAAGGTATTAGCGACTTGTTTCACCGTGCTATCAATACCTTGTAGACCTAAACTGCTTCTAATTTTTCCGACATTATCGAGTTGTACATACAAGAGTGCCGCCGTCATAGCGCCTTTTCTTGCCTGTTCATATGCTGCCGCCAGCTGCTCTTCAAAGCTGTGGCGATTATCAATGCCCGTCAAGCTGTCTTTACGCTCAGCTTCAGCCAAACGTTTGGCGACCTCAATGCTATTGCTATTATTTTGTTGAATAATAATCTGGGTGACCGGCTCACCATCTAGTGTCGCTATTGCCAATTGTAGTTTTGCTTCAAACGTACTGCCATCCTTACGTCTACTCTCAAAATTAAACTCAACGTCTTTACGGTTCCCTTTATCGAACTGACGCAAAAACTGTTTAACAGCTTTAACATTATCACCGCCTGCGATCAAATCAATCACAGGTATACCGATAATATCGTTCATCGCCTCAAAACCAAATAACTGCAGATACGGATCATTGGCAAAGATATGAATCCCTTGATCAATGTATGCGACTGCACTTTTTGAGTTTTTAATCAATACGTTTGCGCGCTGTTCTGCCTCAGAGAGCACAGACTGCAATGTCTTAAGCTGTTGGCGACTGTGCAAGTTTTCGTGCAATAAGCGAATAGCCATGATGACTGCCATTTCTTGCTCTACATAGAGTGCCTTAACCATCGTACCATTCATGATAGACGGTAAGCCTTCGTCATTGTGAGCGTTGGCTACCGTGTTTTTACTTATCAAACAAACCGATGGTAAGTCAATATCTTGCTCTTGAATGATAGCAACCACGTCGGTAAAACTCATATCATACGCTTGACCAAAAACCAACACATCCCATGATTGACGCAATGATTTTAGCAACTCATCTTTATCGTCCAAAAAACCTAAATTCACGCTGTCATAGTATGAACCGAGCAAGTCTACAAGGCGCTCAGCATAAAGCTGATCAGCATCGATAACCAATAAGTTCAAGAGAGACTGAGTACGCATAGAAAGCCTTTTTAATCTTAAAAAATAATATGAATCGCCGCTGAGCTGTCGTCAAATATATAAAAGATAGCAGAATATTAAGAAACAGCGTCGTAGTTATTGTTGTCATTATAAACAATAATTTAGCCGACTGTTGCTTAACTTATCATGGTAATTGTTAAATAATTCGACACAGCAATTTTATATGACACGACTAACTAGGTCTTTAGAGGCCGGCTTTTATGTAGATTAACGTCATTAACCCTGCACCCCTTCATATTGGCTAAATTCATCAGTCACCATTAGACTACGACCCAAGCGCAAAGATTTCTGTTGGTCATTAATACGCATGATAACCTTATCATCTGTTTGAAAATGAGAGGTCGGCAATAATAGACTATAAGACGTTTGTAGGTGTTCATCAGCTCCGATGACAAACGCTGGCACAAAATGCTGACTGCGATTCTGTCTATCTTGTAGACAAATTCCACAGGCGATTATCTTATGACCAAGGATTTGCCATTCAAGCTCGAGTTTTGCGCTATCCAAATTAAGCCAACGCACCACTCCCATGGACCATTTAGACGCGGTAGCCTTATCTTTGCGACATAGTAAAAAAAGGCTCATTATTTGTAAAGGTGGTGCGATGGAAGTGAGATCATCAATTTTATCAATTGTCTCAGATGAATCTAGAAACAAGCGTAGGGTACGAAAGTGTGACAACTGATTATTACCCTCAAATATTTCCGCTAATGATTCTTTATGGGCAGCATTATTTTTTGGTAAGGTATCATAACGCGGCTGCTGATACTCGGGCAGATTTTTAGATGCTATTAAACTGCTGAAAGCTTCACCGTTACTGATACGGTAATGTATTTCATTAAAACCCGATATTATCGTCGCCGTCTGCTTTGTATTATGATCAATAGGAGGCATGCGCTTTGGTTGAATATAACGATATCTTATCGCCATTGAAACGGTATTAATCAAAAAATATTCAACCCCTCTTCGATCAGTATCGATTAAGGTTTTCATACGCGATTGTAAATACGTCACTAAAGGTTCAAGCTCTATAAATAAGCAGGTGTGATGAGCATCATATGGGTTGATAGTAGATAATGCAGTTAAATAAGTAGGCGGCTCTTTACTCTGTAGATTGACGAACACTCGCGTTGCTGTGCGCGGCTCTATGGTAGCAACTATATGTGCACTCCACGCTGGCAGCAGACGCTGTAGCAGTAAGATATGAGGTCGACGCAGTGCACGTACATTTAGCAACTCATGCAAGCATATTTGGCAATATAAATGATGGATAGTATCACCTTGCTGCGCTGGAATGTAAGCAATCAGTACGATATGTGAGGCTCGCTGCTGGCATGCGTTAAGATATAAGTTATTTACATTGGCCCATATATAGGCTGGCGACTTTTGATAGCAAAAGCCATCTTCAAATAGCAGTTTTTGATACATCAGTAGCGTTTGGTAAGTGGCAATCGCCAAGGTAACAGGAGATGATTTTTCACTGGTAAAATAGCGCTGCAACAGATTACTTGAAGGTGCTTGCTGCTTATCCTTTGAAAGGGTAGTTTCGCGGCGTATCACGCCGTCATAGGTCATAATCAATGAATAGTACAGCGACTTAACCCGAGCAACATAGCCAAGCTGAGCTTCATTGAGCGCCCCTGTCTCATAAATGTACGGTTGGCGTAGCGCCGCAATTAGCTGACTGGCGGCATTAGTGACAATCTTAATCAATCTTAAACGCTGCCTATCATCAGTAGGAATCAGACGCAATTCTGTTAATACTTTTTCTATTTGTTCGACTTGCTGGGCCTCTGTTTGCGCTGGCAATAGTGCCGCCCATTTATGCAAGTGAGGCTCATTGCTACTCTTAGACTTATTGCAAGCTTCTAACAAAGGGGGTTCAGCCGCTAAATACGTTTGAAACGTCGATAAATTTACCATTACCATCCTTAGTAATTGCGTAAGTTATCCATGAGTGTAGAAGGATATATTCTTAAAAAAGAATATTGCTATCATACCTAACCATTCTTCTATATATGTTGCTTATTTATAATTTTCTCAAATCTATTTCTTGTTATGTATTTACCAAAATAAAAACCCTATCATAGTGCACAATTTACTTATTATTGTAAACATTAATTGGTACTTTGAAAGGTTCGTTTGGCAATTCTCTGACCAGTTTGGGTACTAGGTAGCCCGGTAATTTAGCCAATAGCGACCAATAAAGCTCAATGGCAAATTCCTCATCACTGTCAAAATGAGCCGCGCCCGCCACTTTATCTAGTACATGTAGATAATAGGGCAACACGCCCGCTGCAAATAAACGCTGACTCAATGCCGTTTGCGCACTAACGCTGTCATTGATACCTTTTAAAAGTACCGCTTGATTTAATAAAGTAATTCCTGCGGCACGAGCGCGCTGCAAATACTCTGCTGTCAACGCATCAATCTCATTGGCATGATTACCATGAATGACCATGACGATTTGACAGCGGCTTTGTGCCAAACGCTCTAATAGCGCATCATCAAGCCTTGCTGGAATCACGAGCGGCAGACGGGTATGTATACGAATGGTTGTCAGTTGCCCAATCGCCTCCAAAGTATCTAGCCAAGCAAATAGACGTCTATTGGTCACATTTAATGGATCACCGCCACTTAAGATAACTTCATTAATCTCAGGATGGGCGCTGATATAATCGATAATATCCTGTTTTGCACTGGCAGTTGGCATATTGGCACTATAGTCAAAATGCTGACGAAAGCAGTAACGACAATGAATCGCGCAAGCACCAGTAATGGTTAATAGCAGTCTTGATTGATATTTATGCAGCACGCCTTTAACAGGATTATGCGCATTTTCGGCTAGTGGGTCAGCCACATAGCCCGCCACTGCCATTTGCTCTTTATGATTGGGTAAGACCTGTCTTAACAAAGGATCATCACGATCACCAACGGTCATTTTTGCCACAAAGGCACGCGGTACTCGCAGCTCAAAATGCTTAGGCACGTAGACCTCTGAGCGCAGAGATTGTAGCTCTAATATCTCAAGCAGCTCATCAATAGAGGTAATGGCTTCGGATAATTGCGTTTGCCAGTTTTTTTGTGTGATTAAATGGTTTATCATGACAACCTAATACCTGTGCCCAAAAGCCGATATTATACGCTGTTAGGGCGTCGCCTATCAAAGCAAACGTCCTATCGTTTATGTACTAGAATGGCTCATATCTTTTAGCACGGTAAATCTGGTACTCCATTTTCACTAAAAATATTTACCATCCTTTTTTTCAACCCTTTTTCTAAACCCTTAGGAGTCTTCCGTGGCAAGTTTTTCTACCAATGAATTTAAATCTGGTCTCAAAGTCATGCTCGATGGCAACCCTTGTGCCATTCTTGAAAACGAGTTTGTCAAACCAGGTAAAGGACAGGCCTTTAACCGTGTTAAATTGCGCAATCTTCGTAGTGGTAAAGTATTGGAACAAACCTTTAAGTCAGGCGATAGCTTAGAAGCTGCTGATGTCATGGACACTGAAATGAACTATCTCTATAACGATGGTGAATTTTGGCATTTCATGCATCCTGAGAGTTTTGAGCAGATTCAAGCGGACAAAACAGCGATGAGCGATTCAATAAAGTGGTTAAAAGAAAACAGCAATGCACTATGTACCATCACTTTATTCAACGGTGCTCCTCTTTCAGTAACACCGCCAAACTTCGTTGAATTGCAAATCACTGAAACCGATCCGGGTGTACGTGGTGATACCTCAGGCGGCGGCGGCAAGCCTGCAACGTTAGAGACTGGCGCTGTGGTACGTGTACCATTATTTGTGCAGCAAGGTGAAGTAGTACGTGTAGATACTCGTACTGGCGATTATCAAACGCGCGTTAGCTAAAGCTATTAATAGATAGCTCTAGTCTGTCTGTAAGAACAAAAAAGCTTAACCGCTCAGAGAGAGAGGTTAAGCTTTTTTAATGGCTAGCAAATAAGTCATGAATAATAAAGGGTGGAATTAAACTGCCAATTATTGTTCTAATGATTGCTTATGCATCAACCAATATTGCACCAACGCATTCAGCTGCTCTTGTTTGAAAGGCTTTGTACAATAATCCTGCATACCCACATCAAGGTATTTTTTACGCTCGCCATCCATTGCATTGGCAGTCAACGCAATAATAGGCGGCAAGTCTTGAGGAGCATACAGCTCGTGAAGTTTGATGGTTGCCTGTACCCCATCCATAATCGGCATATGATGATCCATCAAAATCACATCATAACGCTCAGGATATAAAGCAAATATCTCGATAGCTTGTTGCCCGTCATTGACGTGAGTGACCGTATGACCACCATTATTAAGGGCTTTTTTGGCAATCATCGCGTTCACACTGTCATCCTCAACCAACAGAATATGACCGACCAGCTCATCACTCGGCAACGTTATTGTAAAGTCATTGTCCGTTTGCCATATCTCATAATCTTCTGCAGCAATACACGGTAGCGGCAATAATACTCTAAAGGTTGTGCCAATACCGACTACGCTATCTACTTCAATATAGCCACCCATTAGCTCCACTAGAGACTTACAAACAGACAAGCCAAGTCCGGTACCACCATAAAGCCTATGAGTATATTTATTTGCTTGATCATAAGCATCAAATATCGCCTCTAATGATTCAGACTTAATACCGACGCCTGTATCCGTAACCTCAATACATAAAGTCATTTCTTGATGAATCGTTGTGCTATTTTTATCATCAATAGCAAAATCTAAACGACTATCATTATTTCCTTTAGCGTGATCGCAATCCTTATTATCTAGACAAGGATTGTCTTGCATATGTTTAACATCAATCGTTACACGCCCGCCTTCACGGGTAAATTTAATCGCATTATTGACCAAATTTACCATGACCTGCTTAAGACGTACGGGATCCCCTTTAACATAAGGCGATAGTGACTCGGTATAGTGATAGTCTAAAACTAAGCCACGTTGGCGAGCTTTGATAGCAAATAAGCTAACGACCTCATTACAGAGACTAGATAGATTCATCGGGATAGAATCGATAGTCATTTTACCGGCTTCGACTTTTGATAAGTCTAAAATACCATTGATAATCGCGAGCAAATGCTCATTTGATACTTTTATATTCTCGATATATTCTCTTTGTTCAACGCTCAGCATGGTGTCACTGAGCATCTCAACCATACCGATGATACCATTCATCGGTGTGCGTATCTCATGACTCATATTGGCCAAAAACGCTGACTTCATCTCATTGGCATATTTGGCATTACGCTGCTGCTCTTGTAGCTTTAAAGCGTCGGCTGCCATCGTCGCAAATTGGGCTAGTATGTTGGCTTTTTCATCACTGAAATCATGATGAGGCTCTATATCCATTAAACATAAAGAGCCAAAACGATAATTTTTACCGTCTTCATGCGTGATGATGGGTGCACCAGCATAAAAGCGTATCTTAGGCCATTGAGCGACAAATGGATATGTATTGAAGCGCTCATCGCTTGCCAAATCAGCTACCACAAAAATACTATCAGACAATATAGTATAATTACAAATAGCCACATTACGTGTCGTGGTACATACCTCGTCAAAACCAATACCAGATTTTAGGTACTGAGTTTCCTCATCTATAAAAGTAATCGCAACCATCGGCACATTAAAAAACAGTTTCGCAAGCTCAGTCAGACGTGCAAAAGAAGACTCTTGATTGGTATTAAATACCTGATATTTTTTGAGCCTATTGATACGCTCAGCGTCATCTTCTGCGATAGGGTAATCAAAGTCTGGTACGTTGGATATAGACAAGGTGGACTCCATAAATTCATATCAGAGGCTTGGTTTAACAGCCGCCTGCTTAAGCAATAATTGTAATGCCTCACTCACCATAAGCATGGCAACTACTGAGGTGACGACGACCGCCGAACCATAACCACCACAGTGCAAACCACCTGTTTGACAGCTCTTGTCTACGCGCGGTGGTTCTGTCGAATAAACACACTTGATACCAAATTTCTCTTTTAGGGCACTATTAATGCCCTTTTCATGGCGCAATTTATTACGTAATTTGGCCAATAATGGATCTTGATAGGTGTCTCGTAAATCGCCGACTCTGATCTGACTGGGGTCTATTTTACCACCTGCCCCGCCAGCACAGACCAATTTTAGTTTGTTAAAGCGGCAATGCAAAGCAATGGCAAGCTTGGCATCCATATCATCGATACAGTCTAAAATCACAATCGGAGCGGTTTGTGCCGCCGTTTTTGCTTCTTCACGACTGGGCAGCAATGTTGCGACATTTTCAGCGGTCAAAAAATCATCAACCAAATGCAACGTGGCTTTTGGATTGATTTCACGAATACGTGCTGCCATCGCCTCAATTTTACTTTGCCCAAAGGTACTATCTAAAGAGGGCAGCTGCCGATTGACATTGGATGCTACCAATATATCTAAATCAATTAATGTAATAGTACCAACAGCCGTACGCGCCAAAGCCTCTGCTGCCCAGGAACCGACACCGCCTACCCCAATAACATAAACATGCGCAGCAGAAAATGTATCTACCGCAGCATTACCATACAGTGTCTGAGTACCTTTAAAACGGCGCTCATACTGCTCCGCATCTCTATCAGGTGTCTCTAATATTTCAGATACAAACATTTGCTCTTCGATAGGCTCTGGCTGGATAATATCTGACTGCATCTGTGTGTCTTCATTCATAACGATGTAGAAACTCTTTTAAAAATTTTATTGTTAAACCATCTATATATTGATTAGTATGTGCTAAAAACTTCAAAGCGTATAAGACCACTTAGTTTGCAAAGCATTACAACTGTTGAGCCACAATTGCTGAGCGAGAATAGCCGCAGGAACATTTAGTAATTCGCTCAAGCTATGTAATACATAAAGCAAATTTGCAGGAACATTCCTACTATGCATAGATGTATCACCCCATTCGCTATTTTTATCTCGTCCAAGCACAGACGCGTTATTAGATGACGCATCTTCTAAATTATTATCTAGCGTCTGGCCTAGGATAGGCATCATATCGGGGCAATCTGTCTCGATAACCAAACAGTCAATACCATAACTCTCAACCGCAGCTTGAATGGCAAGGCGCAGTTTTTTCGCATTGGGATTGGTTATTTGCCCAGTCACGCCAAGCTTAAACCCTAATTTCGCAAAGGCTTTGGCTTCTTGTACACCGCCACTAAAACTATGGGCAATGCCGCCAAGCTTATGCGCGTCATAATTATGCGCTTTTAGTAAAGCCAGTGCTTCGGCATGTGCTTTACGAATATGCAGCATAACAGGTAGCTGATGTGCCGCTGCCATATCTAACTGCGCAATAAAAAACCGCTGTTGTTTGGCAAACGTTTCAGGCTGCTTCATGGCATCGGTAAAAGTATCTAAACCTATTTCACCAATGGCCAATGGACGCTGTTCATTTAGCATTTGCGCCATTTCTTCCAAATGGGCTTCTGTATGCTGCTCAATATAAAAAGGATGTAAACCTAGCGCAATATGTACTTTAGGAAAACGGTTTCTTTGGTTCAAACAATTTTTTTTATCCAACTGACAAAGATCATTTATCTGCTGCTGATTCTCATAAAGCCGTGCAAAATATCGGTGCAAGTAGCCAACCAAAACTAAATGGCGCACACCTTTATCATAGGCAAATTGCGCCTGCTCACCTCTATCCTTATCAAACACAGGAGCATCAAAATGCGTATGAGTATCAATTAAAGGAAAAATCTTCGTTCTTACTTTATTATTGATAGCTGATGTATCAATCCCCGTCATCAAGAAACTCCAAAATTCATCATTGCTATGATAAGTCAGCTTTCCCATTAACTACTTTCTAAATAATCATTTTACTCACTATCTGTACTTTTAGCTTTTTCTATAGGGTCATAATTTTCAGGCACTGGTTTGTGCGCCTTTTGACTACTGCGTCTTGGTACCAGTACCAATGCAATACCCACTACGCTTAATGCCAGCCACTTTTTTTTATTATTAGTGCTTGCCATTATAGTTACCTTTTAAAATTAACTGACGAATAGTACTTAGCCGATATTTGATAAATACGGCTTTATAGATGACCTTTATCTATTTTAACAAATATATCGTACTATCAGCAAAAGCGTGACATACCCATGTTATCTGTTTTTATTATACGCGTATAGCCAAGGTGTATGTTTATCTATTATATGGATACGCAAACTAAAGTACGGTGTATGTATCATACACCGTACTTTTAAGTATAGTAAAACTTTGAGAGAGATATGAAAGTAGAGTTTGGTAAGCGCTAAAATCTTAGATAATCTATTAGCAAACAACCATAAAAGCGCTTAACGATTTAAGGGATAAGTTGTGATACCTGTGCTTGGACTATCAACACGAGTAAAACCTTTGGAAGTTGTTTTTGGCTTTTGATCCCGTTTAGGAATCAAAGGATTGAGTGGCATAAGCTCATAATCAGCAATAATATCACCATTCCAACCTTCGGTACCGCTTAATGGCAGCTGTTTAATCGTACCGTTTTTATCGATAACCAGCTGAAGAACGCGCATCTGATTGTATTTACGCTCTGTCACGCTTGCTACTGCACCGCCATCACGGAGGATAGTCGGCTGTAAAAATATGATTAAATTGCTTTTTTGGCTATTGTCATTGTCCGAACGGAACAGTCGACCGATAAGGGGTACATTACCCAAACCTGGCACTTTTTGTTGGCGCGTAGTGGAGTTGTCGCGCATCAAGCCACCTAAGGCAATGGTCTGCTGATCGTCTGCCAAAATGGTGGTATTGATCAGGCTTTTATTGGTGATAAGACCGCTAGCATTCCCAGCACTACCCGGTACGACTGAAGAGACTTCCTGTGATACCTCTAAACGTACGGTGCCGTTTGCACCAATATGCGGGATGACGTTTAGATTGATACCAATATCTTGGCGATCAATCGTTTGAAAGGGGTTCGTCGAAGAGTCACTACCCGTCGTGTAGGAGCCTGTCACAAACGGCACGTTCTGACCCACTAAGATACTGGCTTTTTCATTGTCCAAGGTCAAAATCGATGGCATAGATAGCAGATTGGCGCTGGTAGAAGAATCAAGCGCTTGCAAGATAGCACCATAGAACTGCGCATTGCCTTTGCTGTCTTTACTACTACTGCCAATACCTAACAAAGCACCAGCAATGGAGCCTGCTGCTGCGCTTATCCCTGTACCACCTGACAAAGCAGCAGCGGCAAGTGAAACTGCACTTGCGCCCACATTATTGAAGTTCACCACGCCATAACCGCTATTGGCATTACCTAGCGCCCACTGAACCCCAAGCTGCGTTGCATCATCGCCCGACACTTCAACAATAGCTGCTTGAATCAATACTTGCGAGCGGCGGCTGTCTAACTGATTGACAGCGTCTTCGATCTCAAACATCAGCTCAGGTGCTGCATTAACAATGACGGCGTTTTGAGTTTCATCAGCGATAATACTAAAAGGTCGACCACCGATACCGATACTTGTACCCGCGGAACTATTATTCGGTAAAGGCGTAGCAGCAGTACCACCGATACTATTGCTACCTACCTTACTATTAGCACCACCAGTTAGCGACGACCCTGTAGCAGCGGCATCATTCAATGATGCTGACTCTAATGTTGAAGAACCACCAGAGCTATTGATTGATTGGCTGGCAAGGAGACCGCGCAGCATCTCAGCAATATGACCGGCACTGGCATATTTTAGGCGGAAAACACGCAGACCACTTAAGCGCCTTGATGGCGTTGTGTCCAATTGATTGACCATCTCTTGAACCTTGGCAATCATCTCAGGACTGCCTTTAACCAACAGTCTGTCGCTCGCCGTGTCGGCGATAACCTTTAGCTGATTGTTGCCAGTTGCCTGGCCGCTACCAGCACTCGCCACCAGTGCGCTAATCAACTCCATCATACGTTCGGCATCGACATGACGTAGTGGTATGACTTGTAAGCTGTCATTCACATTACTGTCTAAATCACGGATAAGCGCTGTCAGCTGATTTAGGCTATCAGCACGATCGGACAGCACTAAGGCATTGACTCCAGGCACAGCAGCGGCATGTGCAGACGGTGGCATGAGCGGACGGATAACGCCCAAGACTTCTGCTGCTTGAGTATTCGTCAGATAAATCACCCGCGTTGCCAAGGTTTCACCGACGCTCTCACCACGTAAATCAACAGCAACACCGGTTTGTTTGGCGACGTTATCTGGCACCAGTTTAATCGTTGTACCTGAATCGATAGCAGCGATACCGTTGACTTGCATCACGCTCAAAAACAGCTGATAAATCTCATCACGCGACAAAGGCTTGTTGGAGATCACAGTCACATTACCGTTGATGCGCGGATCAAGGACGAAGTTTTGATTGGTAATCGTCGCCACTTCATTGATAAAGGCTTTGATATCAGCATCTTGCAAATTGACTTTCCAGCTTTCAGCACTCACCAGCCCAGTACTAGCCGCCCATAGTGGTATGGCCAAGCAAAGAGGACGGCACAATCGCATCAAACGCTGCAAAATATGATGCAAAGGTGTGACTGAAAAATTATGAGAACTGACCATATTGATGATTACCTACAGTGATGGCGCTTGGTATGTACTGAATTCAACGTATGTTGAATATAATGGTTACTGGATTTGATAAGTCATAATTTTAATTGATACTAAGTTACGTTGGCCATCATATCGCTAATAATATCAACCAACAAATATTTATTTTGAAGAATCATTTTTGTCACTTATATATGCTAAAACTGCTGCCGAATCGTAATGACTTGATCGCCACGTTGTACTTCTATCTGTGCTTCCCCTGATTGCTTCACTTGTTGTAATACGCGAGCATCCTGAGCAGGATTACTACCGACGCTTTGCCCGTTGACTTTCAGTACTCGATCACCAGATTCAAGTCCCAAGCGATTGCGTATATTAGCAGGCATCGCTGCTGTGACTTGATAGTTATCGCCTCCTGCCATTACACCCATTCTACTTAAATAACTGGCAGGGTTTTCTTGTAATTCAGTCACTGCTTCGTCAATTGCAGATTTAGGCGCGCTGTCGCTAGGTGCTTCGGCAGCCGGTTGATTACCAGTATTGCTTAGGTCAGGCACAGGCGCATTAGGTAGCATATTGCCATCTTGCAAGCGCTGATTACTGACCCCGCCTGCGATCATCGCACTTTGATCAAGTGGCATGGCTTCTGGCATACGAATCACCGTTTCCTTGTCAATAGTATCAGCGATAATAATCTCGTTCCAAGCAACCGCAACCAACGTGTAATCGCTGTCTTTTAAGGTGTCACCAATTCGGTAGTTTTTGACTTCACCGTTGACCTCTAAAAGTGCTGAAGACAAACTCTCTGGAATGGCCAGCAATACACCCTTTAGCACAATATTAGGCGGCGGCTGCACTAAAGCAGCGATAGGATCAGGGTCGGCAAAAATAGCAAATAGACTACTATAATCTGGAGCGGATAAGGCGTTATCCTGTAAAGGTACCAGTGGTAATGCAGGCGCTAACGGTGGCGCAAGCAGTAGCCATAAGAGTCGCGCTGCCGTCCAGCTTAACCAAGTGATTGCCAATAATAGCAGCCAAACGGCAAAGCGGTTAAAAATATTTAGCACAGGTTTTAAGCTGGTAGGGAGCGTCATCATCTAGCGTGTCCCTAGCCCATTTAACAGTGGTTGACGCACACTAACCACAGGCGTATCCTGCGGCGCTTTTCCCTTGTATTCAGGCATACTCTCGAGCAGACGCTGGGTCAAGCTGACATCCAACATATTATCGCCATCAAGATACAAGTCGCCTAAACGCTTGTCTTGATTGTTGACAAGATTGATATGCAGCAGATTTTTGTTATTTTTTTGCTCGGTACTCAGCTCAGCACGCAGCGCCGGTATGGTGAGATAAAATATTTTGCCACCGCTAGGATAACCAAGCTCGCCGCCAATCCATGTCAGCTGACCTGACGCTTGACGAAAGCCGGACGTGTTTTTGCTAGAGTCACTGTTTGAGTCACCATCGTTTGAACCAGACTGACGTTTGAGCGAGATATTATTGACCTGAATTTGCGTATTTGGTAATTGCCAATCGACAACCCGAGTCAAAGTCTCAGGCGCAATTTTACCGCTCATGTCTTTTACTTCCCAAGAATTTGCGCCTATTTTTACCTGCCCATTGAGGCGAGTTTGCTCTGATAAAATATCAATCTTCGCACCAAACTTACCCAATAATAAATGCCACGGCTGCCACGACCATTCAGCCGCCCCGATCAATGGCGTCGCTGACAGAGGTATCTGCCAAATTGCAGCGCCCTGCCATACATTACCGGACACGTGCTGTATATAAGGCGTCTCTGGTGCATATTTTTCAAGTAGCCATGCTGCTGGCATTTGCAAAACAGCAAATAGCGCGAACAAGACAAGTCCAATCAACCACCACAGCTTACGGGGACGCTTATGAGACGAGGCAGATACTTGGGGCACGATGGCATAACTCTTATATCAGGTAAAAACGTCATTATCATAGCAAACAATAGCATACAGATGACAGCAAAAAAGCCAGTATCTTTTTACCACTATTTTGGTAAAAAGATACTGGCTTTTATCTGCCTATAAAGGTTCAATTTACTCGTTAATCAAACGGAACTTTATAGACAGAGCGTTCGTTGCTAAATATAACAGCGACTATCCATTAGAAAATTAAATAGCAAAATCTTCAAGACGACGACCTGCGGCTAATGCCTCTACCAACCATGTTGGTTTACGTCCGCGACCAGTCCATGTTTCTTCGTCATTGTCGGTATTACGGTATTTAATGCTACGCTTCTTTTCTAGTTTTTCGCCCGCTTGTAAAATCTCCTCGATACTGGCATTGCTTTCTTCAGCGATTTTTTCAAACTGCGTATAAGCATCATACAAGCGCTGGTGTTGCTTTTGAGCAATAAGCTGCTGCGCATTTTCAGTAATAGCACGTAGCTCATCAACATTTAAGCTGTTTAAATCAATAACATTACTTTTGTTCATAGTATTTTCCACATTAAAATAAAGGGTATAAATAAATAGCATTTATACTAAAAATAGATTTATCAAGAACTACTAAATACAGTAATTATTAAATAATAAATCTTTCGCATATTGATAAAAATTTGATTGTCTACTGATAAATATAGTGTGAATGCTTAAAATTATAAGCAACGCTAATATAAACAAAAATACTGACAATAACAATGACTTATCGTTATTTTCTGCTAAAATCAATAAATGGCAGTTAATTCGATGACAATCAATGATATTAAATAAATAGCATTACTTATTATTCTTTCTTTAAATAGCCTCCGTAATGATTAGGGCTGTATAGTTATTATCAGGCACATTGATGCACAGGTTCTGTTGGCATATCGGTTTTAAAATGACTTAATTATATAAATGACTCCTTACACTTTCATTATCTGTACATACTAAAAAGCCTTGCATTAGCAAGGCTCTAAGTTTATTTCTTTATAAATACAACATCTTGTTATTGTATCCTCAGAACGGAATGTCATCGTCTACAGGGCCATCTGGCATTGCTGTAGGCTTCGACTGCGCTGGTGCTTGAGTCGGTTTATTAAATTGATTCTGCTGAGCGGGCGCATTCTGATTATTAAAGCTATTTTGATGACCACCCTGTGACGCACTGCCGCCTTGATTATAACCGCCTTGTTGAGCGGGCTGATTGCCTCCTTGCTGACCATAGTCGTTCTGGCCACCTTGGTTACTAAATCCGCCGCCCTGATTACCATAGCCACCTTGGTTGCTTTGACCACCTTGGTTATTGCTACCAAAGCCACCACCAGCATCATTACTACCACCTGTCGAGCCATCTAGCATTTGCATTTGTTCAGCACGAATTTCAGTGATATAACGGTCTTGTCCGTTGGGATCTTGATATTTACGGGTACGTAAGCTGCCTTCGATATATACCTTACTGCCTTTACGAAGATACTGCGCAGCGATTTCGCCCAAGCGATTGAACAACGAAATGCGATGCCATTCCGTTGCTTCTCTTTTCTCACCGCTTTGCTTGTCTGTCCACTGCTCTGATGTCGCAACCGAAATATTGGTCACGCTACCGCCGTTATTGAATTGACGTGCCTCAGGGTCTGCACCGAGGTTACCGATGATGATAACTTTATTAACACCGCGCATGATATCGTCCTTTTACTTATGAATAATTTTATTACCAGCTTTAATCGAGTCTTTAATATAAAGCCTCAATCTTAGCAGTAATATACTTTTACTTTAACCATTTTTCTGTTAAATATCTAGAGGGCTTTGCGCCAAATGCGACAGCTCCTGTCGCGAAGTATCTGTGAGCTGCGTCTTGTCCAATTTTAAATAAGCAACCTGTTCTTTTGCCATGACCACCAGCTCATCAACACCATCTACTGCCAGCATTTGCCGTGACCAGTCCTGAATATCAATATTCTTTGGTATCGTCACAGTCGTACTTGACAAATATGGTGGATCAGCAATAGGAATAATCAGCAATAAAGAGGCTGCCATTATAATTGCCAATATGCCCCATGCCAACAAATTAGGCTGACTTAATAACAACCCGCCCATTGCGCCACCAACGAAAGCACCAAAGAACTGACTGGATGAATTTAACCCCATCGCAGTGGCTTTATTGGCGACTGGTGCGCGCTTAGATATCCATGAAGGAATCGTTGCTTCAAGTAGATTAAAGCCCATAAAGTAGAGCAATAAGCCTAATATAATACCGACGCCAACCTGACCACCGAGCGCTAATAATGCTAAGGCAACCGTCATCAGTGCAATCGCAGCCAAAAATACTTGGCGCATTTTGCGTTTCTTTTCGGCGATGATAATAAAAGGTATCGCGACGGCAAAACCGATGAACAATAAAGGCAAATAGACCAAGCCTTGCTGACGTACCGACAATCCTAGTACGTCATTAAGCTGATGCGGTAAAATAACAAAGATAGCGGTCATGGTCAGATGCAGAGCAAATATGCCAATGTGCAAGCGATTTAGATCACCAATTTTTAGAACTGTTGCCAACTGCTGACCAATCGATTTATTGTCTAAATTGTGCTTAAGTACCCGTAGCGGTGTCGGGACGAACAGTAACAATAACATCGCCAAAACTGCAAAGCCTGCAGTCAACCAAAACAATCCTGAGATGCCAAGCGAGCCTACTAATAGAGGCCCAAAGGCAAAAGCAAGCATGATAGAGGTCGCAATCGTCAAACCCATCGTCGCCATCGCTTTGGTGCGCATCTCCTCACGAGTTACATCGGCAAGTAACGCCATCAATACCGCAGAGACCGCGCCACTACCTGCCAGTGCTCGACCAATAATGACCTCGTAAATATCTGTGGCATTGGCAGCAATAATACCGCCGATGGCAAACAAGACAAGACCTAAAAATATAATCGGCTTACGCGGGAACTTATCCGCGGCAAGGCTCATTGGAATCTGAAATATTGCCTGTCCTAGCCCATAAATACCGACTGCCAAACCAATCAGAAACGGCGTCGCATGCGCATAATTATCACCATACACAGAAAATACTGGCACAATCATAAACAAACCAATCATCCGCAAGGCAAAGATGCCACCGACCCCGAGGATTGCCCGTTTTTCTACGCTATTCATACTTGCCTCACTGGTTCATCATTGCTGGTTTATCACGGCAGCTCTGCTTGTATTATTACGACTGTATCAAGGGTTTAGCCTACAAATTAAGCTCACTAGTATAAGACATTCGCCGTTTGCTTGCCGAGACTTTTGCCCTCCTACTTCAGCATCATAGTGGACACCGACTTAAGCCATTCATTTTACGCAATAATTTTGTTACCAAGTGCATCTGATGAGTCATTGCACCTTGAATAATGCAGCTATCATGACAATAAAGTAAGACGTTGAGAACGTTGTGGTCTGAAAAAATTTATGATAAATCTTTTTACAAAACGACGTTATTCTGCCAAATCTATAACAAACCACTCATATTAGTTAATCTTTATTTAGATTACCTTTATCCGTTTCAAGTATTAAAAGCATATTCTAATATAGACAGCCATTACTATCGCTTTGTGAAAACTGCATATTTTTATAAAGCCGTATTAATTTGAATAGCAATTTTAAAATTATCCACGTTTTTGATGAATCATTTGACTCATATTGATTGCTCCTTTTAATTTTTTTGAAAATATCATTTAGCAAATAGGAAACCTATCACCGATGGCACACGAGTATATTAAGGTTCGCGGCGCACGCACTCATAATCTAAAAAATATCGACTTAGACATTCCACGAGATAAATTTGTGGTCATTACGGGTTTATCAGGCTCTGGTAAATCTTCATTGGCATTCGATACCTTGTATGCTGAAGGGCAACGTCGTTATGTCGAGAGCTTGTCAGCATATGCGCGTCAGTTCTTATCTCAAATGGAGAAGCCAGACGTCGATAGTATCGAAGGCTTGTCGCCGGCGATTGCTATTGAGCAAAAATCGACTAACCATAATCCGCGCTCAACCGTCGGTACGATTACCGAAATTTACGACTATCTGCGTCTGCTTTATGCGCGTATTGGTACGCCGTTTTGCCCTGAGCATGGCGAGCCAATGGTCGCGCAGTCGGTCACTGAAATGGTCGATCAAGTCATGGCGCTGCCCGATGATACCAAGATCATGATACTTGCGCCGGTTATTCGTGAGCGTAAAGGTGAGCATACCGTGTTGCTTGAGCAATTAATTGGGCAAGGGTTTGTACGTGTACGCGTCGATGGTGATGTCTACGATACTGATGAGCTACCAACACTCGATAAAAAGAAAAAACATACCATTGAAGTCGTCGTTGACCGCTTTAAAGTTCGTGATGACTTGGGTAACCGCGTCGCTGAAAGTTTGGAGACGGCTCTACGTTTAGGCCAAGGTTTGGTGACGCTACACTTTATGGATGGCAATCCAAAAGAAGGCGGTGATGCTAACCAAGTTATGTCTGCTAAGCACTCTTGCCCTGTTTGTGATCGTGCCGTGTCTGAGCTTGAACCGCGCATGTTTAGTTTTAACAATCCTTATGGTGCTTGCCCAAGCTGTGATGGTCTCGGTAAACGTCAGTATTTCTCTGCCGAAAAACTGATTACTCATCACGAAAAATCGCTCAATCAAGGGGCGATTAATGGTTGGGATAAGCGTCATGCGTATTACTTTGGTCTGCTATCTACCGTTTGTAATCACTTCAAAATCGATATGGACGCACCGTGGCAAGATTTACCAAAAGAACAGCAAGACCTTATTATGCAAGGCTCTGGTAAAGAGAAGCTGACGTTTAACTTTACTGATGAGCGCGGTCGTAAAACCAACAAGACCGTACCATTCGAAGGTGTGCTTCCATACTTAGAGCGCCGTTATGCCAAAACCCAAAGCAATCTCGTCCGTGACGAGCTAGCGAAATACTTGGCTGATACTACTTGTAATGTCTGTGATGGCGCGCGTCTCAATGAGATCTCACGCAATGTCCGCGTCGATGATCAAACCATCGCTCAAATCGTGAAGCTGTCTATCGGTGATGCGGCTGAATATTATAAGACCATTAAAATTGGCGGTCATAAAGGCGAAGTTGCGGAAAAAATCTTTAAAGAGATCAATGAACGTCTAAACTTCCTCGTCAGTGTCGGACTTGATTATTTATCCCTCGCCCGCTCTGCTGAAACGCTATCGGGCGGTGAAGCACAGCGTATTCGTTTGGCTAGCCAAATCGGCGCAGGTCTGATGGGTGTGATGTATGTACTCGATGAACCATCGATTGGTTTACATCAACGTGATAATGATCGCTTGCTAAAAACCTTAACGCGCTTACGTGATTTGGGCAACACGGTACTGGTCGTTGAGCACGATGAAGATGCGATTCGTCAAGCGGATCATGTTATCGATATCGGAGTGGGCGCTGGCATACATGGTGGTCATATCATCGCTCAAGGTACGGTCGATGACATTATGGCAAACAAAGAATCGCTGACTGGACAATATATGTCTGGTAAGAAAAGAATTGAGATTCCAAGCATTCGCCATAAAGCCAAAACGATCGATATGGAAGTTAAAGGTAAAGCCAAGCCCAAACAAGTTCCTATGACCATTGAGCTAAAAGGTGCATCTGGCAATAACTTACACGATGTTGATTTGACCTTGCCAATAGGTATTATGACTTGTATCACGGGTGTTTCGGGTTCTGGTAAATCGACCTTGATTAACCGTACTTTAATGCCACTTGCCGCGACTCAGTTAAACAATGCTTCCACGCTCATCGCGGATAAGCATGACAGCATTAGCGGTCTTG
The DNA here is from genome assembly GCF_000013905.1 of Psychrobacter cryohalolentis K5. NCBI lineage: Bacteria > Pseudomonadati > Pseudomonadota > Gammaproteobacteria > Moraxellales > Moraxellaceae > Psychrobacter > Psychrobacter cryohalolentis. Next base: position 2,421,502 of record NC_007969.1, read on the forward strand.
AGCATTTGGATAAAATGGTCGATATCGATCAAAGCCCGATTGGTCGTACACCGCGCTCAAATCCAGCGACGTATACGGGCGTGTTTACCCCAGTACGTGAGATGTTTGCACAAACTCAAGAAGCACGCGCCCGTGGTTATAAAGCGGGTCGCTTTAGCTTCAATGTCAAAGGCGGACGCTGTGAGATGTGTCAAGGTGATGGTCTCATTAAAGTTGAGATGCATTTTTTACCGGATATGTATGTGCCGTGTGATACTTGTGAAGGCAAGCGTTATAACCGCGAGACCTTAGAGATTCACTATAAAGGTAAAACCATCGCCGACGTGCTTGATATGACAGTCGAAGATGCTACTGAGTTCTTCTCAGCGATACCAGCCATCTATCGTCGCCTGCAAGCACTCATGGATGTTGGTCTGAGCTATATTCGTTTGGGTCAGTCTGCACCGACGCTATCAGGTGGTGAAGCACAGCGTGTCAAACTGGCGCGTGAGCTTGCCAAACGCGATACCGGACAGACGCTTTATATCTTGGATGAGCCAACTACTGGTTTGCATTTCCATGATATCGATAAGCTGCTGCATATCTTGCATGCCTTACGTGATAAAGGTAATACTATCGTGGTCATCGAGCACAACTTGGACGTCATCAAAACGGCGGATTGGGTAATTGATTTAGGTCCTGAAGGCGGTAAAGGTGGCGGCATGATCATCGCTGAAGGTACGCCTGAGGAAGTGGCTGAAGTTGAAGAATCGTACACGGGTATATTCTTGAAGCCGATGCTTGAGCAAGCGATGAAAGAAGTAAGCTGATACAAACTGGTTAATCGTTGATAAAAGGCTACTCTTTAGGGGGTGGCCTTTTTTGTTGGTGATGATATATAAAATAGACTTTAAAAACTCTATTTTATAGAGTATAAAATCCTGACATTTGTTGCTCAAAAATTACTGATAAGTTATAATCTTTATCTTATTTACCAAAAATTTAAGCAACTTTCTAGTACTTAACCTTGCAGAAATGTGCTCGGGATATTGCAAATGAAGATAAAGTAGAAAAAAATGGCTCTAATTAACTGTCCTGAATGTTCTAAAGCCATTAGTGATCAAAGTATCTCTTGTCCTAGTTGTGGTTTCCCCACGCCTTCAGAACAGATAGATAACAATGATTTGCTAGCAAGCAGTCGTCAAAGACAAAAGAATAGTGGCTGTTCTGGCGCAACTATCTTCCTAATCATTATTATAGTTCTTATCGGCTTTTGGCTTGTAAGTGCTTATGATGGCTATACAGAAAAAGCACGACAATACAGTGAAGAGCAGTCAGAACCTGATAAAGAATCACCGCAAGTCCAGGGATCATTATTTGATTCGCCATTGACACAGATACCAATGTTACTTTCTGGTTCAGGTGAAGATGGTCGCTATTTCCTCATCTCTCACTTTGCATCTTATGGCATTGAAAATGTTAAGTATGCACGTAGAGGGAAAGAAAGTGACTCTTTTGGGGAGATGCAAATTGACTGCACAAACGGTAAGATCAGAAAAACCTCATCAGATAATCTTGAGGCCTTAACATCAGCAGACCTAGGGGATTGGTATACGCCAACACCAGATTGGACAGATCAAGATATTGTTAATTTCATATGTCCAATCGAAAGCGTAGTGTCAAAAAACATAGAACATCATGAAGTAGTTGAGAAAGTAGTAACGCTAGAAGCTCCCAAGAACGAAGTAATTGAAAAAGTAACATTGGAGCAATTCAAGCCAGAGCCAGTGATATCAGCACAAGCAATACCGAGGGAAGTTGTATTATCGAATGCCCCTTCGGGTAGTGAGAAAGAATATAAAGTATGGGAACCACCAATAAAAACAAAAGAACCTTACAACGAAAAAGTAGTTAATAAAGCAGCGGACGATAAAAAAGAGAGGGACATAGCACGCAGAAAAAGTGATGATCGAGCAATATGTGAACAAGCTATAAAAGTAAACAGTGCTTACCTTGGGAAGGACGACCCAGAATATAGTCAGTGGAAGGCAATTGAGCGTGCCAATTGTATGCAAGATAAACTATATGAGTGAAATTAGGGGATACAAATTCGGTGTTATTTGCAAGCTCGTAGGTTGGGTTGACGAAGGAAACCCAACTGTCTCATATTCATCAAAACCAACTCGTTAGGTCTCATCCTTCGACACCAACCTACAATCCAAACCCGAAATTACCTACAATCCGTAGGTTGGGTGGAGCTTGCGACACCCAACAAAATTAAGTAATATCAGCTATTAGTTATAATTTGCAGAATAGCATGCAGTATCGAAGGTACTATCAAAAAGGAGCAACCTACTTTTTTACTGTCAACCTAGCTGATAGGTCTAGCGATTTGCTAGTCAAAGAAATTGCAACACTTAGACATGCCTTCAAACTCGTTAAACAAAAATACCCCTTCTACATTGATGCCATTGTTATCTTGCCAGACCATTTGCATATGTTATGTACTATGCCAAATAATGATGCAGACTTCTCTAAACGAATAAAACTTATTAAATATTACTTTTCTTATAACATTGCCAAAACAGAATCTATTTCGAGTAGTAGACTTAAAAAAAGCGAGCGTGGTATTTGGCAACGTCGATTTTGGGAGCATTGCATTCGCGATGAATCAGACTATCGAGCACATATTGATTATATTCATATGAACCCTATTAAACATGGGTATGTTAAACAGGCTAAAGACTGGCAATATTCTTCATTTCATCGATTTGTGACAGATGGGTTGCTTCCTATCAATTGGGGCGGATGAGTATATTCTTTTTTAAAGTAAATGTTGGGTGTCGCAAGCTCCACCCAACCTACAAGTTAGACATTTTTCAGACTTAAGATAATTACCATTAACCTAAATAAACTCTCTCTCAACATTCATCACCCGCGCATCTACCGTACGTTCTATTTTTTCTTCAATTTGACTACATTGTGATTCAACCTCACGTTTGGATAGCCCGACGATCACAAACGTCCATTCGCTGGCATCATGCCGATCTCGCTCGCCGCTCTCACAGACTGCGACGCTTGGCGTATTGCCAAAGCGTGCGTGCAAGCCGCCCATACGTTGGCGTTTCTCCTTTAATGAGCTACAACCGGGCAGCGCAAAAGTCAGCGTTAAGATAGCGATATGCATTTTATTCTCCTTGCGACAGTGGTTTACGCTTTATAATAGTAGCAAATAAGTACGGCAAGTTATGCTATCGTTACCTTGCCGTATCGATATCCTATAACCGCTCACACTGTTTATGGTTATACCATTCACAAATCTCACAATAGCCAATATGCGTATCTAATCAATGACCTCTATCAGCTACGTACAGCAACAGCACATTACTCGATTATGCGTGCGCTGTGGATTACTGCTTATGCAATATGGCGCTGAGTCTGCCGTGGTGGTGGACTTATGTAAACGCTTGGGGCTTGCGTTGGGGATGAACAGCGTGGAATGTTCACTGAATTTTAATGCCATTACCTTAACCACTATCTGTGATGAGCGCTGTATCACCACCACCAGAGACACGATCAATCAGAGTATTAATGTCAATTTATTGGTACAAATCCAGCAAATCGTCAATAAAACCGAAGCCCTCACAGATAATGATAATGACAAACTGAAGCCTGAGCTGACTGAACGCACCACACTTGCCTTTGATGAATTAGATAAGACCGTTTACCCGACGTGGCTAGTGGCTGTGTTTGTTGGCGCATCTTGTGCTGCATTTGCTTATCTAAATGGCGGCAGTTGGTCAATTACCGCCGTAACCTTTATCGCGGGTATGGTGGCGATGCTCACTCGTATCTACCTGTCCAAGCACCATTTTAATCCCTTTATAGCGGTCATCGTGACCGCTTTTATTGCCTCTTTAATTGGGTCGACTACCTATTACTTTGATATTGGTAATAATGCCGATATTGCTGTTGCCTCCAGCGTTCTGTTACTAGTGCCAAGCTTCCCTTTGATCAATTCTTTCTCAGATATCCTAAAAGGCTATGTCAATATTGGGATTGGGCGTGCCGTTTTTACCTATATGCTGACTTTGTCCGCGTGCGTTGGTATCGTAATGGCGCTGGGATTACTTAGAATACAGCACTGGGGATTTTGACATGTGGTTCATTGAAACCGTGGTGCTGTCGTGTATCATCACCCTTGGTTGGACGCTGATGTTTAGCGTGCCCAAACGTTACATTTTGCCTTGTTTGCTGATGACCGCGTTTGGATTCGGGCTAAAAACAGCGCTTGTCTATCAACACGTCCATCTCGTTGTGGCCAGCTTTTTTGGGGCGATGCTTGCCAGCTTTTTGGGGGTGTATTTTTCCAAGAAATATACCCTACCGCCCAAAGCATTAATTTCGCCAAGTGTCATCTGTATGATGCCCGGTATCGCCGCTTATAAGGCGATGGTGAGTATGGTACAGATTGGCTATTTTGGTTTTTCAGACGAGTTATTTAGCCAAATGATGGTGTATTTGTTTGAGGCGTTATTTGTGACTTCAGGATTGGTACTGGGCTTATCTATTCCTGGACTGTTATTTTATAGACGTCGTCCCATCGTATAGATGATGGACTGCTCTTAGCTAGGCACTGTTTTCAATTAACGTTCAAAATTACATTAACAACCCCTTAATAAAGAGACTCAATATGACTAAACACTATGATTATATCGCCATTGGCGGCGGTAGCGGCGGCATTGCTTCGATTAATCGAGCCGCGAGCTATGGCAAAAAATGTGCCATTATCGAAGCCAACCAATTAGGCGGCACCTGCGTGAACTTGGGCTGCGTACCCAAAAAAGTGATGTGGTATGGCGCACAAGTTGCTGGAGCCATTCATAAGTATGCGCCAGATTATGGCTTTGACGTTGAGCTAAAAGGCTTTGACTTTCAAAAACTGGTACAGAGCCGTCAACAATATATTCAAAATATTCACCGCGCTTATGACAATAACTTGGCAAAAAACGGTGTAGAAGTAATCAAAGGCTTTGCCAAATTTGTTGATAATCATACCGTAGAAGTGAATGGCGAGCTTATTACCGCTGACCATATTTTGATTGCTACAGGCGGTCATCCTATCAAGCCAAATATCAAAGGCGCAGAACATGGCATCGATTCTGATGGTTTTTTTGCCTTAAATCATTTGCCAAAACGAGTCGCTATCGTTGGAGCGGGATATATCGCCGTTGAGATCGCTGGTGTGATGAATAGTCTCGGCGCTGAGGTACACTTGTATGTCCGTCAGCACTCGCCACTGCGCTCGTTTGATCACACCATTGTGGAGACTTTGCTGATAGAGATGGAGCAAGATGGCATTCAATTGCATACCAATACCACGCTCACTGAAGTTGTTAAAAATGACGATAGTAGCCTGACTTTGTGTACCACAGATGGTGCTCTTGATACCGTAGACTGCTTGATTTGGGCGATTGGTCGCGCGCCTTCGACGGACAATATCAATTTGCAAGTGACGGGCGTGGAAACGACCGAGTTTGGTAAAATCATAGTCGATAAATTCCAAAACACCAATGTTAAAGGGATTTATGCGGTAGGCGATATTATCGAAAACAGTGTTGATTTGACGCCAGTGGCTATCGCAGCAGGTCGTCGCTTGTCAGAGCGCTTGTTTAATAACAAACCTGATGAGCATCTAAACTATGAGCTGATACCGACGGTTATCTTTACCCACCCTCCTATCGGCACCATTGGTTTGTCTGAAATCGATGCCGTAAATCAATTTGGTAAAGACAATATTAAATGCTATACCTCCACCTTTACGGATATGTATAGTGCGGTGACTAAGCATCGCCAAAAGTCTACAATGAAGCTGATATGTTTAGGCGAGGAAGAAAAAGTCATTGGCTTGCACGGTATCGGCTTTGGCGTGGATGAAATGATTCAGGGCTTTGCGGTAGCGATCAAAATGGGCGCAACCAAAGCTGACTTTGATAATACCGTCGCCATTCATCCCACTGGCTCAGAAGAGTTTGTGACGATGCGCTAGCAATGAACCGGGTAATATTAGTAATAGCCTTATCTATTATATAAAAAGGATGCCGTTTGGGCATCCTTTTTTATTATCAGCAACCAATAGAAGTGCTTATTTATTAGTGCTTATTTATTAGCCCTTATTTATTAAAAAGTATCAAAACCTTTAATTACCCAATACCCACTCATCATTGACTAGATAAACTTTAAATCCCGTCTTGTTGGTTTGGCTATTACCCGCTATCGTTTGGGTGACATCAGCGCTACAGAGATAGGCATTTTCACCCTCAATGGCATCGCAGTCGATATTCTCAATGCGCTCAAGCTTTGGCATCATGGTCTCCATCATGCCGCTCATGGCTTTTGCCATCTTATCATTGCCTGCGTTAGCCTTTGCGTCCTCTACTATCTTGGTAGTTTGCTCATATTGCGCTTCGATCAGCCCTTCAACCGTATTTTCAGGAGGCGCATTAGAACACGCGGTAAAAAACGGCGTGAATACCATAATGAATACCGATTTTTTGAAATTTCTCACGTCGTCGTCCTGATATGTTTATAAAATTTAAGGTGCGGATAATTCAGACAGTACAATCGGGATGCTGCTATGATGTGCTTAATAATGATGGTTGCGAGATAATCATGTGGCAGGCGTATTTTTTTATATTACCGATTGGGCTTGGCATTTTAACCTTGGTTGTCAGTCTGATATTTTTATTTGCCTATATCACCTCTAATGACAATGCCACACGCTTACCAGCATTTAACTGGTTTAAGCGCTTAATTGTAGTGGCATTTTTACTGCTGAGTATAGGACTGTTTATGACTTTCACATACTTTTGGGGTCGATAATATTAGCCTTTACATATTTTTTAACTGACTGGTTTTTCTAATTCTAATAATTCCAAATCCTGACGCTTTGGCTCGCCATTATTACCATCATTTGGAAACGGCATTTTATTGCCATTTAGCTGATAACCACGGCGCTGATAATAAGACAATAGCTCGGGACGATGGCTTAAAATAGACATGGTCAAACGAGCAGGTTTTTTATCAGAAGCTTGCTCATCTGGTTGTAGATGACGACCTGCAAATGTCTCGGCTGCTTGCAAAACCACGTTGCCAACGCCCTGTCCTTGTAACTCAGGATGGACGGCAAACATGCCGATATAGGCTTTTTTATCACCAGCAGCATTAACTTGCATATCTACTCCGATACAGCCTAATAGCTCACCTGTTTCTTCTCCATCACGCTCACCTGTTATGGTTTTTGGATAAACGAAAAGATAATGTTTTGGATTGGCGATGGTACTAGCCAGCTCATCTTGAGTGATACGAATACCACCGATTAAGTCTGCTTCATTGGTCCAGCCTTCTGTCTGCCGATAACAGCGATTCAATAGCTGCTCAAGTGCGTCGATATCACTAGCTTCTGCTTGGCGTAAGAAAACAGTTTCTTTATTGGCATTGTCGTTATTAATATTGTCGTTGTTAGTCTGGGCTTCATTCATATTATTTTGTCCTTTTATTATCCGTATGTTCAGTTCATTACAAAAAGCTCATAAAGAGGCAGATAGAAATTTTTGCCGCCTCTGTCGGCGGAGGCACAGCACACAAGAAAATTTCTATCTGCCTCATGTATTGATAAAATACGTGAGATCTTTATGTGGTATCTATCCTAGATTAAAAAGCCGACCTAAATAAATAGCTCAGCTTTAATAGTAATATTTATCCGTTTTCATTACTAGCGCGATAACGCCTGCGCTTGCTCGATGATATCAAACCCTGCGTTAATCTGTGCCCGTGTTGGCGCATGACCTTGGCGTAATAACTCAGAGAATGCCACCAGCTCTTTATCACGTCCAAGCGAGCTTGATGCACTGGCACACGTGTTTTCACCCTCGTTATCGAAGTAGTATTCTATATAGTTAAAACTATCTGGCGAACCCATTAGAATGCCATGATCTGGCGTCGCCGCATGTCCACTATAACGCAAACTTTTGCCATATTGCATCGTCCAAAAGAAAGGAATGCGCTCCTGAAGCGATTTGACGTTATCGTCATTTAAGATAGCAGCAGCCGTCACCATGCCATGTTGCAATGCAACCCGCCAGTGCTCAATACGCATACGCCCCAGTTGATTGGGCGCTTTGGCAATATCCCCCAACGCATAGACACCATCGCGCAGTTGTAAATGCTCATCGACTTTTACGCCATCTGGATGATTTGTATCCTGTAATAACTCGATACGCGGTGCGACACCTGTTCCTAAAATGACGATATCAGCATCGATTTGCTCACCATTGGCTAATTTGACGCCAGACACTTGTGAGAAATTCTCTTCGCCATTATCAGTAGTATTTTCAGCTGCAATGATTTCAGCGACGCTGGCATCAAACACGAACTCAACACCATTTTCTTTATGCAATGTAATCAACGCATTACTGACCGTTTCTGAGACGATATTGCCCATCACGCGATGGTCTTGACCGATAACAGTGATAGAAGCAGTAGTACCCGATTGCGCCAATGCTGACGCAACTTCCATACCGATAAAGCCCGTACCGACGATGACTACGCGCTGATCATGACTGGCGGCTTTGATTAATTTGGCATCATCCATACTACGCAAGGTATAGACACCATCAAGAGTTGCCCCTTTAATAGGTGGAATCTTGGGCTCAGCACCGGTTGCCACAACTAAAAATTCCGCTGTTAGCTTGTTGCTATCACCCTTTTCATCTGTTATCACGATACTACGCTCATTGAGCAACACTTCACTGACCGTTTGGTTTAAGCGCAGTTCAATATCGTGTTTGCTTGCCCAATCTGTACCGCCCAGTAATAGCTTTTCTTCTGGCATATTACCGGCCAAAAAAGCCTTGGATAATAAAGGACGATTATAAGGGGCTTTGTCCTCGGCACTCACCAAGGTAATCTTGCCGCCGTAGCCAGTATTGCGCAGCTGATGGGCAGTCATAAACCCTGCTCCACCGCCGCCAACGATAATAGTATGAGTATCAGTCAGCTTATCATTTTCAACCTGCTTATCTATCTTGGCTGAGGTATCAACCGTTAGGCTGTCGCCATTATCTATGATTTGATATTGAGTCAAGCCTGTTGTCGCGATTGGCTCCAGTAATGCGCCGTCGCTGCTATCAAAAGCTGCATGATGCCAAGGACAAATAACGCGATTACCACAACGCAAACCTGTACCCAAATCTGCTCCAGCATGCGGACATTTGCCATCAAAAGCACGAAACGTGCTGTCGTCACGGGTAATTAAAATGATACCATCATCATCTTGCTTGTACGATTTCATACCGCCGCTGATAATGTCGGCTTTGTTTATAGTGACTGTATTTATAGTAGCTGCCTTACTCATAAGTCATCCTTAACGGTTATAATGGTTCCTGTTTAAAGCGTGTCGAGACTTATCGATAGTAGCAAGCCTCCTTCACTTATGCTGTTCTTTTGTATATTGACCACGTTGCAAAACGTAATGACTGCTTTTTTAATCCCTATTAATGTTCTATAAAACGTAAAAGACTATCTTATGACTGTTCAAGACCATGATATTACCGCTGCTACTGATACTGCCAATTTACCGCAGCCGATACAGCCGCTGTTAAAGCATGCTACTTACAAGGCTCATACCACGGATTTTATTGTTAACGAGTTGCTACCATTAGAGTTCACCGGTGAGGGTGAGCATCTCTGGCTACATATCCAAAAGTCAGGGATGAACACGGCGTATCTTGCCAAATTATTGTCCGAATGGGCGGATATTCCTTTACGTGATGTCGGCTTCTCAGGACTGAAAGACCGTCATGCGCTAACAACGCAGTGGTTTAGCTTGCGCATACCAAAGAAGCAATTACCAGACTCTGAGTTTGCGCCCGTAGATATCGGTGCTAATGAGTCAATCACTATCCTTGAGCAGCAATGGCACAATAAAAAGCTCAATCGTGGCACGCACCGCGCCAATCAATTTATTATTACCTTGCGTGATATTGAATTTGTAGGCTTTGATACACCATCACCATCATCTGAACAGCTCTTGTCTGTTAAGCAAGCCGTCGAGCAGCACTTAGTGATTATTGGTCAAAGTGGCGTGCCCAATTATTTTGGGCCGCAGCGCTTTGGTCGCAGTGGCAACAATATTAGAGAAGCATTGTCGTTGTTTGCGCGTCCTGTACCTGAGGCCCGTCCGCCGTCTAATAAAGGCAAACGTAAACGCGTGCCACGTGAGCAAAACACCATGGAGCTGTCGGCGGCACGCAGTTTGATATTTAATGAGATATTGGCAGCACGTGTCCGTGATGGCAGCTGGAACCACGGACTTGCAGGTGAAGTATTTAATCTAGATGGCTCAGGCTCGATATTTGCAAGCGACGAGATAGACGATACCTTACGAGCCCGTCTTGAATCAGGCGATATCCATCCGACCGCCGTGCTGTGGGGCACAGGTAATGAGAAGGTCAGCGGCAAAGCGGCAGCCATGGAAGCGGACACCGTAGCGCATAGTCCATTGTTAACACAGCTAGCCACAGGTCTAGAGCAGCGTGATATCAAGGCGCAAAGGCGAGCACTACGATTACCTATTGAAGCATTAAGCTGGGAATGGCAGGATACAGAAGGTAGTCAGATACTAATCTTAAACTTTACTTTGACGACCGGTAGCTTTGCGACCAGCGTATTAGCAAGTTTGGTACAAGAATTAAATACCTAGACATTATCTATGTCATAACCGGTTAAGGACCTAAAAGGTTAAAGTACTGATTTATTTGCTAGCGGTATAAAATGAGATAACCGTGCTATTTTCTGCTGCTAGTATCTCGTTGGCACTAACGACTTGATTACGTCCGCGATCCTTGGCTTCGTATAGTGCTTTATCAGCGATACAAATCAAGCGCTGGCAAATGTCGATGGGCAATTGCGCCTTCGCGATTTCTGTGGCGACTCGTTTTCTTCTGTGGGCAATTCTTCGTTGCGAGCTGTTTTGTATTGGGCTACTTTTTTGCAACCCTTTAACAGATGAACTATCTTTTTTTGAATTATTTGGCGATTGTATATTCTCTTCTAATTCAGTAGCCCTATATTCACTTTGAATATGAATACGCTCAGCATGCGTCAAGGTATAAACCCCTAAACTTGCCGTGACATTAAAATCTGTATGGTTGTCGCCACTGATGACTTGCTCAGCAATATCTCGTCGCAGCTGTTTAGCAATCGTCATGACGCTATCATGCGAGGTATCTGGGAGCACGATTAAAAACTCTTCTCCACCATATCGACTCACAATCGCCTCTTCTGTCAATGAATTCAATAAGGTTTGTGCAACCTCTGACAATACTTGATCGCCAACATCATGACCATAATTGTCATTAATGTTTTTGAACCAATCTAAGTCTAATAATATAATACTAACGTCCTGCTGATCTCCCATTGCCAAAAGCGCCTGCTGCATTTGCGTTAAGCCATAACGGCGACTTTTCAGCTGGGTCAATTCGTCATGATTGGCGTACTGCATAATCTCCGCTTTACTGTTATCCAATATCAACAGCAGCGTGCGAAACATATAGATGATAAAAATCGCTTTTGGCAGCGACATATAAATATGCGTGCTGCGCCAAAAAAACGCGGAAGAAAAACGCAGTTGATTAAACGTATCCCAGCTAAGCGTCCCATTTTGAAATATGGACGCAGAGATGGCATTTTCGATAGCCGTGGTCTCGCTATAGGTCAAATAGTTATAGCTATCCAAGGGAAAAGAAGTCGCTGTCATTTGTTGCATGTTGGGAATCGTAAAGCCGAAATAGGGAATTAATGTAGCCGAAAAAATCAGCATACTATGAGCCAAAAAAGCCTTCCATACATAACGTCGCCGTATAAGCATCATACCCAGCATCGCCCCGCCCACCAGCGACACCCCAGCAACCAAGCTGCTATGCCCCATTACCAAAATAACCACTGCAATATAAGTACTATAAAGCGTGATTAATACCGCCTGCCACGTATGTAGCGAGCCGTGACCGGTTTTAATAGGCGATGAGCGACTGATCATCCATAAAAAGAAGAGTCCAAGCAGCGTAATGCCAATCCATAAAGGATACAACAGCGCCATGTCAACATAGGAGCTATAGGTCTCTCTACGAAACCAAACATACAAGCACCAGATCCAATGTAAGGTAATTTCCATCAACACAAACAATGCTAGCAGCAATGCTCTATCAGCAGCCTGCCACTCGAAAATAACTCGAGAGAGTTTTCTATAGCCTAGATGAGATATCGAAAAAGCCATAATGGGCTACCGAAAACAATGAAAGTGATTGAGTTAAAACCAGAGCAATCCATCCGGTGTCATGATTGATACTAAATCTGAACTTATCATTGAGTGTGGCAATTTTTGATCTATTTATCAATCCGTTTAATTGATTCATCGGTCAATAAGTGCAGCTGTTTTCTATTTAAGATAAAGCCGCAAAAGATTGCCAGATACCTTGCTGTTCGGGATGCATGTTGGGGACATCGCCCAAGCGTCGCCATGGCATATTACTCCCATGAAAGTCGCTGCCTATCGATGCAGCAAGCTTGTGCTCAGCAATACTACGGTCAACCATTTTACGCGTACTGACAGGCTCGCTATTGGCAGGTAGCTCACAAGCATCACCACCAAGCTGCGCAAATTCTTCGATAAGCTTACGGACGCGCGTCGCTGACAGCTGATACCGCGTTGGATGTGCCAACACCGCTTTGCCACCACATTCCTGTATCAGCTCAATGCCACGCTGCATTGTCAGCGCCTCGATCGCCACATAAGCGGGTTTATTGTCTGCCAAATACTTATCAAAGGCTTTTTGTACCGTCTTTACTTCACCGCGTTCAAATAACACTTGCCCGATATGTGCGCGCCCAACTGCTTGCGGATTGCCACTAGCTTTAGCAAGAACAGCTTGCCACAGCTCATCATAATCGATACCAAGCAGCTTACTGAGTTTTTCTGTAATACGTTGACCGCGAGTCGCGCGGCTGTCTTGCAACTGTTGTAGGGTGGCGTGCATTTTTTCGCGGTCGGTAAAATCAAGACCAAGTACATGAATAATTTTATTGGTAGATTTATTTTTACCGTAGCCGCCGCTCAAAGTATGCTCACAGCTGATTTCTACGCCATTAATCAGTTGTATATTGCAAGCTTCTGCCGCGGCGCGTGCCTCATCGATACCTAGCAAGGTATCATGATCGGTTAAGGCCAATACATTAATGCCAGCCGTATGGGCGCGCTGTACCACTTCTGCCGGCGCATAAGTGCCATCAGAGCAGGTACTATGACAATGTAAATCGATTTTCATAAAGCAAGCCTTAGAGTTTTGAATATTCTTGAGTAAAATAAGGTTAAAAGTGCCAAAGCAGCTCATATCAGAGGATTATAGTGTTGATTGCTTTTTTTTGACGCAGTAGACGTGTAAACTAGCGCATACGTTTTAGTTGGACATTTTATTTGCTATGAAAGCCTTATTAGACTTCATTCCTTTGATCGCGTTTTTTATTGCTGCTCGTTACAATGGTATTTTGGCAGCAGCTGGCGCATTGCTCGTTGCCACTATCATCGTCTATGCGATTCACTTTGTGCGTCAAAAGGGCAAGTTCGACAAACAGCAATGGGTTGTCTTATTGTTAACTATCGTTTTTTGCGGTGGTACCCTGCTGTTGCGTGACGATATTTACTTGCGCTGGAAATCACCGATTATTAACGGTATTTTTGCGCTAACGCTGTTGGTCAGTGCCGCAATCAATAAACCTTTGATGCAATTGGCAATGAAAGATGTTTTTTCGCTCACGATGAGTGGTTGGAAAAAACTGACCATTGCTTGGGCATTGTTTTTTGCGATGATGGCTGTCCTACATTATATCACGGCATTTACCATGTCTGATGAAGCTTGGATTAACTTTAAAACTTATGGCTGGATTCCGCTGATGCTGGTATTCGTAGTTGCTCAGTTTTTGTTATTGAAAAAGCATCTGAACCCTGCATTAACGGATAAGTCAGCTAAATAAAAGTTAAATAGCAGCTGATAACTTAGTAGTAGATATTTTGTTATCTCTGAATGCCAATGATAACTATAATGCCTTGTAAAGTCTGATAAGGCAAAATGACGCATGATAGTTATTGATTCTAACGCTCTATTTTTATTATTAATTGGGGAAGCAACATGTCTTTATTCGCCATTATCGGTCATGACGTAGCAGGCAGTAGCGCGCAACGTCAGCTGACACGCCCAGAGCACGTTGAGCGCTTACAAGTATTGAATCGTGAGCAGCGCTTGATTATCGCAGGACCAACACCGATTGAACATGGTAAAAGCGAGATGTCAGGCAGCCTGATTATCGCGGACTTTGACTCGCTTGAGGCAGCTCAAAACTGGGCAAGCGCTGAGCCGTATTTGCGTGACGGTGTCTACAGTCATGTCGATATCAAGCCATTTATTCAAGCGTTACCAGCAGTGAATGTCAGCACAACAAATGAGGTAGCATCATCGTGATTCAGCGGTTACTCTCATTAAAAAGTCGTAAAAATGGTCTTGCAAGTACTGCTTTTGCGGGCATAGTATCGATTACTGCCCTGTCAATGTCAGTACATGCAGCGCCAACACTGACTACTCAAACCGAGCCCGCAGCAGGGATTGTGCCAGCACTAATTGCAGCTAACAACGCTCCTCAATCGAGCGACCCTCAAACAACTGCTCCGGTCATAGAAATGGCTACCGCAGCAAAGCCTGCTACCGATATTAACGATACCTTGGCGGCACAGCTGCAACCATCAAACAAAGCTTTATCAGCTGCCAACCAAGAATTACTAAGCCGTAATGCCCAGCTACAACGCCAAGTCAATGATTTGCAGACGCAAGCAAACGTCTTGGTTTATGAAAGTCAAGGTCAATTATTTTTATATGGTGCATTTACTGTTTTGCTTAGCCTATTGGTCGGTATTTTCATCTCATGGCTGGTATTTGTTCGCCGTGAACGCTGGTAGTTGCATTTTTATCGATTGAAATCATCTATTGGATTGATGTCTACTGATTTGATGCTCCACTTCCTACTTGCTTGACCATTGTGGGGTTGATAAATAATTATGCCCAAACCAGCTTCTATGGCTATGAATACAACCAAAAGCACGACACCGGCACATGTTATCTCTCCAGCCAACATTGAGTGGCAAACTGATGACGCTGGTAATGAAGTGCCAGTATCAGGTGAGTTTGGCGATGCCTATTTTTCGCAAGCAGATGGTTTAGCAGAATCTCACCATGTATTTTTGGCACATAATCAGCTGCCCACGCGATTGGCAAACCTTATTCCTAAGCAATGCTTTACGATCTACGAACTAGGTTTTGGTACAGGACTTAATTTACTCGCGACTTGGCAGTTGTGGCGACAGCTTCGATTAACACATCCGCACTTAGCAAGCGCCCGTTTGCACTTTATTACTACCGAAAAACACCCCGTCCCCTTTAGTGACTTAGCAAAGATACTTGCCCCACTGGGACAACGTACACCTGAACTGGCACTGTTGATTGAGCAACTTTTAACCAGTTATCCTCCTCTTATCGCTGGTTGTCATCGGCTAGATTTTATTGATGATAATTTAACCCTTGATATTTGGCTAGGTGATGCTAATGATAGCTTAGCAAGTTTAGATAGTACAGTAGCTACTCAGCGTCCGTACATCAATGCCTGGTTTCTAGATGGGTTTGCGCCTTCTTGCAATGAGATCTTATGGACAGAGCGTATCTTTAGCCACATGCAACGCCTATCACGTGCTGGCACGACTGCTGCTACCTATAGCTGTGCAGGTATCATCAAACGTGGATTACAGTCGCAGGGTTTTGTCATTAAAAAGAGCAAAGTGCTTGGGTCTAAGCGTGAGATGCTCACGGCCGTTATGAGCGAGATGTCATCTTTAGATAAGCCTATTTCAACCTTATCTAATAAGGTGACTTTGTCCAACTATCCTAATAATGCAGTCGTTATCGGTGCTGGTGTGGCAGGACTACTGACTGCATGGTCACTTGCCAATCGTGGTATAAGCGTGACAGTGCTCGATAAAGACGCACCGCTGGCTGGTGCATCCGGTAATCCGCGTGCCCTACTCGCCCCGAATATGACGCCTATTCATCATGTTTATGAGCATCTGCATTCTATTGGTTATTTATACAGTGGTCGATTATATCGATACTTTAATCAGCAAGCTGCTATCCAAAAATCGCCGCTGATACTTGAGCAGACCGGCACATTAGACTTATTGGTAAAAACTAATATTGGTACGGAGCAGATTTTAGATTATCCAGATACTATGGCAACCACTATTAGCCCCGAAAAAGCACAGGATATCAGTGGTTTAAAAGATAAAGACTTAGCTCATAATTTGTATATGCCGCAGGCTGGTTTGGTCAATCCACAAGCCTTACAAACTGTTATTCTTGCGCACCCCAATATCACCTATCAGCAGCTCAATATTATTAATATTAAGGAAACCGAGAACAGTATCATTTTGACAGGTTCTAAAGAGGATGAAAATGCGAGCCAAGCCTCTTTGACTATCACAGCTGACCATGTTGTGATTTGCGCGGCTTATGAAAGCCATCAATTGGATAAACGTATCGTTAAGTGCCGGACGATTCGCGGGCAACTGTCTTGGTTTACACCAACTGCGCAGCAACTGACTCAATTGCCTAAATTGCCGCTCAAATACAGTGGCTACTGTGCGCCATTTATTGGACAGAGCGGTGATGCGGAACTGAACCATATTAGCGAAAATCAGCCACAGTTTTTACTTGGTGCAAGCTTTATCGATGGCGATACCAATATCGATGTCCGAGATGAAGAAAATCAGCAAAATTATGACAAGTTGATTGAAGATATGCCTGAATTAAGCAGCGTCTTGCCAAATGATATCAGTACATGGCATGCGCGTGCTGGCATTCGTACTCAAACGATGGATTATCATCCTTTGGTCGGATTACTTGCACAGAGTCAGCGTTTATGGAGCATGTCAGCAATGGGTGCAAAAGGTTATGCGATTGCACCTATATGTGCCGAAGCCTTAGCAGATATGATGTTAGGCTGTTTTACACCTTTATCTGCCGCTATGTTGGCGCGCCTATCGCCCAATCGGGCGCGGCTACATAAAGTACATAAGCATAAAACACGTCAAGCAGTAATTTAGGTTCAGTACCTTAGCTATATGCCTAATTATGACCCTCACTAATGGATAGCTGTCTTATTATGAAAACTCTTCCCTCTACCTTTACCTTTACCTTTATAAAATCAAAACCATATTTTCAGGCTGTATCTGCCATTTTTTTAAGCTTATCACTGTTGATTGCCTGCAAAAAAACACCAGAGCATGAGACAGCTAATGAAACAACCACAGAACTAACAACTCAAACGACACCTGTGACTTCCAACATTAATGCACCCAATGTTGCTGATGATATTAAAACCAACGCGTCTGCTGCGAATCCAGAACAAGATGTGAACTTAACGGAGCTAGAGGATAATATTGGCACAACGGATACCTCTGTCATTGCCCCTGCTCCAGCGCCCAATCCAGAGCAAGCCATTAAAGGCGCGCAAATCACTGACGTTAAATATCGAAATGCCTCAGGCGAATCATTATCAGTCGTTTTTGAGACTTCAGCAGCGGGCATGCTTAATGCCATCATCACCTTACCGAACAAACCTAAAATGACCTTGAGCGCGCCTGAGGGTCAAGGTAATAATCCTACCTATCGCTCAAGCGATGGCAATGTTCAGCTAGTTAGTCATGCTGGCGGTGGTACGGTAGATTTTATTCAAAATAATAAAATGACAAGCTTTGATGCCATTAGTGCCGATGCAGAAGTGATTACTGAGTAAGCTTTATAAGTATAAAAATATGTCGTAAAGTTAGTGGAAATGGCAATAAAAAAGGCTGCAAACGTTGATATCGTTGCTGCCTTTTTTATTGCCTAACTGACCTATTTTTCTATTATTTAACCAAATCCAGTAGTTTTACCAAACAGACTCACCAGCCAGCTCATCAATGACCACAAACCCCAACCGATAATGACAATGACAATGAGCCCCAACATATCAGGAATATGCAGATACAGCCAAGCAACTATTGGATTGCGCCAAAAAGCGCCAAAACGACTTTGCTGCTTATCTTCAAGTGATTGATGCAAAAACGGTCGATCGATATGGATGGTTTCGGTGATGCCATATTCGTTTTGTAGATGCTCATGCACGATGCCTAAGGTCTTACGACTAGGACGAATAAAGATGTCAAGCAGCGTCCCGATACCCGGTACGATACCAACCACCATATCAATCAGTGCCAATCTAACAGCGGGCGTCATTTTATGTGCGGGTACACCGAGCTGACGACCCAATATAAATGCGTAACTTGTTAATGCCAGACCTGCTAAATCTCCTGCCAGCGGAATGGTCGAAAGCGCAGCATCTGCGCCCATGCCTTGCTTGGTGAAAGGCATACGTACGAGCGAATCCATGGTATTGGCAAATTTTGCCAATTTACGCTCCGTCTCAATCACCTGCTCACGCGTCAAACCATTCTCAGCCAATCTTGCCTCATAATCTATCTTAGAAGCACTATGCGCAGATGATTTCTTGGTCTTTAGTCTCGAAAATTTATTGAGCTTATCCATTAAAAGTCGTCCAGATACAAGCGATGGCTATAAGAACAAAAACGTAACGTCCTACCCATATATTGGCTAAAAATGCTTTAAAACAAGCCAAAGCATTACGACTGGCACACGCACTGTTTTGCTTAGCAAACATCATCGCGACTAACGCCAAGCCAAAGACTGGCGTAATACCTAAACTGGTCGGCGCAAAATAATGCCACATGACTGCGCCCATGATAACTAAAAACAACGTCTGTAGTAACGAGATGATAATCACATCATAACGATCAAATAATATCGCGGTTGATTTAACCCCTATCTTTATATCATCCTCTCGGTCAGCCATTGCATATTGAGTATCATAAGCAACTGTCCAACACATATAAGCAAGGAATAACAACCAACACCAGATATCAGGCGCGCCTTGTATCGCGACATATGCCATCGGTATCGCCCAGCCGAAAGCCGCTGCCAAAAACACTTGCGGCAAATGCGTATAACGTTTCATAAATGGATAAATAAACGCCAATATGACGGCACCAAACGACCAATAGAATACTTGAATGGGTAAAAACAGAAGCAAACTTGCACTTAATAATACTAATACTAAAAAAGCTGCAATGGCCTCTTTAGCAGACAGACGTCCATCAGCTAACGGACGACCTTTAGTACGGCTTACGTGACCATCGACTTTACGGTCAGCAAAATCATTAATCGCACAGCCTGCTGCCCGCATCAATATCGCTCCAAGGGCAAAAATCACAAAGATACTTAAACTGGGTAGCCCTGCCGTAATGCCTGCACCTTGTTGCTGCGCCTGCCCCATCGCAGCGAATAATACACCCCATAATGTTGGCCATAGTAGCAGTTCAATACCTACTGGCTTATCAAAACGTGTCAGCTGAATATAAGCTTGTAGCTTGTCGTTAAATGTCATGGCGTTTTAATTATCATGGATAGAAAATAGTAAATAATGATTTGGGTGTATAGCAATTTAGTACATAGAACTTGGCGTACGCTATAGTGAGTTCAATATAAAAGAGTTACTTTTAGAATAGCAGTACTGCATTCTTTTTAAATTGAATCGACTATACTTTTTTTGATACTAATAATGTCACTAAACTTGTTGCCACATCTTATTGGCTTCAATGAGTGATAGCTCGGGATATTGCTTGCGTAAGGCTTTAATCGCAGCAACTTTCTCTTTTTGTGCAGCTTGCTGGCGTAAAAATGCCAATTGCTCTTTAGGATTACTTAACTCTTTTAGACGTGCTTCAAGGCGCAAGATTCTGGTACGCAGCATAATATTGATTAACAATAACGCCGCACCCATCACCCAAATGATTAATACAGACATTCCCTGCTCCTAAATTTATAAGCTGTCTTATTTGATATTATTAAACGAAATAACCGTCAAAACGTACTGCTTCATTATTCCAGCTTTCACTTGGCTGTTGATCAGCAAGTGACGGCGCAAATTGTGGACGCTTAACGATGACGCGACCTTGTTTTTGACCGTTTTGACTGACAACGGCTTGTGCAGATTGTAGTAATTGCTGCTCTTCATCTAACGTTGGCGGATGCGCTAATTGATGCAACGCTTGCATATGCTTACCGACTTTCGCGCCCTTCCCCGTCTTACTATCTTGATAACTGTCTTCTGGAAACATAGGGTCAAGATATATCACATCAATGGCTTGCTCGTTACCATTCCCTAGATAGTTATTAAACCTTGCAAAATAAGTGAGCGCATCGGTATTAATAATCTGCAAACGTGACATCAGCTTTTGCCAATTTGGCAGCGTACTCATACGCAGCTGCTCTACAAGTAACAATAACGCCATCAATGGCTGCTGCTCAAGCATGGTAACTTGTGCACCAGTACTCGCCAGTATCAGACTATCATGCCCAAAACCAGCAGTTGCATCAATGACCTCACTATCTGCGGTCAATTTCGCTGCTTGTAATAAAAGCTCCGACTTACGCCCTGCACTGACTACGCGCCGCTGCAGTTTATCCCATTCGGGGGCAACGCTTAACCCCTCACTCAACCATGAAAGTTTATCTTTTTCATCCAACAGCAATATAGGTTGGGTAACTATCTGACTTAACTGCTGGCGACGTTTTTGATTTAATTTCTCTGTCACCAGTTCAGCATTCAAAATAATGGGTAGCTTATGCTTAGCTATGAGTGCCTGCAAACTCTCGACTTGACTTGCCTGCGTTTCATTAACATAAAGTAGTTGGCAGCTTATATCAGCAGTCAGCACTTGCTTCAAATTGGTCATGACTGCCATTCCTTTTTAATACTTATAACATCATGAATCTCTATTAAAAACCATTCCATCATGAAGTTTAGCCTGCCATCTGATAACCAAAACCCCAAGCAGCTATTAAAACCAATACACCAGTGATAATACGCAACCATGCAAAGATTTTAAAGTCACGGCGACTGACCCAAGCGACCAATAAGCGAATACAAAGCAAGGCGATGATAAATGATACGACAGTACCAATGCCTAGCACTAACCAATCTTCGCTACTGGTTAAAACGTCACGATGCTTAATAAAATCTAGTAGAGCCGCACCAATAATGACTGGAATACCCAAGAAGAATGAAAATTCAGCGGAAGCTTTACGTGAGACACCAAGCCACAGTGCACCAATAATCGTCGCACCTGAGCGTGATGTACCGGGTATCAATGCCAAACATTGCAGCAAACCTATCATCAAAGCTGTTTTTAGGCTAACGTCTTCTGCTTCTTCTGCAATAATGGCTTTCGGGCGATTTTCAACATAAAAGATCAGCAAACCGCCGATAATCAGCATAATCGCAACGACGATAGGATTGAATAAATAGGCTTTAATCTCGTCAGCAAAAGTAAAACCAACAATCATCACTGGAATAGTGGCGACAATTAAGCTAAGTCCCAGCTGACGAGGATTACTCATCCCTTCTGCTTTACCCGTCAGCAAACCCATCAGTGCCTGCCAGAGTCTGCCCCAATAGTCATATATGACCGCTAAAATAGCGCCAAACTGCACCACCACCACAAACAAATCGACTTTTTCTTTGGTCCAAAAACCCATCAAATCAGCGGATAAAATTAAATATCCTGTGCTCGAGATGGGCAAAAACTCAGTGATACCTTCAACGATACCCATGATGACAGCTTGAATTAATAAAATAATATCCACAAAATTATTCCTAAGAAATTCCGAAAACAGTAAAGGCGTTTGTTTTATATTGTTATATTCATAATACTGTTATTGTCGCGTGCGAAACTTGAGAGCTTTATAAGCACTGAATATAGAAAGGTTACACTAAGCCTTACCTTGTTCTTTGAGCGTTTTCCACGCTTGATTGCGTAAGTATTTCGGTAAAGCTTGCGCTGCTTCTGTTCCGCCATTGACCATAAACTGAGCCATACCCAGTTGTCCTATCACAGTCGCATCAGGATGGATATCAGCATGAATAATCTGACCGTCATGCAAAGTTAATAAACCAGCACCATTGCCAACGATAGGAATATTGAGCACTGTCTGGCTATCATAATCAAGTAGCTGCTCAGTATCTTCGCCATTGTCTTGATTAACCGCCTGCATAATATTGTCTATTAGAGCATATTGCCCAAAATATACCTGCTGCATACGCGCATCAAGGGCACTATATACTGAGCTTAAACTCTGTTGCTGATACGCCGCTTGCGCAATCGCCTGTAAGCTAGAAACACCCACACAAGGAATATCATGCGCGACAGATAGCGCCTGTACCACTGCCGTATTGATTCGTATACCACTAAAGGCACCAGGACCACGATTAAAGATAAGCGCTTGTATGTCAGCCAGTTTTAGCTGCGCCTCAGATAATGCCGCGTCAATCATCGGTAAGATTTGCTGGGTCTGCTGGCGCTTACCTGTCTCGGTATGACTCGATAACGCTTGACCGCTGGCATCTAAAATGGCGATCGAACACTGATCGAACACGGTATCCATTGCTAAAAACATCATAACCTCGGCTTATTCTCTTGACATCGTAAAACAGCGCCTATCATAGCATTTAGGAAAGATTAATTGACTCACTTTCTATATTTTTCATGCATTCTTTGTGAGAATTCACTCAAATATTCAAAATATGAAAAAACCTCAAAACTCATTTAGCTTTGAGGTTTTTATTATCAATATTTCCCAGTAGCACTAAATCATTTAAAAACGTGTTTTAAACTTCTTCGGCGCTTGGTTTTGTAGCTCTTGCATCTGTTTTTGCATCTCTTCAGTGCTAGGCATATTATTTGGGTCAAGTCCCATCTGCTTTGCCATTTGCTGTGGGTTCACATCTTTAACACCACCTTGCTGACCGCCACCGCCGAATAATGGACCGCCGCCGCCTGCTCCACCGCCGCCGCCCATCAACCCTTGCATCGATTTCATCATTTTACTGATGCCTTCTGGCTTTGAAATCATTTTCATCATTTTTGCCATTTGCTTGTGCTGCTTGAGCAAACGATTGACGTCTTGAATCTCACGACCTGAGCCTGCAGCAATACGGCGCTTACGACTTGGATTGATTTTATCAGGATTTTTGCGCTCAAATGGTGTCATCGAATTGATCAGTGCTTCCATCTCACGCACTTTTTCTTCAGGCTTAGCATCTTCGACCGCTTTTTGCATATCCGAGCCACCCATACCTGGCATCTTATCTAAGAAGCCCGCCATACCGCCCATGCTTTTCATTTGCTGAAACTGGGTCAATAGATCTTCAAGGTCGAACTCGCCGCCCTTTTGCATCTTTTTCGCCATTTTTTCGGCTTTATCACGGTCAATCTTTTGCTCAACTTCTTCAACCAGACTTAAGACGTCACCCATACCAAGAATACGCTGGGCAATACGTTCAGGATGGAATAGCTCTAGCGCATCTAGTTTCTCACCGCGACCCAAGAATTTAATTGGCTTACCTGTGATGGCGCGTACAGAAAGCGCCGCACCGCCACGAGCATCGCCGTCAGTCTTGGTCAAAATAACGCCCGTTAATGGCAGCGCATCGTTAAAGGCTTTGGCAGTATTTGCCGCATCCTGACCAGTCATCGCATCAACAACAAACAGTGTCTCAGAAGGATTGACCGCAGCGGTTAACGCCTTGATTTCATCCATCATGGTTTCATCAATAGCCAAACGACCAGCTGTATCAATAATCAAGATATCTTGATATTGGATTTTAGCTTCTTCGATAGCACGCAAGGCGATATCAATCGGGTTTTCGTCGCTACTTGAATTGACGAACTTGGCATTTACTTGTCCAGCGACTTGCTCAAGCTGGGCAATCGCTGCGGGACGGTAAACGTCAGCAGATACCAGCATGACTTTTTTCTTATGACGTTCTTGTAAGAACTTGGCCAATTTACCGGCAGTAGTAGTTTTACCAGCACCTTGCAGACCCGCTAGCAGATAAATAACCGGCGGCTTACCTGTCATCTCAAGCTGCTGATTGGCACTGCCCATCATTTCAGTCAGCTCGTCATGGACGATTTTGACAAATGCCTGTCCTGGTGCTAATTCTTTAAGCACTTCAGCGCCAAGCGCTTGCTCTTTGACACGCTTCACAAAATCACGAGTGACTGGCAATGCCACATCGGCTTCCAGCAGCGCCATACGTACTTCACGTAAAGTGTCTTTGATATTGTCTTCGGTCAATTGCCCCGTGCCTGCGATATTGCGCAGACTAGACGACAATCGTTCTGTTAAGGTATCAAACATAAATAACTCTCAGTTAAAATAATTCTAGATTAAGCTTAACTCTTCATAAATAAAAGAGTTGATAAATACTATTAGGGTATGCGATCGCAGGTATTCAAGCTCAATTGCTAAGCATTTATCAGGAATACATAAGACGGTGCTCAATTGAGTGCCATTTTATGATAAATTGGGTAATTATTCTAATAATACCACTTTAGCATGAAATTAAGCGCGTATTTTGCGCGCATTATGAGATGAGGTTTTATATCTTGCAACTTGCATTTTTACTTGCTGCGATGGCTTATTTCTTAGTCAGCATCTATATTGGTTGGGCGCTGATTCAAGATAGACCTATCCATAAAGGCCCAAGCTTAGGCTTATTATTTGTGGGCATGTTGGCACACGCAGGGCTACTTTATCCACACATAGTCACACTCTATGGGCTAAATTTCAATCTGTTTAATATCATCAGCTTGATCAGCTTATTCTTTTTGTTTTTTTACGTCATGTTTTCTCTGTATCGACCTATTGTCAGTCTGGGTATCCTCGCGGCACCGACTGCTCTTGTAGGTATGCTAATCGGCTATACTGGACGCGCGCCGTATCGTCCGATTACGGATATTAGCATTGGGCTTGAGTCTCATATCTTGCTGTCGCTTGCCGCATATTGTGTGCTGCTGATGGCAGCGGTACAAGCGCTATTTTTGCGACTACAAATACGTGAGCTCAAGCATCAATCGATTCACCGCTTTTGGGTCAACAAGCTGCCGTCTCTTCAAAGCATGGAGAGCCTATTATTCGATATGCTATTGGTCGGCTTTGTCCTGCTTAGTATCGCACTGGGTATTGGCTTTATTTACGTAGACGACTTGATGGCGCAGCATCTTGTGCACAAAACAGCCTTTAGCCTGATGTCTTGGCTACTGTTTGGCGCGTTACTTATCGGTAATTGGCGTGCTGGATGGCGCGGAAAACGTGCCGCTAATATGACTATCTATGCTTTTATTTTATTAGCGATTGGCTTTGTCGGTAGCAAGTTTGTATTAGAGATGCTGTTATAGAACCAGTTCCACAGTAGTAATATAGTAAAAAGCTGCGAGTATTAAATAATAATACTCGCAGCTTTTTTATTAAATATCTTTTAATACTCTGTTCTAAATTTCAAACCACTCTAATGAAAACCTAATTAAATACTACCGTCTTATTCCCTGCGACAATCACGCGATTTTGTACATGCCAATTGACTGCGCGTGCCAATACATTACGCTCGATATCACGACCAATAGCGCGCAGTTCAGTGACACCTTGACGATGGGTGACGCGGTGCACATCTTGCTCAATGATAGGTCCTTGATCGAGCTCAGCAGTCACATAATGGGCAGTTGCGCCAATCAATTTCACCCCTTTATCATAAGCTTGACGATAAGGGTCAGCACCGACGAACGCAGGCAAGAACGAATGATGAATATTGATAATCTGCATCGGCCAGCGCTTAACAAAGTCTGACGACAATATCTGCATATAGCGCGCTAGCACCAATAAATCATTACCCGCCATCAATGTATGGATCTTCTCTTCTGCGTCTACTTTATTATCTTTGGTCACTGGAACGTGATGAAAAGCAATACCAAAGTTTTCTACGGATTGGCGTAAAACAATATGATTACTTACCACGCAGGTAATATCGCAATCGAGCAAGCCGCGCTGATGACGCCATAGTAAGTCTAATAAGGCATGATCAAATTTAGATACCAAGATACCAACTTTGGTCTTAATCGCATTGTCATGTAAGCGCCATTCCATACTGTGGCGTTTGGCAACGGTATGCGCAAAGCTGGCTTCAAAGTTATCGATAATCTCACTCAATCCTGCTAAAGCGAACTCTAAACGCATAAAGTATTGACCGCCTTCATGGGCCGTTGAGTACTGATCTAACGTAATGATATTGCCGCCATAGCGATGAATAAACTCAGATACGGCTTGTACGATACCGGCTTGGTCACGGCATTTAATCAATAGGGTCGCTGTAGCAGTAATAGTAGGAATCTCTTTAGGTGTCATTTGAAGTGACGTTTTTGGTGAAGCAATCGTTGCGGTGTCTGACATAGTACGCTCAATTAAAAATAAAACTTGCTGCTTACTTTGAATATAGCTAACAGCATAGGAAACCGACTATTCTAATCGTTTTTGCAAGAATTTGCTGATTGAGTTGGTTGTATTTGGTTATTGGGATTATAAATACAAAAACCCCCAACGCGAGGGTTGGGGGTTTTTGTATTTATAATTAATACTATCTAGAACTAGAACAGTTTAATTCAGTGCCAAAAGGGCTATTAGTATTTGGACGTAACGGTATACTAATATCAATATCATCTACTGAAGCTGGAAAATCAATCACTCTTGATTGTTGTGATTCGCTCCCATCTACTCGAGTATTCACGGTAACCTTAGCTCTGTACCAGTTTGCATATTGTTTAGGATAACGTATTGAAAAATCAACTCTACCAGTATTATCTGTTGTAAAGTTCTGATTAGGTTCAACCTCCTGACCGCCTTCTAAAAGTACTGCTGCTACGTTTATAGGGTCTAAACGTCCATTCCCGTTAGTATCCTCGCCTTCATCTAGAATACCATTATTATTTAAATCTTCATTTTCACAGGTAACATCATTTCTGCCCCAAGACTTATTTCCAGAAATATCATTAATGATTTCAAAAAAGCCTTTAAGGTAGGTGTCAGGATTTAAATTAATAGTAACTTGCTGGTTAATAGCAGGCTTACCTGTGCTGTTTAGGACACTGATTGATCCTTTTCGGAAATAATATATCTCACTAGAATCAGTAGAAACTTTATCCGCAAAAGCAAAGCTAATAAAGGTGGATTTAGTTTGAACAGTAATTGATGAATTAGCTATTGGCACACTTACTGGTTTTTCCTTACCGTCTGGTAATTTGACAGCTTGTACTTCTGCCTTAATTATTACTCCATTTATACTAGTCGGGCTCTGTCCTGCATTATAAGTTACCATAGCAATACCATTACTATTAGTATACGCAACCCCTTTACTTATACTACCAGCCGATGAATCATTGATCACAGTAAATTGCACAATGGCATTTTTTACTGGTGTATCATCTTTATCAAAAACTTTGGCAGTGACTTGCGTAGAGTCGCCAACATTAATAACCGCACGATCAGTTTGTAGAATCAGCTTAGTCGCTTCAGTTGACACAAAGTTTAATATAGTTTCTTTAGTTTCATTACCATATTGAGCACTAATAGTCGCATTACCAGGTACTTTTGAATCAATATAAAAGTCTACTTTTTTATTATTTACCGTAGATGTAATGCGAGAGTTGCCTTGATTACTAACATTAGTAGTAAAAAGTTCACCTTTGTTAGTTGATATAGTTACAGTATCCCCATCCACAGCACTTGGAACGTTTAATGTCATTTTCTTCCTATTTCCAACAATAATATCAGGTGTTTCCGAAAAGCTCAGACTTGAGCTGGTCGTAGATACTACTGTTAGAATATCAGGGATACGTTGACTAATCTTAATTCCTTTAACTTCTATACTGAACAGATAGTTATTGTTCACTGCCACTAAATCAGAAGCTTTTAAGTCAAAAGTAAAATTACCATTATTATCCAGTTTTCCAGTTCCGGCTTGTTTGTCATTACTGTATAAAATAACGTCTGTATTAGTAACAGGCGTTGCAGTCCCATCTAAAACCCTTCCCGACACGCTAAAGTTTTCTGAGGTAGTCACTATGTTCTTAGTTGATAAAACATTAATAGCGTTAGTACCAGAAACTATAATTGGCATTGTTTGTTTGACAGTACTATTATTCTTAATAAACACAGTCAATAGAGTTTCATGATCCAACTGAGAGTCAATATCTGCTTTACCTTGAATTAATTTAACAGTAACTAGTCCATTATCATCAGTAACCTGTTCGGATGGTTTGTCTAAAGATAATCCATACAATCTAGCGTCAGCAATACCTATGACAACAGGTACTCCAGCGACGATACCACCATTCTTATCGGTTACCCTAATATTTACAACAGTCTCATCTTTGCCTGTTAACAGCTGAGTTTTATCAGATGATATATATACTTCAGTCGCACTAGCTGAAGAGTCATCTGGGTTTTGATTGCCATTTCCATTTTCTAATACTGGCGGTAGTGAATCTACGCCATCTCCACCACCACAACCAGCCAGTGCCAATGCGCAGGTTAAAAAGGTGAGCTGAAATAATTTAGAGGTAGGTAATGAAGAATATGACATATTTGGAACTCCGCAGCGGCAATCATTTATATAAGTAAACAGGCAAAATCATTACACGGCATCCTAATAGATTGGTAATGATACATACATTTACAATAATGCCAATATTATTAACAGATTGTATTAGATATATAACTGAGACTTTACTGACTTTTGTCATAACTTACAACTAAAAAGTGAATCCTTATTATTAAATAATCAATAACATAGGGCGCTCATTTCAGGGTATAATAGCTACCCTTTAAACCAACAACTATCACAAAAATATTTGAGTATTCATTACTTTTATGGTATAAATGTCGGCTTTAAAATTTTCTGATTTGGTTTGCCTGTTATTTGCCTTTAGATGACAGTAAATCAGCTCAACCTTCATATAGTTTTGTTTGGTGCAAAGCTGCCGCTTGCTGTGTCCATGCCGCAAATACGTGCAACTTGCCCAGACTGGTATGAGAAAAACTCATACCTCATAGATTAGGAGTTCGCCATGTCTAGAGTTTGCCAAGTGACTGGAAAGCGCCCTATGGTGGGTAATAATGTTTCGCACGCAAACAACAAAACCCGTCGTCGCTTTCTACCAAACCTTCACAACCATCGTTTTTGGGTAGAGTCTGAAAATCGTTTTGTACGTCTACGTGTGTCTACCAAAGGTATGCGCATCATTGACAAATTGGGTATCGATAAAGTGCTAGTAGATCTACGCGCACAAGGTCAAAAAGTTTAAGTAAATATTGGCAGCCTAATTTATTGATGAATGTCGCTATTTAGGCTGCTGCTATGCTGAATATTTACCAGCTCATATATTTATGACTGGATACTATCTACAGCCACTTAATACTTTAGACCCATACCTATCGATTTAAGACCGCTCATTTACAGGAAAGCCATCATGAGAGATAAAATTAAATTAGTATCAACTGCTGGTACTGGGTATTACTATACCACTACCAAAAACAAGCGCACTATGCCTGGCAAAATGGAAATCAAAAAATTTGATCCAAAAGTACGTCAGCATGTGATCTTTAAAGAAGCAAAAATCAAATAATCTCCATTTTTATAAATGGTTTTGTTTGAACAAAAAAAGGGTTTATCAATTGATAAACCCTTTTTTATTGTCGTTATTTAGACTGACTACTATTTATTTGCTATTGATTCATACATCATTAACTATAGTGCGTCGGCTCTTTGTCATAGACATGTGCATGCCATTGACTCATCTGCTTTTGCATAATCACTTGGATTGCAGCATGAATCATATGCTGCCCGATCGCTTGGGTATCACTACCTAATATCTCTTTTAACTTATCAGAAAAATCAATGGTCATAAGCGGCGCATCGTCTTGTTCAGCATCACGTAAGAGCAATTTGCCATCGTCTGCTTCTACCAGCTCAAGGGTCGTCTCTTTGGCAAACCCTGCAAACTGATCGGTACTGTCATTATCTACTTCAATCTCATTATCGATATCGTATGGCATTCATTGTATCCTTATTATCCCGATTTATACCTGTAAAAAACGCGCTGATTCCACTTACTAAAGCTACTGTCTTACAGTCATGCGGGCAAAACTATCTTATTCATACAATGGACGCTTTGGCGCTATAATTCAAGGGCTGTTCTATAAGTCTTTTGCACAACTCAGGTTCGATAGTCTTAGTTTTATAGAAATTAGCAGCGTTTAACGCCAGTAACGCAGTTTTGCTAGGGTAAATAAGAAAGCAACAAACATACCCAGATAGTACATGAGCTTTAACTCTAATGTTGGATCGCGATATTTGAACGGTAACGCTACTGTCGCAGTCGCGGTTGGCAGTATCAATAACATGAGCAGCCAGTTTTCAAAGACGTGTAGCCAACCTTGTAAATCAGTTCCATGACGAAGCGAAGACAGACCTAGCAGCAGACAGGCAATAATTAAGCTGGTAAATAAACCGTTTGGTAAGTCTTTTGGATAAATAATATTGGCAATACTGGTCGGTATGATTCTCATGTAGAATTCCAGTCAAGCTTATAGAGCATGACTTAACGGTGAAAAAGTGTATCAAAAAACAACTTATAAAAATATTACAATGTTATCTTTATTAAGGAGCTTTATCTCTACTAATAAAAATTTAACTATAAGTACCCATTAACCACAGCATTGAGATACAAGAGGTCAAATACCCCAAACTAATGGCATTCCAGCTCTCTATATGCATATCTTTAACCTTGTTAAGTAGGCGTGAACCTAGCCAAAATAAAAGGGGAATGCCTAGCATAAATGCGGGTACGATCACCGCCGCGTGGCGTAATACTTCACCGGCATCTTCACCAACCATCAGGCGAAAGCCATAACCTGCCAGACTCAGAAC
This sequence comes from Psychrobacter cryohalolentis K5, assembly GCF_000013905.1. Classification (NCBI taxonomy): domain Bacteria; kingdom Pseudomonadati; phylum Pseudomonadota; class Gammaproteobacteria; order Moraxellales; family Moraxellaceae; genus Psychrobacter; species Psychrobacter cryohalolentis. The sequence goes on from NC_007969.1 coordinate 2,452,573, forward strand.
AAGGGCGAACATGGCTAAGCCAATAGTAATACCTTTTGGCACTAAGCTACGTGATTGCAAGTCTTGCTGGGACTCGGCTCGATGTTTTGCATTTTGCATATTCATATTTTACCTTTAGCTGACATGTCGCTTAATATACTCAGTCATACAGCGGCTATTAATAATAGGTAACTTTACTATTTAATAGTAAATAACTTACTATATGGGGCGTTACTCCCCATTTGCCAAGGCAAGCTCTGCACGCATGGCATCGATTGCTGCTTTATAATCTTCTTGATTAAATATCGCTGAACCGGCGACGAACATATCAGCACCTGCTTCGGCAATGGCGCGGATATTACTGGCTTTGATACCGCCATCTACTTCTAATCTAATATCACGACCGCTAGTAATGATACGCTGACGTACTTGGCGAACCTTTTCTAGCGTCCCTTCAATAAATGACTGACCACCGTAGCCAGGATTGACACTCATCAGTAGGACCTGATCCACTTTATCCATGACATAGTCTAAATAATGCAATGGTGTTGCTGGATTCAATACCAAACCACACTCAGCGCCGCCATCTTTAATCAACTGCAAAGAGCGATCGATATGCGAGCTTGCTTCCGGATGAAATGTGATGATGCTGGCACCTGCCTCTAAGAACTGCTCAATCATACTATCAACAGGGCTAACCATTAGATGCACGTCAATTGGTGCATCAATCCCATAATCACGCAGTGCCTTACAAATCATGCTACCAAACGTCAAATTGGGTACATAATGGTTGTCCATCACATCAAAATGGATGACATCAGCACCAGACGCCAATACACGTTCTACTTCTTCGCCTAATTTGGCAAAGTCAGCAGATAATATGGAAGGGGCGATTAGATACGGCTTAGAGGGACTGATCATAATTGAGCTACCTAATGGATATTTGACTAAGGATTTAATATATAGATGTATGCATAGCACGAATAATACGTATGTCTATTATAACGGATAATCAGGGTCTATAATGGGTACTTAGTATGGGTATTATAGCCATACTCAGCACATGCAGACAATTAGCGCGGTTTATATTGGGTTTTGCAATAAGCACGACCTACCGTAAAACTTCGTATCGCTTCATGCTTGGTAGCGCGATTGCTCACACGTTGACGCCATAAGCGAAACGAGGACGGTTTTAGCGCCTGACGCATCAGTATAATGACGCCAGACTCATTGAGACCATAGCTATGCTCTATCGCCTCAAACGGTGTCCTGTCCTCCCATGCCATTTCTATCACGCGCAACACTTGTGACTCATCGAGGGCATGAATAGTCATATCATTCGTGGAAGGGGCGATAACTGAGATTGATTTGACTGCATGAGTTTGAGGATTATTTAAATTGGTACTGGCATTGTCTCGCTGTTTATTCTTTAAAGCAGTATCCATATCCGCTTGCATGGTGGCAAACGTAGATGTAGCAGCAACGGAATTACCCTCTACTGATGGAGTATCGACAGTAACGGTACTTAAATCTTGATAACTTGCCATAGATACGACCTTTTAAATCTGAAAAACCATAACGAACAATATGAGAGCAAATTTTAGCTAAGCTGTGCCATACGCCAGTGATGTTCAATATGCTCATTGATCACTGTTTGAATAAAATAATAGCTATGGTCGTGATCAGCTTGATAGCGCAATGTTAATGGCTGCTTGGCCTTTGTACAGGCTTGTTGTAACTTTGACGTTTGTAATTGACCATCGGCCAAAAACTCGTCGGCAGCACCTTGGTCAACCAAGATGCTTGAGTATTGCTGACCGACTTGTTCAATCATCTGAGAAGCGTCTGCTTGCGCCCACAAGCTCTTGTCATCACCAAAATACTCTGTATAAGCTGCTTGACCCCATGCCGACTCACTAGCGGCGCACACAGGTGATAAAGCTGACACACTGACAAACTTGCTTGGGAATTTAAAGCCTAATAATAAGGCACCGTGACCACCCATCGAGTGACCCGTGATACCAATACTATCAATCGGAAACTCTGAGCGTAATAAATCATACAGCTCATCAACGATGTAACTTTGCATATTAAAATGCTCAGCCCAAGGTGCTTGCGTCGCATCGACATAGTAGCTTGCGCCTTGACCAACAAAATAACGCTCATCATTTGCTACGTCATTGCCTTCACTACTTCTAGGAGAGGTATCTGGCGCGATAAATATCATACCAAGCTCACTACATTTCTGTTGAAAATGCGCTTTGTGCGTCACGTTATCAGCATTACAAGTGAGACCTGATAAATACAAAATCGCCGGACAACGCTGCCCTGCTAGTGCCTCATCAGGCAGATAAATACTAAAGGTCATCGGCGTCTTGGTAGCCGCTGATTGATGACTGTAATAACGCTGCTCACCATCAAAACAACGATTGACACTTTTTTGCGTAAGCTGGGTGCTGGCTGAGAGACTGTGGTTATAAGAATTATTCATAAGCATTATCCTTTTTAGCTAAGATAAAATAGTTGAAAACAGATGCTTATTTAAAAAAGCATCAGATTAAAAATGGGATAAAAATCAGTTCGCTGTGTTCTTATCATCTACAACTGTATCTGCGCCCGTATCCGGTGAAATATTGATAGTCGTTGTCGCATTCGAAGTATCTATAATGCTAGCAAGCGGCGGTCGTGTTTTATCAAATAACACTTGCTCAAATGCTGGCAACGCCGTTTCCATCAAACTACCGATCACCATTTGCGGCTCTGATGGCTCAAAACCCATATAAAGCTCACGCTCTTTTACTCGATAAGCGGCGTCTTTAAAGGCAGCAGAAAAACTGGTGTTTTCTCTTAAGCTTTCAGCAAAAAATGCTTGCCCAAAATAGGTCATTTCAGCACTATTGGTACAGCCAAATGACATCTTGTCTGTTGCCGAAGCGGTAATCACCACTGTCGTCGGCGACGCTAATTCATCAATAAACGAACCTGAATAACAAGCCGATACCACGATAACACGCCAGCGAATACCTGAGGCATCTAACGACTCTCGCAGCCATGTTGCATCCAGATTATCCATCGCAAGCGGTGGATTAGATAAATGGATAAAATCCTGATCGCCATGCGACGATAGTGTCATAAATAACACGTCTTCATCAGCGTTCATCTGCTGACCAATTCTTTTTAAGCCGCGTAAAATACTGGTTTTGGTGGCAATTGGCTCATCTAGCCAAGTGTAGTTATTATTAATCAGTGCCAATGAATGCCCGCTAGTACCAAAACGCACATCAAACAGCTCACGTACTTTATTAATCTCAGAACGGAAGACGTTTTGATCAGAGAATCCCGCCACACCCATAAAGTACCAATCACTTTTGCCCGGTATACTAGGATCTATACGAGCCAGCGCCTCTTGTAATAAACGCGGCTGCTCATATAAGGCGGCTTCTTCTAATACTGGCTCTACGGGTATCTGCTTAAATATGGGCTGGTCAGCGACGTTACGCTGCCATATCGTCAATAGTGCAACAGCACCGATGATGACGATGATCCGCTCCCACCACGGTATACGCAGGCGACGAGAAAATATCCATAACAATGCCAAGGTCTGCCATAAAAACAGCACCAAAAATAGCGTTGGTAAAAACGAATAACTCCAATCGGGCAACCAGCTATAGCTACCTAAAAACTGTACTAAGCTTTGTAATAGAGCAGATAAAGTATCAGCAACCAACCACAGTACGACAGGCACAAAAACCAGTGCTTGATTGGCTGCGCGCCGTGCCAGAATAATGCCGCCAAGCAGAATAATCATCGGCCATATGAGATAGCTGACCAATCCTTGCTCATTGAAAATACTGCCATCTGGAGCGGCTAACCAAGAAAATAGGACATTACTACCCAAAGCCAATAGCGCAAATACAGCGAACTGAACAAAGGTAGGTTTAACCCAAGAGAATGCCCGTGTTGAGCCTACTAGCATCCACAAGGTTGCAATAATATTGGCAGCGAAATTGAGCGAAAAGCGCTGCAATGAGACGGTTTTTAACGACGCAAGTGACAAAGACTTAGACCTCTAGCCAGTCGAGAGAAATAAAACAAATCAATGATAAAATATTTTGATATCCATGCCGTTTACTGTCTTTCAATTAACTCTTTTGCAAGGCACACGAATGTCAATTTTATATTTAATTTACTATGAAATGGATATAAGAGACGGATAGCGCACATCAATATTATTGACTAATATTTTAGCTCGCTAATCTATCGCGATTGTAACGGATTGTCGGTCAAGAGCATAAGGCTGAATTGTAAAATTCGCTTAAAAACCCATCAAAAAAGGAGGTCTTAAACTTAAGACCTCCTTTTTTATCAAAACCTTCTATCAAACCTTGAACATTATCTCATTAATAACTCATTAACACGTCTGAGATAAGCGGCTGGATCATCTAACTGACCGCCATCTGCTAGTAATGCTTGGTCGAAAATAACTTGCGCCAATTTATCAAAATCTTCGGCTGACTGCTCGCTACTTTCAAGCTTTTTAATCAATGGATGATCAGGGTTAACCTCAAGCGTCGGCTTGCTTTCTGGCACATCTTGACCCATTTGCTTAAGCATCTGAATCATTTGTGGTGATAACTCACCTTCACCAACGACTAAGCAGGCAGGACTATCAACCAAACGCGTCGATACTTTAACGTCTTTGGCACGTTCGCCTAACGCCGTTTTTAGCTTATCAACGATAGGCTTCATGGTTTCTTGCGCTTTTTCAGCTTCAGCTTTTTCGGCTTCGTCTTGCAAGTCGCCCAAATCAACGGCACCTTTAGCGATGTTTTGTAGCGGTGTCTCATCAAATGAGGTCAAGAAATTCATCGCCCACTCATCAACACGGCTAGTCATCAAGATAACTTCGATGCCTTTCTTTTTGAATAGCTCTAATTGTGGGCTATTTTTAGCAGCCGCTAGATTGTCAGCCGTGAGATAATAGATGGCTTTTTGACCCTCTTTCATACGTGCTTTATAGTCTTCAAAGCTGGTCGTCACACTATCCTGAGTACTGGTTGCATAACGCAGCAATTTGGCAATACGTTCTTGATTGCCCATGTCTTCGCCAACGCCTTCTTTGATAACATCACCAAATTCAGCGTAGAACTGCGCAAATTTTTCTTGCTTATCACTGTCTTCACTGTTGGCTAGACTGGCTAGCAAAGTCAAAATACGACGCGCGTTACCATCGCGGATAGACTTCACATCACGCGACTCTTGTAATAGCTCGCGGCTGACGTTCAATGGCAAGTCTGCTGAATCGATGACACCTTTGACGAAACGCAGGTACATTGGCAACAGCTGCTCTGCCTCGTCCATAATAAAGACGCGCTTAACATAAAGCTTTAGACCATGCTGCTGCTCACGAGTGTACAAATCTACAGGGGCTTTTTTAGGAATATACAATAGCTGAGTATACTGAACACGACCTTCGACACGGTTATGCGTCCATGCTAGTGGCGCGTCCATGTCATAGGTGATATTTTTATAAAAATCGATATACTCTTCATCTTCAATCTCAGAGGCTGAACGTGTCCATAAGGCACTGGCTTTATTGATAGTTTCCCATTCGTCTGTTAAGACCATTTGACCATTGGCAGGCGTGTCGCTTCCTTCTTCAACCTCATCTTCTTGCCAAACTTCTTTACGCATCTGAATCGGCAAGCTGATATGGTCTGAGTATTTATTAACCAACTGCTTAATTTTGCCACGGTCTAAATAGCTTTCTTCACCCTCACTATATTGCTCTTTTAAATGCAAAGTAATGGCGGTGCCACGAGTTTCTTTAGTGATAGGCTCAACGGTAAAGCTACCCGTACCATCTGATACCCAGCGTACGCCTTTATCCGCAGGTTCGCCAGCTTTGCGGGTTTCAACACTGATCGTATCGGCAACGATAAAGCCCGAATAAAAGCCAACCCCGAATTGACCAATCAACTGACCATCTTGCTTTTGTGATTCAGACAGCTTGTCTAAAAATGCTTTAGTGCCAGATTTGGCAATTGTGCCTAAGTTTTCGATGGCATCAGCTTCGTTCATCCCGATACCGTTGTCGGTAAAGGTGATGGTTTTAGCGTCTTCATCGACGGCAATGCGAATTTTTAGCTCGCCATCGTCTTCATAAAGGCTGTCATCATTGGTCGCTTCAAAGCGCAATTTATCACAGGCATCAGAGGCGTTTGAAACCAGCTCACGGACAAAAATATCGGAATTAGAATATAGCGAGTGCGTCACTAAGTGCAATAATTGAGCTACTTCTGCTTCAAAGGTATGTTTTTTTAATTCTGGGCTGCTTTTATCAACATTGATGCTATCAACTTTTTGATTATCAACTGGGTTCAGTTCACTCATAAAAAACTCCTTCAATTTATGTTAAAAACTTATTATAAGATAGCAGTCCTCAAACGAAACTTACTCAATGAATATTAGAGAGCTTACGTTTTGAACACTGCTAAGCTGTTTATACTAATAGGGGCGCGAGAGAAAATTTCAAGCGTAAAAACTTGATTCAATAAAAAACACCGCTCTAGTTTCCTGAGGCGGTGTCATTGTAATGATAATAGATTTAGCAAGTATATTTAGTAATACGTTTTTAGATAAACCTATCAGCTATAAGCAGCTAGGCAAATGACGAGCAGGATCCGAATCACGGGCTGCCATTGCATCTTCAACCGTTAAACCTAATGCTTTGGCAACGCCTTCGCCATAAGCAGCATCACACCAGTTACAGTTGCGAATGTGGCGATACTGAATAAAGTCCGGCACACCCGCCATATTGTTCGCTGTGTTTTCAAATAGCACTTGTTGTTGCTCAGCACTCATCAAATTAAACAACGCTCTCGGTTGACTGAAATAATCGCTATCGTCTTCACGGAAATCATAATGCGCCGCATAGCCGTCAATTTTTAATGGTGGCTCAGCATAATCAGGCTGCTCTTGCCACTGGCTAAAGCTGTTTGGTTCATAATGCGGGCGACTGCCATAGTTATCATCGACACGTCCTTGACCATCACGATGATTGCTCATCACAGGGCAACGCGGCTTATTCACCGGAATTTGCTGATGATTGACACCAACACGATAACGCTGAGCATCGGCATAGTTAACCAAGCGATTTTGTAGCATTTTATCCGGTGAAACGCTGATACCCGGTACTAAATTACTTGGGGCAAATGCTGCTTGTTCCACATCGACAAAGTAGTTGTCAGAGTTTTTGTTTAATTCAAACTCACCCACTTCGATCAGTGGGTAATCCCCTTTTGGCCATACTTTGGTCAAGTCAAACGGATGATAAGGAACGGTATCCGCCTCAGCTTCTGGCATGATTTGCACATACATTTTCCATTTTGGGAAATGACGATTTTCGATGGCATCGTACAAGTCTTTTTGATGACTTTCACGATCCGAACCAACCACCTCTGCCGCTTCTGCATCGGTCAAGTTCTTGATGCCTTGTTGCGTGCGGAAATGGAATTTGACCCAGAAACGTTCTTTGGCTTCATTCCAAAAACTATACGTGTGCGAGCCAAAACCATGCATATTTCTGTACGAGGCTGGCAGACCGCGATCACTCATAACGATGGTGACTTGATGTAATGCTTCAGGTAATAAAGTCCAAAAGTCCCAATTGTTGGTCGCCGAACGCATATTGGTACGTGGATCACGTTTGACGGCTTTGTTTAAATCTGGGAATTTGCGCGGATCACGTAAGAAGAACACAGGCGTATTATTACCCACCATGTCCCAATTACCTTCTTCGGTGTAGAATTTCAAAGCAAAGCCACGAATATCGCGTTCGGCATCAGCCGCGCCGCGCTCACCTGCGACGGTACTAAAGCGCGCAAACATTTCCGTTTGCTTACCCACTTCGCTAAAAATATCCGCACGGGTATATTTAGTGATGTCATTGGTCACGGTAAAAGTACCAAATGCGCCTGAGCCTTTAGCGTGCATGCGGCGCTCTGGAATCACTTCACGGGCAAAGTTGCCTAGCTTCTCGTTTAGCCAGATATCTTGTGCTAATAATGGACCACGCTTGCCTGCAGTGAGACTGTTTTGATTGTCTGCAACTGGTGCGCCGTTGCTCATCGTCAATTGGGTCGGGGCGTAAGGACATTTTTTATCGCTGCTATTATTACTGTTGTTGTCGCTCATAATCATATTCCTTTGGATAGCAAATGGATGAAAGTACAAAACCTATTCTGAATAAGCCTCTAATAACATATCCAGAATAGTTGTAAATGTTTCTGAAAAACGGCTATTTTTATTCATAGTAACCTGTAAACACAGTAATCTTGCCTCGTTAGACACCATTACAACCGATTAGCATTGATTTGTATAATTAATTAATTACATGCTTTCATTTTGTTTTTCAGAATTACTCAAAATATTGTCTAACTCATCCAAATGCTTTTCATTCATAGAGCGATCTCAAACAATGACTACCTATTGGATACATCTTTGCACTAGCGCGGCATGGGACGAATAGTCAGAATTTGCTCACTACGACCAAAAGGTCCTTGCGTATCATGTAATATCGCGCTGCTAATTCCTATGCCATCAGCACCGTATTGCTGCACGGCTTCGATTCCAAGCCAGCGACCTTGCGGCGCGCGATGCATATGAATTTGCAAATCAGTATTGGGGAACATCCATTCCAATTTTGCCATCCCCAGTCCAAGCCTTGGTACAACACCATTGGCAGTATCGGCCATACCCAATAAATGCACCATGTCATGGGTAGGCATACCCTCTACCATGTCGATATCATTAGTCATCCATACCATACCTTTACCAGGACGGCGATTAGGTTCAGCCACCAAACGTACGCTTTCAATGAAACCGCCGGGCCAGCCTTTCATACCATCCCAAGCGGGTAACGCTTCAGGCTTATGTATGGATTTTTGATCTTCAAGCCCTGCAATGACACTGGTATCTTGAGTAATCAAGCGCCATGCACGCGCAATGATGGCATCGCGACCACGACTGCTCATCACTGCTTCGATAAGCTCAATAGTCCTACCCGGACGGATACATCGCGTAGTCACGATAAAATCATCAAGCGGTATCAGCCCTAAAATATCTAAACTGATACGAGCAATGCGCATATTTTCTTGTGGTATAAAACTTTGTAATTCGGCAGTGAGCAAGCCGGTGGCTGGCGCCATATGTTGCTCATGCTCGTTCCAAGCGCCTTGCGCATGCTTCGTTGGCTGATAATAAGCAACACTACTACCATCTGCTTGCTGCTCACGTTTTATAAAAGTGTAATAAGCTGACATGAATGTCCTCGAATTCTTTTTAAAATAGATTGATTAGGTATAAAAGAAAGGTAGTCTTTCTTTGTTTAGCGCATAAGGGCTTGCTTTTGTACCGTCAGCAGTGTGCGACTTTTAGCCATTACAAATAGAAAGAAAGCCATAATGGCGATAAGCGCGCCATATAACAGACTGTAATCTCTCATAAACTGGGTTGCATTTAACATCAGCATCCCTATCAGGATGACAATCGTAAACGTATTAATTTTTAATTGTTTATTGATCTCATCAAGGCTAGCTTCTGCCAAGACAAATCTTTTTTTCTGCTTTTTCATTTTATGTGACCTATCTGGCGCTATATACAAAGCCTGCTTATTTTATTTGCCAACTTGCGTCATTGGAATTCGTAAAGCTTTTGGCAAGCTAAAGGTGACATTTTCTTCAATACCCAACAGCTCACTTGGCAAATCACCACCCCAATTTTGCAGCTGCTGTAGTACCTCTTGAATCAATACTTCAGGCGCTGAAGCACCTGCAGTCACGCCCACACTTTGTATCCCATCGAACCAGCTCTTATTCATTTCAGTGGCATTATCAATCAAATACGCGCGGCAATTCATGCGCTCTGCCAATTCACGCAAACGATTTGAGTTTGATGAGTTTGGTGAGCCAACGACCAAGACCACCTCACAGCGACCCGCTAAATCCTTGACCGCATCTTGACGATTTTGGGTGGCATAACAGATATCGTCTTTACGTGGACCTTGAATGCTTGGGAATTTTTCACGTAGCGCATCAATAACGCGCGCGGTATCATCCATCGATAAGGTCGTTTGGGTCACAAATGCTAAGCGCTCAGCATCTTGTACGCTCAAAGCTTCAACATCGCTCTCGTTTTCAACCAGATGAATCTGTCCGCCATGACGATGGTTAAAGCGTCCCATAGTGCCTTCTACTTCAGGATGTCCCGCATGTCCAATCAATACCGCATCCATACCATCCTGCGCAAATTTAGCGACTTCGATATGTACTTTAGTGACCAAAGGACAAGTGGCATCAAACACCGTCAAATCACGACGTTCTGCTTCATCTTCTACAGCTTTTGAAACCCCGTGAGCGGAAAAAATAACAATAGAGCCGTCTGGCACTTCATGTAGCTCTTCCACAAAAACAGCACCGCGATTGGCCAAGTCGGATACCACAAACTTGTTATGTACCACTTCATGACGAACATAAATGGGTGGCTCAAAACGTAACAGTGCTTCGTTGACAATCGCAATCGCGCGATCCACACCAGCACAAAATCCACGTGGATTGGCAAGATAAATTTGCATAAGAAGACCTATCATTAGATAATTTATATAAAAGCCTAGGCTTAAAGCTTAAGCCACCGAAACTTTTATTCAAAAGTTGGGATAAAAACGATACCCTACTTTAGCATAATTTGCTTTTAAAGCAGTTTATAATGAGGCATCGATTACTACTTTTGTCACCATACATGATGGTGTTTTTTATTTTTACCAGCCTTTTATATTAATTCGAATACTTTTATTTATTTATCAAGACACAATTCACTAGGACACACTGTATGACAGGTTCATTATTTATTATCACTGCCGCTTCTGGTACAGGCAAGACCTCATTGGTTAAGCAGCTACTTGCCACTACCAATGACTTGACTGTCAGTGTTTCACACACCACTCGTGAGCCGCGTCCAGGCGAGATTGACGGTCATCATTATCATTTTACTGACGTTAATAAGTTTGTGACTGCCATCAGTGAAAGTCAGTTTTTAGAACATGCCGAAGTGTTTGGCAATTATTATGGCACCTCAGAGCAAAGTGTACGCGCGCAACTGGACGCTGGTGTCGATGTAATTTTGGAGATTGATTGGCAAGGCGCGCTGCAAGTCAAAAAAATCTTTACTGATGCCATCATGATTTTTATTTTACCGCCAAGTATCGCCACTTTACGTCAACGCTTATCAACGCGTGGACAGGACAGTATGGAGGTGATAGAGCAGCGTTTGGCTGGTGCTGTTAATGAGATGGCGCAGTACGTCAATTTTGACTATGTCATTATTAATGACAGTTTTGAGGTTGCTTTAACTGAGCTTAAAGCAATTATCGTTGCCGATAGACAGACTCTAAAGCGTCAACAGCAGCGTTATCAGCGCACGATTACCAATCTACTTAGCAATACAGTAGACGAGTAAATAAAGCGTTGATATGTCTTAATGCTTTATCTTGAAAATAGTTATCAGCAGACAAGCAAAAAGCAATTACGCCTGCAAGCAAAAAATGCTATAATGTCTAGCTATCCCCTTTTATATTTTTGATATTATTTTTATTGAGTGGCGCGCCATGCTCGCAACCAGTAAAAACAACCGAGGTAGCTATTTATGGCACGAGTGACGATTGAAGATTGTTTGGATAATGTTGATAATCGCTTTGAGCTGGTTCTGGTCGCAAGCAAGCGCGCACGTCAGTTGGCTAAAGGCATTGCAGAGCCGTTGGTTGATGTTGATAACGACAAGCCAACAGTATTGGCATTACGTGAAATCGCTGCTGGTAAAATTACCCGTGATATTTTAAATCAGCCAGAGCATAACTTTGCTACTAGCTCGTTAGATTTAGCATTGTCAGGCGATCATAGCTTCTAATAAATTACCGTAAAAAGTATGAATTTAGCAAGCATACGAGTATTGACTGACGATAGAGACCACAGCATAGGCTGTGGTTTTTTGGTTGTAATGATACTGGCTTTACTGTTTTAGTAGCCGTTTGGCTTTTAAAACCTAACCTTAAGTAAGAATTCTCCAGTTTTTACACTAGCTTATTGCTTAGCGGTTGACATTGGCGGCGATTTACGATTAATTAGAGGGTAGTCTGCCCAATTTTCAGCTTTATTCTTAAGCTCTATATCAATAGCTCAGCATTTATTCAGCCATTCTTTACCTTGCTAAATCATCATTTAAGCAGGTAAAAGAACATAGGATCGTGACTTTATGATTCAAAACTTGCCCAAACTCAGTCATCCGTTAGTTGATGACGCTCAATATAACCTGCTGCGTTCAGTAGGTTACCTCACGGGCGCTGAACGCCGTGATATTGTTGATGCCTGTGAGTTCGGTGATGTTGCGCATATTAAAGACAAGCGCAAGTCAGGAGAGCCTTATATCACGCATCCGATTGCGGTCGCTGAGATACTAGCCGGCTTTCGCTTAGATCGAGATACCATCATTGCGGCAATTTTGCATGATACGGTTGAAGATACGGAAGTGAGCGATGAGCAGATAGAGCAGCGTTATGGCAAAGTGGTTTCTAGGCTGGTCGATGGTGTGACCAAATTAAAATCATCGACGCATAATAAACAAGAAAATAAAGCGGCGACCTTTCATAAAATCCTAACGGCTACCCTCGCAGACCCACGTGTATTGATTATCAAGCTTGCTGACCGTTTGCACAATATGTCGACCCTAGATGCGGTACGTCCTGAAAAACAACGTACCACCGCTCAAGAAACTTTAGATTTTTATGTGCCCTTTGCACGGCTCATGGGTCTCAACGATATTGCTGATTATATCGAGGTACTTTGTTATCGCAATCTTAACTCTGAGATGTATAACAAGATCTCTGATAAATTGCTACAACATGGGCTTGGGCGCAATTTTCAGAGAGAAGCCATTCATCGTTATTTAAGTATTGTTCTCAATAATCTTGATCTTGATGGCATGGTTAAAGTCTTAGACAATCGCGTGGTTATCTTCCGACAATTTTTCCGTAATCGCGGCGAGATTAATGCACTGCTACGCCATTACGCATTTGAGATTGTGCTAGATAATATCGAAGCTTGTGACAAACTTGCCTACTATCTCATTAAAAAATATCAAATTGCGGACAGTCATATCGCGGACAATATCCGCAGACCTTTACCTGGCGGCAATCAATCGCTGACGCTTATCTACGAGCGCGACAATGATTTTGTTAAAGTAACGATTTTGACTAAGCAGATGCAAAGTGCTGCAAGGCTTGGGGTTATTGGTGCAGAGCATGCCTCTGATGTCAGTCAATCAGTCATTCAGGCGTCATTACGCAATATGAAAGATTTGGTCGATGAGGACTGTTTAAACGAAGGCAATCCTGATTTTGCCACCGCGGTATCAACCATTAATGAGCTGATGGATTACCTGCATTCTAGCAAAATTATCTGTTATAGCCCGCAAGGTCGCGCTTATGAGTTGCCACAAGGTGCGACTGCGCTAGACTTTGCTTATGCTGTTGGTCCGATGGTTGGCAATGTCGCGGTTGGCGCTAATATTGATAAAAAACATGCCAAGCTTGGGACGGTAGTCAAAAATGGACAGTTAGTAGAAATCGAGGTTAATAGCCATTCTGAGCCAAAAGCAGAATGGCTTGGGTTTGTGGTTACTAATAAAGCCCGTGTAGAGATTTTGCGTTGGTTCAAAGATTTATCGGCGGCTGATAAGCAGCACCATGGTAGACAAGCACTAGATCGCGCACTGAAAACTTATCAAAAAAGCTTGGACGATCTAACCGATAGTGACTGGAAGAATCTAACAGAATGGCGTGGACTGACTGAGAAATCAGCGCTATTTGAGCAAATAAGCTCCGGTACGTTGTTACCGCAACTCGTGGTCACGCGTTTGTTTAGCGATGAAGTCTGTGATATCCAATCGCAAGAACGTATCGATGACATGACCCAACCACAGCAACTGATCGTCAATGCTTCAGGCGTTGAGCTTGATTTTGCCAATTGTTGCCATCCGATTTATGGTGATCCTATCGTTGGACATTTATCCCGTCATGGTCTGGTCGTGCATCGACATAAGTGCTTTTCACTAGACGATATTCGTAAAGACAATCCCTATCAAGTCATCCAATTACGTTGGCGCAATGATAAGGCGATCAAGCAAAGTGACTCAGAAGATCACGATAATAAAATTCGTTTTCCTGCTTATTTAAAACTGTCTATAGCACTGAGCGACGAGCAAATCAGTAAAGTTATTTATAATCTGCGGCAGTTAAATATAGGGGTTGAAAAGGTCGACGTACGTAGCAATGATACTATCATTCATATTGTTGTTCGTAGTCGCAATCACTTAGCCCAAGGTATTCGTGAACTACGCTCCTTACTTGGTTTCCCCAATATTATGCGTTTATATCAACTATAAATACTTTTATCATCATAACTGTTAAAATATATGCCTTTTAAATTATCTCTTAACACATAGATGATTTTGAAATGTGTAAAACTTTTAATCGTGCTAAACACTTCTACTAACTTTTAGAAAATAGCTTTAGCACATCAAACACCAAAAAATATGATAAGGATATATCATGACACGTCAAACCATCCAAACGGATAAAGCACCTGCAGCCGTTGGCACTTACTCACAAGCGGTAAAAGTTGGCAATACTGTTTATATTTCAGGTCAGCTAGGTTTTGACCCTATCACCATGGAACTAAAAGAAGGGTTTGATGCACAAGCGAAGCAAGTATTTGAAAACATCAAAGCCATTTGTGAAGCTGCTGGTGGCAGCTTAAATGACGTGGTCAAATTCAATGTATCGTTAACTGATTTAAATGATTTTGCAGCATTAAACGAAGTATTCATGGCCAATTTGACTGAACCTTATCCTGCCCGCGCAGCGGTGCAAGTAGCGGCATTGCCTAAAGGTGGCGTGGTCGAAATTGAGTCTATTCTATATATTGAATAAGTTAGATATTCAATACTGCTTGAATAACAATATTTCATATTAGATCACCATAAGCTTAGCCTCATGCTAAGCTTATTCGTCTCTCCCTCTTTATTTTTATTTCATATTGACTTAATCAAACTGCGAAGCCTTTTTATGTTGGTACAAGTTGCTCTGCCCGTGCCCCTTTATCGGGTATTTGACTATAGCCTACCGTCCGATATAAGTGCTTTGCCAAATGCTTCGCCAAACAATAGCTCAATACAACTGCCGCAAATTGGCAGTCGTGTTGAGGTGTCCTTTGGTCGTCAGACTTTAATCGGAATCGTGGTTGCTCATATTGCGCAAGCGGATACCAGCGTACCACTCAATAAGCTGAAACCCATTAATAAGTGTTTAGATGCTGAGTCTATTTTAGATAACAGCTTGCTAAAGCTCGCCTATTGGCTTGCTCGTTATTATCATTATCCGCTTGGTGAGGTGTTAGCGGTCATCTTGCCCACCTTGGTTCGTCAAGGTAAACCGCTAGATTTACTCATTACCCATTGGCGAATTCTGCCACATATCACTGATGACGACTTTCGTACTAACGCCAAAAAGCAAAAGCAGCAGTTTGATATGCTAAAGCTACATGGTCAACATGGTGCAAGTGAAGATGTACTATTATTAGAAGGTATGGAGCGTGCTTTTTTAAAAACACTAGAAGATAAGGGTTTGATTGAGCGCTATATTCAACCAAAACAAGCACCTACCTCTGTCAAATTGGCAAAAATGCCCCTTGATCTCAATGAGGAGCAACAGCTTGCCGTTGCAGCGATTGTTGCTGCACATGAATCCAAATGCTATACGGGCTTTTTATTAAATGGCATTACCGGCAGTGGCAAGACTGAAGTCTATCTACAAGCCATGCAAGCAGTATTGGAGGCTGGCAAGCAAGTGCTTATTTTAGTGCCTGAGATTGGGTTAACGCCACAGACGCGTGCGCGTTTTGCCAGTCGCTTCGCTGCGCATATCGTCTTGCTACATTCTGGTATGAACAATACTCATCGATTGCAAGGTTGGCAAGATTGCCGTACGGGTCACGCACAAATCATTATCGGTACGCGTTCGGCAGTACTATATCCGTTTGCAGATTTAGGCTTAATTGTCGTTGATGAAGCGCATGATGGCTCCTATAAACAGCAGGATACCTTGCGCTATCATGCTGCTGATGTCGCACTTTATCGAGGATTCCAAGCCAAAATACCGGTGGTCCTTGGTACGGCTACCCCTTCTCTTGAACATTTAAAATTAGTCGATGAGGGCAAGCTAGTAGAGTGTCAATTATCGACGCGCCCTGGCAATGCTAAACCTGCGCCCATGCAGCTGATTGATGCGCGCTTGCAAAGTACTCATCAGCAAACGCAAGATGATGGCGCGCGCTATGATACCGGACTGACGGATGCACTTATCGGCGCCATAAGGCAAACCCTAGAAGCTGGCGATCAAGTTTTGATATTTTTAAACCGTCGCGGCTATGCGCCTGTTTTATTATGCGAGGCGTGTGGTTGGCAGGCAGATTGTCCGCGCTGCGACGCGCATTTAACCGTTCATTATAATAATCAAGCCCAGCGTAGCAATTATTCAAGCAACTCTTATTTAAAATGCCATCATTGTGATTGGCAAGCCTATATTCCGACTGTATGCCCTGATTGTGGCAGTCAAAATCTAGATGCCAAAGGGATGGGAACAACAAGGCTAAGCGAAAATTTGCACGCTATCTTTGCCAATCCGCAAACCAGTAAAGCGCTTTATCCCATTATTCAAATTGATCGTGATACCACTAGGCGTAAAGACAGCTGGGAAAATATCTATCAGCGTATTAATGCAGGAAATCCTGCCATATTGGTCGGTACACAAATGGTTGCCAAAGGTCATCATTTTCCCAATGTCACGCTCGTTTGCTTACCCAACGCTGATCGTGGCTTTTTGTCTGCAGACTTTCGCTCGCCAGAGCATACTGCCCAATTGATGATCCAAGTAGCGGGGCGTGCAGGACGCGGGGATAAATCAGGACGGGTATTGATTCAAACGCTGCAACCGGACAATGCGTTATTATTAAAATTGGTGAAAGACGGTTATTTGTCTTTTGCTCGTGAGCTGTTGCAAGAGCGTAAAATGATGGGACTGCCCCCTCATAGTCATGCTGCGCTGATACGCTGCGAAGGTAAAACTCTTGCTGCCACCACACAAGCACTCAAAGATGCCATTGCCGTTCTGCCAACAGGGCACAATTTAGCCGTTCTTGGTCCTATCGATGCGCCCATGAGTAAAAAGAACAGTCGCTATCATGCCCAGCTTTTGCTATTGGCCAAGGATCGTCAGCAACTGCATCATGTTTTAAATCATTGGTGGCAACCTGTCCTTACCCTACCGAGCGCTAAATATCTTAAGCTTACTTTAGATATTGACCCTGTCGGCTGGTAACGCAAATTTGCGAGTTATTGCTAGCATAATCATTTGTCGCATTACTCTTTTATCTTTACTTCGTCAGTACAGTTTCTAATATTTGACTATGATAAATTTACAATAACAAGTTGATCATTGTTATCAAAAACCATCCTACCTTATGTAGAGTAGATATTGCTCATCAAATCCATTATCAGCAAAATTGAGTGTTGTTATGAATCCAGACCATCCAAACTCTAAAAAAAACGACCATGCTCATCAGAGTATACCGGCTGATACGCATGGACACGTTGAGGAAGGTGAGGAAAGTGGTGGAAAAAGTAATACTGCTTATAGGAATCAAGACAGCCACGATCATGATGAACATCTAGAGCAAACAGTCGCCACGCGAGATACCAAAGGCTATCAGCGCACTTTACTGATAAGTTTTTTGATCATTACAGGCTACATGTTTGTAGAAGCAATCGGCGGTTGGCTCACTGGCAGTTTGGCATTATTGTCCGATGCCGGTCACATGCTGAGTGACGCGATAGCACTTGGCGCTACCTTAATGGCATTTAAAATTGGGGAAAAAGCAGCTACTCATCAGAAAACGTTCGGTTATAAACGCTTTGAGATTTTAGTTGCCTCTGTGAATGGGGCGACACTTGTCATTATTGCCCTAATGATTTTTTATGAGGCCATTAAACGCTTTAATTCGCCACCTGAAATTGCGACCCAAGGCATGCTTATCGTCGCCACTATCGGTATGCTGATCAATATTTTGGTTGCGTGGCTTATGCACCGAGGTAGCCGTAGTGGCGATACTCACGGTCATGATCATGATCATGGAGCCAATGAAGGCACAGCAACGGTCAAAACATCGGATGACAAAGAGCCGGTCAATCTCAATATGCAAAGTGCTTATTTGCACGTATTAAGTGATTTAATGGGTTCAGTGGCTGCCATTATCGCCGCATTATTAATGATGAGTTTTGGCTGGGTATGGGCAGATGCGGTAGCGTCCGTAATTGTAGCGATACTTATTTTATTTAGTGGCTACCGTGTCATACGGGATTCCGTACATATCTTAATGGAAGGTACACCGGAAGGCATCTCTCTAGTGAATGTTGAGGAAAAACTCCTTGCTCATCCACAGGTGCAAAAAGTTCATGACCTACACGTTTGGAGTATTACCAGTGGTTTAAATGCCTTATCTTGTCATGTGGTCGTCGATGGTGAAATGAGTATTCATGAGTCTAGTATATTGATTGGCAGTCTAGAACGAAGCCTGCTTGAGCTCGGCATCCATCACGCTACTATTCAGGTAGAAAGTGCGGCACACCCACAAACGAGTACCCATAGCGAAGCCCTAGTCTGCAATATCTCAGAGCGACCAGCAGAGAATAACCATATCGGGCACAATCATTAAAATAGTTTGTCATTGAAAAAGTCTGGTTTAAAAAAATGCTGCCAGTCATCTAGACGTCATTAATTATTTAAGTATCGTCAATTGTTAATGACGTCTAATCAAATCATAAAAACAACACAGTATAAGCCACAATAACCATACGGCAATGCTTATCCAAACACCCAATCCCACTCCTAGCAAAGTCATGCGAATCCAAAAATCCAAGTCACCATTCATGATATGAGGCAAATAAGCGGGTCCCATATTCGATGCCATTATTAGCCAAAGTCCAATTATAAGTGCCAATCCTGCACCTATAATTCTTAATATTATCTTTCCAATATTTTTTAATAAGCTAAGGCGATTAAGTATAGCAAGCTTATTTTCTAGAGTATTATTCATAAGTCTTCTCTTTCTATTTTTTCATTTAATCCATATTTAATGCCCTATCTTGCGATTAATAGTAATCAAATATAGCAAAATGAAATATCTCCATACCGCATATACCAATATCACACTGACTTTTATCAATGTAATCACATGTTAAAAATGATGAGAAATTTAGCCTCACTGTCATATTTTTAATATAAATTCTGTATACTGAAAATTGAAACGCCACATTTGCCACCAATGGATGACCTTCTGCTATGTCTAGACGCTCAGCGCCATTCGTCGCCCCAAGTTATATCGATGACCCGATTTCAAAGGATGGCAAAAAACACGCCAAAGTTTTATTATCGACGCTGCAAGAAGACATTGCTCGCTTTCGAGGCGCACAGTTTCCACCTGATATCTTACGTCAAATTCGTGACATGCCTATCTATGAAGGTAACTTAGCAGAAGTCCAAGCCTATCAGCAACTTTGGCACAATTTGCTTGAACGCGCCATGGCGTTTTATCCTGCTGCCAATCTGCCGCCTGACTATTTGCCACTGCCTGCCAGCCTTGAGATACCGCAGTTTATATATCATGTGCAGCGCTTACATCTGACCAAAACCCATGCAAAAGAATCCAAGAGTTTCGGCTCGGTCGGGGCACTTACGGATAAATGCGGCGATTATAGTGCTGATGACATTGCACGTATGACTGCTGCGTTTGATAAGGATGAGGAGACGCGTTTGGTCGCGCACCGTGAGTTTATTGATTTGCGTGCTTATGTATTTTGCCGAGATAATAAGGGTGAGATGCTAGAGCCTGAGCGGGTACGGTTTTATCGAACGGGACTTATTGTCCATGCCCTACCCGATTTTAAAATCGTAGACAGTCGACAGACACCACGCAAGCGCCGTAACGATGCTTATAACAATCCGCTGGCAGATAATGGCATATGGAAGATTTATCGTAAAAAATAATCGTTATAAAGTTGCTTTTTATTTTTAATACTGCTGTTGTACTGCCCATTTATCGTCATTGCTAAGGATTCCAGATGTTCGCTGCCGCCGCCAGCTCACCAAATTTAATGTTACAAGCGACAATTTTCTTGGGAGCAGCCCTGCTCTTTGTACCCCTTGGTAAACGTTTTGGTATTGCGACGGTTTTAGGTTATCTGATCACAGGATTGATATTAGGTCCAAGTGTACTGGACGTCGCAGGTGACGCTGAGAGCTTATTGCATTTCTCTGAGTTTGGCGTGGTGATGCTGCTGTTCATCATTGGGCTTGAGCTGCAGCCATCAAGGCTCTGGGCACTCAGGCGCTCAATATTCGTCCTTGGCGGTTTGCAAGTTGGTTTGACTGGTGTCTTATTGATGGGGCTGTTACATCAGATTTTTGGCTTGCAGCTCGATACTGCTTTTATCGTTGGCTTCGGGCTTGCGCTCTCATCTACCGCCTTTGTCCTACAAATTCTGACTGAAAAACAGCAGCTATCGAGCACTCATGGCCGTGAAGCCTTTACAATTTTATTATTCCAAGACATTGCGGTTATCCCTTTATTAGCGGTCATTCCTTTCTTATCAGGGGTGCGTGAACAAAGCTATGATTTGATTTATTTTGGTAAAGTTTTTGCGGTTTTTGCTGGACTTATTTTTGCCAGTCGCTACGTCGTTCGTCCATTTTTTAAATTTGTCGCCTCAAGTGGTGCGTCAGAATTACTAACGGCAGTCGCGCTATTTATCGTAATGGGTGTGTCAATTTTGATGGGTCAAATCGGGCTCTCAATGGCGTTGGGCGCATTTTTAACTGGTGTACTGTTGGCGGATTCTGAATACCGCCATGAGCTTGAAGCCAGTATCGAGCCTTTTAAAGGATTGTTATTAGGTCTGTTCTTTATGTCAGTCGGTATGTTGACCGATGTGAAATTGATATTAGCAAAACCCATTTTTATCATCGGCTGTGCGATGGCATTGATGTTTATCAAGTTCGGGGTGATTACAGCGATTGCAAAAATTTCAGGTAATCGCTGGCCAACCAGCATTCGACTGGGGGTTACACTGGCTCAAGGTGGTGAATTTGCTTTTGTCTTGTTCAGTGTTGCGAGTGCCCAAAACGTCTTACAACCTGAACTTGCCAATACGTTAAACCTGATCGTAACCATCTCTATGGCACTCACTCCTTTGGCATTCTTGTTATTAGAAAAAGTCGGCGAGCCATTATTTGCCAAAAGCAAACCAAGCCGCGAATACGACACGATTCCAGATCATGAGCATCAGGTGATTATTGCTGGCTTTGGGCGAGTCGGTCAGATTATCGGTCGTGTGCTACGTATGCACAATATTGAATTTACCGCGATTGAACGCTCGGCAAACCGCGTCGATTTTGTCCGTAAATTCGGTAACCAAGTCTATTATGGTGATCCAAAAAACCCTGAAATCCTACGTGCAGCAGGTATCAAAAAAGCACGTGTCTTTATCCTTGCCATCGATGATTTAGAGCGTTCTATCACCACCGCCCAATATTTACGTAAAAACTATCCAGATTTAATTATCTTAGCACGGGCACGTGACCGCCAGCATTACTACCGATTACGTGAGGTTGGGGTTCGTCATATCTGGCGTGAGACATATTTGTCCTCGCTAGATATGTCGCGTGAGTCGTTACAACTGCTTGGCATCTCACCAGAAAAAGCGCGTGAGACAGTGCAAACTTTCCGTGATTACGATGATGATCTGATTGAACGTCAACAAGCTATTTATGATGATGAGGCCAGTATGATTGAGTCGGCTCAATCATCGATGGCGGAGCTTGAAAGCTTATTTGATGAAGATATTGGCAAAGCCCGTAAGATGGACTTGAGCGATTTTTATGAAGCGCTAAAAAGCCAAGCCATATCAGTCGATGATAAAGATAATAATACGACTGAATCTAAGCATTAATTTTTTCAACTATAGAAATTGTTGTCAAAAATAATTCTCAGTCTTTGTAGCCACCTAATCAGGGCTACAATTTTCCGGCGCTTGTTTCTTATTCAATGAGCTGATGCATTCCCAATCATCACTGTTTGGCAGATGATAAAAGACCAGTGTTTGATCATTGAGATAACGTATAGGGAGTTTTACATTTTGAATGGTCGCAATCACTACACAATCAGTTTCTGCAACGCCAGCTGCGCTACGATCAATCTCAATATGTACCTGCTCAGTGCCGCTATCGATAGGCAGATCCAGCGGACATCGTCCTGTTTGCCGATACACTAGCGCCACATGGTTTTGCGTGGTTTTAACGGTATCATACGCATTAAACAGCACTTCGTTTTCTTTTGGTTTGGCAATAATAGGTAAGAACTGCACTTTAATGACCATTAAGATAAAGGCAAAAAATCCAAAACCCCATCCTAGCCCAAATAGGCTCACCCCGCCCTCTTGGCGCAGATGCGCTTGTTGCAAGCGCTCATCTTGTGGATAGTCATTAATCGCGTCGGCAATCTCACGTCGTGCCATCCGGTAATAGTAAGCATCCGTCCAGCGTGCCACCATAAACGACCAAAACAGCCAAATCAGCGCGGCAATACTAACGCGTATCGTCATCTGATAAGCATCAGCAATATAAGGCATTACTAAGAACTCAACCGCTACCAAGACTAGCGCGATATTAAGCTGAATAAAAGACCATCCTGCCACGCTGTAGACGAGTGCATCCATATAACGCTTACGATAGAGTAACCATGGAAAGGTCACAAAAAATGCTGCCCAATGCCATTTTGGCGACAGATAGCCTTGTTCATCAAATTGCTCAAAGCGTTTTAGATAATAGCGTTGGCTACGATGCCCGACAAACCATTTATCCAGTTGTGTGCGTCTGGCAGGAGGCAATTTTTCTTGGTAAAAAGGGGGCGGCGAATCCGTCTCAATAAATAACATAGTGACAAGCCTTACAGGCGATTAAAAAGACATTTAACTTAACTATTGGGATTATATGATAACGCTAATAGCATTGCATGGGCCAGAGAAACACTAGATAAATAATGTACCTAAATTACAAAACGCGCTAACATTATTAAAAAAGTATTGTTCATTCACAGCCGTACAGATTTCACTTATAATAAGCGCACTACCCATTTATTAAGCCTTGTTAATCCTATGAGTCAACATCCTGATATTAATACCAACGTCGACGCCACCAGCCTTACCGATGATCAAAAATCTTTAGACACTAATGCTACTAGTGGCAATGAGGTCGCACCTGACGGTAATAAGCATATTCGTATCGTCAACACCTTTATGAAACGCCGTACGCACATGAATAAAAATGCCGAGCTGGCATTGACGGCGCCTGAATTTGCGCATTACTTGGTTAATAACAGCTTTGGTGATGGTAATCTTGAAGGTATTGACGATTTGCGCGCGCTATTTGCTGAATTGCCAAATGGCAGTGAGGCACCCTTGACCCTTGAGATTGGTTTTGGACTTGGGGATTCGTTCATTGAAATGGCAGCAGCCGAGCCAAGTCGTAATTTTGTTGGCATTGAAGTCCATGAGCCGGGTATCGGCAAATGCGCTTATATGGCTGGTACTCAAAATTTGAGTAATGTCAGAATCATCAATGGTGATGCCATTCAACTACTCAAACAGCTACCAGAAAACCATATCGATCGCATTCAGCTCTACTTTCCTGACCCATGGCAAAAAAAGCGCCATCATAAACGCCGCTTTGTTAGCCCTGAGCGTATGGCGATTGTCACCCGCAGCCTAAAGCAAGGCGGCTGGTTCCATACCGCCACTGACTGGGAACATTATGCCTTTTGGATGGTAGAAGTTTTGGATGGGTTTGTAGGCTTAAGCAATCAAGCAGGCGCAGGCAATTTCACTTCCCGCCCTGACTTTCGTCCAATGACAAAATTTGAGCGCCGCGGTCTAGCAAGCGGACATGGGGTTTGGGATTTAATCTATTTAAAAGACTAATACCAAACGCATTACGTCGGCTTCCTTTAAAGCGGCTAAGATATTTATCAGTATCTTAGCCGCTTTTTTATATCTATCAGTCTTCAAACCTTTTACTCATAAGGGTTAAAGACTGATATAACTGACTATAAATATGTTTGATGAGTATCAATAGCTTTCAATTCGAAAAAAAATTATCAGCACAGATGTGAAACATAGGCATTGCCCATACTAAAATCCTGCTAAATTTAAACTTGTAAAATCAGAAATAGCCAAGTTTTGTAAATTAAATGATAACTCTTGTCTGCGCAATCATTGATACCGTAAGGGCTTGGTGAGTTCTCCCCATAAGCTGTGGATAACCCTGTGTATAAGTCGCTACTTGACAAGCATTTGCCTAGATAGCTTAAAGGCTTAGGTAAAATCGTTCATTTTTTGTACGATTTAAAAATTTATTAAAATCAATAGGTTAATGATAATTTAAAAGTAAAATAATTTATTTATAAAATTTTTAATATTAATTTTATCCTATGATATGTTTCACACTGGCTAAATAAACTTTATTTATTTATTGTGGATAACTTCCAAAACTATTGACAAATAGTATGCTCATCAGGTTCAAATATGAACAGCAATTTTGAGAATTATATACAAATATTTTTGTTTTCCCATACGACATCTATTGTCGCCTAGTATTCAGTTATGCTCAATATATGCCTTGGATTTTGTTATAATTACCCTATCTAATAAACAATGATATAAAGTTAGAGGAAGACATAATCTGGTGATATAAGTTGCAAGCCCTACGAGCCTCATTAAAATCTCTAAACTTTTTTTCGCTTTTATCAGCATCTAATTTTACTGTATAGTAGCGTGATGTAACTGACATCGCGATCTACAAGACTCATCTCATTGCCTACTCTAAGCTTAGTTCAAAATGCTATCAGCGATAGCTTACATTGTCATTGATAACATTGAACAAGCCATTTTTGATATTAATACAACTTATTCTTATAAATGATTGATAACAAGGAGTCCTACATGGACGACAATAAAGCCAAAGCACTTAAAGCTGCACTAGCTCAAATCGAAAAGCAGTTTGGTAAAAATACTATCATGCATTTGGGTGACAACTCAGCAACGCTTGATGTCGACGTGGTATCGACTGGTTCATTAGGTTTAGATATTGCACTCGGGATTGGCGGTTTGCCAAAAGGTCGCATCGTTGAAATTTATGGCCCTGAAAGCTCAGGTAAAACGACTATGACATTGCAGGCAATTGCAGCGTGCCAGAAACAGGGCGGCGTTTGTGCCTTTATCGATGCTGAACATGCCTTAGACCCTGTATATGCCCGCAAGCTTGGTGTGAATACGGATGACTTGCTACTTTCACAGCCTGATAATGGTGAACAAGCACTTGAAATTACCGATATGTTAGTACGCTCAGGTGCAATCGATATGATCGTTATTGACTCGGTCGCAGCCTTGACGCCGCGTGCCGAGATTGAAGGCGAGATGGGCGATTCACACATGGGTCTGCAAGCCCGTCTGATGAGCCAAGCTTTACGTAAAATCACTGGTAACGCCAAACGTTCAAACTGTATGGTGTTATTTATTAACCAGATTCGTATGAAAATCGGCGTGATGTTTGGTAGTCCTGAAACCACAACTGGTGGTAATGCACTTAAGTTCTACGCTTCTGTGCGTATGGATATTCGCCGTATCGGTGCAGTCAAAAATGGTGATGAAATCATCGGTAACCAAACTCGCGTTAAAGTCATCAAAAACAAGATGGCACCGCCATTCCGCCAAGCTGAATTTGAGATTACTTACGGTGAAGGCACCAATCACTTAGCTGAAGTGATTGATTTGGGTGTTGAGATTGGTGCAGTTGGTAAAGCAGGCTCTTGGTACAGCTATGGCGATGAGAAAATCGGTCAAGGTAAAGCCAATTCTGTACTGTTCTTAAAAGAGAACCCTGCTATTGCTGAAGAGATAGAAGCCAAAATCCGTGCTGAAAAGCTTGGTACAAAAGATGATAGTAAAGTCGCGACGGTAGATAAAGCTAATGAAGAACAAGCCGCTGAACCTGTACAATAACGGTATATTTTCAAACCGTTATCAGCAACTATGATGTCTTATGAAAATAAAAACGTTAGCTGAAATACTCGCTGAGTCGGATACTGATTCAGCGAGTTCTACGCCTAAAAACAAGAAACCCATTGAACAACATTCATCTACTAGGTACTCATATAAAGACAAGCCTAAAAGTACCAGTAAAACTGGCAAGCGCTCTCAGAATCTAAATACATATGATTTAGATGAGAAGTGTACAATAGATAACCATACTAACTTTACAGCAGATTCGACTGGCGCCTCTTCCTCTTTAAAAATTTCATCCAAATCCAAAAAACGTAAAAAACACTTTCATCCAGCTGCTACTTTCTACGCTGAGCCTAATAGCGTACCTGCTTATCAGCCACCTGCTGCGCAAAGTATCAAAGAGATGCTGGCTGAAGTTAAACATGCGGTTCATGACAATGTAGAAGATAGTGTCTCTATTAATGAGACTGGCGTTGATTCAGCTTTGATGGACTCAGAACCAGCATTTGAATCGGTAGCTGCTCATGATAGTGAGGCAGACAACCAAAATAGCCAAATTGATAACTTACCAGCTGCTCTAAAGGCATATTTGCGCACGCCTGAGCAGCGCCAAGCGGAAATGGATGCTATCAAAGCAGAAAGTCGCTTACGTTGGCTGGCATTTTATTATTTGTCACGCCGCGAATACGGCAAGGCTGAGCTTAAGCAAAAATTGCTAAATAAAGAGCAAGAAGCGGCTAAAATTGATGCCTTACTCGATGAGTTCGAAGAAAAAGGCTATCAAAGTGATTACCGCACTACTCTAATGCTGATTCGTGAAAATATCAGAAAAGGACGCGGCAGAGGTCGTATCAAGCAAGAATTCCATCGTAAAAAGATGACGATGCCCGATAATATAGATGAACTTATCGATATGGCCAATGCTGAATCTGATGAGTTTAGTGAATTTATAGATGACAGCACAGATAATTTGGTCGAAGGCATAGACTGGCTCAAACTGGCAGTCACAGCGCGTATCAAAAAATATGGTGATGATATACCCACTGAACAAAAAGACAAAGCAAGGCAGCTGCGGTTTTTACAATATCGCGGTTTTAATAGTGATATTTGCTTTGCGGCATTGAACTATACGTTAGATACTTTAGATGAACGTTTTTAGCAATTTTTAATGCAACAGTCTTAACCTTTGTCGTTCGCTATTATATTTTAGATATAAAAAAGCGCACCTAATCAGGTGCGCTTTTTTATCGTTTTAAATGCTATAAATAATAACCTGATTATTTTAGTGCCCCTAGACGGCTTGATAGTTGACTAATAATTTGATCAATTTCTTCATTGGCTTCAGGTTCGTTATCCAAATTACCGTTTGGCGTCAATTGGTTCATGACTTCAGGTAATAGCTCAGCCAACCCTTGACGCACCTCTATCTCGTTAGCGCCTGTATGAGCAGCGACTTGCTGTATTTCACTGTCATCAAACAATCGATTGATGTCGTTAGGATCAAGATTATCGTTAAGCTCATTAGTACTCAACCAAGAGCGCGCTTGTTTTTCATAGCCCATACCGGTAATTTTCGAGAGAGCACCACTTAACCCACCATTGCGCTTTATCCAACTCAGTACCATAGGCATAAGGGCAGCAATAAGCATACCTTTACCACCGAAGCCGCCTCTCGTCGTTTGACCACCAAGTACACTACCTAGAATATCGCCAAGTCCACCAGTACCTGAACTCATGCCACCGCGCTGTTTGCCACCTGTTAACCCGCCGATAATATCGTCTAACCCAAAACCATTGTCTGCTGAGCGGCGCTCGTACTGTTGTGGATTATAACCCGCTGACTGATTGCCACCGCCAAGCACACTCCCCAATATATCACCAAGACCGCCGGTACGACGCGGATTGATACGTTGATTAACTGGATTACGCTGTGCGTCCTCTGGATCCATGGCACTACGTGCTACTTGACTCACTAAATTCCCTAGCAAACTCATAACTTTATCCTTTTTATTATAATAACATTCGTCGATATAGGTTTTGGTATAGCAAATTAACGACTGCTACCATCACCTACTATTTAAACCGACCTATAAATATAAATTCCAATATAGCAAATCTATTTACCTCTCTAGATAGGCATTTTGTTATGAGATGTAGGAGATAATTTAGTACGGTAAGATAAAGCAGATAAGTATCTACAATGAAATCCAAGCTCAATTAAACGGTTTTGTTTGCAATCATATTTGACAAGATGGTCAACTCGCGCCATTGCTCGGTATTAACCTGATCACGAAATATAGCCACAGAAAATCGGCGTTTATAAGGCTCTACGATATTAAAATCAAAACAGATAACCCAATGAGAATGACTGACCGTATCGAGCTTTGCTTGCCACAAGGCATCCCCACGACTCGTACGTATTAATAACTGCCAATCTTGATAAACACTTTTATCAAGTGGCGGCTGGCTTAGATGCAATAGTATGGGTCGTGATAAGGCTAAATAGCCAATGACTGCAGCGCTGATGAGGAGTATAACGACATATTGCCATAAGGCTAATGAAGCAAGCGCCCCCAATACCATAACGATACTGAATAATGCAATATAAAATATCAGATATAAATAGCTTATAGGTTTAATAGCAGTATCGATACGTAGCGAGGTTAATGCTGTCATAGTGAGCTACCAAAGAATATTTCTTATTAATAGAAAAGACTCAATACTACTTTAACAATCAAAAAATAAAACTAGCCATTTAAACAATTAACTCAGACTTTTACTGTGACGCCACGTCTTAATCTTATTAACCAACTCCCATATCGCCTCATCTTCTGGTCGGCTTTGATTGGTAAAATAATCTAATAAATCTGGGTCTTCATGAGTCAGCATTTGCGCAAAGCTTTCTTGTTCGGCAGCTTCTGCCGTTAAATAAAGCTCTTTAATATAGGGTTCAAAATAAAAATCCAACTCTTTCAAACCACGGCGGGCTTGATAAATAATACGGCGCTGCTCATTAGTTGGCTCTGGCTGGTTATTAATGGTCATAAAGGTATTCTCATTCGTTTAAAAGGTATGTAAATAAATATAAAGCACCAAAACTCTATCGTTCACAATTATTATCATCGATAAATCTATTTTTGCTCATAATCACTTAATTGCAGCCATCTAGTGATAGCGATTGGTATTTATCATATGCAGATAGCTGGCTCCATAACGCTATGGCTTGCTGCATCATAGCAACATTATGAGTACGAATGATACTTGCCCCCTGCTGCAATGCAAAAAGACCTGCAGCAGTACCCACGTTATCACGCTCAAGCGGTTGGGTGGTAGCAAGCGCTTCTAGACCTGTTTTTGTCAGCACTTCTGCTAAAAATCGCTTGCGTGAAATACCAAACATCATTGGCAGTCTGAGTGTTTGTAGGCGCTTAAGCTCACTCAATAATGCACAGTGATGCTGATAGTTTTTAGCAAAACCAAAACCGGGGTCAATAATAATATTTTCGCGCATGACACCAATGCTTGTCACTTCATCAATACGCACCTCTAGCTCTGTCATGACTTCCCTAACCACATCATCATACTGTGCCAGATTATTCATCGTAGTTGGCTCACCGCGCATATGCATGAGCATAACAGGAATATTAAGCTTAGCTGCCATCACCGCAGCGCCCTCACGCTTGAGTGCCCGTACATCATTCCAAATATCCGCACCTACTTCAAACGCTGCTTGCATAACCTCAGGACTACTGGTATCAATGGATAGCCATATGTCATTGCCTAGCTGCTGCCTAATCGCTGTCACGACTGGTACCACACGCTGTAGCTCATCAGAAGTCGCTACCACTTCAGCATTTGGACGGGTAGACTCGCCGCCAATATCGATAATGGTAGCACCTGCATCGATCATCTCTTTACATCGTGCTACTGCCTTATCAACTGCATTAAACTGTCCACCATCTGAGAACGAATCTGGCGTGACATTTAAGATGCCCATGATATGAGGCTGTGATAAATCTAAGACCTTATCACGGCTGGTCACAGCATAAGCAGCTAAAGGTTGGAATAGTGACATAACTTATCCATGATAATTTGAATTCGTAAAGTTGATTTTAGCTCTAACTTATAATACTTATGATACCAGTAAATCTAATGTCATTCTAAATTGGTAATAAAGAAAAAGCCCTTTGTCAAAAGGGCTTTTTTTATTCAAAACTTAAGAGTAACTTTTACATCGCTGGTAATGGCGGAGGGGTCATTCCGGTTGTTTTCACATCATTTTTTGATAAGTTCACTTCATGATGCTGATAGACTCTTGGTGGACGAGGTTGTTCGCCCGCTAAGATATCTTGCAGCTGATCGCGGTCAATGGTTTCCCATTTCATCAAGGCATCAACCATAGCATGCATCTTTTCTTGATTGCCTTCAATCAATTCACGAGCGATATCATATTGCTCCTCTAACATACGGCGTACTTCTTCATCAACCTTTTGCTGTGTTGCTTCTGAAATCGTACGACCACCGCCACCGAAGTAACCTTGTGAGTTGTCATCATCTTCATAGACCATGATACCAAGCGCGTCAGACATGCCGTATTTGGTAACCATTGCTCGTGCCATTTTGGTCGCACGTTCAAAGTCATTTGAGGCACCCGTAGACATTTGATCGATAAAGACTTCTTCAGCGATACGACCACCAAATAAAATCGCAATATCACTCAGCATTTTTGATTTATACATACTGGTTTGGTCGTGCTCAGGCAACTGCCACGTAACACCAAGCGCAAATCCACGCGGCATAATAGTGACTTTATGTACAGGATCAGTACCCGGAAGTAGCTCTGCGACTAGCGCATGACCTGCTTCATGATAAGCAGTAGCACGGCGCTCCTCTTCACGTATGACCATTGACTTACGCTCAGGACCCATATATAGCTTGTCTTTCGCATCTTCGAAGTCATTCATATCGACGCTGCGCTTGTTACGACGAGCGGCAAACAAGGCTGCTTCATTAACAAGGTTAGCAAGCTGGGCGCCACTGAATCCTGGCGTACCACGGGCTAAGGCATGAGCGTCAACACCAATAGTATTAGGCAGTTTCTTTAAATGCACTTTAAGAATTTGCTCACGACCTTTGATATCTGGCAGCCCTACTTGCACCTGACGGTCAAAACGACCCGGACGCAATAGTGCTTTATCAAGAACATCTGCACGGTTAGTGGCAGCAATGACGATAACACCTTCGTTGCCTTCAAATCCATCCATCTCAACCAACAATTGGTTCAATGTCTGCTCACGCTCATCATTACCGCCGCCCATACCGGAACCACGATGACGACCGACAGCATCAATCTCATCAATAAAGATAATACATGGCGCGCTTTTCTTCGCTTGTTCAAACATATCACGCACACGTGAAGCACCAACACCGACGAACATCTCAACGAAATCAGAACCTGAAATCGAGAAGAAAGGTACTTTAGCTTCACCAGCAATGGCACGAGCTAACAATGTTTTGCCTGTACCCGGTGGACCTACCATCAAAATACCACGTGGAATCGTCGCCCCAAGCTTGGTAAATTTATCAGGGTCTCGTAAGAACTCCACCACTTCGACGACCTCTTCTTTGGCTTCTTCACAACCAGCAACGTCTTCAAAATTTACTTTGATTTGGTCTTCGGTTAGCATTTTGGCTTTTGATTTACCAAAGCTCATCGGTCCACCGCCTTTACCGCCAGCGCCGCCTTGCATATTACGCATAAAGAATAAAAACAGACCAATAATCAGCAAAATTGGGAAACTGGCTATCAGCAATTGCATCAATACGCTCTGGCGCTTCGGTGCAGTGCCTTGGACTTCAACTTTATTTTCACGCAGCAATGGCATCAGCTCATCATCCATCACAGCTGGACGAATGGTTTCAAATTCAGAACCATTTTTCTTCTCGCCGGTGATTTGCTCGCCATCGATCTCAACACTGGCTACTTGATTTTCTGACACAGCGGTCACAAATTCAGAGTAGTTAAGGTTATCGGGCTCAGATGATTTATCAAAGCCACTAAACACCAGCACTAAAACGCCGATTACCACCAGCCACAATAAGGTATTTTTTACCATGTCGCTCACTAGTTATTCCCATCCCATACTTATTGGTGTGTTTACTAAACACGTGACGTCTATATATAAACGTATGTCTCGCTATTCAAGGTCTATTGGCGAATTATCATTTCTCATTGCAAATCTAAGGTATAAAACAACCTTATTTTTTTATTAGAGAAATAAGCCGCGCAATAACGATAAATAACTGAGTTTATAAGGCGCTTACTGTCAGACGACTTTGCTAAAAATATCATATAAGCACTTAGAAAAATGCTTAAAAGTTGATTTCAAACAAAGTTAATATATCATGATATGTGGTATTAACCTGAAT
This sequence comes from Psychrobacter cryohalolentis K5, assembly GCF_000013905.1. NCBI lineage: Bacteria > Pseudomonadati > Pseudomonadota > Gammaproteobacteria > Moraxellales > Moraxellaceae > Psychrobacter > Psychrobacter cryohalolentis. The sequence goes on from NC_007969.1 coordinate 2,485,258, forward strand.
AATTCAAGCAGCATTCCCATTTATTCAGTTAACGATTGTAGCCGTTTTCATTCAATGATTTTAACTGGCTAATTTTGAGGTGAGAGTTTCATTTCATATTACTTAATTGCGATCCAAAATATCTCTTTTGAGCGCGGTCTAGAAGCACCAGGCTTAATACTACGGATTTTACTAAAATCCGCCTGCATCTGCTTGCGTAATTCTTGTGTACCCTCGCCTTGAAACACTTTCATAATAAGCGCGCCACCTTCTGGTAAGGTTGCCAGCGCGAAATCGACCGCCAGCTCACATAAGTACATCATACGCGGCTGATCAATGGCACTATTACCTGCTGTATTGGGCGCCATATCAGACAGCACCACATCAACTTGTCTGTCACCAACCTCAGCCATGATACGGTCAAACACTTCTGGCTCGCGAAAGTCACCTTGGATAAAGGTAACATCCGGCAAGGTATCCATCGGCAAAATATCAGAGGCAATCAAGATGCCTTTTTCACCAACCAAGTGACCAGCCACTTGAGACCAGCTGCCAGGGGCACTACCCAAATCAACAACGGTCATACCTTTTTTGATCAGATTGGTTTTTTCATTTATTTCTAATAATTTATAAGCAGCACGGGCACGGTAGCCATCTTTTTGGGCCTTTTGCACATAATGATCATCAATGTGCTCTTTCATCCAAGCACTACTGCTCTTTGACAATTTTTTGTTTTCAATACGTGTGGCCAAAATTCCTGCTCCTATAACGTGCTTTTCTATATGCGCATATGTATTTATTAACTAATGTCTTAATAGACTTTTTGCTTTATGTCACTTTCTACAACCATACAATCAAAAACACTATTAACTATGATTTTCAATACTATCAAGCTATTTATTAGCTTCAAAAGGCTAAACCGTTAATTTTTCTTAGTGAAAACACTGCTTTATAAGAGCGTAGCGTTTATAATGTACCCATAATGGCAGTTTAACATTTTCATCACGTAAAATCGTGCAAAATCCTGCTGATCTCATGCAAGATGATCATAGATTAATTATAATGGTCATCAATTGCTCTAAATTTTATTATATTTTGTTTTTACCAACCCCTAGGAATTCTATGCAACTTGATAACGCAACCATCAAACGCTTAAAAGGCATTGGTCATGATTTGAAACCGATTGTCATGATTGGCAATAAAGGTGTTACGCCAAGCATTACTGAAGAGATTGATCGCGCCTTATCAGATCATGAACTGATTAAAGTAAAATTGCCTGCTGGTACCAAGGAAGAGCGTGATGTCATCGGTGCTGAGCTTGCTGCTACTGCAAAGGCAACTTTGATTCACTCAATTGGTCGTATGGCGCTATTGCTACGCAAAAACCCAAATGCCAATCCTAAGCTTTCAAATCTTGCTCGTAATGTGTAATGCCTCATTACTTGCTAAGTTTATATCGTCTGTTGTATATAAAGTGGTTTAAAATAGCCTGCTGAGTTATTTTTAGACAGATGATGACGGTGAATAATAAAAGCCGCGATGCAACTTTGCTCGCGGCTTTTATGTCATTTATAGTTCACTATTTAACATGCGATATTCGTTAGCAGCTATATCATGTTTTATGATGCTAATACTTTTTGAGATAATAAGATAATGAGCCAGAGTTTTGATTTATATCTAGCAACTGAAACCTTAGCAGATGACGCGCAGCAACTTGGCGTGACAGTGAAAGTTTTACAGCAAATTAGCGTACAGGTAAGCGCAACGCTTGTAGCGCAGCCAGAAGCTTATTTACAGCTACAGTATCATGTGACGTTGCCCTCTGAATCACTAGCTGCTCTATTAACTTGGCCAAAGTGGCAAGCAGATAAAGTAGGCTTTAAGGATTATCTGTGGGAACAAACCTGCCTTGAGTGCTTTTTAGCAGGTTCCTTAATCAGTAGCAGCAGTTCAAAAGATAATGATAAGTCCCCCAAAACCAATATGACAATGTCCTATATTGAGATCAATGCCAGTCCTGAAGGTCAGTATGCGCTTTATGAGTTTGACAGCTATCGCTCTCCTACAACACTACCGCCAAGACCTCTTATGTACGCTGACGGACAGACACGTGCTGCTATCAATTGGATAGACGGTAACAACCCGAAACTGCTAACGCATGAACCTTATCACCACCAACGCAGCTTTAGAATGCCATTAGATTCATTGACGTCCTTGAATCGCAAGTCAGATTACAGTAATGATGCCCTTATCAAATACATACATCCTTGTGTTATTTTATCCTTTGGCGAAATCACTCTATACTTTGCGCCCAAACATGCCTCGCCACCCGACTTTCATAATAGTCAGTATTGGACACCATTTGATAGGCTAGCAGCCCTTGCCAAGTAAAAATATCAACTTAATAGCTAGCCTTATTTAAGTCATAAAAAAACTCAGTAATGTCATAAAGAGCATTACTGAGTCCGGAGAGAGCGCTTAACTGATACTTATTTGTCAGCCATAGCTAGGTAGATACCACGATCTGAAGCATCATCGACGTATCTAGCATCGCGCCACGTCGTATAGTTGTAATGACCGCTGTATGGGCTGATGCTGTTTTGACGGAAGTCAGACACCCAGTCATTACCATCAAATATTTGAATATGGCCATGAGGACGACTTGAGGTACGGTCATAAACAACCACATCACCAACCTGTGGTTCCATGTTATTACTGATTTTGGTAAAACCCGCTTGTGACAGTGTGCCACGAGACGCATATTGATACGCTGAAGGATTAGGCGTGAATTCGTAGCCCGCTGATTGTAACGCTTTACGGACATAACGAGCGCAATAGCCTGTGCTACTAGATAAAGCGACTCGTGAAGCATTCGCTGCTGCAATAGCAGGCGCCGAATAACGATCTGGCACTGAACTTACTTTCTGCTGACGTTGCTCATAAGACAAACGATTGGTTAGCGAAGCAAGCTGATATTCTTTTTGTTTTGCATGCGCGCTTAAATTATCGATTGCTTGGCTGATTTCATCATTGCTAGAAACATATGCACCGCTGTTGGTGCTGTAGATGTTACGACTAGAACCGTAGTTCGCAGAAGTAGTGATATTGGTGATGGTATGACTCAAGGTATTATTTGATTGAAAGGTTGTTTCGGCAGCACCACTTGTCTGTGCTACGCCCATTCCCAATACTGATAAAATTAATAAAGCTTGTTTCATAAATTTACTACCTATTGTGAAAACAGAATTGCTCGTCATCCGTGACAAAGCATGAATTAGTTTAGAGAATATAATCATGAAATAAACATGATAAAATATTTAGTACAATCGCTCTTTTACTTCTTAAGTAGCTGATGCTGATATCATTAGCAGCTTAATCATCTACTATATAAATCGTTTGCTACGTCATACCTTGCTTTAAAAATGAGCGTTTAGAGCCTGTTTATTATGAGTATCGATTTTTCACCTATTAGATGAGTCATTACGATGTCCAAAAAAAACCCTAACCGCCTTGCCACTCTCATCGATCATCAAGCTTTTGCTGGTAGTGCGCTACCTCAAAGCCTATCTGATAGTATGCGCTTATATGTGCAAGCGACCACTGAAATAAAAGCGCTTTTGGTAGATTGTCTACCTGAGGAAATCCTCAATAACTGCTGGGTCGTAGGCTTAACGTCTGAGCAATTGATACTCAGTGTCGAATCAGTCACTGCTGCCAATCATATTCGCTATTTGCAGAGCGCGTATTTGCAAGTGTTAACAGAGCAGTCAATTACATTTAAACAACTCAAGCAAATTCGCGTCGTCATAGCCAATAAATCTACCAATAATAATTATTCTAAATCATCATCAGGCTTGTCAGCATCACGCTCAATGTCCGTTAAAGCCCATGAAAATCAGGCTCTTAGCCAAAACACAAAGCGGACTATATCACAGGCAGCAGAGCATGTCACCACTGATGAAAACCTCAAAAAAGCACTATTACGCCTTATAAATCCGTAAAAAACCCCTACAGGCAATGTAAAGTTATGTAAACTAATCCGGTAAATGATACGATTCAGGCTGGGTTTTTGTAATTTCAAAAACAAAAAAAATCATCTGTCAGTGTCATTCACATTGTGAACCTCACTGACAGATGATTTTGCTATTCGCTACAGCTTTTATCTCATCTACTATACAGGCAAGTTATCATAAAATAAAGAAATATATATCCACTTATATGAATATAATTTCACTCTACTTATAACCATTTTATGTAATATTGCGTAAATGTTTCGATACTTCGTGTATATTCCTGTATTCATCCTTCGACAGTTATACCATTTAAAGGTAAATATTCGATAGGACATGTTACATTGTCATCAAAAGTTACAATTTCAAAGTTATTATGGTCAGATAAAATCTCACGTACCAATAAGTTATTTAAAGCATGACCGGATTTATAAGCATTAAAACGACCCAGAATAGGATATCCAATCAGATATAAATCACCAAGTGCATCTAAAATTTTATGACGAACAAATTCGTCATTAAAACGCAGACCTTCTTCATTCAAAATATTACTTTCATCGATAACAATCGCATTGTCCATGCTACCGCCTAATGCCAGATTGTTCTGACGCATGGCTTCGATATCACGTAAAAAACCAAAAGTGCGTGCTGAACTCAGCCGTTCAATGAAGTTTTGGGTTGAAAACTGTAATTGGGCATGCTGAAAGTTTTTATCAATCGCAGGATGATCAAAATCAATCTCGAAATTAAGCTCAAATCCATTATAAGGACGTAGCTCTGCCCATTTATCGTCAACTTTGACACGTACCGTACGTACAATCCTGATAAATTTCTTTGAAGCATCCTGTTCGCAAAAACCTGCTTGCAATAACAGTCCTACAAAAGGCGCAGCACTGCCATCCATAATAGGTATCTCTGATGCCGATACACGAATTAATAGATTATCAACGCCAAGTCCCGCTATCGCGCTGAGCAAGTGCTCAACCGTACCGACACGTGTACCACCAAACACCAGATTAGATGACATCATGGTATCTTGTACCAAAAAGGCACTGGCAGGAATTGGCGTGCTGCCAGTAATATCAGAACGCTCAAAGACGATTCCAGTATCGATTGGTTGCGGATGAAATTCTAAATCAACAGGTTGACCACTATGAAGACCAGTACCTGTAACAGCAATTGCTGTTTTTATGGTTCGTTGATTCATGACTGTCTTCTCACATATTTTGTTACAATTGCCATAGTGTATCATTACCCGAACCCTGTTCGCTAGCGATAAAAAGCGTTAATTTACCTATCTCTTTGATTGATAACACTTATCGAAGCATTATTATCGGTGACTGTTTAGTCGCAATCACCAACAGAAGGCTATGAAATATCGGGCTTTGAAAGGCTTCATCTCTTGAAAATACCGCCTAAATTGGTATGAGTAGGTAACATTTTCTGATAAATAGGAATAACCAATATATAAGTAGTTGGTGAACAGCAGAGATTATGAATAGGCACAAAAAAGCCAGCGCTTGAACACTGGCTTTTTTAGAGAGCAATATTTATACGAATGATATCTATTTGTTCTGCTGACGCTTTAGATAATCTTGAATGCTATTGGTCTTAGTTTTAGTCTGTTCAGGCACAGTATTAGAGCGAATTGGGTTTTCTTGATATTGAGCTTGAGACTGTTTTTGACTGTTCAAGGCACTAGTATGCAAGTTTGGATCAACAGGTTGCGTACTATTTACAGAAGGTACAGGTTGCTCAACCACTTCAGGCTCTTCACCAGCGTTTTCATCCAAGGTTAAACCAGTTGCAATAACGGTAACATGCAAATCGTCGCCCATTTTTTCATCAATCACTGAGCCATAGAAGATATGCGCTTCATCGATATCAGTAATTTCTTCGACAATCACACTGATCTTGCTCATCTCATCTAGAGATAAGGATTCAGATGAAATCACGTTGACGAGTAAGCCTTTGGCATTCTCTAGGCGCAAATCATCAAGTAATGGCGATCTAATGGCTTTTTCAGTCGCTTGACGCGCACGATCATCACCGCTGGCACGACCGATACCCATCATCGCATGGCCCTTAGCGGTCATTGCGGTACGGATATCGTTAAAGTCAATGTTGATCATACCTTCGCTAGCGATGGTCTCTGCAATACCTTGGACTGCATGCAATAGCACATCATCTGCTTTTTTAAAGGCATCTTGCATAGAGATGTTGCCGTAGACACTCATCAACTTATCATTTGGAATCGTAATGATAGAATCTACAAAGTTAGTCAGCTGCTCGATACCCGCTTTGGCAGCCTTGATACGTTTTCCGCCTTCAAATTTGAACGGCGTGGTGACTACAGCAACGGTCAATACTTCCATTTCTTTGGCAATACGCGCTACGACTGGTGCAGCACCAGTGCCCGTACCACCACCCATTCCAGCGGTGATAAAGACCATATCTGAATGCTCAAGCAGTGCACGAATTGCTTCTTCGTCACTTTCTGCTGCTTCACGACCTACTTCTGGATTCGCTCCTGCACCAAGACCACGGTTGGTTTTTGCGCCAAGTTGTAACTTATGCGGTGCGGTCAAACGATCAAGCGCCTGTTTGTCCGTATTGGCACAGACGAATGTTACACCTCTAATCCCTTGCTGTACCATATGTTCAACTGCATTACCGCCACCGCCGCCTACACCGAATACAGTGAAGCTTGCTTGGCCATTATTTTGAAGCTGATTATCATCTGGCATGGTGTATTTTGACATAAAAAAGTTTCTCCAGTTGCAGATAGCGTGATGGTCGATACGTGGTAACACACGCATATGGCGCGCTATCGACTTACTATATATAAATGTATTTGATTAAAACAGGGCCATGGCTTAAATAGTAATGCTTAACCAAGATATGCCGTTATTATACAGGGTATTGCTTTTAATATGCTTGCTTGGTCTTGCTGACAAACCGCTTATCTAATTACGGTAAGTAGATTGTCAGCAGGATTATAGGACAATTATAATATCTTTTTTAGTACACTGGCAAAACGTTGACCAGCACTTTGAAAAACACCCGTCACACGATTTTTTTGAATCGCTTCAGGCTCGCTTTTTTCACTGCGCCGAAACTGCTCGCTTTGGCTATATAGTAGTGTACCAAATGCCGTTTGATAAGCCCGATCATTAACCTGAAGATTCAGCTGCTTAAATGATTCATCATTATCAAAATGATTATAAGCACTAATCGCAGGATGCGTATTGGTTAATACCACTGGCATTTTTAATAGTTTTTTCGCAAACGGTATCATGCCTTTAATCGCACTACCGCCGCCTGTGAGCACAATGCCCTTATCAATATAGCCTAATAAGTCCGCTTCATGTAACTGGCGTACTACTTCAGTGAAAATCTGCACGTAACGGGCTTCGATAATACGCGCAAGGTTATAGATACCAATGTTGATTTCATCACCTGACCCTTGCGGTTTAAATAGGAAAAATGAGCTTGGATCTACGCTGTTCACATCCACTGTACCATGCGATTTTTTCAGCTTTTCAGCCTCTATCATCGAAATACCAACGTCTGCTGAAATATCCATCGTCACTTCATGACTACCCGTTGCGATACAATGGGTAAAAATCAGCTTATTTTCTTTATAAACGCAAATACTTGTGGTGCTAGCACCTATATCTACCAAGCAAACGCCTTGTTGGCGCTCTTCGCTCATCAAGCTATATTCGGCACTGGTTACCGCATCGAAGACAATATGATCAATACCCACATCACAGCTTTGCAATAGTTTTTGTATATTTTGACGACCAGCAACTGGCATCATCATCATGTGATACATCACAGCTATATTGTGCGCCACCATATCAATGGCATCATCAACCATAAACTCTTGGTTATCGATATAAATACCTTGCTGACAACAATGCATCAAATAATAGTCAGATGACAAATCTTGCGATTTGGCATTTGAGAGTGCTTGCACCATATCTTTAGCACGAACGAATTCATCTTCTACTCTAACATCGCCCGCACTATTTTTGCTCAATAGCTCAGGAGTTGCCAGCGTAAGCCAGACACTATGCACACGGCAATTAGCGGTATCTTCCGCTTCTTGAATAGCCTGTTTGATAGCGCCTTGCAAGCGTTCGCGATGCTTGATTTGACCTTGATAAAAGTCGCTATTTCTAACTTGTCCCACACCCATAATACGGATGTCTTTTGCAGACACAACACTACCAATGACGACATAAACTGCCGTGGCACTTAAATGGACAACAACCAAATTTTCAGTATTTTTCATGGTACCAGACAAATTATCGCTAAACAGGAGAACAAATGATGTCTCCATTAAATCATTAAAATAAGTCTATTATCAGCTGATAATAGCGTATGTATACTCTGTATAAAAAATAAAGCAGACAAGTTTAGCGTGTTGGCTACTTTATATATTACTTATAGAGGTGCTTCAGTTGATGGTTTTTCGTTTACGGGTGTGTCATTATCTTTTGGCACTGCTATATTCCATGCAATCGTAAATCCATTTTTGTAACGAAGATCTACTGATTGTATCTCATCACGGCGGTTTTTTAATTGATTACCCAGCAGCTGGCTTAAGTTTAGTAGCTTTTGTGCTGTATTCTCATTATCAACGATAATACGTAACCCATTATCAAAACGAATCAGCCACGTCATTCTTGGCGACAAGATAATATCTTCAACTTGTAAGCCAAGTGGGGCATACCAGTCATTGACTTGCTGCATCTGTTGCATAATAACCGGCGCTTGAGTCATATTGCCTTGCAAAGTTGCAAAGTTCTCTTGCGTTAAATCTCTACTATCAGCAGGGACAAACACATTGCCTGTTGCATCCACTAGACGCTCAGTACCAAAATTTGCGACTGCTTGCTTAGGCAATACAGTAACTACAATACCTTTTTGCCAGTCACGACTAATACTGACTTGATCAACCCAAGCCAAACCAGTGGTAATATCTCTCAGCGCTTGCAAATCAGAGGTGAAAAAGCTGCTCACACTTTGCTGATTCATGACATGCTGTAGCGCCCGATATTCGGCAACCGTCAATCCTTTATGATCGACATGAATAGCTGCTGGAGGTGCGTCACGTAAAGCCTTACCGCCCATTATCAATATCAGCACTAATAACCCAAGCACCAATACGGTAAAAAAGTATCTAACCGCAGTAGGTACTTGAAAGTTTGATTTTGGGTGACGGGTTTTATCACTCATCAAGTCAGCGACGTCATTGACAGTTTGAGCCATATTAAACTTCGTCCCTATATTTAATCAAAATAATCTGTATATTTCATACATTCGATTCATATTTACGTAAATCGAGGATTTTTTTTATTTATGCAAAAGCGCTTATCACCTTAGTAGACGTAAAATCCACTTAATAGATATGCTATCAATTCGTAACTTTAAATGGCAATATAAAGTGTGCTTATCGGCCTTTAAATGTAACATTTCTCTTATTTAATGAAGGACTTACCAAAGCGTTGTATAACTATCACCAAAACCACTAGATAGTTACAATATTAACGCATTTTACCTTCAAACAATAGCCTAACCCCTACTACTACTAACGAATTTACACAAGTTTACACGAAGCTGTGGTATAGCAGCTATAGCGATACATTACGAATAATGAGAAGCTACTATTCAACAATGATAAATAGTTTAAATAACTCATTTATTGAAATAATCACTCTTGTATAATTACTAAGAACAGCTTGTTGTATATAGGCAGTGACTTATTTAATAAGGTGTTACACCGTTTGCGCCAAAATATGCCAGCACAAGCTCTCGAAATCCATGCCACGAGCTTTGGCTGCCATGGGTACCAAACTATGACTGGTCATGCCCGGTACGGTATTAATCTCAAGTAGCCAAAAGTTGCCCGCTTCGTCTTGCATCGCATCGATACGTCCCCAGCCTTTTGCATCAACGGCACGAAACGCCGATAAACTTAGATCTTGCAAATGCTTTTCATCCGCAGCACTTAAACCACAAGGGATATAGTAGCTGGTATCGTTACGATTATACTTGGCTTCGAAATCATAAAAATTGGTGATATCCGCAGGCTCTAGGCGAATGACAGGATAAGCTTCATCATCAATGATAACGATAGTAAACTCGCGACCAGTTATCCAGCGCTCCGCCATCACTACATCGCCACATTGTACGGCGGTTGCATAGGCAGCAGGAAGCTCATCAAGGTTATTAACCTTAGTCATACCAATGCTTGAGCCTTCATGAACAGGCTTGATAATCAGGGGTAGTCCTAACATATTAACCACCTGCTGCCAGTCGGTATCAGCGGTTAGCAGTGAAAACGGTGCAGTCGATAATCCGCAGCCTTGCCACAGCTGTTTGGTACGTACTTTATCCATACCAAGTGCTGACGCTAAAATACCTGAGCCGGTTTGAGGAATATCAAACCACTGTAGCACGCCTTGCAGCAGACCATCTTCGCCACCCCGACCATGTAAGACATTAAATACACGATCATACTGACGTAGTTCAGTAATGTCTTGATGCTTAGGATCAAAATGCGTGGCATCAACCCCTTGGTTTTGTAGTGCTTGCAATACAGCTGCACCGCTGTCTAAAGACACGCTACGCTCATTACTATTCCCACCGTAAATGACAGCAACTCTACCAAACTCATTCCCCTCTTTTACTTTACTTTCTTTAATAGCGGGTAACGTATTAGCGCTTTGGCTATTGTTATTTACTTTATCCTGCTCTGCTTGTGCAGCAGCTGCTAAAGCTGTTTCTGGATTGATAATAGGGGCAGTGTTATTTTGAACATTGCCTTTAATGTTGTTGTTACTGTTATCTGTAGCGTTTTGCTCAACATTAACGCCATCTTCATCAATATTATTATTTTCTTTAGTATTATTCATGGTCATTGTTAGTGCTCCTAATATTTTTAAAGCAATGCTTCTAAGGCTTATTTGATATAAAGATTATTGGCGGCGAGATCGATAGCTATTTGCCCGACATTACCCGCGCCTTGGGTGATCAGCATATCACCTGCTTTCAATAATCGCTGCATGACAGGGGCAATATTATCTTTATCTACTATCGTTGGCTCGACGGCACCGCGCAAACGTATACTACGTGCTAAGGCTTTGGTGTCCGCACCAGCGATAGGGCTTTCACCAGCAGAATAGACATCCAACAATAATAACTCATCAACACTTGAGAGTACTTCGACAAAATCATCGAAGCAGTCACGGGTACGGCTGTAACGATGAGGCTGGAACATCATGACTAAACGACGCTCAGGGAAGCTTTGACGCGCCGCTTTGATGGTGGCATCAACTTCTTTTGGATGATGACCATAATCATCAATCAGCAGCACATTACCATCATCTATCTCCACAGAGGCATGTTGCTCAAAACGACGACCAACCCCTTCAAACTTCTGTAGCGCACGGGTAATTGCAGCATCATCGACGCCTTCATCAGTCGCCATAGTAATGGCTGCAAGCGCATTGTAGACATTATGCACGCCCGGAATATTCAGTGTCAGACGCAATGGTTCATGATCACGACGTAGTACCGTAAAATGGGTTTTTGTACCTTCGGTGACCAAATCAACGGCTTGTACATCATTAAATGGCTCAAGACCAAAGGTCAAGACTGGACGCCCAATATCATCAATCATCGCGTACAGCTCAGGATCATCACCGCAGACCACTGCCAGACCATAAAACGGCATGTTTTGTAAAAACTGAATATAAGCTGCCTTTAATTTATCAAAACTATTGCCATAAGTTTCCATATGATCTTGATCAATATTGGTGACAATTGCCGCCATCGGATGCAATGACAAGAATGAGGCGTCAGACTCATCAGCCTCGGCAATTAGAAAACGACTGCTACCAAGCGCGGCATTTTTACCCGAAGCATTAAGCTTACCGCCAATCACATAAGTAGGATCTAAATTGCCTTCTGCCATCATAGTGGTCAGCAAACTGGTCGTGGTGGTTTTACCATGCGCCCCAGCAATAGCAATACCGTGACGATAACGCATCAATTCACCAAGCATATCCGCACGGCGCACTACCGGAAGACGTGCTTCGAGTGCTGCTTTTACTTCGGGATTGCTACGATCGATGGCAGACGATACAACGATGACATCAGCATTGGCAATGTTTTTGGAATCATGACCGATAGCAATATCAATACCAATCTGCGCCAAACGTTTGGTCACTAAGCTCTCAGTAATATCAGAACCACTGACTTGATAGCCTTGATTATTCATAACCTCAGCAATACCACACATCCCCGAACCACCAATACCAATAAAATGTAAATGCTGAATACGGCGCATTTCTGGTATTTCAATCAAACGTTTGGTTAAGGCTTTAGCAGAGGTTGGCATAAGGTTTTCTCTTTTTATAAGACGGATAAAATATAGTAAGGCAAAAATATCAGGTATTTATTTGTTTATCTACAAAGCTTGCCAGATAATATTGGCAACGTGCTGGCAGGCTTGGCGATTGGCAAGCGCATGACCTTTTTTTGCCATCTCTAAGCAAGCAGGTCGATCAAGGGCTGCAAGCTCTTCACTCAAGCGTTTGGGCGTCAGTTCATTTTGCGGTAATAGAATCGCCGCTTTATGTAATGTTAACGTCCGCGCATTCGCTGTTTGATGATCATCAACTGCACTTGGTAATGGTACAAAGATCGCGGCAATACCCACATTTTGGATTTCAGTAACGGTCAACGCACCAGCACGGCAAACAATAATATCTGCCCAGTTATAAGCTGCTGCCATATCATCGATAAATGGCTGTACGGTAAACTTGTGCATACTCAAATCTTGCTCATCGTAAGCTGCTTGTGTGGCAGCCTCATTATTACGCCCGCATTGGTGACGTACCTCAAACGGACTTTCTATTAACGCCAGTGCTTTTGGCACGGTCTCATTTAGCACTTGTGCACCCAGTGAGCCGCCAACCACTAGCAGTTTTAATGCTGAGCAGTCATTTATATCATAACGCGCTATAGGTTCAGCAACACCAGTAATCGCATTACGTACTGGATTACCAACTGTTTCAAGTTTTGCATCAAGCTGACTATTGCCAAAGGTATTTTCAAACGCTTGCAAGACTTTGGTCGCCATCTTCGCTAAGTAGCGGTTACTCATGCCAGCAATGGCATTTTGCTCATGGATAATAAGCGGTGTCTTGGTCAAACGGGCTGCTATACCGCCGGGTGCGCTGACATATCCGCCAAAGCCAACCACTATATCAATATTATTACCACGAATGATTTTGATCACTGCCATAGTCGCAGAAAGCAATGTAACTGGCATTTTAAGCAAACGCCCAATCCCTTTACCGCGTAAGCCTTGCATCTCAATCGCATGAAAAGGATAACCGGTTGGCGCCACCAAACCATTCTCCATACCGTTTGGTGTGCCTAACCAATGAATCATCGCACCGCGCTTAGTCAGTTCTTCACTAACCGCAAGTGCTGGAAATACATGCCCGCCAGTACCAGCAGCCATCATTAATATGTGCGGTGTCTTCATGAAACGCCTGCCTATCTTTTTTGTATTGATATGAAGGACTTATTGTCCTATAGCCATCTTACTCATCGGGTCATTAGAGCTGTTTAAAAGCCCGCATAGTATAGTGTAAATCGTGGTCTGATATATAGTCATTTCTGCCCGACCAATAACAAAAATCCAAGCCGTGAATAATCGCGACTTGGCTTTGGTAAATACCGCGAAATCGTTATCAAAACGCTAGTTCCCTGACGTTTTAACGATCTATGTTAGCACAACTATTTTCACTCATTGTGCCAGTAGATGAGCATTACATTACTCTATCCTTACAGCTTATTTAACTAACAAACTTTAGCAGCCTATCAGATTGCCAGTCTTCGCTCTATTGCGATGATAAAATCGGTCGCAATGTCTGTACCACATTGGTCATCAATCTCACGCACACAGGTTGGACTGGTGACATTAATTTCCGTAATGCGTCCGCCAATTAGGTCTAAACCAACGAACATTAAACCTTTTGCTTTGACAATAGACGCGACCACTTCTGCGACTTGGCGTTCGATATCGGTCAGCGGCATGGCTACACCGCTACCACCAGCGGCAAGATTCCCACGCGTTTCACCCTTTGTTGGAATACGAGCCAATGTATAGTCAACCACAGTGCCATCGACAATAAGTACGCGCTTATCACCTTCTTTAATCTCTGGTAGATAACGCTGCGCCATAATCGGCAGCGTTTCAAGCTCAGTCAACATCTCAAGCGTCACGCCAATATTTGGGCTATCAGCAGTCAAACGAAATATACCCGTACCGCCCATACCATCTAATGGCTTGACAATAACGTCTTGATGCTCAGCGATAAATTTGCGAATGTGAGCCTGTTTACTGGTCACAATCGTTGGGCTCATATAGTCGCTAAACCAAGTGGCAAACAATTTCTCATTACAATCACGAATGGCTTGTGGGTCATTGACGACTAATACGCCTGCTGCTTTTGCATGGTCAAGCATATAAGTTGCATAAATAAAGCGCATGTCAAACGGTGGATCTTTACGCATCAAAATCACATCATAATCGCTGACCGAACCTGTCGTCTTATCCCCTAACGTATAAAAATCCTCAGGATCACGCTTGACAGTAACTGACTGCGTATCGATCATCAACTGCCCACGATCAAGCCATAAATCATGAATCTGACAGTAACCCAAACGATGACCGCGATCTTGCGCCGACCACATCATAGCAAGGCTAGTATCTTTTTTATAATTAACTTGCTCAATGGGATCCATAATCACAAGTATGTTCAAAGATTTTTTTGGCTGTTCTAGGCTCATAAGAATACTCATTTACAGGATGTTATTAATAGATAAAATACACACAAATCACATATCAGCATGCCAATATAGGCAAATATAGTTAGCAATGGTTTCGATTAACTATACGCCATATTGACCACGGTAATGCTGCATTTTTGCAAGTTGGGTTGCATTTTGATTCGAATGACCACCCTCTGCCAGATAGCTGATTAAGTCGTCAATATCGACAAGGGCGCGCACTGGAACGTTTAACGTTGCCGCCAGTTCCTGAATTGCCGAGCGCTCTGCTAAGCCTTTTTCCTTACGGTCAAGCGCCACAATAATACCAGCAACATGTGCGCCTGCTTGTTTTAAAATCTCAACCACTTCACGCATCGCTGTACCAGCGGTAATGACATCATCCAATACCCAAACCGCCTTGCCACTGACGTCAGCGCCGACCAAATTACCACCTTCACCGTGTGTTTTGGCTTCTTTACGGTTGTAACCCCAGTTGGCATTGATACCATGATGTAACCATAAAGCCTGTGCAGTTGCTGCCACAAAGGGAATACCCTTATAAGCGGCACCAAAGATAACCAATTCTTGTGCGCCTTTACCCTCATTTGTAGCAGCCATCTGTTCAGCTAAGGCATCTGCATAACCACGTGCTAATAGCGACAACATCTCACCTGATGCAAGCAGACCTGCATTAAAAAAATACGGACTAATGCGACCAGACTTTAAGACAAACTCGCCAAACTTTAAGACTTGGTTGTCTAACGCCAGTTGAATAAAGGCATGAGATGAAAATGGGGCATTGTTAGCGTATTGGGCATGGGGCATTAGAGAATTCCTATGAACAAAAAGAAAGGTTTAAAAATGATTATCATGACGCGCATTATAGGCGTTGGCGCTTAACTTGACCAACCATTGATATCATAATCTTGCATATTGGGATATCGGGTCAGAAGACCGCAACGTGAAGAGAGATCAAAATAACAGTGACCATCACGACTCACTTGAATGTTCCAGCCCAAATGATGAGCGGCTATGATCACATGCCCTGCAAAAATTCGAATTTGGCGATAGGCATGCCGCTGAGCAGGCTCACAGATACTCTGACTGAGTAAGTAGCTGCGTATATGCTGGCAAATTTGCGCGGCACTATAACTATGGTTGATACTTTTGCGGCGGCTGCACTGCTTTAAAGCATGAACAGCAACGCTACACGCCATAATATCAGTCGCTAAGCTGCCCTCACCTAACTCGAACTGCTGCGGCTGCAGTATTACGTGCCAGTCATCAGCATACATACTATTTAAAAGCTCATCAGGGTTATAGCGTTTGGTCAGGGTGCGCAGAGATAGTGCAGCAGATACTTTGGTTTTAGCATTAATATCTTTATCACTCTCTTTGCTCTCTGTCTCTGAAAATCCATAACGATTCAATCTTGGATACGCCCGAATTGCTTGTTGAATATCTGACATATCTAGTAAAACCATCTCATTTAACGACGACATTAATGGCTGCTCGCTCTGATTGTGATAAAAACTATCAGGCAGCGCTATCAATTTAGCAGCGTTTAGTAATGATAAATGTTCTGCTAATGCCTCTGACGCAATAAGCGACCATTTTGACAAGCTGTCCTTATCAGGCTGATAAAAACGGGCAGCATTGCCATATAATCGGCGTAATTGCCCATTTAAGCGTCGCGCTGGTTCTGGAATATCTGTCAGCGGTCTTGCAGGATCTAATGGCACTTGCGTCGGATCAAAATTAGGATGGACAATCGCAGGCTGGTCACTACTGAATAAAACGGCTGATTGCACCGCATTATTATTTGCAAACTGACCCTCTGCCACAAGATCAACACTGAATAAACCTTCATCAGAAGTAAAAGGCTGGGTCATGAAATCTCCCTAAGTGAGTGCTATTATAAAACAGCACTCATGAACAATATATTTGAAAACGTATTTAAGCACTATAGCTAATTTATTAATTCTGATGACGCAAAATATCTTCATATCCCATTTGCCAATCAGGATACGTCAGCCACGCTAACGGAATATTGCTATGTAGGCGCTTTCCGGTCATGGCGCTATTCTTATCATCAAGTACTGGCAGCGCTTCACCCAGTTGCTCACATAGCCAAGTGGTCAGCGTAAAGGACGTCACTGGCAAATAATCGGTTGCAATATAAACAGGCTTTGGTACCTCTATCGTCAGTACCTTGGCGATAATATTGACCAAATCAGAGTCCATAATGCGATTGGTCCACACGCCAGCTGCTATCGGCTTTTTCTCTGACTCTTGAGCTTTTCGCACACGCATTAAGCGCTCGCGCCCATAAATACCACTTGGGCGGATGATAATTGTTTTATTATCAAAACCTTGTTTCAGCATTTGCTCTGCTTGCAATATCACCTGTGATGCTTCGCGTTTAGGCAGCATCGGCACGGTATCTTTATCGATCCATTCACCGTTATCTTGCCCATAGATGCCAGTTGAAGAAATAAAAACAATGCGCTGAAGATTGGATAGTTTATCCGCAAGCAACGCTAAATGCTGGTTAATCGCCAAGTAGCTACTGTGATAACCATTGGTTGAGTACTCATCAGGGGTGACGATGATAGCAATATGAGTAAAGTCTTGCAGTTGCTCAGCGCTAAGCGTCAACGCATCTGCTTGCATAAATTTGGCATTATCGCTCAATGCATAATTTTGACGTTCACGACGTGCCAGCCCAGTGACTATTAAGCCATCTTGCGCAAGCTTATTGGTCACTGGTAATCCAATGTCACCTTGACCGATAATTAATATATTATGCGTATTCATCATAATTCCTGCCTGCCTTTGAAGATGCTGCTAAAAATACTGGTGGCTGCTAAAAATAACGTCGATATGACAGCTGTACATCGTCATTGGCATCAATGCGATCTTGCCATTCATAATTGGCATTGATACGTAATGCTTGTTTTTTATCGATATCGTATTGCAGCCCTAAGCTTGATATCGGCTGCCAATAATGACCGCGCACATTAGAGTCGTCGCTGCTGCCATGATACCAATATGGCAATTGCAATTCAGCCTGCGCACGTAACTGATTGTTAATCTGATAACGACAGCCAGCGTTTACGCCTGCGCCGACACGAAAGCCTTTATTAATACCACGCCCCGTTTGCGCGGTACCTGCCAAAAAGGTATAACAAAGCTGTGGCGGCATCTCGCCCGTCCCTGCACTAGGCGTTCCAAACGCCCATGACCAACCAGACTCATAGCCCAAGCTTCCAACTAAATGATCGGTACCGTCTTGCTGCGAGCCATCGTTTACACGCGTGGCCTCTATACTCGCGCCCCAGGTTTTGCCCTTCTTAGCCGAATTGACAGGGTTAAAAGAACGCCCTTTAATCAAAGTCAAATTCTGTAACACCACACTTTTTGGCTGATTGGCTTTATCAATATCTGTGTCATACAAACGCACAGTCGCAGAAGCACCTTCTAAATCAAAGAACTGCGGAAAACCAGAAGGATGATCAAGGGTATCGTGATAGCCTGCGCGCGCGCCAAGATCGATGTAATTATTATCGCCGCGCTGACCGATACCAATACTGCCCATTTGCAGCGAATGTCGATTGAGAGGATTGGTATCTGAGACCGCAATCTGGTGAGGGAGTAACGTCTGACCATCAGCTGACATGCTCGAAACTTTATTGAGCTGGGCCGACTTAATCTCATTAAGCATCTGTTTGGGGTTGTTATGGTAGCCGAGCTGCTTACTCTCCTGTTTGACTTTGTTCAATTGTGCTTGGCGTAAAGTACTATCAGCCGGCGTATAATTGGTGCTAGCAAGAAAACCTTCTTTGTTCAGCAGCTGTACCACATCTGATGGAATAACGGCATAAGGCAGCTGACTTAATAAATGCTGCTCTGGACGTACCACATCTATCAGGCGCAAAATCTCAGAGGCGCAATTGTCAGAGGTAAAGTAATAGGGCAATTTTAACTCTTTGGTTTCCCAAACGTGCAATATGATTTGCTGTACTTCCTCTGGGGTCAAATCCAATTGATATGTCCACGCATCACGCTCATCGTCTTGCAGATATTTAGCAAGCTTTTCTGGATAAGGGTCAATCTCGATCAGATTGTTATAGCCGCCCGTCATAGATTTGATGGCATACAATACAAAGTTATCTTTGGTATCGCCATCGACCGTATCATTTAGCGCATAAGCATGATGAATTTGGCTTAGATCAGCCACACTTGCTTTTGAATCGATACGCAACAAGGTATGCGCAAAAGCAGACAGAGGATTGTCTAAGTACTCTTGGGCAAACATAATAGACAGCTGCTCAGGGGCAAGCTTTTGCATCCAAGCTGTCAGCTCTGGACAAGTTACCTGCATCGCTGACTTATCAATAGCCAAGGTATCACTTAGCCATTTTGCTCTTGCTGGGAAACGGCATAGCGCAGAGTTGCTATTACTAGCTTGGGCAGTATTATTAGTTTCAGAATTATTGGTTTTATTAGCCATCTCATCAGCAAAGGCAACAAGCATGGCATCAAGCTCAGCACCTGAATCCTCACGCCCATTTGAGCTCAAAAAGAAGCGAGCATCATCGACCGCACTGATATTTTTATTTTTGCCAAACAAGCCTTTTTTCTCATCAGAGAAATATAATAAGCGGCGCCACGTCGTATCTTGGGCAAGATTTTTTGTCGTTGACTGCTCACGCCATAGATTTAGCAGCTGATTTGCATCTGTTTCGGCTTTAGCCTTGTTAGTATTAGTATTGGTATCGGTATTAAGTGCAAGCTCACCAGTCGTAACCAGTGATGCAGGCGTTGGTAAAAATGCCTGGGCTTGCACAGTTAGCAGCAGTCCAGCTATCGCCAGTGGCAAACGTGCACGGCAGCTAAGCTGTATTGGCGTACCATCTATCGCAATACGATTTGAAACTGAGTGTATGGACATAAGTAAAATCTCGCACTGTAAAGGTGATACGCTTATCACGTGATGGACGTTCATTAAAAATTTGAACATTTATGAGTAACAATAGACTTTTAGCAAAATATTATTGACATCTCTCTTGTTTATACTGAAATGACGATATATTTGCTATTTATTTATACCAAATTTACGATAAAACGCATTCTTCTGCTGATTAATAACCACGATAAAAGAGAGCATTATGTCTATAGCATCATCAATGACTATCAACGAGGGTCAATTATCTGCCGCCACGTGGCTTGCATCGCCAAACACTAATAAAAGACCTGAACATACCAGCATTGATACAATTGTTATTCACAATATTAGCCTACCGCCTAACGAGTTTGGCGCGTGCGGTTCTGATGCCAACCACTACGTCAAAGCCTTGTTCACCAATCAATTAGACTGGGACGCCCATCCTTATTTTCAGACAATAAAAGGCGCTGAAGTTTCCGCACATTTATTTATCGAGCGTGACGGTACTATCACCCAGTTTGTGAATTTTAACGAGCGTGCATGGCATGCCGGCAGGTCGAGCTATCTTGGTCGAGCCGAATGTAATGATTATAGCATTGGCATTGAGCTTGAAGGGTCAGATTTTGTGCCCTTTAGCGCGGCGCAGTATGAATCATTGGCAAAAGCAATCGTCGCAATCTATGACGCGTATCCCAAAACCCGTCGGCATCTGACTGGTCATAGTGACATTGCACCCGGGCGCAAGACTGACCCCGGTGATTGTTTTGAATGGACGAAATTGCGTGAAATGGTAGCCCGCCTTCTTGAGGGCTAAACCTTATTTCAATGAGGATAAAGTCTCAAGAAATAGAAGAATACATATTCCATATTCAATGCATTTACCTAGGTTATGAAAGTGCTATAATCTGACAGTTTTTTTGACTCTCGTAAATCAGCAAGCAACCATCACTAAACAAATTGGCATAATAGGTTCTCATGGCAAAAAGTCGGTTATTTCGTTCAACCATGGTAGTCAGCAGTATGACCATGCTATCTCGTATTTTAGGTCTGGTACGCGATATCGTATTACTAGGTGTCTTTGGCGCTGGCGGTCTGATGGACGCTTTCTTGGTCGCCTTTAAGATACCGAACTTTCTGCGACGCCTGTTTGCTGAAGGCGCATTTAGTCAGGCCTTTGTACCTGTTTTATCTGAATATAAAGAAAAATATAGTCTACGAGAAGTACAGATATTAGTCAGTCGCACGTCAGGCGCGCTGATGTTAATTTTATCGATGCTGACCGTAGTGGTTATTTTAATGGCACCGTGGGTCGTGACTTTATTTGCGCCCGGTTTTGCTGATCAACCTGATAAGTTTGCGATTACCGCTGAGCTGTTGCGCCTAACCTTCCCTTACTTATTATTTATCTCCATGACCGCTTTTGCCAGTGGCATTTTACAAAGTTACGGACGTTTTGCGGCACCAGCCTTTGCACCTGTATTACTCAATCTGTGTATGATTGGTGGCGCGCTGGTTTTTGCACCTATGTTTGAGACGCCCATTATGGCGCTCGGTTATGCGGTCGCTATCGCCGGTTTATTACAGCTCCTACTGCAATTGCCGCAGTTATCCCAGCAAAAACTACTGGTGATGCCCAAAATCGACTTCCAGCATGAAGGCGTCAGACGCATATTAAAGCTGATGCTACCTGCTATCTTTGGGGTATCGGTTACTCAAATTAATCTGCTATTAAATACTATCTTTGCCTCTTTGATGATTGGCGGCTCAGTCTCGTGGCTATATGCCGCTGAGCGTATGAGCGAGTTACCCCTTGGTTTAATTGGTGTGGCAATTGGTACAGTCATTTTACCAAGCCTATCAAAAAGTGAAGCCCAAAAAGACGATGTCAGTTTTAAAAAGACCATCGATTGGGCAGCTCGCTTAATTATCTTAGTCGGTGTACCTGCATCGGCAGCACTGTTTATTCTGTCTGACGTGCTCATGCAAGCGCTATTTTTACGTGGCGAATTTACGTTACGTGATGCGCAAATGAGTTCGCTTGCGCTAAAAAGCATGGCGGGTGGCATCTTAGGCTTTATGTTGATTAAAGTCTTTGCCCCTGCGTTTTTTGCTCGTCAAGATATCCGTACGCCCGTCAGAATCGGTATTATTTCCGTTTTTGCTAATATGATCTTTAGTGTTATCTTCATTGGGATATTTTACTTCCTTGAGATTCCATTGCATGGCGGTCTGGCACTTGCGACGACTGGCGCATCATTTGTGAATGCAGGCTTACTGTATTACTTCTTGCATAAGCGTGATATTTTCCGTTTTGGTAGTCACTGGAAAAAACTGTTTGCGCAGTTTGCAATCTCTACCAGTGCCATGATCGCCGTGCTTTATGTCATGCTACCGTACTTTCCAACCGATAAGGCACAGTGGCAACGTTTGGTTGCGCTGCTGATTATGTGTGTGGTCGGTGCGCTGGTTTACGGCGGAGTATTATTAGCAACAGGCTTCCGTCCTCGCCAACTCAAACATGGTTAAAAGGGTGTGATAAATTATTGGTTTACCAAACCAAAACAAGCTCAATATGAGAATTGACAGTGCATACTGCTGATAGTTGCCATAATGGCTTATTGTTAAATTACTCAATATTAAGGTTTTATATGACTACTCAGCAGCTTGCAGCTCAACGCTTACCTATGATTTTTGCGACCGGTCTACTCAGTGCTGGACTATTAATAAGCGGTTGTAGCGATAATAACAAGGTAGAGACCCAGCCAGCAGACGAGACAACAGACGGCTCATCTGCCATAAATACTGTTAATAGCACGGATGATGTTGATAGTACACCTGATGTTAATAAGACTGATAGCATAGCTAACAGTGATACGGCTAAGACAGATAACGACATCGTCAGTCAAGATATCAGCCCTATCGCAGCCGCAGTGAAAGAGCCAAGTATATTAACCAATCGAACCGAAGCAGGTACGCCAGAAAATACCGTAAAACTAGCACTGGATACATTATATTATGGCGACGTTAAAAAAGCGGCGTCATACTATAAAGTCGATATGGAGAATTTCGCTGAAGAGTTAAAAAATACCCAGTTTGCCTTTAAGCAGACGGTTGAAGCGGTCACTATTATTGATACCAAGTACAATAGCGATAAAACAAAAGCCACGGTCACAGGTGAGCTAAGATTAAAAGGTCAAAGTGAGCCTGCGCCTTTGGCTTATGAGCTGCAAAAAATCAATGGTGAATGGAAAATTTTGGGGTAAAAAATGCTTGTTTAAAGCAGGAATGTCACCATAGCTATCTTAGATATTATTGTCATTATCTAGCACCCGTTTACCCAGCATCACCACATCAGCGATAAATCCATCCATATCACAGACTTGTGGCATCAACCCCCATTGCTCAAAGCCAAGCTTACGAAATAACCCCAAGCTTGGCTGGTTATGGGCAAAAATAAGCGCTGCAACATTACGAATACCGAGGCTTGGCGCTTGCTGCAACATCCAGCGAAGCAATAAACTACCTAGACCTCGACTATGATAGTTATTATGAATATAAATGCTGATCTCGCTACTAATATGATAAGCCGGACGCGCATACAAATCACTAAAGCTGCCCCATGCGACAATTGACGGGTGTTTTTTATGCATATCGTCTTCCACAGCTATATCTATCATTCTAACGACATAGATAGGTCGTGTTGCACTCTCGATATGTTCTACAAACCAAGCTGCCCGCTCTTCATAAGTCACTGGTTCTAGATTGGCTGTTGCCTGCTTACCAGCAATACTTTGATTATAAATGGCTAAAACTTCAGATAAATCATTTGCAGTCGCATACTGCACCATAAATGTATCGCCAAACTTATTCGTCAATATAGGCAAATTAGCCCGATCAAAAATAGGTTTAGAATGTGGGTTAGCTGTTATTGCAGACATAGCACCTCCGTAATGGGTTATTCATCGTTAATAGTTTGATCACCCTATAAAGCGATATCTAGGTAGTCAAACAAGCTTCAGTCAGTAAAATAACTGTGATATAAAACGGACAATACCGTTCTGCCATTATCAGCAGACTATAGGATGTTAGTCTGGCTATTTTACTTTATAATGGCTGATTTTAAACACATCGATTTTATATCCAAATGTGTTTTTCATTTTTTATCTGGTTTCATCTATCATAGCTGAACATTTATGAATACCTATTTTCTTGAGCAACTGCTGGCGTCTTCAGACGCTTCGCCTACCAATACCAACCCAGTAGCTTTAGCGCCCTGTGTGCTCACTATTGGCAATTTTGATGGCGTGCATTTGGGACATCAAGCGATGCTTACTCAAGTGCGCGAACTTGCAAAGACGCGTAATCTTGGCTCTGCCGTGATGATATTTGAGCCACAGCCAAGAGAGTTCTTTGCTCCTGCTGCTGCCCCAGCCCGTTTAACCAATCTTGCTGAAAAGCAAGCGTTGCTAGCAGAATATGGCGTTGAAACCTTGATTGTGGCAGGCTTCGACAACGAATTTCGCTCATTATCAGCGCAGGCATTTGCAGATATTTTAGCACAGCGTTTAAATGTACAAGCCTTGGTATTGGGTGATGATTTTAAATTTGGGCATGATCGTACTGGTGACAGTCAGTTTTTACGCGATTATGGTTTGCATGTGACCAATCTAGATACGATTACTGACGATAATCATAAAGCAGCACGCATCAGCTCCACTCGTATTCGGGATCTCTTATTGGCAGGTGATATCAATGCGGCTAATGCATTACTTGGTCGAGATTACGCTATTACTGGCACGGTCGTTGGCGGTGATAAAATTGGTCGCACCATGGACTTCCCGACTGCTAATATTGACCTAAAACGTATTAAGCCTGCCTTACATGGTATTTTTGCGGTCGATGTGGTTAGCCTAGATAATGATGGCAATGTTATACCAAGCGATTTAGTCAGACGTGCAGATGATGGTCATAAAGGTATAGCAGGTTTGCAGGCACACAGTTTGTTTGGTACTGCTAATATCGGCACTAGACCTTCCGTCGACAAAACCCATGATTGGCGTTTGGAAGTACACTTTCCACAACTGCAAGCCGACTTATATGGTTTAACCTTGCAGGTGCGTTTTTTGCATTATTTGCATGGAGAACGCCATTACGAAAGTTTGGATGCGCTAAAAGAAGGTATTCATCATGATGTACAAGAATTGATTGAATGGCGAGACAAGCAAACGGACGGTTAAGTAGTGACCCTTTTAAGCAAATCATTGATAAATAAAAACCCACAACCTTTAAAGTTGTGGGCTTTTTAATGGCTGGTTTATTATCAGGATATTTTTTATTGCCTAACTGATAACTTACGCCTGTGGGTGCAAACGTACATTCAACTCATCAATCACTTCTACCCACGCTGCATCTTTTTCCCATTCTTCTTGTAGGAACATACGTTGATTGTCATTCCAGATACTGGCTTCTATCAATTTTTCTTCTTTTGCTAATTGATTGTTTTCAATAAAATGATCAATCGCTTCGTCTGAGCTCTCAAGACCCAACTGAGCAAACAGCTCATTCATATTATATTCAGGTTCGCCTAACATACATTTTCTCCTTAAATGGCAAAATTTACTTATGCTTATTATTTAAATTAACCTGATTATTGTAGCAAGCTTTATAGTAATAGCTGTTAATCAACGTTTGTCTAACGTTATCAATTGTATTAACCTTTAAGCATTATGCGGAAATAGGCATCACAAGTAGGCTATTTATTGATAAAACATAAATAATGCTGACAGCACGCTAAAATTCAAACAAAAAAAGCCCTCATGATAAATGAGGGCTTTTTACTTAGTGCTAAATATAAACAGCCCTAATATGACAATAGCCTAAAAGCTTACGGTAATAAGTGTGCCACTGCATCACGCTCTTCGCTCAGCTCTTGCTCAGTGGCTGCCATTTTCTCTTTTGAGAAATCTGATGACACATCAACACCATCTACGATAGACCAATCGCCGTTAGCACAAGTTACTGGGAATGAGTAAATCAAACCTTTAGCAATACCGTACTCGCCGTTTGAATAGACACCCATAGATACCCAATCATTCTCATCAGTACCCATTACCCACGTGCGTACATGTGCGATAGCCGCGTTGGCAGCAGAAGCAGCAGATGATGCACCGCGTGCTTTGATGATTGCAGCGCCACGTTGTTGTACTTCTGGGATATAAGTACCTTCATACCATGCGCGATCAACCAAGTCTAACGCTGGTTTGCCATTTACAGTGCTCGCCGTCAAATCAGGATACTGAGTTGATGAATGGTTGCCCCAGATGATCATTTTCTTCACGTCATTAACCGTGCTGTCAGTCTTGCCAGCTAACTGTGCCATTGCACGGTTATGATCTAGGCGAGTCATGGCAGTGAAGTTACGTGGATCTAAATCCGGTGCGTTACGCTGAGCGATAACAGCGTTGGTGTTAGCAGGATTACCTACTACTAATACTTTAACATCACGGCTTGCAACATCATTCAATGCTTTACCTTGCGCTGAGAAAATCGCAGCATTGGCTTCTAGCAAATCCTTACGTTCCATACCAGGACCACGAGGGCGTGAGCCTACGAGTAACGCATAATCGACATCTTTAAAAGCCACGGTCGCATCATCGGTTTGGACGACACCAGCCAATAATGGGAATGCACAGTCTTCTAATTCCATGACCACACCCTTTAGGGCGTCGAGTGCTGGAGCGATTTCAAGTAATTGCAGAATCACTGGCTGATCTTTGCCTAGCATCTCGCCAGAAGCAATACGAAATAACATAGCATAGCTGATATTACCAGCGGCACCAGTCACGGCAACGCGTACAGGCTGTTTCATTGACATTGAATACTCCCTAATTATTGATTAGATATTCACGATTCTAATTGGTGATTATCGATTTAGATAGCGACTTACTCGCTGAATGCTTACTAGATTACTATAGTAGTCATAAACCGAGAGCTAGTGTAGCACTTCAGTCTATTAAGCGTCTAGATAAAGCAAGAAACCTATCCCTAACTATATTGTTACATTTTATACGATGATATATTTGCAATTTATATAGCAGGATAGAAATAGGTTAAACGTAGGGTATGCGATGTAAAAGGAGAGATAATCAAACCAGACAAAGACGGATTATTTACCGCCTGAAATAACGAATTTACTGCCACAATTGTCCACGACATTATGACAGTTGCCAAATTCACTGCCTTCATAACAGACATGTACATCCGTCAATATCATTTGACGTTGCGTACCTGCCTGACAAATCAGATCGACACTAGCAGGAGTCATACCACTATTTAAGCTGGTCATTTGACCGATAAAACGAGATTTTAATACCGTATAACTATTGCCCGTGTTTAGCTCATTTGGCAGCTTGAGAGCGCCCGCATAGTTAGTGATTTGGCGGAAGTAATTACTGGAGCTTAATGGACTACAAGCGCCATAACGTTGCCACGCTTGGGTACGCACTGTGGTATCGGGCATAATACGGTTGACGACTTTTAGCTGTAGCGGTGTGATACGCGGTTCACTACCACGTCCGCAGCTTTCCCCATAACCCATGTCTAAACCTGACACAGTCAAAGAATAGCCTTCGAGACACTGACGCATACGTGAACGCGTTGGTTGCAAGTTACATAATGCTGGTGTCATCTCAATCATCAGCACGCGATGACCACTTTTACTCGCGTTAGCCGCTTGGGCAGACATAGCCATTGTCCCTTGCAACAGTAGCAAAGTGGCGATACTAAAAGCTGTCCAACCGCTATAGTTATACTGTTTACTTGTCATATTGTCACTTACGTACTCTGATATCACTGTTTTTTGGCATCAAGCCCAGTTTGGTTTAAAGAGTTAACCGATGCCTAGCGTGCAACGATATAGGCAGATTGAGGTATTTTTATTATGTGAAGGTAAAGTATTGAGTAATTATAAAAATCAGCTTTTGCAAAATAGCTTCTAGATTCGAGTAGTATTACTCAAATTGGCTAATTAAGCTCCAAGCATCGATTGAGTACCTCAAAAACACCTTGTGAAAAAATCACTCATAATGACAGCAATGGTAGCAAAAAAACTCTGTTAATCTATAGCAAAAACGTAAACATGCATGATAGATGAATCATCTATGTTGACCATTGTCATTATTAAAAAAATTTGGTCGTCAAAATACGATTGCTAAGCTAACAAATTGCAGCTGTAAAAAAACCATTAACCTTTTATCGTTAATGGTTTTTTACTATTACTCAAATTAAAATGCGGCAGGTACGGTACCCATACGCTGAGTGATTGGCTGACCATTACCCAATAAGCTGCTATAGATGGTGGCATTTTCCATCACATGTTTGACATAATTCCGTGTTTCAGGAAAAGCAATAGACTCAACGTACTGATCCGCTGCCAATGAGCCATAGGTTGGCTGCCAACGCTTGGCATTGTTTGGACCAGCATTGTAGCCCGCCGTCGCCAATACAGGCTG
Organism: Psychrobacter cryohalolentis K5; assembly: GCF_000013905.1. Lineage (NCBI taxonomy): Bacteria > Pseudomonadati > Pseudomonadota > Gammaproteobacteria > Moraxellales > Moraxellaceae > Psychrobacter > Psychrobacter cryohalolentis. The sequence continues at coordinate 2,513,565 of NC_007969.1, forward strand.
ACTGTTTAGCTTCCCAAAGATATCACCCATATACCATGTACCATAACGGATATTGGTATCACCGCTATTGGCACGACTTGCGCTATATGTCTCGCCCAAATTGCGAGCAATATATTTTGCGGTATCTGGCATGACTTGCATAAGTCCACTTGCGCCGACATTTGAGCGCGCAGAGGCTACAAATCGGCTCTCTTGACGCATGATGCCATATGCCCAAGCGGGATCGATACCAGCCGACTGGCTATAGCGTACTACAGCATCTTGGTGCGGCATCGGATGCGATATTGCAAGACTATTGACGTTGTCAGTATTGTCAATGGCATATATCGCACGGTCTAGCCAGCCCATATCATAGGCTTGACGCGCTGCTGCAATGATTAATTTTTCATCACGGTTATCACGTGCTTTTTTGACCGCCCAGTTCCACTCACGATTGGCATAAGCTCGGCTGGCATCAGCGTTATATAACGCAAATGCACGGGCAAAATGTTGATTTTGCATGACGCGCGCACGATCAGCGCTACTGACATTAGGTAAATTACTACCACCCAAACGGCTGGCATCAAAACGTTGACCAACTTTTTCCTTTGCCATCAAACCATAATATTCGTTACTTTTAGCGAGATTTTGATACATTTTCTTAGCAGTATTGCGCTTGTTGCCATCATTTGACTGCTCATAAGCGCGTGCCAACCAATACTGCCATTGATTGGCTTTTTGGGTTTCGGCATCCATTCTTGAGATGGCTTCGACCACATCATCCCAGCGACTAAAACGAATCGCTGCCATGGCATAATATTCTGCTTCTTCAAAACTAAAGTCACTGTCTAAGCTGTTACGGAACCAGTCGACGGCTTCAACGTTAAAGCCATCATCGGTATTGTGATTCATGCGCTGTACACCAAGAGTACGATAAGCTGCGCGGCGAGTATCATCGGTTAACAGTTTGGCTGAACGCTGATTGTCTTGCTTTATATCAAACTCTAACTGCAACGCCGCCTCACGATAAGACTTTTCGGCGACACGTCCCATCGCATAAAGATACAAATATTGATTGGTTTGGCTGGCAGGTTCGCGGGCGAAACGGCTAAAGAACGATGATGGATTAAGCTGGATGTCACTCAGTGATGCATAAGGAATGGGCATACCTAAGCGCGAAGATAACGCCATGATATCACCGGTTTTGCCTTTACGCAGCATACGTTTGAGGCGAGAGACTCTCTCTGGATTGCTAATTAAGGCATTGTTATTCATCTCAAGCGCTAGCTGATCACATAGAGCTGGCTGTTTTTTGGTCGTCAACCAGACATCAGACTTCGCTGCCATAGCACGCATGGTATCGCCGCCATTATTAAACCCAAGCGCAACGGCGCACTTCTCACTGTCATCGGCATTGGTGATCAGATTTGCCACTTGGCGCACGGCAGCATAATCATTTGAACCCGCTTTGGTTTCAGCAAAATCAGCGGCCAGTTTTTCTGCCATGACCGTATCTGGATATTGGCGCACAAACTGCGACACTGCCGCAGGGCTTTGCGAATTCAAATCTACATTCATCCGCCAGTAAGTAGGATACATGGCAAATAAGCCACCGCTCATAGCTTGCTCATAATTATAAAGCGCATTGACATCACCGCGCTCTGCCGCAATGGCTGCTGCGGTGAATGAACCCACCCCATTGTCTGGTTGATAAGCATTGTTTTGTTGAAAAGTACTTTGTTGAGAAGTGTTTTGTTGACTGTTTGGTTGATAGCCATCAGGCTGATAGCGCTCTACTTGATATTTGCCTTGTTGCTCAGAACTGCCGCTCTCACCCCATGTCAATTCTGCACAGGCTACTTGCGAAAAGCCCAAAGCACCGACAGCCGCTGCCAAGCTCAGCGCGCTTTTTTTAAGCGTCATTTTTTTAGAACTCTTATGTGTGTCATTTTGATAGGTGTTTTTATCAATCATATCAGGAGCAACCTGCGGCTTTTTCATACTGACTCTCTTTTATAGTGGGTCTTATATAATTGGTCTTAAATAATATTTTAAAAAGGCTTTTAAAAAAGTGACTCTAATCAAATGATTCTAAAATATAGGTTTAAAAAATACATTCCTAAATTGATATTTTAGACAGATAGAAATCAGGATTTATTCAATGACGCTAATAGGATGACATTCATCATACTATACTCGTTGCACTTTCAACCATAAGCTTTACTTTTCATTAATAAATTGGATAGCACCGCGTAACACGAAGGTGGTATTGCGTACAAATCGGCATCAATCATTATGTATCTTAGTTATAACCAAATAATCATCGATAAGCAATTGATACTATTATAAATAACCCAATCTACTTATAATAATGAGCAGACGCTAACTTTTCACATTAGCGCGGGGTTGTGATAAAATATGTCACCTGTTAATCGGCTAGCCCGCTATATTTTTGGTCAATCATGGACTTATCCTTATGAGTGTTACTGTATTCAATCCCCGCATCGATGACGCTGCTGCCTCTGACATTACCGCTGTCACGCCTGTGATCACCGCACTCAATGAACTAAGTTCAGCACAAGCTCCTGTCGAAAAAGCAGCTACCAAAAAGGTGTTTGTCACCACCCAAGGCTGTCAGATGAATGTCTATGACTCGGGCAAAATGCTTGATGTGCTTGGTGACTCACATGGCATGGAAGTGACGCATAATATCGACGAAGCCGATGTACTGCTGATGAATACTTGCTCCATTCGCGAAAAAGCCCAAGAAAAAGTCTTTTCAGAATTGGGTCGCTGGCGCAAATTGAAAGAAAAACGCCCTGATCTTGTTATTGGTGTTGGTGGTTGTGTGGCTTCGCAAGAAGGCGATAACATTCAAAAGCGCGCGCCTTATGTCGATATGGTATTCGGTCCGCAAACGTTGCACCGTTTGCCAGAGCTGTATGACCAATCGCATCAACAGCGTGAGATTGCGCCTAAGAACCGTATTGGTACGGTGGATGTATCCTTCCCAAGTATCGAAAAGTTTGATTTTTTACCAGAGCCAAGAGTAGAAGGATTTAAAGCTTTTGTTTCCATTATGGAAGGCTGCTCTAAGTATTGCTCATTCTGCGTCGTGCCTTATACACGTGGTGAAGAATTGTCACGTCCACTGGACGATGTATTGGCTGAAATTGACAGCTTAGCGGCACAAGGTGTGCGTGAAATCAATCTACTCGGTCAAAACGTTAATGGCTATCGCGGCGAAAAAGACGATGGCAGTATTTGCCGTTTCGCAGAACTCTTACATTATGTGTCACACGTCGATGGTGTTGAGCGTATTCGTTATACAACCAGCCATCCGCTAGAGTTCACTGATGATATCATTGACGCTTACGCGCAACTGCCAGAGCTGGTATCACACTTGCATCTGCCTGTACAAAGCGGCTCAAATGCGATATTGGCAGCAATGAAGCGCAATCATACGATTGATGTTTATATCAATCAAATTAATAAGCTCAAAGCCATACGCCCTGATATTCACTTATCAAGCGACTTTATTATTGGCTTTCCAGGTGAGACAGATCAAGATTTCCAAGATACGCTGAACTTGGCAAAAGAGTTAAACTTTGATCACTCTTATAGCTTTATCTATTCTAAGCGTCCAGGTACGCCAGCAGCAGAACTACCGGACGATGTGAGCTTCAAAACTAAGAAAGAGCGCTTGGCAGAATTCCAAAAAGTTATTATCGACTCAACGCTTGCTAAAACCCATGAGATGGTCGGCACCACGACTCGCGTATTAGTTGAGCAAGTCGCCAATCGTCATCCTGATTGTTTAATTGGTACAGCAGACAATACCCGTACCGTAATGTTCCCTTACGATGTTGATAAAATGGATGAGATGTTGGGTAAAATTGTGAGTGTACGTATTACTGATTTTGTGAGTCCGCACATGGTAAAAGGCGAGATTGAAGCAGTTTTAGCTTAATCATTGTTGCAAATAAAACAGCCAAAAAAGCCGTTCACTATTCAATAGTAAACGGCTTTTTTATGACTAAACATTAGCCTTTATATGAATAACTAATAGCGACTTTTAAATCATAAAACTATTGAACACATCAGCTAATAAAGCGGCTGCAATTAATATAAATATAATGCCGCAACCACGATTAAGCCAAGCTAAACGCTTACCAACATCTAACCACCCTGCCAGCTTTTTACCGCCTAATGTATATATTATCTGCCAAATCGTCTCACTGAGAAACAGTCCTAAGGTAAGCACAATATATTGCGGCCATAGTGGCGCACCAAAATTAATGAACTTAGGAAAGAAGGCAGCAAAAAATAAAATCGCCTTTGGGTTAGAAAGTGATACCCACATCCCTGTGCGAAATAGCATAGCATTACTAGGTGCCATCTTGACCGCAGCACTAGAGAGCGAGCGCGGCTTGAGTGTCTCAGATTTATGAATGCTATCAGTGCGATTTGAGCTTGTTGTTAACTCTGCGCTAATTTCTTCGCTCATAGCATTGGCGTCATTCATTAAGCTACTATTGCTGCCACTATCACGCCACGATGCAACACCCAAATAAACAAGGTAAAGGGCACCGACTGTTTTAATGACCGTCAATAACCATGGTGACTGACGGCTAATGACATCCAAGCCTAGTAGCGTTGAGAGCAACAGGATAAAGAGCCCAAGACTGAGACCTGCTAGCGTCCATAATGTCCGCTTGACTCCGTAATTAATCCCATATTGAAATGCCAGTAGCATATTCGGGCCCGGTGTCGCTGAGATAAAAAACGTACTTGCAAAAAATACCGCAAACAGATGCCAAGACATCAACCAACCCTTACTTTTTTATTTTAAACTGACTGAACGAAAAAATAAACACCGCCATAAAGACGGTGTTTATTATACCAACCACGACCTAAACCTTGCGGTTTATTTATCCATAGTACAACTTTCTAATAGACGCTGTAAGAAGCTATCACAGCGCTCAATCTCATTTAACTTAACATATTCATCGGCTTTATGCGCCTGCTCAATACTGCCGGGACCACAGATAATCGTTGGGATACCGCTATTAGTAAACTGCCCGCCTTCAGTAGCGTAAGCAACTTTATGGCGTTGAGTGTCACCTGTCAGTGCTGCTATCAATGCTTGTAGCTCGGCACTATCATTATCTGTCATTGCCGGTACGCTTTCTTCTTGTGTCAGCTCAATGCCGGTATCGGCAGCGCGCGCTTGCATTTGTGCGCTTAATTCTGCAACTTTTGCTTGAATCGGTAGCAGAATGTCGTCCTGCGTCATATGTGGCAGGTTGCGATAATCAAAGGTGAACTCACACAAATTGGGCACAATATTGGTCGCTGTACCACCTTGTATGGTGCCCACAGACAATGTCGAATAAGGGACATCGAACAGTGCATCATTATCATCACGATGGCTTATTTCTTCTGCCAAGGTATCAACATAGCCAATCAAACGACTGGCATAACTGATGGCGTTTACACCTGTTGCTGTTAATGATGAGTGCGCAGATTTGCCGTGGACGCGGCAGCGATAAACAGCAATACCTTTATGCGCCACGACCATTGCCATATTGGTGGGCTCACCGACGATACAATAATCAGGCGTAATACCGCGAGCTTTTAAGTCTGCCAAAATTAATGGCGCACCCAAGCAGCCAACCTCTTCATCAAATGACAATGCCAAATGAAGAGGACGACTCAGCTGACCACTACTCGATAACTTCACCGCTTTTGGTAATAAAGTTAGCGCACACGCAATAAAGCCTTTCATATCGCAAGCACCGCGTCCATATAGCTTGTCACCACGAATCGTCGCAGTAAATGGCTCTGATGTCCATGCTTGACCATCAACTGGTACGACATCAGTATGCCCTGATAGCACCAAACCATGATTGATGATATCAGCACTGCTATTAGCATTACCACCTGCTGCTACGGTGACAAATAAATTGGCTTTATTTTTGGCATCATTAAAGGTCAAATCTACGCTTAAGCCTAATTGCTCACAATAGCGTTGCACGTCTTCAATCAATGCCAAGTTTGAATGGCGACTGACCGTATCAAAAGCAATCAGCCTTGTAAGCCAGTCAATGCTATTCGATGGATAATCAGTATCCATTACAGCGTGAGATAAGCCATCAGTACGAGTTGATACAGTCATAAAAAATCCTTAATACGATAAAGATAAAAAGAGCTTAGCGTCTTTGAAATGCACGTTGTTGCAGCATTTTTACTTCTGCATCTAATCCAGCAATCGGACCTTCAACTGGCACATTTGGTGCTACCTCTTGAATACTTAATGAATTGATTGGTGATGAAGATTTTACACCCATCTCCTGCATCCATTCATCCAACTGTTTTGAGGAGCTAACATAAACAATGCGACCAAGCCCTGACCACGCATGAGCGGCGGAGCACATAGCACAATGCTCACCGGAAGTATAAACCACTGCTTGCGCACGCGCTTCAGCCGTCATATGCTTTGCTGCCCATTGGACAACAGCAATCTCAGGGTGATAAGTAGCATCGACGCTATTGGCGCGATTACGGTCTTCGTGCAACACTTGACCATCACCAGCGACCAACACACTCCCAAATGGCTCATCACCTGCCTCTAAGGCTTCGGTAGCAAGCTCAATAGAGCGGCGCAAATGGATCATATCATCGGCTTTATCATCATTCCCAGTTATCATCTCAATCTCCCTTTTATTACCTTATAGCAAATTACAGTCCTTTATTAGGCTTTATATTACTCCATATCTTACCAAACCCTTTATGACGGATCTGACTTACGATGGATGATTCTGATTCATCACATCAATGACAGGTGGCATCGGTTTTGACACCTTACCTTCTGATTGTAACTCTTTAGTGGTTTTGGCATCGATAGCCAGTCCCGCAATCAACGCAATGTCTTTCACAGGCTTACGCTGACGAGTGGCAAAGCTCACTGGTACCATACGGGCAAATTCATAAATGTACAAATAAGACTCTTCGCCGCCTTCAAAATCTTCGTCGTCTTCTAAACGAATGCCACCAATTTTTGCCAAATCAGTAAGCATCTCGTTTTCTTCACTGCTCAGACGACAATCAGTGATACCAAAACCTGTCATAAAACCATTTGCCCACTGTTTCAATGCCATTACGCGCTCGTATAGGTCATGTTCATCATCTGGCACAAGCGGCGTATAGGAATAAGCATCATCCTTGTCTTTTAGCTGAAATACGGTGTCTTCGGCTTCTTCAGTCAGCAAGGTCAACGCTTCGTCAGGTAATGGCGCAAAACTCAATTCTTCAAATACCTTGGCCCATACCTGTTCATCAGGCGCGTCGCAAGCAGTCATCAGCCCCGTCATTAGACCATGTACCTCACTGATAGACACATCAGTCCAGTCGTCAAAAGCCTTTAGCCACGTATTCCAGCCAGAGATATTGTCATTCATAATAGATGTCCTAATAATTGATGGTTAATGATTGCTTATAAAATAAAATCAGTACAATGTTATCGATGAGGCAGTGATTCATAAAAAATAAAGAGATCAAGCCCAATGCTGGTAATTACTTTGTTGGTATAGATATTATGCGGTCACCTATGGCATTATTAAACGTAGACAACAACATTCATTTACGCTTATTTGTTAAGGATAAAAACTGACTATGTATGACCAACTTAGAATATTAGAAAAAATGATACTCGACATCAAAAAACAGTATCAGCTTGTCAGTGCTGAACTTAGCAGTCTCAAGCAACAACCATTAACCGACCCGAAAGAACTGAGCGCCCTAAAAACTAAGTTAGATAGCAGCTATACAGAACGCGATGGTGCCAAAAAACAATTTAATGATCTTGATAAACGCTACCAAAGCTTGGCTGAAGCGCACCATATGATCGGTGAAGAGCAAGATAAACTTCATAAGCAGATTGAGCTGCTAGCACAACAAAACCATGACCTAAAACAGCATAATAATGAATTAAAGCAGCAGTATAGCGATATCAAGCAGCAAAACAGTGACTTAAAAAAGAAGAATGAATTGGCAGCGGAGCGTACACAAGTGGTATTGCAACGCTTAACCCGTATTGATCAAACAGAAAGCCAGTAGTGTCTTATAGTCAAAAGTTAGCACTATTTTCGTTAATGAAGCTCACAAACGCTCACGATGACAGCATCCCTCTTCCACTTTATTGACCAGACATTGTAGGATTTATCATGACCGACAACCATAACAAAATCATTGAAAAACAGAAAAACAGCCCAGTAAAGAATGCTCAAGTAGAAACCAACCAAGTAAAAAATAGTCAGGCACAGAAAACTGTATCAACTAATGCAGATACGCAAAGCAGCCCCACTGCTAAAGTAAATAGCGCACCTGAGCCGCAAATCAAGAAAGTCGATATTGCGATTGCTGGCATTACTTATCCTATCTACTGCCCAGTACATGAACAAGAAGAGTTGCGTTCAGCAGTTTCTTATATCAATGACTATGCGCTAAATTTAAAGAGAGATGCACCAAGCCTTAGCCAAGAAAGCTTATTGGTACTATGCTGCTTAGACTTATATGAGAAAATCCAAACTCATGAAAGAAATGAAGAAGATCGCGGGCAACAGGACAAGCAATCTGTAGCTCTACTGAATAAAGTCATCCAAGATGCCCACTCTATTTTATAAGCCAATGCAGTTCTTGATACTTATAAATATATCAAACGCTTAGTTTATGAAACTAAGCGTTTTTTATGATCATTAGATAATGCTGTTTTTAGACTTATGGCTGATAAACCTTACCTGCATGAAAATCTGCTTGGTGCTCATAATTGCAAAAGAACAGCTCACCAGATGCTGATTTATCCATAATCTCTGATCCCATGTTGGCACCAGCATCAGCGCTGACATCAATCGTTTTAGCGTTAATATTGCTTTCAAGCACGCCACGATATTCAGCCAAGCTATTGCCACAAAAGTCACACTGACGCGGTGTAATAACATCGCCTTTTTTGGGCATCATGCTTTTGGGCGCACGCGGGTACATGAACTTATAAAATCCCCACATCGAAACCCAGATAATGATGATGATAATAATAACAGCTAACACGGCAGCGCTCCTTCAAATATGGCTGAATACATTATAAACGCAACGCTTCAGAATAATCATATAAAAAACTGGCCACATTGAGCCAGTTTTTATTTTATAGAATACATTATTTAGCCGTTATAGTGACTAAGCTATCAGGGACCAAACTATAACTGTAGCTCACTGATATCAGCTACAGTTAAAAACAATGCGCGTACTTGCTTAAGCAACGCTAAGCGGTTGGCTTTAAGCGCCGTATCTTCACTGTTGACCATCACATTATCAAAGAATTGCGTCAACGGCTCATCTAAGCTAGCAAGCGTTTGCAATACTTGCGTATAGTCAGCCTGCTCAAGTAATGGTTGTACCACTGTCTGTGCTTGCTTCACACTCGCATATAAATTTTGCTCAGCAGGTTCAGATAGTAGAGCTTCATCAACAGTGTCAGCAACGCTCACTTCTGACTTGGCTAAAATATTGGCGACACGTTTGTTTGAATCAGCAAGCATCGACGCTTGAGGTAAGTTGCTAAACGTTTGAACGGCACGAATACGCTGATCAAAATCAAGCGGCATATGCGGGTTAATCGCCTGTACTGCTTGGATGGTATCGACGTTAACGCCTTGCTCGGTATACATCGCCCGATAGCGCGAGTTCAAAAATGCCATCACTTGGGTAAATGTGTCGCCCATCTTGTCAATCTTGCTACCTTCCGCGGTACTATAGCCCTTAATGGCTTGCTCAATGAGAGCCACTAGATTAATTGGCAGCTGCTTTTCAATGAGAATACGCAGGATACCAATCGCTGAACGACGTAAACTGAACGGATCTTTTGAACCTGTCGGTGCTTGGTCAATGGCAAAAATACCGACGAGCGTGTCCAAACGATCTGCTAATGCTAAGCAAATACCAACTGGCGTCTGTGGTAATACATCACCACTGAACTTGGGCAAATACTGCTCTTCTAAACTGGCTGCTACGGCTTCTGGCTCATCATTCAAACGTGCATAGTAAGTACCAGCGATACCTTGTAATTCAGGATATTCACCGACCAGTGAACTTGCCAAGTCTGCTTTGGACAAAATACCTGCACGCACTGTTTGATCGATATCAATTTGCTGACCTTGCTGTTGCATTAAGGCGGCAATAAAGGCGGCAAGCTTAGCAATGCGCTCAGATTTTTCCCAAATCGTACCCAGCTTGTCTTGGAAGACGCGAGTTTTTAGGCTTTCTGTCAGCGCAAATAATGGCTGCTTTTGATCTTGTAAGAAGAAAAACTCTGCATCAGCCAAGCGTGGACGCACGACTTTCTCATTACCTTCAATAATTTGATTAGGATCTTTTGACTCAATATTGGTAATAAAAATAAAGTAAGGCTGCAATTTGCCTGCTTTATCGGTTAAGCAAAAATACTTTTGATCCGCTTGCATGGTAGAGATAAGCGCTTCTTGCGGCACTTGTAAAAAACGCGCTTCAAAGCTTGCACGCAGGGCAATAGGGAAATCAACCAATGCGGTGACTTCATCTAATAAACTCTGCGGCACGATAGCGTCAGAACTAACCTCATCTGCCAATGCCTTGACTTGGTTTTTAATCAGCATTTGACGCTTATCAAAATCAGCTACGACTTTTAAACCATCAAGCAGTTGCTCATAATCATTGGCATGCGCAATGTTATGGTAATCAGGGCTATGGAAGCGATGACCACGAGTTTGCGTCCCTGTCTGATGACCTTGGATAGTGGCATCAACGACAGCATCATTTTGCATCAAGACTGCCCACTGTATGGGACGCACGAACTCATTACGGCTCGCGCCTGAACGCATACGTTTAGCAATCGGCAAATTATCAAGTGCAGTTTGAAAAATAGCAGGTAGCAGCTCAGTGGTTGCTTGACCCTGAATCGTTTGCACATAACCGACGTAATCACCTTTATCGGTATTAATAGTGGTCAACTTGCTGGCTTCAATACCCAAACCTTTTGCAAAGCCCATCGCCGCACGGGTAGGATTACCATCAGCATCAAAGGCAGCTTTAATCGCAGGTCCACGTTTTTCCTCAGTACGATCCGGCTGTTTATCGCTAATGCCTTGAATCTGTATTGCTAAACGACGCGGTGCCGCAAAGGCTTTGATACTATCGAAGCTGATATTAGCGTCTGCTAATTGCTCGGTAACACTTTCTTGTAATGCGTCACGTAAAGGTTTTAGACTTTTTGGAGGCAGCTCTTCACACCCCAGTTCAAATAGAATAGTACTCATGGGATGCTCCTATTTATTGTTATTAGTAGTTTGGTTGTTATCTGTGTTTTCAGTTGCCACATCTTCTTTTGGCAAATACTTATCGAGCGCCGCTTGACGATGCGCCTCATCCGCCAACGGAAAGCCCAGCTTAGCGCGTGCTTCGACATAACCAATAGCAACCTTACGAGCAAGCGTACGCACACGTAGGATAAAACGCTGACGCTCAGTCACTGAAATGGCACCGCGCGCATCAAGCAAGTTAAAAGCATGTGAGGCTTTTAGTACCATCTCATAGGCTGGTAGTGGCAAACCTTCAGCCACAAGCTTATCCGCTTGCTGCTCATAAAAGTCGAACATCTGACCCATCATTGGCACATCGGCGTGTTCAAAGTTATAGGTAGACTGCTCAACTTCGTTTTGATGAAAGACATCACCATAAGTAACGCGACCAAACTCGCCATCTGCCCAAACCAAATCATAAACGCTATCGACGCCTTGCACATACATTGCCAAGCGCTCAAGACCATAGGTAATCTCACCTGTCACAGGGAAACATTCAATACCGCCCACTTGCTGGAAATAAGTAAACTGAGTGACTTCCATACCATTGAGCCAAATCTCCCAACCAAGTCCCCACGCACCTAGCGTTGGCGATTCCCAGTTGTCTTCCACAAAACGCACATCATGCACCAATGGATCAATACCAATCGCCTCAAGTGAGCCTAAATACAGCTCTTGGATATTAAGCGGATTGGGCTTAAGCACCACTTGAAACTGATAATAATGTTGTAAACGATTTGGGTTGTCACCGTAGCGACCATCGGTTGGACGACGTGATGGCTGCACATAGGCCGCGTTCCAGCGCTCAGGACCTAATGAGCGCAAAAATGTTGCGGTATGAAATGTACCTGCGCCGACTTCCATATCATAAGGCTGTAAGATCACGCAGCCCTTATCCGCCCAATAATTCTGCAAGGTCATGATTAAATCTTGAAATGTCATCGGTTGAGAGTCTTTTTCTTGTGTCATCGAGGTTGTCGCTTGTGATGTCATAGTTTGGATTGTCATAGTTTGGGGCATCGTAATAAAGCCACTGTGGAATTAGTATTATGAAATAAAATATTGATAGCGCTCGTATCGCCTATATAGCAACGAGTCTATTTGACTGCTCACCTTACTAAAAATTGACTATTTTATCTATATTTACCTGAACTAAATTTACACCCTTTGCCGAAATATTCAGTGTATGGATCATCAATAAGTAGATTTATGAGTGAATTGTAATCTTAAAAGCAATCAATGGTATGGATAAAAAAATACCCAAATGCGTGAGCATTTGGGCAGGAGGAAAGGTATGTCTTGGGCATCCTGATTGTTCAGGCTTTTTGTTTTTTGGGGTATTGCAATTTCTTGTTGAACTAGTTTACTTTATCACTGCTCTTATAAATCAATACTTTACTGATAAGACTGACCATTTGCCTTCGGCATAATGATCCATAATATGATATAAATCAAAATACCAGGTACTGCAGCACTCAAAGTTGAGATAATAAAAAACAGTACTCTCACCCAAGTTGGTGACCAACCGACATATTCTGCAATGCCACCCATCACGCCCGCTATCATGCGATTATTCTGTGAACGATGTAATTTTGCTAGCTTAGCCAAATCAAATACCTCTTTTTATTATTTATTTTAGTATTACTTTTATGAACTGCTTTATGATTTTATTTTAAAGACGTTTTACGTTTGTCTTTAAACTTATGAATAAGTATAGCAATTATTTCTCTTATATCTGTTGGCTGTGTAGACGTGCTTTGTGAATTTATGCTACTTAAGCTTACTCTAACCTCTCATTAAAACCCGTAAACCTCTGATTTTAAATAGTTATTTCAAATTGTTTCAGAGGTGGCTTTGTTTCTCGCATATTACACCTTTTGTTACATGTGCTATATTCTTTAATGAAACCAAATGCTTAGACATTATTATTCTATCTTAAAAATAATCACTTATTTATTAGAATCATAATCTAGTAAAACGAAAACATAATAAGCAGATAAATCATTATTTTATTGATGAATACATCATAAAATAGGGACTATTTACAATAATCTACGGGTAAGTATTCACGAACCTTTATACCATGCTTATAAATACTAAAAACTTTAGACAACTAAAAATAAATTGCACTCAGTAAGTTTGAATAAGGACAGCTATGTACGAGTCAGGATTGATGATTGGACATTTTGAGCCGCTACATTTGGGGCAAATGCGCAGTATATTGAACGCAGCAGGACAAGCAAAAAACTTACATCTTGTCATTATGACCCACCCGTCGCCGCATCCAGATTTTAAAATCACGTTGCAAGATAAAGCGCGTTGGTTACAAATGGCTTGTGCTGATTTACCTTTTATTCATATTCATACCACTGATGAGATTGAGCTACCAGTACATGAAAGCTTTGCAGATGTGACGATTGATATCACTGCCAGTAACGCTAAGCTGCAACATTTGATAGATGCGTTAAACTTGCCTGCTGAAACCGTAGTATTTGTCGCAGAGAACCACCCTTTAGCACAGTCTGATATTTGTAAGCAGCTAATCATGCAGGTGGTCACAACACCGTTACAGCCTGACTTTGACTCTTATGCCATTGCACGAAATCCGGTCGCATATTGGTCAGCGCTACATCCGCAAGCACGCAGTAACTATACTAAGACGGTTGCTATTGTCGGCGGCGAAAGCTCAGGTAAGACGACCTTGGTGCATAAGCTGGCCAATTATTATGGTGCTAGCTTTGCGCTTGAGATGGGACGGGTTTATGTCGGTACAGATTTGGGCGGCACCGAAATTGGACTACAATATAGCGATTATGGACCGATTGCCTTGCACCATGCGCAAGCGATTCGTGATGCAACAAGTATAGCCACGGTGCCAGTGACGATAATTGATACCGATTTTGTCACGACCCAAGCGTTTTGTGAAGAGTACGAGGGCCGCACCCATCCTTTTGTGGCTGCTTGTATCGATGAGTTTCGCTTAGACCATACAATTATGCTCGATAACAATGTGCCTTGGATTGATGATGGTATGCGCTCTTTGGGTACACCTGAGGCACGTGGTCGTTTTGAGGCGCGTCTATTGGATATTTTCGCCCGTCATGATATTAAGCCGCACATGATTGATCAACCAGATTATGAGGCGCGCTATCAGCAAGCATTGTTATTTATCGACCAGTATATTTATGGTCAAAAGCCGTAAAAGATAACCCAAATTAAAAAAGCATCACTGACACTATTATTTATTTTAGGAATATAACGCCATGCGTATTAAGCTACTAGACAATATCACTGGGAAATGGGCCATACAATGGATTGTCATTTGGTTCATTTGCGGTGTGCTTGCCTTATCTACAGGGTTTTGGCTGACCACCGAACACACCACGCTCGATTGGTTTTACTTAGGCGTGTCTTTTATCGGACTGGTATGCGTGGTTTCATTATCCTTTCGAAAAAACGTCTTAGGTAATGGCTTTGGTATGGGTGCGACAGCCGGTGAAGTGGTCGTACAAGCGACATCTGGCGCTGTTGGTCTGATGCTTGCGCCTTTGTTCAATTTCTTTACCCATGTCTATGGTATTTTTTATTGGTCAAAGCATACTGATGCCGATGGTGATATGGTGCCCAAATCGGCGAGCAAATGGATTTGGCTACTGACCATTAGCTTTATGGTGATTGGACTTGCCTTATTCCCAACGGTAAATAATTTACTAGCAAGCTATGGTTATGCGGTCGTTGAAGATGATAATAGTAAATTTTTAGGCCTTATTTCTTTCTTTTGGATTAATGTTATTGCCTTCGTACTGTCTATTACCGCTCAGGCAGCGATGATTCTGCGCTATTCGTTTAACTGGTGGTTATGGATTTTATCCAACTTCGTTTGGTTGACCGTAAACTTGATGTCAGGCAATTACATCTTTGCCATTCAGACCATGGTGTATCAAGTAAACTCGTTTGTCGGGCTTTATGAATGGTACCGCAGCGAGCAAGAATCGGTCGAGACACCAACACATATCAGAAAATAAAAACCAATAGGCCGATTCTATATGAAAATTAATGTGGCACTTCAGCTTGAGTAGATGAAAGGGTCTTAGATTAGAGTATTTGACTCTACGGTCTAACAGATAAAATGGCGAATTACTCAGATTAGTGCTACAACTGGTAGTCGTAAGTAACTTTATTTATCTATTAATCATTCATTTACTAACAAGGAGGTTGGTATGTCTGTCACTCAGAAAAAACGAATGTCCAAACGTACGCTTGAGCAATGGCTCAGTGAGTATTCAGTCAGTCATCAAAATCTTATCAATAAAAAAATCCATTGGCTCTGTGTTCCGGCTATTTTTGTCAGTCTACTTGGGATGGGGATGTCGCTATCCGTTTGGTTTACCTTAATAATGAGTGCCTTGGTATTGTTATTTTATATGCGCTTATCAACGCCACTATTTATGGCAATGGGTATTTTTATTCTTATTTGTCTTTCAGTAATGACTCTATTCCCTTGGGGTTTTAAAGTTTGGGCGGCTGTCTTTGTGGTGGCATGGATTGGGCAGTTTATCGGTCATAAGCTTGAAGGTAAAAAACCTTCTTTTTTTGAAGATTTACAATTCTTGTTGATTGGTCCGGCATGGGTTGCAAATAGCTTAATGGGACGTAAGCGAGCTAGTGAATCATAGCTAAATCAGATAATGAGAGTCGATATTATTTTTAAATGGAAACGACTATACAATAAAGAAACGGCACCCAATCTCTTATTAAGTGCCGTTCCTATAGTCAGTCCTAAATAAAAGAAATACAAATTTTATAAAGCACTACTGGGGTTAATTTTTCTTGCTTGCTGTGCCTACGCAGACAGAGGCTGCGAATAATTAAACCCAGTAGTTCTGTACTCTTTTAAAAGTGGATCACCTATATCATAAAAACTACTGTCTATTAATCCAAAGTCTGTACACCACCACCATTCACAAATATGGTTTGACCACTGACCCAAGTCGATATTGGCGCAGCAAAATATAACATAGCACCAGCGATATCATCAGCCTCACCCAAACGCTTAATAGGCGTATTTGCTAGCATTTTCTTCTCAATCTCTGGCGTTAGCACCGTCTTCAAAGCATCGGTACGCGTAGCCCCTGGACCTACTGCATTGACGCGTACTTCAGGACCGAAATCATGTGCCAAGTTTGCTACCATATGATTGACAGCTGCTTTTGAGCCTGCATAGCCGCTCATATTCGGGCTTTTATTAACACTTGACATCGAGGTAGTAAATACAATCGAGCCATATCCTGATTTTTTCATATGCGGCGCGCACAGTTGACTTAAGCGCCAGCCACTAAAGACGTTTAACTCAAAATCACGGCGAATGTCATCGACCGATGCTGTATCTGGGTTTTCACGACCGCCACCACCGCCGCCCGCATTGTTGATTAAGACATTAACAGTCCCAAACTCAGCGACTACTGTATCGACCATAGCGACCAAATCATCGTCTTTTAGAATATTACATTGTACGGCAAGTGCTTTTACCCCAAGCGCCTCAATATCTTTTACTGCTGCTTGTGCATCTTCAAGTTTTAAATCAGCAATCGCAATGTTAGCACCCGCTTCTGCCAAACGTAGCGCCGTGGCTTTACCAATACCATTTGCACCGCCCGTCACAACGGCAACTTTACCTGACAAATCGAATAATTCGTTAAATGCTTTATGTTGAAATTCTTGCATAATGATTCCTCAATATAGATTTACTCAGCTCGTTTACAGCACTATTAAATGCATAGCTATTGAAAGCGTATGGCTAATACCTGCATCAATCTTAAGAATAAGCAGTTGCCAATACGACTATTTCAACGCGATTGTGATCGAAGCACTGACTAGAAATAATTATGCGTGGGATAGCTTGTTCTAATGTGCTAAGTTCACGCAGTTTTTGTATTGATTTATATTTGACTGAGTATCATGCCACTATAGGCATTGCCATTGGCTGTGGATGCTGCTAACTGATTGCTAACTCAAATTTCAGACATAAAAAAAGCCTCACTTCTTATAAGAAGTGAGGCTTTAGTGCTTTTACAAGCCATATTTGGAGCGGGAAAAGAGATTCGAACTCTCGACCCCAACCTTGGCAAGGTTATGCTCTACCACTGAGCTATTCCCGCTTAATATCAATCTATAGCGTTATTGCTAACAGCTACGTCTCGATAGGCTGGCTATTTTAGCAAATATTCTGAGCGTGTCAACAGGTTTTTTTAACTTTCTTATAGATATCACAACTTTTAGGTGTTTATTAGGACGATAATTCTCATATACAATTGATTTTATGGTTTATTTTTCTAACCATCGATATCCAATTATTTTTATAAATAATTGCTTAAATGTTCTCTTTAACGTATTTGCTAATTATTCGAGCAGATTTATCAGCAAGTTATACATGAATACCACTTACAATCCTACCTTGTATTGTTACTTTTGCTCTATTGGTTTTCAACAGTTAACATAATTATACTTATGCACAAGGACGGTTCAGGTAGAATTTTACTGTTTTAGTAGATTGAGAGAAGGTAGTAGAACGTCAATAATAAGCTTCCCTTACCTCTACTGCATCAACACTGCTGTTATTTACTTTAATTTTCTTATTTATAGCGAGGACATTTACTATGAAAAAACTACTTACCACGACAGTTATGGCAGCTTCATTGTCAGCACTGGCATTAACAGGTTGTACTAGCACGACCAGTACGGGTGCCGTTGGCGTTGATCGTCAGCAGTTGCTACTCGTATCAAGTGAGCAAGTATTGCAACTATCCGCTCAGAGTTATAATAAAACGATACAAGAAGCACGATCGAAACGTTTGCTTGATACCAACACTGCCCAGCTGAATCGCTTGAAGAATATCTCTAACCGTTTGGTCAATCAAGTTGGCGTCTATCGCCCTGATGCGGCAAAATGGCCATGGGAAGTGCATACGATTAAATCTAATGACTTGAATGCTTTTGTGCTGCCGGGTGGTAAAATCATGTTCTACACAGGCATTATCGATCGTCTGAACTTAAGTGATGATGAAATCGCTGCTATTATGGGTCATGAGATGTCTCATGCCTTACGTGAGCATTCACGTGAGCGCCTATCGCGTCAATATGCAACTCAGACCGGTATCGGTGTCGCAGCCAGTATTTTTGGTCTATCACAAGGTCAAGCTCAGCTTGCAAACGTCGCCGGTGACCTAGGTTTGAGCCGTCCGCATAGTCGCACCCAAGAAGCTGAGGCGGATCAAATCGGTCTTGAGCTAATGGCACGTGCAGGCTACAACCCACAAGCCGCTATTACCTTGTGGCAAAAAATGCAGCGCGCCAGCCAAGGCGAGCCACCACAATTCTTAAGCACTCACCCAACCAGTAGCAATCGTATCGCTGAGTTGCAGTCACTGATGCCAAAAGTAATGCCGCTCTATCAAAGAGCACGTCGTTAATAGTGTTTTTTAAGCAGAATTTTTGAAGTAGACACTCATAAATAATGACAAGCAGAGCCCATATCATCATGTGGCGCTCTGCTTTTTTATACCTGTTACTCATAGAATGCATTCCATCAATACCATGCAGACTCGATATCGGCGTCTGCTATAATGGTGACGATATATTGTCTAACGACAATGAAGCTTAATAGAATAAAGGATTGTTATGACTACCATTACCTCTACCACCAGTAGCACCCCTACTGCCGACGCA
Organism: Psychrobacter cryohalolentis K5; assembly: GCF_000013905.1. Classification (NCBI taxonomy): domain Bacteria; kingdom Pseudomonadati; phylum Pseudomonadota; class Gammaproteobacteria; order Moraxellales; family Moraxellaceae; genus Psychrobacter; species Psychrobacter cryohalolentis. The sequence goes on from NC_007969.1 coordinate 2,532,656, forward strand.
CTTAGTCAGCAGTTGCAAGAATTACAACCGCTGCATATGCAACTCGTTAACGAATCAATGAATCATGCCGGTTATTTTGACGGTAAAGAAAGTCATTTTAAACTTATTATGGTCAGCGAAGCGTTTACAGGTAAGCGCTTGGTTGCCCGTCACCAAATGGTTTATCATTTGGCAGATGCATTATTAACCTCAAAAGGTGGTCAAATCCACGCCTTAGCGATTCATGCCTATACACCGACAGAGTGGCAAGGTCAAAACCCTGATAGCCCGTTATGTGCTGGACAAAATAAAGGCTAAATGATATTTATTTTTTGCAATAAATAATCACATGCTATCGATGAAAAATATAATTTTAAAGGGAACCATATTTAATGAAACATTTACATATGCTCATGGCCGTGCTGTTGATTGTGCTGTTTTTATATCAAAGCTATCTGGTATTAAGCGCAAATAAGCAAGCACCACGCGTGGTCAAGATATCGTCGCACATCCTCTACGCTGTTATGATTCTTTCGGGCGTTGGTATGCTGATGCAATTGATGAGCGCCAATGCACCTGTACAATGGGTATTTGCCAAAATCATCTTGCTTGTGGCTGCTATCAGCGCCAGTATAAAAGCCTTTAATAATACTGCAACACCGAGCCAAAGAAAAACCGGTATTCTCATTGCTGGGGCGGCATATGTGGGTATTGTGATACTTGCCTTTACTAAACCGGGTAACTTATTCTGATAAGCACTTAGATAAGCACAAATACTCCTGCAATGAAAATGACGAAATATTCTATGTATTTTCAATATCTTAATGAGACTATTTTTGCTATCTTAAATAAATAAAAACGCAATATTAGCTTACTGGAGCCGCTATGAAAACTCTTACTGTAACAGCATTACTAGCAACCGCTGGCATTTTTGGTCTCTCAGGCTGTGCTTCTACGGGTAATATTACGCCGCAATATATCCCGCCAAGCACCTATCAGAGCTATGATTGCCAAGCATTAAATCAAGAATATATCCGTGTTAATAGTTATGTGAATGCTGCCCGTAACGAGCAATCAACCTTAGCATCGACAGGTGTGGGTGTTGGGATATCTGCAGGGCGCTGGGGCATCTCCCCTAATATCAGCTTTGGGGTTGGTCAAAGCAACAACAATAAAGCTCGTGATGCCAAGTTATCGCGTCTATACGGCGAACGTGATGCGATTATCCAATCTGCCCGTATTCAGCGTTGTAGCTTTGCTAATGGCATTAAGATTTATGGTGAGTAGGCTAAAACTGCTCTAATTCATCCAGCATAATAAAAAAGCCAATACGCGATACACGTATTGGCTTTTTGTTGAATTCAATAAAGTCAGACTTATGAGACAGCATTTATTGCAATAACAACTACTTTAAGCTTTGTACCCATTGCACGATTTGATGGCTTGGTAACGCTCCCGACTGCCGTGCTATCTCTTTACCATTTTTAAATGCTACCATCGTTGGTAAACTGCGAATATTATAAGGCGCCGCTGCTTGCTCATATTTATCGGTTTGTATTTTAGCAAACACGATTTGTGGCAACTGGCTGGCAGCTATCTTGAACTCCGGTGCCATCATAAGACAAGGTTGACACCAACTGGCCCAGAAGTCTACGATGGTCAGCACTTCATTTTTTTGAATGACTTTACTCACCGTTTGGGCATTTAACTCATGCGGCGTTGCAGTCAGTAAAGGCTTCGCACATTTACCGCAGTTTGGTGCAGCACTGAGTTTGGAATCTGGTACACGATTCGTTGCTTGGCAATGTGGGCATACTACATGAGCATTTTTTTCACTCATAATAAGACTCCGTTAAATTATCATAAATATGAAATTATCATAAAAAGACATGGATGAGTTGGATGAAACAGCACTGTACTAACACGGTGTTTATTCCCCAAGGACATTGATAGGTACTTTTAGATAACGTGTACCATTATTCTCATGTTTTGGAAAATGACCAGCATCGATATTGACTTGTACTGCTGGAATAATAAGCCTTGGCATCTCAAGATTGGCATCACGGCGCTCACGCATCTCTACAAACTCTGCTTCGTTGATACCCTCTTTTACATGAATATTGCCTAATTTTTGCGCAGCGACCGTCGTAGTTGGACAATGTTTACGACCCTTACTGGGATAGTCATGGCAAAGATACATCATCGTATCTTCGGGCAATTCGAGCAATTTTGTAATCGACTGGTATAGAGTTCTCGCATCCCCACCTGGGAAGTCACAGCGCGCCGTACCCACATCAGGGGCAAATAAAGTATCACCGACAAACACCACGGTTTTTTCGTCGTCAGTGGCAAGATAAGCCATGTCAGCACGCGTATGACCGGGGACATACATAGCAGTAATAGTAATGCCGCCTAGCGCTAAAGTGTCGCCATCATCGGTCAAAACATCAAACTGACCGGCATCGGTGCGAAAACTACTATCAAAGTTAAAAATCTCCTTAAATATTTTTTGTACTTCAGTAATGTGCTGACCGATCACTAACTGCCCGCCAAGTATCTCTTTGACGTGAATAGCTGCCGATACATGATCAGCATGGGCGTGAGTTTCGATAATATAGATCAGCTCCCAACCATGCTCTTTGACAAATTCAACTACTTCATCGACGCTCGTTGTACGCGTACGTCCTGACTTGGCATCAAAATCCAATACGGGATCAATAATCGCACACACTTGCTGCTCAATGTCGGCGAGCACATGGGTATAGGTTTCTGTATCGCTATGTAAGAATGAATGAACTTGCATGACTACTCTCCATTTTTATATGAATGTTTTAATTTTCGATGAATTGTTACGTATAATAGGACGATATCTATCGTATTTAAAATAAGTCTATCAATTGGCTATAAGCATCAATATAGCAATTATTTTATAATATATCAATTTATATAATGTAAATAATGATAACTTGCTATAAATGGCGATATGATTGATAATTGACCCTATACAGTTATATACAATTTTTTCATTTATATTTTTATCTCTTATCTCTTATCTAAGGAGCTCGCTCTGATCACTTCTACTTCAGTACTGAGCACATTTGATACCAATGGTGACAGCAATGACGGCGTTGCGCCAAAAGACCTTGCTGAAAAAATGCAGCAAGCATCAATGCAAGCCAGCCAACTGCTTAAGTCACTCTCGCATCCTGATCGCTTGCTCCTCCTCTGTCAACTAACTCAAGGAGAGTACTGCGTCAGTGAGCTTGAAAGCTTAGTCGGTGTTGGGCAGCCAAGCTTATCGCAGCAGCTTGGTATTTTGCGTAAAGATGAGCTAGTGACGACACGCCGTGAAGGCAAGCAGATTTACTATAGTATCGCTAGTGATGATGCATTAGCCATACTAGAGCTGTTGTATCAGCGTTTTTGTGCCCCTGCTGAGGCATAGATGATTGGCTAAATCTCATTGATTAAATTCTGATGTTCATGAACATTTTTTATTGTGAGGACGTACTGCCATGCCCTCTATTGCCACTCGACTGATACCTGTTTGGTTACGTCAATATCAGCTGTCTGCCTTGCCAACCGATATCATTGCAGGGATAGTCGTTGGTGTGCTCGTTATTCCGCAAAGCTTGGGCTATGCGGTCTTGGCAGGCTTGCCTCCGGTCTATGGCTTATACGCGGCTATCGTGCCTGTGGCGGTATATGCGTGGCTCGGCTCTAGTAATGTACAAGCCGTCGGACCTGCTGCTGTGACCGCTATTATGACTGCAAGCGCGCTGCATCCTTATGCGGATAAGGGCGCTGAGCAGTATGTACTGATGGCAGCCCTACTAGCACTCATGATGGGTGCGATTTTGTGGCTGGCAGGACAGCTGAAATTGGGCTGGATTATGCAGTTTATCAGCCGCGGCGTCTCTGCTGGATTTATCAGTGGTGCCGCTGTGCTTATCTTTATAAGCCAGCTTAAATATCTAACTGGTATACCCATTTCAGGCGATGGCTTAATCGGTTATTTATCGAGCATGCAGATGTATGCCAATCAGCTGCATCCGTTGACGCTAGTAATTGGTATCAGCGCCTTTGCACTCATGCTTCTTAATCGCTATGGTAAAAAATGGGTTTGGCAGTCTTGGTTATCCGCCTCTTATGCGAAATGGGCAGAGCGCCTGTTTCCTCTTATACTGCTGACCGCTGCAATCGCTCTCAGTATCGTTTTACATTGGACGACAAGCGGTGTGGCAACGATTGGTAATGTACCGAAAGGACTGCCAAGCTTTACAGCGCCATATCTGCCAGACTTTCATGAAGCGCTCAATTTATTACCGACTGCAGGACTGATGGCGCTGATTGCGTTTGTATCGAGCAGCTCTGTTGCTAGCACTTATGCGCGTTTGCGCGGTGAGCTATTTGATGCCAATCGCGAGCTGACAGGGCTTGGACTGGCTAATGTTGCCGGTAGCTTTTTTCAAAGCTTTCCTATCGCTGGCGGATTTTCGCGTACGGCTATCAATGTCGATTCAGGTGCCAAAACGCCTTTAGCGAGCTTGGTCACAGTGTTAGTTATGATAGCTGCCTTGATAGCATTCGGGTATCTGCTTGCCCCGCTGCCCTATGCAATTTTGGGCGCAACCATCATGGCAGCTATCATAGGTCTTATTGACATAGCGACGCTAAAGTCGGCATGGCACCGCGACCGCTTAGATGCAGCAAGTTTTATCGCCGCGTTTGTCGGCGTATTGATATTTGGGTTAAATACAGGGCTCGTGATTGGACTTATGGTGTCATTTGCTAGCTTGATTTGGCAGTCAAGCAAACCGCATGTCGCTATCGTTGGGCAGCTAGCAGGGACAGGTCATTTTCGTAATATTAATCGTCATGATGTAGTGACCTTTCACAATCTATTGATGCTGCGTATTGATGAGAGCTTGTTTTTTGGTAATAGCGAATCAGTGCATCGTCACGTGGTACAAGCCACGCGTCAATATCCAGAGGCAAGCGAGATTATTCTTATTATGTCGGCCGTTAATCATATCGATTTGACCGGACAAGAGATGCTTATCAGCTTAAACCAAGAGCTATTAAATCAAAATAAGCATTTGAGCTTTAGCTTTATTAAAGGCCCTGTAATGGACATCATTGAGCACACACCGGTGATTACTGATTTATCGGGACACGTTTATTTAAGCACTATGGATGCAGTTAATGGTTTAAAAGACACTCATTAATGTCATTTGTACTGTTTATTAGGCTAAGAATAATTAATGGCTATCTATAACATATAGATATGATAAAAGCTGTGTTATGCTAAATTATTAGGACAACTAAAAAAAACTACTAGCCTGTAGCGCTTTTTTTGAACTCATTATATCCTCTACTTTTTTTATAACCTTTATTGATATTACTTATGACCGATGACTTAACTATTTATAAGCAAATTTACCCAAGCCAATGTATCAAAATTGCAGAGCTTGGCTACCGCTCTGTGCTTAATATTCGTCCTGACGCTGAGGTTGATTCGCAGCCTAATAGCTGTGATTTTAGCAGTGCAACGGCGAAAGCCAATTTGAATTATCAGCATTTACCCTTTGATGATGAGCGCTTAAGTATGGCGACTGTGGAGCAGTTTGCTGCTTTTTATCGTACGATGCCAAAACCCATATTGATGTTTTGTGGTACGGGCGCACGTGCCAAACTGTTGTACCAAAGCGCATTGATGCAAGGGCTGATATAAGCGTTGATATAAAAAGGCAATAAAGCTTACATACTTTATCTTTAGAAAATTATCCATTGCGCTTAGGCTTTGTATTCTTGTACTATCCATTTAATTTTAATATAAAAAATAAAAGGAGCTCTTATGAGCCATCAAGTGAGTATTACCGGACAAATCACCCCTGACCAAGTACCGATGATTGCAGAAAATGGTTTTAAAACCATTATTAACAATCGTCCGGATGGTGAAGAACCGAACCAGCCAACCAGTGCTGAGATTGCTGCTGCCGCCGAAAAAGCAGGACTTGCTTATAAAGAAGTGTCCTTTGCTGGTAGTGAGCTCAATCAGAACCATGTTGAAGAGTTTGCTGACTTTTTTAATCAAGCTGAGCAACCAATGTTGATATTCTGCCGTACGGGCAATCGCTCAACTGGTATCTATGAAGCGGCTAAGCGTATGGACTTGCTAGACGACTGATATCATAATCAATAATTTAAAGCAATAAACCAAGAAGCCCATATAAACATATGGGCTTTTATAATATTTAAGACTATATTTTAGATGCTGTAAAGCAATATATCGCCACAAGGAATGGGCGTTATAAATATAATGCAAGTATAACCGTTAACTTTACAAGGAATGTTCCATGAGTAATACCGCATTAGCTCTGCTGCCATTAGCCCTTGCTTATATTATGTTTACCTTAGGAACAGGGCTTAAGCCCAGTGACTTTAAGGTTATTGCAAGTCACCCCAAAGCATTCTTTATAGGGTTGATTAACCAAGTTGTCTTTGTACCACTCGTGGCTTTAGCGGTCGTCTTACTGATGTCGCCACCACCTGCCATCGCCTTTGGTATTATGCTGATTAGCTTTTGTCCCGGCGGCGTGACCAGTAATATGCTCACCTACTATGCCAAGGGTAACGTAGCACTGTCGGTCGCGCTCACGGGCGTAGTCAGTCTATTATCGGTGGTGACCCTGCCTATCTTAATCACCTTGGCTTTCAATCACTTTATGAAAGACCAAGCAGGCTCTATCAGTGCAGTAAAAATCGGCGTTGTCATGTTTTTATTGACCACCTTGCCAGTGACGATAGGTATGCTCGCCCGTTATAAATTCACTGATTTTATGGTGCGTAGAAGCGGCATCTTAAATGGCTTAGCCAGTGTCTTTTTTGTCTTAATCGTCCTTGCTGCTATTGCTACCAACTGGCAGCTATTACAGGAGCAATTGGCTTCTATTGGACTTGAGCTTGTGCTGATTATTGTCACCTTATTTATCATCAGTATTTTGACGGCAAAGGCGTTACAGCTAAGCTGGTTTGATACCAAAACCATCGCTATAGAAACCAGTATTCAAAACAGTACGACCGCGATTACCTTAGCCCCTATTATTATGGGCGTGAGTACATTGCCAGTTATTGCCTTACCTGCTGCCTTGTATGGCGTACTAATGTATGTGATTGCACTGCCGATTATTTTTCTGATTAGGAATAAAAACTGATTGAATAAGTAAGCCTTAATGAGACTATAAGCTATGCCCGTCCAAATTTCGGATGGGCATTTGCACAATGAAATACCTAAATAACGAGATCGTTTAATTCAAGTAGCATATAAGTGCTACTTTTCAAAAAACTATAGAGTATGATTATGAAAAAACCGCTACTCATTATCGGTAATAAAAACTATTCATCATGGTCACTGCGAGCTTGGCTACTACTCAAAGCATTCAATATTGACTTTGATGAGCAACTTATTGAGCTGTTTCATCCATCAGCGACACCCATTCTCAATGAACATGCGCCAACAGGAAAAGTGCCGGTTTTGATCTATGGTCAAGGTGATGAAAAAGTTACGATATGGGATACTTTAGCGATTGCCATTCATGCCAATGATTATCTGACAGACTTAGATATTTGGACAGGATTGAGTAAGTCTCATACTGAGAGCAATACTAGCAACAGAATAAATAGTGCTTATTGCCAAAGTATCATTGCTGAGATCCATTCAGGGCTAATAGGTATCCGTGGTGAGATGCCGATGAACATTCGAGCGACTGCTAAAATACGTCCGAGCGCCGCTTGCTTAGCCAATATTGCCCGTATTGAGTATATCTTTGCAGATTGTTTAACAAACAGATCACCAGATAGCTATTTATTTGGTGATTTTACGGCCGCTGATGCATTTTTTGCTCCTGTTGTTTTACGGCTACAAACCTACGCCAAGGCTTCAGGAATCATATTAACACCGCTTACTGAACAATATTGCCAGACTCTTCTAGACAATCCCCATGTCCAAGCATGGCAAAAGTCAGCACTTAAAGAAACTCGCATCATTGAAGAAGATGAAGCAGGTGAGATACTATCTGTAGAAGGGATATTGGCTAAATAGCATTTACTTAACGTCTATAAGTAACAAAGCTCCGATACCTATTAGGATATCGGAGCTTTTTATTTTAGAAGATATTAAAGACTGGCTTACTGCATAACCAAATATTCAAACGCTGATAATGCCGCTTTTGAACCTTCACCCATCGCAATATTAATCTGCTTAAAGGGTACAGTCGTAACATCACCACAAGCAAAGATACCTTTGCGATCTGTACGGCAGCGCTCATCAATTTCAATCTCGCCAAAGCGGTTTAAATCGACGAAGCCTTTAACGAACCCAGTATTTGGTATCAAGCCAATCTGTACAAACACCCCTGCAACATCAAGCTCTTTATTCTCGCTGCTATTGCGATCTTGATAGATAATAGACGATACTTTACCCTCAGTCGCTTTAATTTCTTGGGTCGCTGCACTGGTAATGATATCGATATTTGCCTTTTCTTTGGCTTTATTAATCAATACCTGATCCGCTTTCAAATCATCAGCAAACTCAAGCACGGTCACATGCTTCACGATACCAGCAAGGTCTAATGCCGCTTCGATACCAGAGTTACCACCACCGACGACGGCAATATCTTTACCTTTGAAGAATGGACCATCACAGTGCGCACAGAAAGCCACGCCTTTACCGATGTTTTCTTCTTCGCCAGCGACCCCAAGCTTACGCCATTGAGCACCAGTTGCCAAGATAATACTACGCGTCTCAAAGGTCTCACCGGTATTCAGATGAATGCGATAATTTTCATCAGCTGTCTCACTAATCTCTTTGACGCTGACGTGCTCTTTAAGCGTAATATTATATTCGCGCAAATGCTTTTCAAAGTTCACCGAGAGCTCGCCACCTGTGGTTAAAGGTACTGAGATTAAGTTTTCAATATCTTGCGTATCTTTTACTTGCCCACCGATACGGTCAGCCACCATGGTAACTTTTAAGCCTTTACGCGCGGTATAAATCGCAGCAGCAACCCCAGCTGGACCCGCACCAATAATCGTCACATCTTGTTGCTCTAACTGTTCAGCATCATCTTCAGCTTCTGCTAACAAATCAGGAAATTGCTCTTGTAACTTCTCAATCAATTTAGCCGTGTCAATCAGACCATTAGCAAACGGCTTGCCGTTTAAGAATACTGCTGGTACGCCTTGGATATTATTCGCTTCTACTTGCTCTTGGAATAGTGCCCCATCGATCATCTCATTACTGATGTCATCGTTTAGCAGCGCGAATTGGTTTAGCGCTTGCACAACTTCTGGGCAGCTGTGGCAAGAAAGCGACACGTAAGTTTGAAACTGTAGTGGCTTATTAAAGCGTTTAATCAGCTTTTGAATGCCTTCATCGAGTTTTAACGTATGACCACCCGCTTGCAAAATCGCCAATATCAATGAAGTAAATTCATGACCACCAGGAATACCACTAAAGACAATACCTGTATCCGTCAAAGCACCATCAATGTGACTGATTACTTTAAAACTGATTGGGCTTGGCAAACTGTCATCGTTAGCTTGTGCGTCAAAATTAATCTTATCTGTCGTACCAGCGATTTTGCTCAAAAAATCAATCAACTCAGCACGCTTGCTATGCTCGCCACTACCTAAGACAAAGCTGATTGGGCGGGTCATATTTACGCTATAGCTCTTTACGGCATCTAATAAGCTTTGGTCTATCATAATTGTTCCTTGTTATTATCGAATATGTAACGTCAGCATCAGTGCTGCGCGTTTAAATGAGTAAGAGTCATATGCCAATACTGCTATTTATATGCGGCATATAACCTTTGATACGTCTATTATCAAAGGTTTGAGAGTTTTGAGCAAGCGGATAAACTCAAACCTTATGTTTTATAAAACCTATCATAAATCAATATTTTTATTTAATTTCAAAATTACTTCTAAATGATAATCAATACTAACTATAGTATCTAAGTATTTTTTTCGCTACAATCGAGTGAAGCGGATAGAAGAATTCTATGCGTGTTATGGCAGATTTACTTTTATAAGTATTCGATAAATCTGTTTATCAAACATACTTTTTAAAAGTAGATTCGCTGGCATTAAGCCTCATCGTTATTCAGTTAAATAACGGTTCGGTTCCATAAAATCTAAGTCTCATAATTATAGTAATTCATCAAAACAATCTTAAGACCATGCGCGGATGCTTATACAAGCTTGCGCTTCATAACAAGGATGACAAGATGAGAAAGACAGATACATGGCAAGATAACAAAGATATTATTGCTGAGCTTAAGCAAAAAGACAGTCACTTTGCGACTATCTTTGATGAGCATACCCAGCTAGACCAGCAAATCAATCAGCTTGATAAAGATATGGTCACGCACGCTAGCCGTGAAGAAGAAATCGAGCAGATGAAGCGTCGCAAGCTGCATCTAAAAGATGAGATTTATAAAATAATCGATAAAAATAAATTAGGATCTCATGCCTAACTAACAGCTATTTAGACCATTAGCTATCATGAAAAATGATAAAATTTAGATAAGAAAAAACCCCATTAGCATAAGTTATGAACCGACCCCCATAAGTTGGACACAACTTATGGGGGTATTTTTATGCGTTACGATCTAGACTTTAAGATGCAAGTCATCGCATACTATCTGCAAGGACATACCGGACTTGCCACAAGTGAGAAGTTTAAAGTAGATTCGAAACTTGTACAAAAATGGGTTAAGCAATATCAAAGCGGTGGTATAGACGCGATCAAGCCAAAGACAAGTAAGGCTAAATACAGCAGTGGGTTTAAATACAAAGTGATTACGACCATGCTGACGCAAGGATTAAGTCAATCCGAGGTCGCTTTAACATTTAATATCAGCTCACCTGCTTTAATTAGCCACTGGCACAAAGCATATCGACAACAAGGCATGTCTGGACTAATAACCAAGCCTAAAGGTAGAGCCGCCATGACCAAGCCATTTATCACAAGCAAACCAGATGATGAGAAAACCTTAGCAGAGCTTAAGCGTGAGAATGAATACCTACGTGCAGAGGTTGCGTACCTAAAAAAGCTCGATGCCTTGCTCAAAGCGGAGGAACAAGCAGGCAAAAAGCAAGGCTCATCGAAGCACTAAGACAAGAGCACCCTTTATCTGCTTTGCTAAACATCGCTAAGATGGCTAAAAGTGTCTTTTACTACCATAGGTGTCAGTTTGACGTTAAAGACAAATATGGAGACTTAAAACAGCGTATTACTGAGCTTTACCATCAGCATAAAGGCAGGTATGGTTATCGTAGAGTCACGGCTGCATTAAAGCAGCTAGATTGTCATCATAACCATAAGCTCATCGCTAAGCTTATGCATGACATGAAGCTTAGCGCAAAGATAAGACGTCAGAAGTATCGCTCCTATAAAGGACAACAAGGTAAGATTGCGAAGAACTATTTAAAACGCCAGTTTCATGCAGATAAACCAAATAAGCGCTGGCTGACCGATATTACTGAGTTTAAGGTGGGTGATGATAAGCTGTATTTGTCACCCATACTTGATTGTTATAACAATGAGATTGTCAGTTATACACTCTCAAAGAGACCCACTTATGACTTAGTTGGCAAGATGCTAGAGGATGCTTTGGCAAAGACGAAAGCGTGCCGTGATAACAAGTTAATGCTGCACTCTGATCAAGGATGGCATTATCAAATGAGACTGTTTGGACAGGTGCTGAAACAGCATGGTATTAAGCAAAGTATGAGCAGAAAAGGCAACTGTTTGGATAATGCGCTCATGGAGGGGTTCTTTGGTACCCTAAAGTGTGAGACGATTTATATTGAAAAGCCTAATTCGATTGAAGGTTTAGAGAAACAGATTCATGAGTATATTCACTACTATAATCATGAAAGAATTCAACTCAAACTAAAAGGACTGAGTCCTGTTAAGTACAGAACTCAGTCCTTGATATAAACTAAACCGTCCAACATTTGGGGGTCAGTTCATTAATGGGGTTTTTTATACTTTATTTAGTATGATGAATAAGCAGATACTGCCTTCTGTCACACTATCCAAGCAATAGTTACTTAGATTTTACCAACCAGATCAAGACTTGGTTTTAAAGTCTCTTGACCAGCTTCCCAAGCGGCTGGGCAAACTTCGCCGTCGTTTTCACGAACATATTGTGCCGCTTTTACTTTACGTAGCATATCTTTTGCACTACGGCCAATACCGCCAGCATGGATTTCAGCAACTTGAATTAAGCCGTCTGGATCTACTAAGAATGTACCGCGCTCAGCTAGACCAGCTTCTTCAATCATGACATTAAAGCCACGAGTGATACGGCCAGTAGGATCACCAATCATTGGGTAAGTTACTTTACCGATTGCTTCTGAAGAATCATGCCATGCTTTATGGGTGAAATGTGTATCCGTTGATACTGAGTACACTTCTACGCCTAAACCTTTTAACTCGTCGTAATGACCTGCCATGTCTTCAAGTTCAGTTGGGCAAACAAAGGTAAAATCGGCTGGGTAAAATAGGAAAATTGCCCAGCTGCCTTTTACGTCTTCTGAAGTAATGGTTTTAAATTCACCATTTACAAACGCATCTGCTGAAAATTCTGGGATTTCTTGATTGATAATAGACGCCATGAGTGGCTCCTTTTTTTGATTGATTAAAGTTTCGTTAATTGAAATTTATTTATAGATTTGCATCTATTAACCCTTACACTATCGGGGCTACCTGACAAACTATACGCGAATTCTATGGTTAATCCAGTTAAAAGTTTTTAATGTGATGTTTTGTTTTATTAAACTTGTTAAACTATTCTCTCTACTTTTTATATTTATACATCAATGAACATTGATAGTGTACACAAGATAAATAAGTAAAACAAATTGCATGAAAAACTCATTATTAGAGAGGTTTTATGATTACTTTACGTCAACTTGAGTTCGCCTTAGCCGTCGCCAAACACCGTCATTTTAAACGTGCAGCAGAAGATTGTAATATCTCGCAATCAGCGCTGAGCTTGGGTATCGCTGAGTTGGAAAAACAGCTTGATACACAAATTTTTGAGCGAAATAATAAACAAGTCTTGATCACCCCTATCGGTGAAGATATCTTGGTGCGGGCGCAGCGGGTGTTTTCTGAAGTCAACGACTTGACCACCCGTGCGCATAGCCATCAATCGCCCCTTGCCTACCCTATGACCGTTGGTATTATTCCAACGATTGCACCTTATCTGCTACCAAAAGTGTTGCCTGCGCTGCGTGAGCACTATCCAGAATTTCGTATGACTATCGTCGAGCAACAAACCGAACGCTTGCTTGAGCAAGTGCGTTATGGACATATTGATACCGCTATTATTGCACTACCTTATGCGGTAGATGGTTTACATAGTTTTGAGTTTTGGAGCGAAGACTTCTTTGCCGTCTTTCCAAAAAATGATGTACATGCCAAGCTCAAAACGATCAACGCTGATGAGCTGGCAACGGCAAATCTCATGTTACTTGGCGAAGGGCATTGCTTGACTGACCAAACGCTATCTGTCTGCCATTTTGACCGTGCGCAGATGAAATCCAGCTTTTCAGATGCCAGCTTAAACACACTTATTCAAATGGCACTTGCTAATATGGGTACGACGTTAGTGCCAGAAATGGCGTTAGACCAGCTGCATCTACAGAACCAAAATGCGGTCGCTGTGCCACTGGCTGAGCAAGGCCCTCATCGTCATATTGCCTTTGTCACACGTCTAAATTATGCCCGTGTCGATGATGTCAATTTGCTTGGTAAAGTGTTTAAGCAGGCATTTGAAGACGCTGCCAATAAGAAGTAAATAACAATTTCTAAATGATAGACAATCATCAAACGAAGGTTGAATATGGACGGATTGTCACAAATAGAGACTGAGCTTGGTAAGGTTTTTGAGTGGCATTTAATAGCTATTAACAATACTATCAAGCTCGCGAAAGTTAAAGCGCTTTGGCAAGATATCGCCGTGCGCTATAATGAAACCCAGCGTGCTTATCATAGCTTGCAGCATATTCAGCAATTATTTTTGCAGTTTGAACAGATTAAGCATCATTTGAATGAGCTGCATATCATCGCTTTGGCGCTCTATTATCACGATGTCATTTATGATCCAAGGCGCTCAGATAATGAACTAAAAAGTGCAGAGTATATGGTAGAGGCATTAAGATGCTATCTGAGTGCTGAGCAATGCCAACATATCTACGCACTGATTATGATGACAGCCACTCATGAGCTGCATGAATGTCTAGATAAAGATACTGTCAGTGACGCCGCTTATCTCTTAGATATGGATTTAAGTATTTTGGGTACGCCTTGGTCTGAATATGAGGTCTACGCACAAGCGGTGCGTCAAGAGTACCGCCATATAGCAAACGAGGATTATCGTACTGGGCGTATTACAGTCTTGCAGAAATTACTCTCACACCCAGTACTTTATTTGACAGCGTATTATCATAACTACTTCGAAGTACAAGCTCGAGACAATATCAAGCGTGAAATCAGTCTTTTACATGCATCTCAATAAAAAGCTCACTGCCTTGCCGTGCTGGGTGTGAATTGTAACTCGGCTCCATAATATCAATGTCAAAATGAGTCGCAAAACGCTGCTGATATTCATCTTTTGTACCGCCAAACGGTGGCTCATCTCGCCCAAAATCTTTGTCAAATAGCAACCCAATCAGTTTACCATTCGGCTTCACTAATGATGCCATCTGCTGCACGTACTCGTCACGGCGTGATGGATTTATCGCACAAAAAAACGTCTGCTCAAGCACCCAATCAAACTGATATTGCTCAGGCGATAACTCAAAAAAGTCGGCACAGATTAGATGCTTAGCTGGAAAATTAGGATAACGCTCAGCAAACGCTGCAATCGGCGCAGGGGCAAAATCAACCAAGGTGACATTGGTAAACCCTTGCTCATGTAGATAACCCACCTCGTAAGCATTACCTGCACCCGGCACTAAAACAGCCTGATTTTTAGCGGCTTCAGGTAACTGGTCAATATAAGCTTTTAGTGGCGGCGACACCTGTCCCATATCCCAACCGATACTGTCTTGCTCATAACGCTGCTGCCAAAACTGCGCTTGATTGACGTTTTCCATATGACATCCCTGTAGATAAATCTATTATTTAAACGACACGATTCGTACCGTTATGTCTTATCATATCAGGCTTATCGACATGACTGAAACCACCCAAGTATTATTTCTAATCGAGCTGACCACCTTTACCTGCCAGCATATCGTGCCAATGCTGATAGTCAGGCATCGCAGTCGCTACGATTTGCCAGAACGCGCGGCTATGATTGGCATGATGTAAATGACACAGCTCATGGACGATGACGTATTCGGTGCATTCAATAGGATAAGCAGGCAGATACACAGATAACCAAATTCGGCTCGCACGCGTGTTACAACTGCCCCAGCGCGTATGCATTTTTTTTAGGCGTATCTCATTGGCTGTCGCACCGACAATCGGTTGCCACTTTGCAAATAATGCAGGCATTGCTTCAGAAAGATGTTGCCGATAATAGGCAATTTTTTTATCGTGGTTTAAGGTGAATGGTTGCTTTATCCCCCACAATAGCAAGGTGCTGTCAGCCGTTGGAGATTCCTTTGAAGGAAATTGTTGGCGCTTATATTGTTCTAAGACTTGTGGGTGGTTTTCTATCGCCCATGGCACGCGCCTTGCTACAGCCTGTGCGACTTGTGTTGAGCTAATAAACGATGGCACAGACACCATTAGCTTATGTGGCTTTAAGCGAAAATTAATATTTTTAACCCGCTTTTTGCTTATTTGTAATTCAATGCCTGCCTCTGACAAACATTGAATAGTGTTTTGCAACAAAGGACTATGGTACTCAGGTGTCACATTCATATCATAGTGCTTGCAAATGATTATCAAAAGACATTGTATGGCGTCTGCTATCTGTGCCGATATTGTAATTTTTGGCGATAGCGTCTGTTTTTAGTTCTGAGTCTAATATTGTTAAATCATTGACAGTTAATCTGGTTAATTGACCTTGCCCATCACTAACGATAAAACCGGATTGTTGCTCTATATTAGTCTTAACAACATCGTTACCACTGCATATATTACGGCTATAAACGGAAGCACCTGCACAATCTGGCAAACTGATAGAGTTGATTAGAGCTCGAGTCGTTAAATCAAATATTGCTGCACACCCACCCATTGGCGTGGTTACACATAGTAAATTGCGTTTACTATCAACCGCAACGCTAGCGATATATTGGTGGAAGCGTTGCCATTGGTTATTTGGCATCATAAGGGGTTTAAAATCAGCATCACCGCGCTTGTGCGTCAATACTAATGGCACATTGATATGCTTTTCACCTTGGAACTGAATGCCTATCATCACTGTGCCATCATCGTGCATGGCTAGGTGACGCACACTCATTTGATTATGCTCAGGCATAATTTGTTCAAGTAAATCGCCATTATGGCGGTTTAAGTACACCAATGATGGGTGCATAGTATCGAGATTAAGCTCTTCACGCGATGCTCTCTCGGTCTTGATACCGCCATTAGCAATTACCAACGTTTTACCGTCTGGATGCATAATGAGCTCATGTGGACCTATACCGTACGATTCAAATTCTGCTATTTTTTGATAACCATTTTTAACATCATAAACACCGATTTTACCGTCTAAAATTAGCGTGTCATTTTCAGTCACGTATAACTTTGAGCCATCTGAGCTATAGCAAGCATGACCATAAAAATGACGGTTGTTTGCAGCGTTGAGCACAAATTTTACTTGTCCTGTCGCAGTATCAAGCACCCAGAATTTTTCACTAGGACGACGACCCATGACCACTACATCACGATTTTGATTGTGATTAACAAAGGTGTTTTGAGAATCAAAGGCAGGTTGGACGACAATATCATGGACACGTTCAGGCATGGTCGTTTGCCAAACGATTTGTCTATCGGCATCAATACCGACTACACCAAAATCATTTTCATCACTCTCACTTAGCAGTGAGATGTCTTTTGGCATAGAAGCCACGCCACTGACCCAGTATACAGGGCGAGTCAGCATAGTAGTGGTATGCATTGACCTAAAATCATTCGCAGACAAATCACGGCTACTAGGCTGGTTATCATTCATTGGTAGACGATACGCTTGTTGCCACGTTGACGCTGCCTGCTTGCAGGCGTAGCGCAAACGTCTAAGCATTGACTTGGAACCAGTAGCAGCTGATTGCACAGCATTCAATTGAGCATAAATACCGCTCACATAATCTTGCAGGCGAGCGTCAGCTAGGCGTTGCTTACGATAACGATGATGAATACCGACGAATGTTGCCGTACCAAGCGCTGTCAATAATGAGGTTATCAGCAGTTCACGGCTAAACGGTTTTGCTTTTAGCGCATCCGACTCCCTATAATTTTTACTCACTAAGACCTTTTGACTCGCTTTGATAATAGCCATTATTTAATCACCGTCGTTACTGTTAAAGCCGACACGGAGACCAAGTGCCGGAATCAATTGACGCTTAATTAAGCGCGTAACGTTAGTAAGATGATCATATAATTCTTGCTGCTTGGCTTTATCGGCAGTGGCTAAATCTTCTGGCATTTGTGCCAATAACGTAGTGGTATCAGCGAGCGCAGTCGATAGATTGTCAGCCACGTTATTTTCACTGTTGCTGCCCAAGATAGCAGTCAGTACCGGATCGGTCATGGCTTTATTTAAAGTCGCTAATTTTGCATTGATAATCGCGCGGCTTTGCTCTGCGGTCGCAGCAGGTAGATGACCTTTGGCTTTACCGCTCAAGCCTAATGGCTGATCAATGGCGTTAGATTTCATCGTCTCAACCAACGACAGTAGGGAATTAATCCATTCGTTCAATCCTTGGTCGCTCTCAACAGTTTTATCAATTGCTAATAGCTTAGTCGCATTTTGTTGCCAGTTTTTCTCAATAGCTTTTAAGCGTGTGCTCAGCGCACTACTCGCGCTTATAACATACGCACACTGACCAGCGTCCAAGCTGTCATTGGCATAAAGCACCTCTTCTAAACCGGGCACACCTTGGACAACGGCACTTTCATTAGCAAGTTGTTCAGCGGTCAGTTTTGGATTGGCAGCGATAAGATCCGCCACTCCGCTATGTACCAAGCCGCGCTCGTCAGGGTAATAATTGATATAAAGATTACTCATACTGGCGGTCGCAGGACCGAAGTTGACCATTTCAGCACTTGCCCATGCTTGTGCCAATACTAGCCACTGGTCACGTAGCGCTTGCAATTCATCACCGTTGACTGGCGCTTGTTGACAATGTTTTTGTGCCAAATCATGCAACAAATCACTTTGTTTCGCCGCGTCAGCGTAAGCAGGTATGACAATCTCATTGGCTACATGGGTCAAATAGGTCTTTTCAGTCTCAGCACTGATATCGACAGCGACTATTTTTTCAACATTCTTATCTGTATTGCCATCAACCGCAGAATTTTCGCCAGCTTTCGGCTCAGCACTGTCTTGTGCAACTTGGCGATCTACTTCAGCCGCTTTATTGTCATCAGCAGGTTTGACGCAACTAATAAGTATGCCAGCACTTAATGCCGAGAGCGCCATTGCTAGCGCATGGTTTATTTTCATAGATTTCTCAGTAATATTATCAATCGTTATCGTCGAGTATCAGTATCACAGTGATAGAGCCGTCAGGCGGATAACCTTATCTATCTGTCATTGAAAGATTAAAAAATACACAGTCAGACGCTTATAATGACTGTAAAAACGCACTCAATTCAGTACGTCCTTGTTTATCAAGCATCAGCACTTTTTGCTGCTGTTTTTTTGCTTCGCCGCCATGCCATAATACCGCTTCCATCAGCGTGCGGGCACGTCCATCATGTAAAAACGTCGCTTGCGGATCAACGGTTTGGGCAAGTCCAATTCCCCATAAAGCCGGCGTACGCCACTCATAAGAATTGGCTAAAAACTCAACTTGCCAATTTTTTGGCGGCAGTTTGCCAGCGATAGTGCGATCCGCAAGCTCATCACCCATGTCATGTAACAGCAGATCTGTATAAGGATAAATCACTTGTCCATGCTGCTCAAGATGATCATCAGCGGTTTTTGGTAGCTGATATCTTGGCGTATGGCAGCTTTGACAACCCATATCATAAAAGCGTTTTTTGCCTGCTAATACCAATTTATCCTCTGCATTACGGCGGTGCGGTACTGCCAAATTGCGCGTATAAAATTCTACAAATTTTGCCACTTCATCGTTGACTTCAACCGCAGGCTTACCATTGCCTTGCTCATCTGCGCCCGTTATCGCATTCTTACAAGCGGTTTGCGCTGGCATGCAGGATTCATGTGGACGGATATTTGAAGTTAAACCCATGTCTTCATTAAAGGCGCTTTGATTTTGAGTAATCAGCTTGGTTTGCCCTGCTTTCCAGCCAAAGCGACCTAAGGCAACTTTACCCGTTTGTGGATCCATGACCCAGTTAAATTTACCCTTAATATCATTGCTGTTTTTATGATTGCTAGCCGCTTGTTTTTTAATATCCGCATCGGGTATTTGTTCGAGTAGCCCAAGCCCAATCATAGGTAAAGCAACACGTGGCGATATCATCATCTCATCATCCAACGCACCATACCCTGGATTGGTCAAGTTAAAAGTTGGTGCGCGCAAGGTTTCGATATGTCCATCGGCAAATGTAACTGGTTTATCTGTCCACTGCACGGCAATTCTTGCTTCTGCTGGCACGCCTTGAATACCGCGATCTTGCAATTGACCACCATACATAGGATGAGCAATTTTCTCAATAAGTGAATCTTTTAACTGCTGACGCTGTTCATCCGTGGTCGCTGGCATCGCCAAACGAATCAGAAAACTATCGGCATCGTCCTCAGCAGTCATAGGAGCATGACCACGACCGTCTTTGACATGGCATGACTGGCAGGCAGCGACGTTAAATAACGCACCAAGACCATCACGGCTATCCGTACTGGCAGGCGCAATCACCCACGGCTGGCGGAAAAACGCATTACCAATAAAGAACGAGCCTTTGCGAGATGCGGTAATGTTCGATGAAGGTTTAGAGTAGCTCTCACTACTAGTAACACTAATTCCAGTATCACCGCCTTGCTTGATTTCTTGCGGATCAAAGCTTGCAAGCTGCTGCATAGGTACGCCAGCCAGCGCCTCAATCGTCTGAGTACGCTCAGAGTCCAGCAATTCAAATTCAACGCCTTCCGAATTTGGTTGGTCTTTGTTGGCTGCGTTATCATCTTTGACAGGCTGACAAGCACTGAGTGACAAGACACCCACTAATACCAGTGATAATGTAAATGGCGCAGACATGCCGACAGAGGCAGTTTTAAACTGGGATATAAGAGAAGAATGGAGTATGGGGCGTGGTTTGCTGATAAAACCTTTCTTGACGTGCATAGAGTACCTTAGTTCTGGTATAGAACCATTAAAATCGCATGCTATAAAATTTTTTATTGCTAGTCGATAAGTGGCAGCAGCACGCTGATTTATCTGGCTATTTTAATACGCTATGAAAAAACACGTTGCCAACCAAAATTGACAACGTGTTTATTATACATAACTTATTTTTTTATGAAAATAAGTCTCATTCACTGTTAGCGACTCATTAGGCATTATCGATCAATGCTATGTCAATCACTGCTATGCTTGCTGTTAAGACAGTAGATTAGTGAGCAATTAAAACTGCGAACCTGCATCTGCATCTAAATTGTCAATACCGACGGCTTTTGCGGCATTTTCAATACCAGCTGTCAGCTCTTGCAAACTTGTGATACTAGTTTCAATCCAACCGCGACGCTTGTTTTGCTCTTCAGCAGAAACACCATGTTTACTCGCCTGTCCTACAGTGGCAATCATCTGATCAATCTTGATATTTTCTTTTTCACCTTTTTCAACAATGACATTAAAGGCGGCTTCTACTTTTGCAAAATCAGCAGCCAATTTATCAGCAGCTTCAGTATTTCCTGTATCGATAAGATAGTTTTTCAGTCCATAACCACCTACGGTTTTGCCCGCGACTGTTTTGTAACTACCATTAAAGACATTCTGGATACCGCGAGCGTTATTGGCATAGCTTAAGTGTGTCAAGTCACTAAAACACTCATGCTCATCTTCAGTAGATCCAGTGACGAACGCTACTTGGATGCGCTGAGAGGCAAGCTCCCCAAGTGCTAAGCTGCCCATTTGATACATAATTTGGCGCAAACTATTGCTATCCCTACGTGCCATCATGTCGCTACGCAAGGTGTTTTCACTGTCAGGTTGCCACTGCGCTTCCATCGCGGTCAAATCATCAACCAGTAGTTGAGTTGCTGCTTTTAGATACTGTCCGCGGCGCTCACAGATACTAGCCTCAGGATTGACACTCTCGCCGCTAGTGCATTGACCGTCAGTCATTAGATAATCACTGAACGGGCGGTTGCCAGCACCTTCAGCGACGCCATTGGTATCTTGACCCCATAGCATAAACTCAATAGCATGGTAGCCTGTGGTCACATTGGATTCACTACCACCAATCTCATTCATCTCTGCGAGCAGCTCAGGCGTGATGGTACTGGTATCTTGCTTGAGGCTACCAACGCTAATGCTATCGCTATTAATGATGTTGTCTTTACTATTGTACTCGCCTTCATAGTCAGCGCTTACGTAGTCAATCAATGCTTCATCTAAAGGCCAAGCATTCACCTGCCCCTCCCAGCTGTCCGTACTACCAATATTACGATTGTCGTTGGCAGTCACAAAACCTTCATCGAATCTAAATACTTCAGTCTGTGAGTATGGCTGGCGCGCGGCTTTATAAGCGGCTTTTGCAGCATCCAAGTTTGCTTGCGTTGGTGTTTCTACATAAGTATTGACGGCGCTCTGTAAAAGCTTTGCCATCTCTAACGAATCTTTGTATGCAGCATGTGCCATATCCGCATAACTGATAAGCAAGCGATCCATATGAGCTTTATCAGCAGCTGATGAAGTTTTGCTAGCTGTTTTCTCTGCGGTTTCAACTGGTACATCTGTGGTCGCTTTTTCATCAGACTGTTTGCTACAACCTGATACCATCAATATACCTGTCAGTGCAGCAGCTAAAGTAGTCGGTAAGATTTTACGGCTTGTCACTGTCGTGATATTCATAGATTTCCTTGATGGGCTGCAAAATAAAGAAGAGATAAGATAAATCTTTCACATCGATACTAGTAATGAAAATAGGCGAAACCAGCACTGTATCGGGCATTGAAACAGCTTGATTATAGATAATAGCAATTATCAGTTTGCTATTAAAAACTGAAAAAATAGCTATCCGCAAAATAAATGCATGGGAATTATAATGTTATTGATAACTATTATCAAATATAATTTCTTAATGAGAGACAAAATTCAAGCCAAAAAAAAGGCCAGCTTTATGCTGACCTTTTTTCGATATTAAATATTAGCTAATCATTTAAAATTAACGAACGCTTTGTGGTGCGTTAACTGTCAGCTCAACACGGCGGTTCTGTTGACGACCAAATTCGCTATTGTTATCAGCAACAGGACGTGACTCGCCATAAGCAACAACATTGATACGGTTAGATGCTACGCCACGCGCACTTAAGTAGTTCGCTACTGCATAAGCACGGTCACGTGATAACTTCATGTTATAAGCATCAGTACCTTTACTGTCTGTATGACCAGCAATAGTAATGGTGTTTTGGTTATACTCATTCATTGTCGCAGCAAGTTTATCAAGCGTTGGCTTAAATGAGTTGTTCAAAGTCGCATCATCAAACGAGAAAGTGATGCTACCCGGCATAACCAGATCAATGTTGCCGTTAGCGTTTGGCTTAACCGTTACGCCAGTACCAGCCATTTGTTGCTCAAGCTGACGAGCTTGACGCTCCATATAGTAACCAACGCCAGCACCTAATGCAGCACCAATAGCAGCATCACGACCAGTTTTATCACCACCAGTAGCTTTTGAGATAGTCGCACCACCTGCAGCACCAGCTAGAGCGCCGATAGCAGACTTGTTAAGACGTTGTTGTCCAGTGTTAGGATCAGTGACACAACCGGTAAGAGCCAAACCTGAAGCGATTGCTGCAACCATTAATGTATTACGCATAATATGTCCTCTTAAGTTGAAAAAATAATCGTACTTTTATAAAAGACGCTAACGACAAATTAGCCATTAACTATATTGTTTGGGTGTTTATCGACACTAAAAGTATTATGGCAATCTCATTCTAATTCTGTGTAATATTTTGTCACATCTATGTATGAGAAGTGCATAAGTGTTGATAAATACGATTTTATTAAATGCATAATTTGCTATCGTAAGTCACGTTTACAGCCGTACACTCTATTTTTTTCTGCTAAAATCACTCAGCAACATTACAAGAATAAAAGTAAGGTTCTTATCACTTAAACGCTCTTTTATTAACAGCCAGTGCGAAAATCTAAATATGAAATCACTCTACATAGAATAATCTTTACTTATCAAAGCTTTATCTATAAAAGGCTGCCGTTAACTATTAATGTTAGCAGTATTTGTAGGCTAAGTGAATATGACTATACTATCAAGAGTCTAGCAAAGTCAAAATGCGTAAAAATAAGACTTATTATGTGTTGTCCTATTGCCTGCAAGCTAAGTCTTTGAGGCTATGTAGTGTTAGAAATACTTAAAACATACTATTGATATATTTGTAAAACTAACAGAGAGGAATGGGTCATGCGCTTAAACGCCACCATGCAAAAACTCCATCAGCGTGCCCCTAAATTGGGCAAAGCGGTTTCGCTAGCAACGGCAACGGGTGTCATTGCTGCCAATAGCTTTGGTGGTAGTATTCCCTTGTGGTTGATGGGTATGGGCAAGATTATCACTGGCGCCCCTATTGCAGATCAAACAGTGATTAAAATTACCAATCACTGGATTAGTAGTAACAATGCCTTAATAAAAAACCTCTTACCAAGAAAAGATTGGCGTATCACGCTACCTGATGATGTACATGTGCATGGCAAATATTTGCTCGTCAGCAACCATCAGTCTTGGGTTGATACCAGTATTGTGCAGTACATTAGCGAAAAACGCTTACCCCTCACGCGATTTTTTACGAAATTTGAGCTGATTTATATCCCGATTGTTGGTCAGGCTTTTTACTTCTTAGATTTTCCGATGATGCGTCGTCACTCTAAAGAAGCGGTTGCCAAAAACCCTGCTTTAAAAGGTAAAGATATCGAAGAGGCAAAGCGTGCTTGCGCGTTATTACAAGACAAACCCTTTACCTTGCTGAACTATTTAGAAGGCACACGCTTTACCAAAGAAAAGCATAATAAGCAAAACTCGCCTTATACCCATCTGCTAAAACCAAGAGCTGGCGGTTTATCGCTGGCGATTAGTGCTTTAGGTGAACACATCGATGGTATCTTAGATATGACCATTGTCTATCCTGATGGGGTACCAACTTACGGGGATTTGTGGAAAGGCAATATCAAGCGCTTAGGCGTTGATGTGCGCTATCTTGAAATACCTGATGATTTATTTTCTGGAATCAAAGAAGGTGGCTATGAAAACGATGAGGATATAAAAGCACAAATGTTTGATTGGGTAGAGCATGTTTGGCAACAAAAAGATCAGCGTATCACCACTATGTTGGCTGAGTTTGAAACCAATCCTAAGGTTGACAATTCGAGCAATTAAATGACAGGATTCTTTGAAAGAATATAAATGGCAAAATACCAAATTATAATGGTTGATGGCTTGTTTTTTGGCGTTATTCATTGATAATGTGAATGACCGTTAGAACGCTGTGTTGATTTTGTTGTGATTGGTGTAATACTTCTCATGACTGCTGCCATTTATTACTTATAAGGACTGACTGTGCCCGCCTCTTCCACTACTCGCCCGCCCATAGAGTCAACGTCCACGCTCAATCAGTCCTTAGCAGGGTCAGAGCCACCAACAGGGTCACCAGAGACTCCGCCTTCAAGACCAAATCGTCCTAAACCAAATCGTTTAAAGCTTACTTATGATATCGTGATGATTATCGCCATCAGTATTGATTTATTGGTTATCAGTACTGATGCTATTTTGATGAGTAGTTTTAGTAGTGACGCGGCAAACTGGCTTGGAATTTCCAATCAATTAATCTGGTATCAAAGTAATATCCATGACTCATTACGTACCGTGGGCGGCTTTTTTACCTTGTTTTTGATTGCAGAGCTGCTATTACGCTGGGCGATTGCCATCAAAGAAAAAATCTATTACCGCTGGTTCTTTTTTCCTTTTGTGCATTGGTACGAGGTATTAGGCTGTTTTCCGCAATTGCGTGCGCTGCGATTATTTCGCGTTGTTATTATCGGACAACGCCTATATCAACTAGGCTATCAAGTATTGCCTCAGCCATGGATCAATAGAATCAACTTCTATATCGATGTAGTATTAGAGGAGTTGTCTGACCGCGTTATTTTAACGACCATTCAGACCTTTCGGCAAGAGCTTACTGATCCGAAGAGGCAAAAATCGTTTATCGACTCTACCATCTCGCGCAATCGTGATGAGATTGAAGCCGCTATATTGTCACTACTGCGTAAAGAGATGACACCAAAACTACAAGCTCTAACTGAGTCAGCAGGTGGCGGCGCTATTATCGCTAGTGAAGTGGGCAATGCGATCCAAGATGGGCTTGCCAATACGCCAGAATTGCGCCGCTATCTGCGTATGATACCTATTGCGGGTAGCTTGATTGAATCACAGCTACAGCATGTGGGGCAAAATATTGGTGAAAATGTGGTTTATGCGCTCAACGAGCGTCTGCTTGACGCCGAACGCCTTGACGCATTGATGGTCGCTATCGCTAGTGGTATCGCTCAAATCGATACAGACAATCCGGCATTAGACCATCTCATTGCTAGCATTATCGATGATGGTCTGACAGAATTTGAAGCGCAAATAAAAGTTCAACAGTGGAAGCATCAAGACTTGCTTAAATTATAGAATCTTTAAAGCTTTAAAATAATGATTTGATAAGAAAAATATCACCACGAATATAGCATTACGATTACCTTTTGAGGATGTAGATTATGACCATTGCCGACAACTATACCGACACTTCGTCAGCCACGCCTGCTTTAGCCTTTTATGGCAAAATGCTGACCTTTTCACGGGTACAGTTTAGTACCGATGACTTTGTGGCGATTGCTGCTCAATTACAAAGCACGTTGAGCAATAAGAGCAGTCATATTCCTGTGTTGATTGATAGCGAGGTTGAGCAAGATCTATCAGCACTGGTCGAGTTGCTATGGTCTTGGGGTTTACAGCCTATCGGCGTCGTGACGGGGCTACTTGACGCGCAAGCACGTGAGCTACGCTTGGCAATATTTCCAGCAGATGGTAAGCGTATTGAACGCATTTTACCCAATAAAAAAGCAATAACGCAACTAAGCCAAGTTGCTGCTCCTACAACGGCTGCTACTGATAATAGTGAGTCTAAGACGGATAACGTGAGTGCTCAGCAAGCGCTACAAACAAGCGTGGAAATGCAAGCTGATTTATCTGTAGAAACAGCAGAAACCCTTATCAGTACTGAGCATATTACCAGTCTTATCTATGATCAAATGCTGCGCTCAGGACAAAGTCTCAATCATGTCGGTGGCGATTTGATTTTGACCAACAGTGTCAATAGTGGTGCTGAAGCTATTACTGATAACAACTTGCACGTTTATGGTCGTGCTCAAGGTCGCTTGGTCGCAGGTGCTACGGGCGATAAAGACGCACGCATTTTTTGCCAAGTTTTTAACCCCTCTCTGGTGTCAGTCGCCGGTACTTATTGCTTACGTGACAATCTGCCTGAGCATGTGATTGATAAATCGGTCGAAGTGCGGTTTTTAGAAGGTCAAGGTTTGGTATTTACGATCATTGATGAATCTCAGATTAATAAAGGCGTCAAACCCTAGTTGTTTATATATATTGTTAAATTTAAAAAGTAAATATGTCAAAAACCTTTTTAATTCATATTGTAGTAAGTTTATTTAACAAAACTGCGCTATGATGAATTTTTAGCTCTGCCACTATTTACCACACTTACGTCCTTATATATCAGTTAGGTAATCGCTTAATTTTATATCTTAGCCGTTTGTATGCTTTAATAGAGACTTGCTATAAGTTCTGCTAGATTTATGCTAGGCTTACGCTCGCAGAGAGTATATATACAGCGTATGGACGACCAGAAAGCATAATGCTTTATATATAATATATATGCTGTTTTATATAATAAATATCTCATCAATTCATCAATTTATAGGAGTGTGCCATTGTGGCGAAGATTGTTGTAATCACTTCGGGTAAAGGCGGTGTGGGTAAAACCACGACCAGTGCTTCTTTTGCCGCCGGTTTAGCATTACGTGGCTATAAGACAGTTGTTATCGATTTTGATGTAGGCTTGCGTAATCTAGACTTGATTATGGGCTGCGAAAATCGAATTGTTTATGACTTTGTCGATGTAATCAATGGCAATGCACGCCTATCACAAGCGCTTGTCAAAGATAAGCAATTGGAAAATCTTTACATTCTACCTGCCAGTCAAACGCGCGATAAAGATGCATTAACAGATGACGGTGTGGCAGAGATTATGGAAGAGCTTTCTAAGCAATTCGATTACATTATTTGCGACTCACCTGCAGGTATCGAACGCGGCGCGCAGCTCGCCATGTATCATGCGGATGAAGCCATCATCGTTACCAACCCTGAGATCTCATCAGTACGTGACTCAGATCGCATCATTGGTATCTTGCAAAGCCAGACCAAAAAAGTGGCTGAAAACCAAGGTTCTGTACGTGAGCATCTGATTATCACACGCTATAATGCAGAGCGCGCAGCAGCCAATGAGATGATGGATATTGAAACCATCTCAAATGACATCTTAAAAGTTCCATTACTGGGCGTTGTTCCTGAGAGCCATTCCGTGCTGGAAGCTTCTAACCACGGTGAGCCCGTGATTCATTATACCGACTCTATTGCTGGTCAATGTTATGATGATATTGTCGCTCGCTTCCTAGGGGAAGAACGTCCGTTACGTCATATTGATGTGAAGAAAAAGAGTCTATTACAGCGCTGGTTTGGGGGTTAATAATGAGTAAGAAAAAAGGATTTTGGAGTAGCTTATTTGGCACTGACGACAGCAATGCAGGCAGTGCCAATATGGCAACTGAGCGCTTAAAGGTTATTGTCGCAAGTGAAAATCGCTTAAACAATCGCTTGACCGCAGACCGTATCGAAAAAATGAAACGTGAGATATTAGAAGTGGTCAATAAATATGTCAATGGCGTACAGATTGATGATGTCAATATCAATCATCGTTCTGAAGATAGCTTGGACGTGCTTGAGATGAATATTAATTTACCTGAGCATAAAAAGTAAATTTATAGTTAGCTCATATTTATTTTGATCACTAAAAAAAGCCCTGTGTATGATACGCAGGGCTTTTTTACGGGTATATTTTACACTGTGGAAATTAAGAAATAGATGCCATTTCTTAATACAAAAGTGTTATAAGCAGCATTTTTGATATGTCGTAACGATATTAAAAGTCTATTACTTGATACGTGCTATGAGGTTGTCTTTTTTCACAAACTGATGATACAAAGCCGCCCCGATATGAAGCACAGTAAAGGCGATAATCATTGGCCAAATGATATCTACATGCCAGTCATTAAAGAGTCGAGCCAACCCTCTATCTGGGGTTACTAGTACAGGTATTTGAAATATACCAAATATATCAACCGGACGGCCACCATACAAAGACATCATTAACCCTGCTATTGGCATCGCAATCAACAGAGCATAAAGTACAAAATGCGACAATCGGGAAAGCAGCATTTGCCATTTCGGCATCAATACTGCTGGTGGCGCTTTGGTAAAGATGCGATTAATGACTCGTGCTATCATCCAAAATAACAGGCTAACCCCAAAGGCTTTATGTAGCCCAATATAGAGATTGCTATCTAGGTTGTCATATAAAAAAATCATGGTCCATGTAATCAGCAATAAAATCGCGCTAATCCAGTGAAAAAATCGACTGGCAAAGGACCATTTTGTTAGGTTAGAATGAGTAGTATTCATAAATTTACTGTGTTACCTCTGTCGCTACTGATTGCTTAATAAGCGCTTAGGCATAGATATAGACAGTGACTATCTAATGAGCAAACTAGCCGTCTAAATCTACTAGCTGATGCGCAATTTTATCTAAATCTGGCACCAAATACAGCATATTATCAATCATGACCGTCTGAAAAAGATAGGATAGCACAACCTCTTCTTTTACACGTTCATGAACCGTATCGATATTGCTATTTGACTTGATAAAATGCTCAGGCAGCTCAACATCTTTCACATCAGAGATACGCGCCTGTAGTTGGCGCACCTCACCTGAAGTTTGCAAAGCAATACGATGCGCTGATGTATTTCCTTCCAATATAACCATCTTATCTGGCGTTTGATGGCTCGGTAACATATGGAACACAGCGATTTGTTGCTGTTGCCACTCATAAAATTGTGTATATTCGCTGTACTCATCTATACTCAAAATCAAACCACTAGGAACAAGCCAATCCGGCTGATCAAGCGCTGGAATGATCGTCACATCGAGCATACCATTAGTGGTGGTCAGTAAGCTTACTGCCTCAAATGAATGTTTTAACATCTGTCTCATAAGTCGCTCACAATAAATGAATGTGGAGTGTCGTTTGTCGCTTTATTAGCAATATAGTTGGTCAGCTTTTCTGCCAATGCTTGAGGACTGCCGATAAAGGTACAATATCCTGAGTCAATGATAGCCTGTGGCTGACTGGGACAAGTACTCAAAATTGGGTCTTGTGCCCATAATTGACTGTCATTATCTTGTATCAAATCTAAATACTGCGTGCCATCATTGCCCATACCTGAAAAGATAATGTTTATCAGCTCGCTACCATAAACATCGCTGGTGTTTTTGAGAATCTGACCAATAGCAGGTTTATAATCCCCTACCCAAGCCTGATCTAATAAGATAATGCGACCAGTTGAGTCACAGACAATCTGTTGATCGATAGGTACGATCAGACATTGACCTGTACGCATGCGCTGCGAGGAAGTAATCATCTGGCAGTGCCAGTCATTATGGCGATTTAATATACGTGGCAAGGTACTAATCATGGTTTGATTAAAATGATGCGCTAGTAAAATACTTATCGGCAGTGTTGGCGATAGGTGATCTAAGAACTCTTTAACCGCACTAGGACCACCCATAGATGCCCCTAAGAACACCACATAACGCCAATCACTAATATCATCCTTATAGACAGAATTATCGATAAGATTTGGCAAATCCAGCAGTTGCGCAAGCTTACGTTTGAATTTACGTTGCCATTTAGCGTACTGCTGCGCCTCATTAAGATAAGGTGCTTGACTAAACCCGACCAACATCGCTACAGGATTGGAAGCAGCTGTCATGGTCGCTAGATGCTCATCGTAATCACTGTCTATCAACCAGATATCAATAGCGCTTTCATAACCATCAAACTTATCCTTCAACTGCGATGGTGTAACGCAATCCACCAGATGAAAGCCACAGCTCCGCACTGTATCAGAGAACGCCATCCGCTGCTGATGGTCTTCTGCCACCACCAGTACTTTAATCTCATTTTTATCTTTTAACGCCAAGGCACGTATGTTACCCATGATGAGTTAGGTGGACCTTTTCATCCAATAAACTTTGGATTTTATCAAGCAGCTGGTTTTCTTGGAAAGGTTTGCCCATATAGTCATTTACCCCAATCTCAAGGGCACGTTCACGATGCTTCTCACCGGTTCGTGAGGTAATCATGATAATAGGCAGATGCTGCAAGCGTCCATTATGTCTGACTTGGGTAGCAACTTCAAAACCGTCCATGCGCGGCATTTCAATATCAAGCAGCATTAAGTCAGGCGTCATCTCTTGTAGTATCTCAAGCGCATCGATACCATCTTTGGCAAGTACCACATTGAACCCTTGACGCTCTAAGAATCGTGATGTTACTTTTCTGACTGTGACTGAATCATCAACGACCAGAATCGTGGTATTGGAATCCATATTTCTTTGTTCAGTAGCTTTAGAATGCGTGACATCTTTGACTAAAGCCGCGTTACGCATCAAGGCTATCAAGTCTAGAATGAGCATTACTGAGCCATCGCCCATAATGGTGGCCGCTGAGATACCAGATACATTTGAGAACTGTTGCCCCAAAGGTTTTACCACTACTTCAATACGTGAGCCTGCTATTTGATCGACTTGTAGGGCCATATTCTGACCACTGCGGTTTTTGATGATAATAAGCGGTACGCTGGTATTGGTATTAACGACCAGCTCATTGAGCTTATTACCAGATAAAATCTCATTTAAATAGCGTACACGATAGTCAGTGTCTTCAAAATTGAGAGTCGCCTCGCCCGATTGATAATAGTCATAAACTTTTTCTGGATTGATACGTACAACGCGTTCAATCTGCACCAAAGGTATGGCATAGTAACGATCCGCTGCTCGAACCACCAAAGCATCAGACACAGCTACCGTTAATGGTACACGGATGGTAAAGCTTGATCCTTTGCCAAGCTCTGATACCACAGATACAGCACCACCTAGCTGACGAATTTCACTAATAACAACGTCCATACCGACGCCACGCCCTGATATCTGCGTGACCTGTTTGCTGGTACTAAGACCGGCATTAAATATATATTGCATAATATCAAGGTCGCTAAGATTCCTATCTTTGGCGTCGATCAAACCCTGAGAAATGGCTTTTTCACGTACTGCTTCTACATCAATCCCTTGCCCGTCGTCATTGAGCAAAATGACAATTTCACTTCCTTCACGTAGTACTTCTAGCGTGATTTGACCACTGCGCTCTTTACCTGCTGCCAGCCTTGCTGCCACATTTTCGATGCCATGATCGACTGCGTTACGTAACATATGCTCAAGTGGTGAGGTGATGCGCTCTAGAATGGTTCTATCCATCTCATCATCAGCATTGATAATTTTTAGCTCAACCGACTTATTCAGCTCATTAGCCGTTTGGCGGACAATACGCTCAAGCCTTGGTGTTAATCGCGTAAAAGGGACCATACGTGAGTTCATCAAACCATCTTGTAATTCAGTCTGCGTCCGAGATAATTGGAGCAATAGACTTTCACTATCACGCGTTTTTTCTAATAAAGTATGGTTAATTTCGACCAAATCCGATGCCGACTCTGACAAAGATTTTGACAGCTGATTCAAAGAAGAGTATTGATCCATCTCTAGCGGGTCAAAACCTTCATGATTGACCAGCTCTTCATCAATCTGCGATAAAATCTGTGCCTCAAGCTCAATTTCCATACGGCGCAACTGATCCGCTAGACGCTGTACGGTAGTACCCATCTCTTCAATACTGTTGGTCAAGCTACTGATGCCCATATCGATACGAGCACGGTTAATCGCAGATTCACCTGACAGGTTAATCATATGCTCAATCAGACTGCCTGAGATACGAATCATCTCACTATTATTGGCATTTTGCTCTTGTTCAGTCGCATCGTTAACCATCAGCGGCATGGCGCTGATATCTTCTTGGATATAGGTTATTTCTTGGTTTTCTTTGGCAATTAAAATCGTTTCACGCTGAGCTTGCAGGGTTTCTGCTGGTACCTGCTTTAAACTATTAGGGTTTTTACTAAATTGCTGTAATGCCTCAATTAGTAAACTAGGTGTTGGCGGATTCACTTGCTGTGATAGGATAAAAACAGCATCTGCTAGCCAGTCATAACAAGCAGCCAGCAACTCCAGCACTTTCGTGGTTGCAGGGCGGCGCTGAGCAACAAAGTCTTGATAAACTGATTCCATTTCATGAGCTAAATCAGCAATACCAGTAGCAGTAACCATACGTGCGCCACCTTTTAAGGTATGCAAGTCGCGCTGTAGTGCTTGCAGCGCAACCATGTCACCTGCGTCATTTAAGAATAACTGTAGATATTCATTACGATTGGTGAGCGCTGTTGCCTCTTCTAAGAAAACTTCTAAAATATCAGCATCAGGTAAACCATGCGCCCACGATTGCTGAATGATTTTATCTAAACTTAACGCATCTGCCTCATTTGCTACCTGTTGGGTATCTTGATTGGCAAAGATTTGAGGCTCAGCTGCCACATGGTTATTTGGCATAGGAATAATAAGCTGTACCGTTTCTGGCAATGCTTGTGCTTTTAAAAACTGCTGTAATTGAGCCATGAGCTCAGGCGCAAAAAAAGACTTTTGATAACGTACAATGTGTGCTACCTGCAGCGATAAGGTATCTTGTACCACTTGCATAATCTCAAGCCACTGTGCGGTTGGCTCGCGTTTAGATTCTACAAACGCCTCATAAACGCTTTCTGCTTCATGAGTCAAGTCGCCAATACTGCGGATACCCGCCATACGCGCACCACCTTTGATGGTATGCAGATGGCGTTGGAGTACCTTTAAGGTATTAATATGGGTGATGTCTGCACGCCACTTACTGAAACTATCGACCAGCGCATCATCAAGCTCTTGCGCCTCTTCTAAGAAGATTTCTAGTAGCTCAATATCCGTATCGATAGTTTCAAGCTCTAGCTCAGGTGCGGCAATACTTTGTACAGTAGCCTGTTCTTCATCGGCTATATTTTCATCACTTTCATTCTTATCTTGCACGATATTCTCTTGCACGATACTAACTTGCACGGTGTTGTATTGCTTGATACTCTCTAGCTGCTCTAGTACTTGCTCATCAATTTTTAATGACGTACTGCCTGCTAAAGCATCAAATAAACCAACTAACTGCGCATGACCTGCAAGTAGGATTTCTTGGATATCAATATCTGCCGCTTCTTTTGGATATTGGCTCAAATAATGATAAGCATCTTGTAAGGCATCAAGAATAGAGACGAATTTTGGAAAGGCTTGTGCTTTGTCAGTTAAATATTTAATTTGTAAAATTTGCTCAGCGATATAGGCTTGGATTTTCTCGATATCAGCACTGTTAAGCGCTTCATCTAATTGCCACTCGGCATCTAATAACTCATCAATATTGCCATCTAACAAGTCATTAATCGTTGGTTTATCCTCAGTGCTTGCCTCACTATCGTCATCTTGCTCCTCAAGCATCGCCTGTAACGAGGCGATATCTTGCTCGCTTTGCATATGCTCTGCCGACATATCTTGCTGGTTTGCATGTTGTTTATAGTTATGGAGATAACCATCAATAAGCGTGACAGATTGGGCCAGTGCAGTTAAATGGCTTGCATTCATCGGTATATCCTGCTGCTGTAGAAGCTCTAAGCTTTGCTCTATCGTCGCACTCACGTCGCTAATGGCAGTCAATGCACTAGAGCCAGAAGCTGCTCTCAAAGTATGGAATGCGCGCACAATCTCGTCACTTACCTCGACATATGGCTCATTTTTATGATGACGTACAAAGTCATTAACGCCTTCTAACAACTCTTCTGCCTCTTCAATAAAGATGTCAAAGAACGCCTGTTCTTCTTCACTTTGAGGCATCACAATAACTGGTGCTTCTGCCATTTTTTCATTGACCGAATAAATCGTCTGCAAGGTGCGATCAATTGCTTCATCATTCTCCAAATCTTGAATATGACTGTTTAAATCAATGTGACTTGGCGTATGCTTAGCAGGCTGTAACCATTGATTGTATAATGCACGGTAACTGAATTCATCACCTAATTGTTTGCTATAAGCATTAGCACAGGCCACCCACAATGGCATCATAGTAGGATAATCTTGGCTTTCACGCTCGAAAGTGCTTAATAACTCAGGATATACGGCCAATACATCACCAATCAGCTGCTGTATATCCGCTGAGGCAGTTATGCTCTTATCTAAAATGCGGTTTAGCATGTTTTCTATAGACCATGCTAATTCAGCACTGTAATGAGCACCGACCATCCGACCAGAGCCCTTCAGAGTGTGAAAGCCACGGCGTATGTCTTTCAGTTCAGTCAAATCAGTAGGTGAAAGCTGCCAATGTCCATATAAAGGGATGATTTCATCTAAGACTTCATTAGCCTCTTCTATAAATATCTCTTTAATATCAGGATCAGCATCGTTTGCATCTGTCACTAGCGACTGTGCTTCCAAAATAAATGGCTGCAATACCAAAGGGAGCTCTAAATCTGACAATGCATTCAAAGTGTTAGCTGGCTCAGAGACTGAGCTTATGGCTTGCGCGTGTAAATTATGGTCAAGTATATGATAATCTGATGCAAAGTCCGATTCTTCAATATCAGCTGTTAATAACGTAAGTGCAGCTACTGGTAAACCTGCATTTAGTGGTTGCTGAGTCATCAAGTTATGACTTTGCAAAAGAGTAATAGCAGGGTCAAAGCTTGGTGGCTGTTGTGCTGCAAAGTCAAATAACATAACGGGTAGGCGTTTAGTGGTTTCTGTTATCAACGTTACCACATCGTCCGTTACGGATAAGGTTTTATCCAATAAACGGTTGAGTAGATTTTCGATAGACCATGCCATCTCACTGATGCTAACAGCACCAACCATACGTCCCGAGCCCTTTAAGGTGTGGAAACCACGACGTAGTTCCGTTAATGGTGTCAAATCTTGCGCATCTTCCTGCCATATTGGTAAAAAGTCTTCTAGATCACCAATCACTTCTTCAACTTCTTCAATGAATATTTCTCGAATGTCTTCATCGATATCGAAGGTATCAGGATTTAGCTGTTGGCGCATTTTCAATAAAGCTTCGCTTGCCCCTGTCTCTATAGACTGTTTATTGTCTAACAGTAAGCCAGTCAAAGTCTCAGCATTAAAAGACGGCACAGTGACAGGCGCAATCTCACCGCTGTCGTCATAGCGCAATACATCATTGGCGGCTGGTTTTTGGGTGAGGAAAGTATCGTTGACTGCTTCAGGCGCATCGATATATGCATTAAGTAGCTTGGCTGCCGTATCAATATAAGCATTTGCTTTTTCTAGTAGTGTTTGATCAACAAACTGTTGCGCAAGATAATCCAATAATAGCTCAATAGCACTCAAACTCTCTGCCAACGCTTCGATAACGTCCCAGCTCAATACGGCAATATTATGAGTACGTATCTGTACAAATATATCGGCTATCTTGTCGACTACTTCACCAATCGCTGGCAGCCCCATACTGTTAAAAGTCTGGCTCATGCTCATAAAAATTGCCTGCTCTGGCAATAATTCTAACTGTTGGCGTTGTATATAGTTATGAAAATCTTGCTTAACTTCTTCAGCCGCAATACGTAACTCACGTAAATCCACATTAACAGAACCAACATCTAAACTGTTGGCTGGTTGCAAGTCATTATCAGTGCGAGCAGAAATAGTGAATGCAGCTACATCATCCATTTTGATAGAAATCATTTGTTCTGTATTATAGACAGCGCTATACAACTCTTGTAGCTGACGTTCAATCTGCCATTGTTCTTGCGTAAAATCCTGCTCTGATAAGAGGCTACGCTCTACATTAGTCGCAATAGCATCGATTTGTGAGGCAAATAATGTCCAGCCACGACTTTTAAGCTGGTTATTTATTTTCGCTAAAGGTTTTAGCAAAGTATGAGGCTTATCAAGTGCAAAAATAATCGTCTCAATCTCACTCAATATACGAGGTAAGAGACGTACTTCAGCGTCTATCTGTACACTGCCATTCAATAAAGATTCAGCATTATCACTGTTATGAATAAGGCTACTTAATTCGCTATAAATATGACTAACGAGACTTTGAATCTCGCTTATAGGTGGCTCAATCTGATCTTGATGACTGTCTATCAATTGATCCAGCTGACTTAATATTCCTGCATACTGCTTAGGTAGTGGTATTTCATTTTGCCCAAGATCCTGTAGCCACAGCTCAGCCAGATACCACAAGCGCTGCAAATCAGCTTCTTGCGCCGTTTGCCATAAATAATGGCTGACCTTTTGTAGCACAGTCAGAATAGCAGGCTTATTCATATTGGCAGCGAGCAATTTTTGTGTCTGTTGGCGCCACACTAATAGCAATTGCCGATGCTGTTGACTATCTAAATCTGACACTGATCTACTCACAGGTAGAGTTATGTCAATATCATCATAATCCGATAAGCTAGCCAAATGACTGTCTGTCGTCAAAGATAAGGTATCTGCAAGCGGCTCTATGACTATATCAAACTGCGATAAGACTTGTGCTAGATCAATCAGCGTTTTATTCATTAAAACACTATGATATCTACCTGTGCACACATAATGTTCCAGCTCACGCTGTAACACTTTATGAGCAATCTGCCCTATTCTGAGTTTCTCAGCAGCCAAATTTATATCTAAGCTGCCATTATCCAAACCATCAAAAACAGTGGCTTCTGCTAATAGGCTAAGCTTATTCGCTAAACTTGCTAGAGCAGGCAAATTAATCATGATCAGGGCACCAGCAATTTCATGATAGTACTGTGCCATTTGCTCATTATTAGTGCCTGCTGTCTCTAATTGCCAGCCATCAGCTACCTGTGTTAATTGCTGATTAAACAGTGGCAATAACCACTCAAGCGTTACCATGTCATTGGGCTGGTTTTTCATAGATTCATCCTGACTCTTTTAGGCGCTAATTTAGGTACTGATTTTTTGCCACGCATTGAGATGTGGGTGCGCAATACGGCGCATATTTGAAGGACGCCAAAATAGCGCCTCACCTGGAGCCAATATAATATAACCACCTAAGGCGCATTGTTTTGATAATCGAGCTAAAATATCACGCTGATCAAACTTGCGAAAATATAGCAGCATATTTTGACAAACAATCACCTGTTGTAGATGCGCGGTAGGCGGTTTTTCATCCATAATATTGTGTAAAGCAAAACGGACCTGCGATTTTAACGTTGCTGTGACCTGCCAGTAGCCATAGCTACTACTTGCCGTGGTTCTATTTAGATAAGTGTTACCAATACTCGCTTCGTCAGCCATGATTGCTGGTGATAATGGTTGCACAAACTGCTGACAATATGGCGGGATTAATGATTGCTGTTTAGCGTCATATTGACCCAATCGCGCCTTTGCTAGTACTTGTTGACTGACATCTGTACCCAAGATCGTGTAATTGCTCAATTGCTTTGCAGCCAAACTCATTGCCAGAGACCAAGTCTCTTGTCCGCTCGCGCAGCCCACACTCCATATGTGAAACATCTCACTAGTATCAGTAGCTATCCGCTTGCGAAGCTGATGCTGCTCTGCACATTCTGTGACAAAATTGATAGAAGGCAGATGACGGAAAAATCGGCTTTCATGGATCAATACTTTATCAAGCAAATGCTGGCGTAGCTCATTGTTAAACGGCAACTGCTGCCACAACTGGACGGTAGTCAATCCATAAAACAATGCCGTGTGAATCACCGCATTTTCCAACCAGTTACATTGAATATTAGGTAAAATAAAACCAATCTCACACTCTATATAGCGTTGCCACTGTCTAGTACCAAAATAATCGTCATGCCGTATCATTTTCACATTATCTTGCATGAGGCTGTCTACTGATATAGCTTCAATTATATGAATGCTATTACTGCCTTTTTTAATATGATGATTCATGTGACCTGCTATTAATGTTGCTGCTCCAAATTTTATAATGTCTATTTAGAGCAGCAATTTGGTTAACATTTCCATAGGAAAAATTATAGCTATTATCGACAGTTATTACATACTGGCTGAGACTCTCTCATCCATATCGAGATATTCATGATCCATGCTTTCATGATTCAACTGCTCATCATCATTTGATATTTTAAAGCCGGTGACTGATTCTTGTAGTGCTGCAGCCATTTCGCTTAGCTCACCAATAGAACGTGCAGTCGCCATCGTACCAGAAGACGTTTGAGAGGTAATATCTTGAATAATGTTCATAGTATGAGAAATATGACCTGCCGACTCCGCCTGTTGCAGAGCAGCATTTGAAATATTCTGAATAAGATCCGCCAAAGTATTAGAAACGGTTTGCACCTCTTCTAGTGCTTCACCCGCATCTTTTGCCAACCGCGCACCACGTACGACTTCAGACGTCGTTGATTCCATCGACATGACCGCTTCACTGGTATCTGCTTGAATGGTTTTTACCAACGTCTCAATCTGTTTGGTTGCATTTGCCGAACGCTCAGCAAGACGCTGAACCTCATCAGCAACAACCGCAAATCCTCGTCCTGCTTCACCTGCCATCGATGCCTGAATCGCTGCGTTTAATGCCAAAACGTTAGTTTGGTCTGCAATATCGTTAATCAAACCAACGATATCACCAATTTCCTGCGAAGACTCACCAAGACGTTTAATACGTTTCGAGGTTTCTTGAATCTGATCACGGATAACGTTCATACCTTCAATAGAGCGCTGTACTACTTCTGCTCCATTGTAAGAGATGGCAACCGAACGCTGAGCAACCGTTGCAGATTCTGCAGCGTTATTTGAAACTTGGTCAATAGACACCGTCATCTCATTAATAGCCGCAGATACACCAGCGATTTCTTGTGCTTGATGCTCAGAGGCTGCCGCAAGCTCGACTGCATTCATCTGTGTTTGCTCTGATGACTGCGAAACGCGATCTGCGGTACTGTTAATAACCAGTACCAATTGGCGTAGTTGGTCGATAGCAAAGTTGACAGAGTCGGCAATTGCACCAGTGAAGTCTTCTGATACTGTTGCATTGACCGTCAAATCTCCGTCTGCCAAATCACCCAACTCATCAAGTAGGCGCAAAATAGCAATCTGGTTACGCTCGTTTTCTTCTTGGATTTGGCGCGCACGTTCAGACTCAGCTTCCGCTTCTTGACGACGACGTAAGGTCTCTTTTTCAATAAGGAGACGTTCTGAGCCACCGCGCTGCTGTAGCAACTTATAAAAAGCGAAAAAGATACCCAGTACACTGAGCACAAAGACAACTACCGGTATTATGACAGCTTGATTGAAATCGGTTAAATACTCACTGACCGAGGATATGGCATTGATCAGCGCCAATAGAGCACCCATAGCCACTAGAGCACAACCGCCTAGTAATAGTTTCCATTGACTGTTTGCATTTGTCGCAGCTTTATTTACACCGCTTACAGGGTTATTTATAACATCACTCATCGCACTTATTCCTTTCAAACAATCATCAAAGTCTTATTGTGACTGACTCTGAAATCATAGTGTTATCAAAACAACCGTGATGAACAAAGCCTGTATGAATGCTGACACACCACCGGATCATGTCAGCTATGATTCTTCTGCCATCGTTTTAATGAACACCTAATAATCAAACTTGACGGGTCATTAAAGACAGTTATATTGCAGCATCGGTATACTGTAGATCCTGTGTCAGTAAGCTTGGCATAAACACATACCAATCTTGTTCATCTTTGAAAAATTTGCCATGGTTATAAGGTGCAAATGGCGAATTCGGTTCAATGGCTTCTGGACGATATTGGTCTTGAGTAAACTGTTCGATACCGATCACTTGGTCAACAAGTAACCCTGAAAACACATTTTCATGGTCAATGACCATCACCTTACGCTGACTCATTTGCGCTAACCGACTGGGGACTTGTAAAAATCGAGACAAATCGGTCAATGGCAGTAAACGCCCACGAATATTAGCAATACCAAGCATCCAAGGCTTTACTAAGGGCACGCTGGTATATTCTGGCATGGATAATACTTCTGCTACTTGACCCATTGGCGCAACCAAGCGTTGTCCGCCAATCTCAAATACTACCCCTTGCCAGTCAAATTCTTGTCCGCCGCGGCGTCCGCTTTTACGCGAACGTGCCATATCTGCTATACGCAGAAGCTCAATAAATCCTCTCGATGCCACAAGCTACTCCATTACTTTACGAATGATCTGGACCAGACCGCTTTCATCAATAGGCTTGGTAAGATACTCTTTTGCGCCTTGACGCTTGCCCCATACACGATCGGTTTCTTGATTTTTGGTACTGATCATGATGATAGGAATATGTGCTGTTGCCTTGTCACGAGTGATTTTACGAGTTGCCTGAAAACCATTCATTTCAGGCATGACCACATCCATCAAAATGACGTCTGGTAGATGAGCAATGGCCATCTGGCAGCCTTGTTCACCATTGGTCGCTTCCAATACTTGATAGTTATTTTTAGAAAGCATGTCGCGAAATTTCGCCATCTCAGATGGTGAATCGTCAATGACTAATACAGTAGTCATAGTTATTTCCTTTATTTTCGATGATATCTGTTAGATATATAGTGTTAAAACAAACCGATTGAAGTAATATTTCATGCTGAACTGAATGCATATTACTGATTATGACAACAATATTTTATCGTTATATGAAAAAGCCTTGACCACTTTTTATGATCATATTACAGATTAACGATACTGATTAATTGCCTCAAAAAGCTCATCCTTACTAAACGGTTTGGTCAGATATTCATCAGAACCTACAATACGTCCACGGGCTTTATCAAATAAACCATCTTTAGATGACAACATAATCACAGGTTTACTGGCATAGTCAGGGTTATTTTTAATCAAGGCACAAGTTTGATAACCGTCCAAACGTGGCATCATGATATCCACAAAAATAATATCTGGATTGTGGTCGACAATCTTAGCCAAAGCATCAAATCCATCAATGGCAGTGACAACTTCACAGCCCGCTTTTTGCAGCAAGGTTTCTGCGGTACGGCGAATGGTTTTTGAGTCATCAATAACCATTACTTTTAAACCATCAAAATTATTTTCCATTCTTATTGTCCTATTAACGACTGTTTATTCATTATGCGATATGTTCACAGTACTACTCACGCGTAGTACTGTTTACTCACAATGAATTATCTTAGTATGTTGGGCGTTATGCTAAATTTCGTACAGCGTTATTATAGCCATAAATTCAATGATTACTCATACTCTGCAACCATTAATTATCACAGGCAAATTTAATGAATAATGTAATCGAATCCTCTGTCAATGAACGAGTATCTCTTATTCAATATTGCTTGTTATAAAAACAGTTGAATATCTAGTCTTATCAAAAATCTACTATATTGAAAACCGAAACAATCAACCAAGTTGCAAGTGAATAGCTTCGTTGTTAAATGTCGTCTTTCCAATCGTAGCCATTATATAGAACCAGCACTCATCTTACTGAATAATTTACCTTTGTGATAAAAATGTATCAATATATTTTGATATGTTCGTTTTAGCACAGTTACCAGCCATTATCCAGTAATTAGTGAAATTATGTTCTAAATTTAGCCACTTAACGACTATTCTCTATATAAAAACGGCATTCTACAGCGTCTCATCTAGTGCTTAAAAAAACCAGTTAAATACAATCTGATAGAACCATTTCCCATACTTGTAATTCCCTATATAATAAAAAGTCGTTTATGATGGTGATTGGTATGACATTTTTTATGCGCTCGCTGCATTACATGCGTTTTATATGCTTACAGACTGCGCCGTTAAAAAAGAGCGTCTATATATTGAGCGCCCTATTTCTTATCGCCTGCCAGCCAACATCTCCTACTGAAGTGTTAAGTAGCGACAATAATGAGCCAGTTGATATACCACTCATTAGTGCCGATAGTGTCACCATCACACCTGATCATATTTTAAGTATCAAACCTACCCGTTATCAGCCCAGCCTTGGCTTACAAGGTCGTATCGAACCTATCAAGCAAATCAACCTTATGGCAGCGCAGCCGCTGACGGTAGAGCAAGTATTAGTCAGTGACAACCAAT
The DNA here is from genome assembly GCF_000013905.1 of Psychrobacter cryohalolentis K5. Classification (NCBI taxonomy): domain Bacteria; kingdom Pseudomonadati; phylum Pseudomonadota; class Gammaproteobacteria; order Moraxellales; family Moraxellaceae; genus Psychrobacter; species Psychrobacter cryohalolentis. The sequence goes on from NC_007969.1 coordinate 2,575,484, forward strand.
GGGTGAAAAAAGGTACGCCTCTACTCACAGTTCGACGTCAGGAAATTTTAAACAAAGCGATAGGCTTTGATGATACTGAAACCAATATAGAAGCAGAATTAAATACAACTGCTAGTAATGCTGATGGAGCTAGCACTTCTGATAATACTAGCCAGCCCTCTGTTTTAAATAAAAAAACTAATGTTATTAATGATAATAATAGAGCCGAGCTTGCTAGTAATAGCAAAGACAGAACAACGGCAAAGCAGTCCTCTGATTTAATCACATTACGTGCCCGCTTTTCAGGACGCGTAGAGAATCTGTCGGTGCAAGCTGGACAAAAGATAGAGGCTCAAACAGTGTTATTGAAGCTCAGTGACGAAACGGAATTGCATTTTATCTCAACGTTGCCGATTGAAGCTGAATCGCAAATTTCTGTCGGTCAAACCGTCAACTTTACTGCCGAAGATAGAGTAGATAAATTTACCGGTCAGGTCAGTAAAGTGCAGGCGGTAAAACAACCGATACAGCTTTTGGTCTATGTAAATGTGATCAACAATGAAGTCAGTCGCAATCAGCTAGCGCCTGATATGCAAGTCACTGGCAGAGTTGACTACGGGCAGATAGAAGTGGGTACTATTGTGCCTAAAATTGCCCTACATAATGTTGACTTGACACAAATACAGGTGCCGCCTTACAAACCGCTGCGTTCTTTGACTGCCAATATCTGGATTATAGGACAAGACCAACGCTTAACCCGCCAGCCTATTGAAGTAATTGAGTACGATCCACTGACCAAACAATATTTAATCGCAGGCATCAGTAGTGACAGTTTGATTTGTTTGGCCAACTTACCCATTGAATCTAAAGGCAAAAAAGTAGTGGTGTCATAAGTACAGAGCCATGCAGTTACATTGTGTAGAAACATTAACAAAGCACGCCTTGTTTAATAACATCCTGTTTAGGCAATATAGCGTATTATGGATAGTACGGATTACATACTTTTATTGCATAGCATTAAAGCATGGCTTGTATCTCTTGTATGGATAGCTACTTTTGATTTACATATTTATCATATGAGCATTTGGGATAATTGAAAACTAAGGGCAGACGCCACTTTTATAAATTGTAAAAGTGCATTAAGACAAATTATAACAACAACTAGAGGAAACATTATGAGTAAGCAGATTTTGTTAATTGAAGATGATCCAGATTTAGCAGAATTAATCAGTGATTATCTGACCATGAATTATTATGATGTGCATCATGCAGGTCTTGGTCAAGAAGGTCTGGATTTATTAGACACCAAAGAGCGTGATATTGACTTGGTAGTACTTGACCTCATGCTACCCGACATGGATGGTATGCAAGTTTGCCAAAAAATCCGTGGCAATAAAAACAATATGACCAATAAAGTGCCGATCATTATGTTGACAGCAAAAGGTGATACCACAGACCGCGTATTGGGTCTTGAGATGGGCGCTGATGACTATATTGCCAAACCGTTTGAGCCGCGTGAACTGTTAGCTCGTATTCGTGCGGTTATTCGCCGCCATGAGCAGCCAAACCAAGCGGACAGTCAGTCAGATAGCTTAACTTTTGGTCGTTTGAGCGTGTTCCCTGACAGTCATGAAGTGACTATCGATGATTTACCTGTACGCTTGACAACGCATCAGTTTCAATTGCTGCATTATTTTGCCACTCATTCAGGCAAAGTACTAAACCGCGAGCAATTATGGCAAGCTATGCCAAATGATGACAGCTCAGACAATATTGATCGCGCCATTGACGTACATATCTCGCGTCTTCGTGCGTTGATTGAAGACAATCCCCGTCAACCAAAGCGTATTATTACAGTGCGCGGCGTCGGTTATCAGTTTGCCACTGACCAAGTGTAGTCAGTAGTAAACTGTTGGTAAATAAACAGTCAAACAGCTTTAAAATAGTTCATTAAAAGGGGTATCATATGTATGATAACCCCTTTTATGTTTGATCATACAAAGTGGCATAAGTTTTTGATAATAGAGATTATTTAATGCAGCAATTGGGTTTTCGTTCCGTATTTGCCAAGCTATTTGCCAGTGTCATGCTGGCGCTTATCTTGTTTGCTGTTGCGATGGTATTATTAACACAGCTGGTACATGATAAAGATGCGGGCATTCGCTCAGAGGTATTGGCCACGCAAATTTTAGGACAGATCGATCCTTTTTTGCATGAGCTAAATATCGCAGTTAGTAAGGAAAATCGCCTACAATCGCGTTTTATGCTAGCCGTAGTCAAAAAAAGCTTCGATATCTTTGATGAGTCATTGCAGGCAAAAATGGGCTTATATGACAGCGAAGGTCATCTACTGATGCAAACAGATAATAGCGATTTGCCGCTAGAGCTTCCTGCTACGCCGTCTTTGTTCTCACGCGTTTTCCCCTCTTTTGCAGAAACGTCACCAACCAAGCAAGCTCAAGTTTATAGTAGTACTGGCTATACGCTATTATATGAGTCACGCTTGCCACCCAAAAAGCCGGTTCTCTCTGCTGCGCTTAACTTATTTACTGGCACGCTCTTATTGCTACTCATTATGGCAGGCGTCCTTTGGTGGATTGCCCGGACCATTACTTGGCGTATTAATCAGATGAGTCTACAGATGGCTCAGCTTGGCGATGGTGACTTTACCGTACGGGTAAATGCACGCGGCAATGATGAAATCGCCTCACTGGCACGTGGATTTAATCAAGCAGCACAAAAGATTGAACACCTTATTGATGCCAATAATTTATTACTTGCACATGCCTCTCATGAGCTGCGTACACCCATAACACGTATTCGTCTACAGATTGAGATGATGGACATGCTGACAGGTCCATTGCCAAGTGACAACAAAGCCAAGTTTGATAAGCGCGCTCAAGCTATTAATCGCGACCTCTCAGGTCTCAATGATTTGGTTGAAAGTATTCTATTAGTGAGCCGTTTGGATGCCGGTCATGCCTTACAGCAAGTTGAAAATTTAGATTTATATGATTTGGTGAATCAAGAACGCCAACACTATCCTGAAGCAACGTTAATTGGTGAGCACATCGTGATTGACGGTCAATCATCAATGCTCACCCATCTAATTCGCAATCTATTAACCAATGCCATGCTGCATGGAAAACCACCAGTCACTGTGCTGCTGTATGGCGTGCAAACCCTTGAAGAAGCTGAAGATATCCCTGATTTTTTATTGCAGACAGTATTGTGCAGTAGTTTTATAGACTATAACAGCTCAGACTTTTATTCTGATGAGTCATCTTATAGTACAAATCCGCTTGATCATCAGCAAGATACCGTATCAGAGCCGAATAATTCTATTAGCGCAGCGCTTCCAAAGCCAAAAGTAGCAAATAGTGAGTCTGTAGTGATATTACCAGCACCAGCTATTTATCAAAATGGTGAAAATTTGGTGAATGATGCTAATACTAGTACTGACAATGAATCTGATAATATTGTGAATCAAGAGAGTGATAGCGCCAATTTAGAGCAAGTAGAGCCTACTAATACGAGCGAGACACTTGAAAAGGTTGGTAATTCTTCATTGTTTGATAATTATCATAGTTTTACATCAGATTTGACCGATAAGCTAAAGAAAGTGATGTGGCGTGCTGTGCCTGAGAAGCAATGGTCTTCTGAAGATCATGACCATGCTATTGATGACATCTCTGGTAAAAATGCTATCAATAGCGATAAAGAAGATGCCAATAAAGTGAATAAAAATAGTGATGTTGCGATAAAAGAAAGTGATAAAGCAATCGATAAAGAAAGTCCTGAAACGTCAAATACCACCCGTAAAGAAAGCCTATTTAGCAAACATCTCAAAAAATCTAAACCGGAGCCAACACGTCCGCTTCCGAAGTATGTGGTATTGGCAGTGATTGATGAGGGTGATGGCATCCCTGAAAATAAACGTGAAGAAGTTTTTAGCCCCTTTGTGCGCTTGCAGCAAAAAAATAAAGGCTCAGGTCTTGGCTTGTCCTTAGTATCACAAATTGTCACCGCCCATCAAGGAAGAATCACTACTGACACTATCAATGGTCACACGCGATTTTTGGTGGTATTACCTGTTAAGCTCGATCCGCATTACCACCATCATGACAATCGTGACTGATTTTATTCGTTCATATCATAAACAAACTCTCAAAAGTGCTATAGGATAAGAACTACAAGCCTTTAGCATGTATAGCGATCAATAAGTCAGAAAAACATACCATAATGACATCCTACCTATTTCATTCTATATATCTTGATATTGACTAAGCTAAGTTCAAAGTCAATCATCGATGCCTGTATCAAAAACCTTGCATAATATGCTATATTAGCGCCCCTTATTATGGGGTTATCGAATGTGGTTTTAACTCAACTGCTCAGCAGTCAGAGAGACGACGACCACTTTATAACCACTAAAACATTTATTGAATTTTGAGCCTTCCATGAGTGACATGATTGTCTTAAACGATGTGACCAAGAGTTTTTTGAGTGACCGGTCTATAAAAGATAAAAACGGCAAGCCGCATTGGTTTACTGCTGTCGAGCCGACGTCACTAACCGTCCAGCAAGGTGAGATTTTTGGCTTGATGGGCTATTCAGGTGCGGGTAAATCAACGCTTTTACGCCTGATTAATTTGCTTGAACGTCCTGATTCAGGTCAAGTAATTATCGATGGTACAGACCTGACTTCTTTGTCTGCCAGTGACTTGCGTATCGCCCGTCACAATATCGGTATGATTTTTCAGCAATTTAATCTGATGTCTAATCGCACCGTCTTTGACAATGTTGCTTTTAACTTAACGGTTGCAGGCTACCCTCGCGCTGATATTCATAAGCGTGTCATGGATTGTTTAGACATCGTTGATTTAACCGACCGCGCTAGCCACTATCCTGCGCAGTTGTCAGGCGGACAAAAACAGCGTGTTGGTATCGCCCGTGCGATTGCGCCAAGCCCAAAAGTACTCCTTGCTGATGAGCCAACCAGTGCGCTCGATCCTGCCACTACGCGCAGTTTGTTGACTTGCTTACGCGATATCAATGAGCAGCTTGGCGTCACTATCGTCATTGTGACTCATGAGATGAGCGTCATTCGCAGACTATGTGACCGTGCAGCCTTGTTACATCAAGGACAATTGCTCGAAGTAGCAGACATCCGCGATGGTCTCATTCAGGCCACCACCCCAATTGGCAAAGGCTTAGTCCACGAAGACTAATGAGGCAGGAGAAATAAACATGATAACTGGTGCAGAATTATCCGCCTCGATAGACAAGCTACTCGCCCTGCGTAAAGAGATTTGGCAGGCATTTTTAGATACTTTCATTATGCTTGGTATCTCAACGACAGTTGCCATTCTTATCGGTGGTCTGTTTGGCGTCTTCTTATTTTTATCCAGTGATCGGCAGTTTTTACAAAATAAAACGCTCTATGCTGTACTTGGTGGCATTACAAACTTTATGCGTGCTTTTCCATTCGTCATTTTGATGATTGCCATGAGTCCCTTTACCAAAGCTATCGTCGGTACTGGTATTGGTCCTATCGCAGCATCATTGGTGCTTGCAATTGCTGGCTCATTTTACTTTGCGCGCTTGGTTGAGCAAAACTTACGTGAAGTGCCGCGCGGTATTATTGAAGCAACTGAATCGATGGGCGCCCGTCCCTTTACCATCATCAAAGTACTGCTTAATGAAGCACGCTCTGGCTTGGTCTTGTCCGTGACCATCCTTTGTATCAGCTTGCTCTCTTTTTCAGCAGCGGCTGGTATGATTGGCGGCGGCGGTTTAGGTGATTTGGCAATTCGATATGGTTACTATCGTTATCAGACTGAGGTAATGGTATTCATCGTCATTATGCTGTCAATCATGGTCATCGGCATCCAAGCCTTAGGAAATTGGGTCGCGACTCGATTAGATAAACGTTAAAAAACTGTGATCACTTGGCTCATTGAAGTTAGATATTGATGACTGAGTGATGCTTGATATGAATAGTTTACAGGGTCTAATGCTGATTCATCCTAAGCAAATGCTTGACTTTGTAACTGATTCCCTTTAATTTTGATACTATCTTAACACTCGTTAACTTAGCAGCATTACTATTCATAATGTTGCTTTTTTAATGCGGTTTTTTAATTCTATTTTTAATCTCAGTATTTTATCCTTTGACTCCTACCCTTATTAAGGAATTTCCATGAAATTAACAGATATCAGCCGTCAAGTAGCGACTGCATTTGCTGCTGTTGGCGTATCAGGTCTAGTGTTGGTCGGTTGCAATAATTCATCAGCACCAGAAGCCACCAAAGAGCCAGTTACTGAAGGCGCAACCGAAACTACCAATACAGAAACCACTGCGACCAGTGATATTGATCCTGAACATAGTAAAATCGTCATCGGTACGACCGAAGGTGACTTTGCAGATATGGTTCGTAACCAAGTAAAAGGTTCATTAGAAGCACAAGGCTATGAAGTTGAACTGGTAACCTTTACTGATTATGTCCGTCCAAACGTTGCGTTAGCAGATGGCGATTTAGACATCAACATCTTTCAACATAAGCCTTATCTAGATACCTTCAAAAAAGAAAATAACCTTGATTTGGTAGAAGTCTTCCAAGTTCCTACTGCCCCATTAGGTATTTACGCTGGTAAAAAAACCAAAATCGAAGACGTTTATAAAGGTATGAGCGTTTCTGCGCCTAATGACCCAAGTAACTTTGCTCGCGCATTAGTCATGATGAATGAGCTTGGCTGGATTACGCTAAAAGACAATATCGATCCATTGACTGCCTCAAAAACTGATATCGCTGATAATAGCAAATACGACATAAAAATCGTTGAGCTAGAAGCGGCGCAGTTGCCTCGTGCGCGTGACGAAGTAGACTTTGCCATTATTAACGGTAACTACGCGACCGATTCAGGTATCAAGCTGACTGAAGCGCTATTCCAAGAGCCAAGCTTTGCTTATGTAAACTGGTCTGCTATCAAAACTGCGGATAAAGACAAGAAATGGGTAAAAGACGTCACTAACGCTTATAACTCAGATGCCTTTAAAAAATATGCTCACGACAGCTTCCCTGGCTATAAATATCCAAAGATTTGGGGTGCTGACACTACAAGTACCGCACCTGTAGAAGCTGCTAAATAGTGAAAACAGTCATGAATAGTTAATAGATTTAATACGACTCATCTATTCAAATGATTCCGTTTTAAGTAATAAAAAAAAGCCCATTATTGATAAATAATGGGCTTTTTTTGATCTGTATTTTAGTAATGATAAGCAAAAAATAATTTAAATGACGTTACAGCCTGTTTGTCGTTTGTAGGAAAGCGTCACCTACTCTTTCACTTACCGCCATTTCTTTCTATAGTAGCTAAGCTTAATAGAGATTAAGGCTTAATAGAGATTGAGAACATTATATTTCTGATCGAATATTTTATTAATAACTATAAAAGCTATTAGTAGATCACAAAAAAGACAAGGATAATAATATGCGTGCTAAAACTTATAACATTCGCACCGCTGGACAAGCGAACATTCCGGTACTCGGACTGGGTACGTGGCAATCAACGGGACAAGACTGTATTGATGTCGTCAGCCAAGGTCTAAGAATGGGCTATGAACACATTGATACGGCTCAAGCATATGGCAATGAAGTCGAGGTTGGTAAAGGTATTAAGCAATCAGGTGTCGCTCGCGATAAGTTCTTTTTAACGACCAAAATATTCCCTGATGACATGAAGTTTGAGCCAGAGAAACTCGTTGCCGCTGCTAAGCGCTCATTGGAAAATCTAGATACCGATTACGTTGATTTACTGCTGCTACATTGGCCTGATGATCGCGTGCCCTTATCTGAAACCATCCCCGCGCTTTGTGAGCTCCAAAAACAAGGTTTGACTCGCAATATTGGTGTGTCTAACTTTAATATTGCCAATATCATTGAAGCCAAACGATATGCTGACGTGCCGATTGTAGTGAACCAAGTCGAGTTTCATCCTTTTATTAAGCAAAAAACGTTGCAGACCTTTTTAAATAATCACCATATTTTATTGGAAGCGTATTCGCCGCTTGCCCGCGGAGATGTTTTTGATAATAAAATCATTAAAGACATCGCTGATAAACACGGTATCACCGCCGCACAAGTGTCGCTGGCGTGGATTCTATCCGATAAGCACCGTATTGCGATTCCAAAAACGTCTAATCCTGAGCACTTACAAGGCAACTTAGATGCCATCAAAGTAGAGTTGAGTGCGGATGAACTTGAGAAAATCGGCAGCTTAGCGCGTAGTGACGGGCGTAAAATTAAGCATCCAGATTATTCGCCAGAATGGGATGATTAATAAATAACTCATACTTATTTAAGTATGAGGTTTGCCAAAAAAAATCCAGTGATAAAGGTCACTGGATTTTTTTATGTTTAATGCTTTTTACGATAATTATCGTTTATTGTTGCCAGCGCAATTACTGCTGTAAAGTCTTGGTCTCATGAACTTTTTCAGCAGGATTGTATTGCTCAGAAGAAGGAACTGCACCAATGCGATTATTTTCTTTCATCGATTTAGCAACTTCTGGCGGCATATAGTTCTCATCATGTTTTGCCAGCACTTCACCTGCGACAAAGGTATCACCTTGCATTTTACCCGTCGCGACAACACCTGAGTTCTCAGCGAACAAATCTGGCAAAATACCTTGATAAGTCACGGGGACGGTCGATTGAAAGTCTGTGATGGCAAATTCAACGCTCAATGGGTCGTTTGGCGCACGCTGTACACTACCAGCAACCACCATACCACCAGCACGAATACGTTTGTCTTGTGGCGCTTCACCTTGCGCAATGGCAGTCGCGTCAAAGTAGTAGTCGGTCTGTTGCCCAATGGCATAAATCACCAATACCACGGCTATGGCTGCCCCTGCAAGCGTAAACATAACCCACATCAGTTTTTTACGACGAACTGCGTTCATACTACTACCTCATTGATGAGTCGCTGTTTTAGACATTATCCATCTATAAAACAGAAAATATTAAAGAAACTACCATTAGAAAAACGTCCTAAAAATGTCTTTCTAATCGTACTCTTCTAATAACTATATGGTAGCATTTTATGTATAACTCAATAAGGTTACCCGCCTTTATAGAAATCCTTTATCTGCTCATTTATGTATCAGCGAAATGTATCAAATCTAGATATTAAGGGTATGAGATAAAATGATTTCTAGTGAGTATTTTTAGTCACCGGTGTTGGCGTTTTGGTCGTGCGCTGTGCCTGACGGGCTTGTTGAATCGCCAGCTGCTTGATAAGGGCTTGTCTTTGACGACGGCTATAAAATACAAAAGCCAGCATCATGCCAACGGTAATCGCCCAGCATGACCAAACAAAAACGCCATGCTTACCCATTGCAATAAACTCAGAAAAACTATAAAAGTAAGGCTGCATCATATGTCCCTAGCCGTTATTTAATTGGTCGACAGTCATTACAGTCATTTGGCTTGTCCACGGATGTATTCTTTCACCCACGCTTTACCTTGATCACGATGCAAGATTAAAGTGTTGGTACGGTAAATCGCTAAGGTTGCGACCAATAGGTAACTACCGATAATCATCAGTAGTAATGGCAGCCACATATCTGCTGACATCTTAGGTGCCGCAGTCAAGGTAAAGGTCGAGCCTTGGTGTAAAGTGTTCCACCACTCTACTGAATACTTGATAATCGGCAGATTCACTGCGCCAACGATAGACAAAATAGCGGCAGCTTTACCGCGATTCGCCGTATGTTCAAAGGCGGCAAACAATGCCATCACACCGGCATATAAAAATGCCAAGATCAGCATCGATGTCAGCCGCGCATCCCAAACCCAGTAGGTTCCCCACGTAGGTTTTGCCCAAATAGAACCCGTCAGCAAACTAATCACACACAATAAAAACCCCAGAGGAGCAAGTGCCTGCGCCACAAGGCTGGCGGTCTTGATTTTCCAGACTAAGTAAATCACTCCAAGTACAGCTAAGGAAAAATAAATTGAAATAGCAAGGCTTGCTGCCGGTACGTGGATAAAGATAATACGATAGCTATTGCCTTGTAAGTAATCAGGCGGCGCAAAAGCCAGCCCCCAGATACTGCCGATGAGCAGGCAAAGACTTGCTAGTATCGCCAGCCACTTGACCCAAGGCGAAAAGATGCGAAAGAATTCCTTGGTACCCACCGTGGTCAGGAAAACTTGCCAAATGCGTTGCCACAGGCTAGGAGATGAGACATTATTTAGGTTGGGCATGGAAATAAACCTATTACGCAGCTAGTGATTATCAAGTTAAACGCATGATTCATACAATTATCCGCTAACCTGCTGGCGTTAAACGCTGGATAGAATCTACACGTGAGTGTGTTTAATAGACTATTATAGCAAAGTTGCCTGTTTTCATCATGTTGTTAATATAAAAGGCTTTAATAAGAGAATGAACAATATGCCAGTGTAAACTTTTAATTCAACCACGACATTTTTAACGTCATAGCAATCGCCCATGGCATCACTAGCACCGAGATAATACTGCCTGCCAGCAACAACGCCAAAATAGGCAGACCGTTAAGACCCGTAGCAAATAAATCAACCGCACCGGTGGCAAAAATCAATACCGGCAACTGCATCGGCAAAGCGATTAAAGGCACTAGCACAGCACCATTCTTCAATGATAACGTCAAACTACTAGCAACCGCTGACAGCATTAACAGCATCGGACTACCTGTAACAATTGATGCCATCAATATCCATGCCTCAAACCAACTCAGCTGAAATAAAGGCACAGCAAGCAGACTTAATACCGCCACAATGCCGCTACTAAAAATCCAATGAATCACCAAACGGATAAGCACCCATAACGGCAGCGACGCTTTGGCGACAACCAATTGCGCCAATGTGCCATTATCAAGCGCGGGCTTAAACAAACCATCAACGCCCATCACTAATGACAATAAAGCAGCAATCCACACCGCCGACACCCCAAGGCGCTGTAATAGTGCAGGCTCGCTTCCAACCGCTAGCGGAAACAAGGTAATGATTACTAAAAATAGCACCAAAGGATATAACCACTGTACCGCTCCCTGCTGCTTTACTTGCCACTCACGGCGCCACAGCTGCATAAAACTGATACTGCGCACATCAGCTGTATGAGCATTTATGATTGATAATGAACTGTCTGTTTCTATCATTTATACACTCTTCCACTGATGCTTATCGCACTGATATTGATAGTATTCATACCATGTAATCGGACAAATCGAGCACTTGATTGGCAACGTCGACTGCCTGGTGACTGGTCATTAATATCGCCCCGCCTTCATGAGCAAAATCGCGTAATCGGTCTTCCATGCGGGCTACCATATCAACATCGAGTGCGGTGAATGGCTCATCAAGCAACCATAATGGCGTCACTTCAGGCGTCAGTAAGTATAACCGCGCAAGGGTAATTCTTCGAGTTTGACCCGCGGATAAATGACTTGAGCTTATGGTTTCAAACCCTTGTAATCCTACCCAAGTGAGGGCGTCATCAATATCAGCAGCGCTTGGTGTGATACCATATAAATTCAGCAAAAAGGTGAGATTTTGAGCAACAGTGAGATTGGGATGAATGCCCAATTGATGCGATACATACAAAGGCTGAATCGGTAAGCTAACTGCCCCTTGATAATAAGTCTCACCTGTTAGCACTGGCAATAATCCAGCCAGTTGCATAAGTAACGTGGTCTTGCCGGTACCATTGGCACCAATTAGATGGCAAATGCTGCCTGCAGACAACTTGAGTGACACCCCTTCACATAGAGGGATTTCACCACGCTGAACGGTCAGCTCATCAAGCGCAAGTAAGGCGGTATTCAGAGCCGTCATACAACCTCTCATTATTTATTGACCCGCAGTCAATATTCATCACAAACCAAGACGATGTTCGTGGCATAATACTTTATGCCCCATAACCATACAGTATAACAAATTGTCGATTACTATGACCTCAAAACCTATGCAGACTTCAAAAGATATTCAAACCCCAAATACGCCTATGCTAACGATAAACAGCTTAATTGATGCACAAGTCACGTTTATGCAGCAATGGTTACGTAAGCAAGCTGAACCGCTGAGCATGGAAGCTTGGCAGTGGTTTGGTGCGCAGCCATTGGACAAATATATCAGTAGCGATGATTTACAGCGCCTACTTAATGATTGGCTACTAGACCATCCTTTAAGCGAGGTGATGCGTGCCGATATCCGTGATATCTTGCATAGCATTATTTATCATCCAGCCAATGACAATGTGCCGTTATCAGAGCTTATCGATGATACACAAGTTGAAACGCTAGCGAACTATGTCGGCAGCCATGAGCAGCAGCGTAATATCTTGATTCATACCTTGGTTGGCAACGATACATTTGCAGATTTGTTGACCCAAACGCTATACCACGCCATCAACGACTTTATGGAAAATACGCTAGAAAAAGCGGGCGGTGTTGGCAAACTGATGAAGCTTGGGCGTAGCTCATTTGAAAAGGCAACCAACAGAAATCTTGATGAAAAATTGCAGACGTATCTGCATCGTAATATTAAAGATTTGGCGCATCGCGCAGAAGCCAATGCTCAAGAACATTTATCCAATGAAGAGGTGTCGCGATTATTGGTCACTGGTTGGGCGCGCATTAAAGAGCAGCCGATTAACCATCTCCAAACCTATTTACGTGATGAGCCTAATAATAGCAGCATCGATCATATTGAAGCCAGTATTCAGCAGAGTTACAACCGCTTACGCATCTCCCCTTATTTACATAGCCTTGTAGCAGCGAGCGTTGATACTTGGTATCGCAACCATCAGTCCGATACCATAGCACAGGTGGCAGAAAGCTTACATATTAATGAGGCAGCAATGATGCAGCTGTCCACTACCCTAATGCCTATCATCAATGATGCGTTTGAGAGCGAATGGTTGACCGCGCATCTGCGTGAAATGCTACAAGCGTTTTATAGCCAGCCCAATATCAAAGACAGTTTGAGTTTCAGCAACCAGTAATTTATTTTTGCCTGCTTTTTTATGTGTATTTTTTCTTAATCTTTATATTTCATTTGTTGGTTAGCACACTATTTATGAGTCAACGTAATAAACTCAGCTTATGGCAAAAAATGAAGCAGTTGCTAACCACATCCACTGTGCGCTCTGTTATTGATCATATTAAATCGTCGAAGGATTTGACAAGCGCTGACTTTGATGAGGTTGATAGTCAGGTGAGTGCTTCACAAGTAGCTACTGACAATGTTAGTACGGATAATGTTGATACTAATCATAAAGAAACTGACTCTAACAATGTTGACAGCACTGTCAGCGATAAAAATGCCCCTAGTACAGACGCAAATGTCACCGATAACATCGATACTACGAATAAACCTATCGATATTGATACAGATATTGGCAAAGATTTCGAAAATAGTGCGGAGCAAAAAAGTGAGAGCGACTTATCCATTGTCGATTATCTAAAGCAATACTTCGACGATAAAGGATGGCATTATAATCATTATCAGCCCAAAGCAAAAGACAGCCAAAAATCTCATTATTTGTCTTTAAGAATGCGCAATAAGCAGCTTGATTGTGGTTATCTGTTTCGGATACAAGAAAAAAATAAACTGCTGGCAATCTATGGTATTTTGCCATTTTTGATACCAGAGAGTCATCAAAGCGCCGCTATGCTACTCATTACTCAAATCAACTATGACATGATGATTGGCAATTTAGAGATGGATATCAATGATGGTGAAATACGCTATAAAAACGCCATTAATGTTGAAGCGGTCAGTCTTGACGACGATATCCTTGAGCATTTACTGCAAAGTATCATTGCCATGACGACGGTTGCTCATGAGATATTTAGTGATTTGGTCAATAACCAATACCCTGCTGAAGAATTATCCGATCTACTTTTGCAGCTACGTCAACAATCCGATTCAAGAACCTTCTTTTTGCCCACTCAATTTGTACAGTGAGACTGGATTGTTTTTCCAGTGAAACCATCAGCTCAAACTTACTATGTTAGACAACCCTCTACTCAGAAAGCCTTTAATACGATATTAGAAATACTATGTTAAAAATTGCCTACTCTGATATTTTTCGTTATTCAGTACCCGAAAAACATCGTTTTCCGATGCAAAAATACACTATGATTCCTGAGCGCTTATTAGCGGAAAAGACTATTAGTGCGAATAACTTTTTTGCGCCCACACGCTTAAGCGAAGATGAAATCTTAACGACGCATACTGCTGATTATTGGTATCAGCTTAAGACCCAAACGCTACCAAGAAAAGAAGCGCGAGCGATCGGCTTTGAGATGACGCCTGAGTTAGTAGAGCGTGGGCGCTATATTGCCCATGCGACTTATGAATGTGCGCTTTATGCTCAGCAATATGGCGTGGCGATGAATGTTGCCGGCGGTACGCACCATGCGTTTTCTGATCATGGCGAGGGCTTTTGCGTGTTTAATGATGTCTGTATTGCGAGTAATTTATTATTAAATCGTGGACAGGCGCAAAAGATTTTGGTGGTCGATTTGGATGTGCATCAAGGCAACGGCAATGCCAGTATCATGGCGAATGAGCCACGCGTTTTTATCTTTAGTATGCATGGCGCAAAGAACTATCCGTTTCGTAAACAAGTATCAGACTTAGATATTGAGCTAGATAACGATACTGGTGATGAGCAATATTTACAGATATTAGAAGACACGCTACCGCGCTTAATTAGCGACGTTGCACCAGATATGATCTTTTATCAGTCTGCTGTCGATGTACTGGCGACCGATAAGTTGGGAAAACTTGGGCTGACGATAGAAGGTTGTAAGGCGCGTGATGAATATGTGTTACGCCAAGCAAAAGCCGCTAAAATTCCTATCGCTATCGTGATGGGTGGCGGCTATTCAGAAGATATTGAAGATGTGGTTGAAGCGCACTGCAATACGTTTCGTTTGGCGCAACAGATATTTTTTGATGAAATAACAGAATAACACGCGCATAAAATAGCATTTTAACAGCCAGCTGCCTCGCGAACTAGTTTATAAAAACGCTACAATCCCCTGCCAGCCGACACGAATACCAAGCACTGTAAGTATCAATAAAATAAGCTGACGAAAGCGAGCTTGTGGTAAATAACGACGTAAGCGGATACCAACTAAAAGCGCGGCAATAGATAAAACACTGAGCAAAGTAATCAGCTGCCATTCACCACTGCTTAGTGCCATGATAGGCTCACGCAATACAATGATTTGGGCAATTTTGCCTAAGAAATAGCACATGTTGCCGACTTTGGCGATAGTATGCTTATCGTTGCTTGCAGACAATAAATACATCATCAATATGGTCGACATAGCATTGGTCGCGCCGCCAATCACGCCTGCACTAAAGCCAACGATGATTAACACAGGCTTGGTAGCAGGTAGACGAAGTTGCTTACCAAGCAAGCTGCTTACGACGTAAAAACCAATAACGGCTGCCAATAACAATAAAATATATGCGCTATCGACCCATAGTAAGAGCTTCGCGCCTAAAATACTACCGAGTAAGCTGGTCAATGCCAGTAACCAATAGCGCCTGCCATAATAGATGAAATTTTGCCAAATCGTGCGACCACCACCTGCCAGCCAAGTCATCGCATTGAGTAATAACGATGGAAAAATGACTAATACAATAGCATGTGGTAAAGGATACATACTGGCAAGCGCGGTAGTAGTCACCAAGGTGATACCTAGGCCACTAATACCGTGTAGTAAGGATGCCAGAGCAAAAATTGCAATCAGTAAAAACGTCTGGGTACTATCGCTACCCACCATGTCCATCATATTTTCCCTGTCGAAGGTATCATACGCGGCTGGCTACTTATGACTATACAATTAGCCATTCAAACGTTGCACCAAAGTCTGGCCAATGATGCTCACTAATTGCTCAGCTATTTTATCCTTGCTCGCCTTCTCAAGTGTCACAGCTTCACTCTTATAACGATCAGAGAAAAACACCTGCATCGCATTATCATCACTGGCAAAACCAATATCTGCGCGCGAGACATCATTACAAGCAATCAAATCTAAATCTTTAGAAAGCAGCTTACCACGAGCATAACGTTCAACATCTTGAGTTTCTGCTGCAAAGCCAACGACAAATAACTCAGGATGAGCAAGCGAAATCGTCGCTAAAATGTCAGGATTTTTGACCAAGCTTATCGTCATGGCATCTTGGGTTTTTTTGATTTTTTGCGGGGCCGCTTCTTCAGTACGATAATCAGCAACCGCCGCAGTGGCAATAAAGATATCCGCCATTACATTTTGATTCTCGCTATGAGCATGCTCCTTATCATCAATCTCATGGCTGTGGTTATGACCATCGCCGCAATCACACTCGCCATGATGTTCATGTTGATGGCTATGATCGTGATCGTGAGAATGGTCGTGCTCATCTTCAGGCACATACTGTAGCGCACTGTGCGTACCATCCACGCACTGCTGGGCTGCTATCAGCATCTCTTTAGCCGACAACACATCAATGCGCGTGACATTGAGCGGTGTCGGCAGTGCCACTTTGCCACCCGCAATCAAGATAACGTCTGCACCAGCAGCAACACAGGCACGCGCCAAAGCAAAACCCATTTTCCCCGTAGAATGATTAGACAAATAACGCACCGGGTCAATGGCTTCAACGGTCGGTCCTGCGGTAATCACGACTCTTTTACCTGCCAATAACTGAGGCGTCGTCTGCATTGCTTGAAACAGTAAAATTTCTTCTAATAACTGTTCAGGCTCAGGTAAGCGTCCTGCACCCACATCACCACAAGCTTGCTCACCACTAGCAGGCGCAATGATTTGATAATTCATATCACGCAGGGTTTGCACATTTAAGTGAACGGCAGGATGCGCCCACATCTGTTGATTCATCGCAGGCGCGATAATGACTGGCGCTGTCGTTGCAAGACAGACCGTGGTCAGTAAATCATCTGCCATACCCATTGCCAGCCGCGCTAACGTATTGGCAGATGCCGGCGCGATGACCATAAGGTCTGCCCATTTTGCAAGCTCAATATGACCCATGCCCGCTTCCGCTTTTTCATCGAGTAACGAGATATGCACCTCATTACCCGTCAAAGCTTGTAGGGTTAGTGGAGTGATAAAAGCCTGTGCACCTGACGTCATAACGACGCGCACCTCAAAGCCTGCCTTGATTAATAGACGGGCAAATACAGCAGATTTATAAGCGGCAATACCGCCAGTGATAGCAAGCAGGATATTTGACATAAGCGTGGCATCAGCAAAAAATTGAAAGATAAAATTGCGCTTATAGTAGCAATTATGCGATAAGTTAGGGAAAGTTTTCTAAATTTATCTCATCGCAAGTGCATCTTAAGGAATAAGCATGGCAATCAAAGACTGGCATGAGGATGATAGACCGCGTGAGAAGCTATTAAAATTTGGCGCCGCGCACTTATCCGACGCTGAGATATTGGCGATATTTCTGCGCACGGGCACACAGTCGCAGTCAGCCATTGAGCTGGCTCGCCATCTGATCGAGCAATTTGGTAGCCTTGCAGAGCTGTTAGCAGCGCCGCAAGAAACTGTCCTTGCTTGTCACGGCATCGGTCCTGCCAAATACGCGCAGATACTCGCCTCACTTGAAATGGGCAGACGCTATTTGGACAGTCAGCTTAAAACGGGTCAAGGACTTGGACGCTCGCAAATGGTCAAAGACTATATCAGCACTCAGTTGCGCGGTGAGCCGCGAGAAGTGTTCGCTGTGCTATGTTTGGACAATGCCTTGAATCTAATCAATTTTGAGATATTGTTTACAGGCGGCATCTCTTCTTGCTCCGTCTGTATCAAGCATGTGCTACGTCATGCGTTAAGCCATGCAGCAAGCCAGCTCATTATTGCTCACAACCATCCGCATACCGATGCTAAGCCATCAACGGCGGATAACTTGTTAACCTATGAGCTCAAAAAAGCTTGTGACCTTATAGATTTGTCTTTGATTGACCATGTCATCGTTGGGCGCAATGAGACTTTATCTTATGCTGAAAACAGTTTACCGCCTTTTAACTAATGTTTAATGACTCGCATTTGGTTATATACACAAATCTTGATACATATTATCGACACAGCGTAGCGTTTTCGCTCTTGATAGTTATAAACAACTGTTTCATATTGGTAGTTAACTTCATTTTTGGGAGAGTCTTTATTCCCGATGCGAAGTTTTTATTTTATATCAGCTCTATTTGAAATCACTAATGTCAAAAAACTAAAACTATTTTTCACTATAAAAAAGGAAGCTTGGAATATAAAACAACAATCATAGTTATTTCAAACTTTCTTATTCACTTATATTTTGACGCTTTTTTATTAAGCGTTGCAAAGGAGGCAGTTATGGCCATTGGCTTATTTATTTTGGCAGTCATCATTCAATTAGCCATGGTCTTGGCCATCTTTTTGTTGTCATTATCGCGTGTCACAGGCAGCATCGTTGCTTTAATCACTGTCCTCGTTACTGCTTTCATCAGTCCATGGTCGCTTATCCTAGGTCTACCCATTGCGCTACTTTGCCTAGTGCTGCTTATTACCCCTATTCGTCAAAGCCTGCTTACCAAGCCTGTCTATAAAGCCTTGGGCGGTGCCATGCCAAGTATGAGTGACACAGAGCGTGAGGCACTTGATGCAGGTACTAGCTGGTGGGAAAAAGAGCTGTTTATGGGCGCGCCTGATTGGGATACGTTTGCAAAATACCCCTATCCAGAATTGTCAGAAGAAGAGCAAAGCTTTATAGATAATGAAGTAGAAGTGCTCTGTGCAATGCTTGATGAGTGGCAAATTCATCATGAAGATAAAGAGCTGTCACCAGAGGCATGGCGATTTATCAAAGCCAATGGCTTTTTGGGTTTAATTATTCCCAAAGAATATGGTGGATTAGACTTTAGCTCATATGCCCAAAGTCGCGTGATGAGTAAGATTGCCTCACGCTCGCCGACTGCTGCAGTGACCTGTATGGTACCAAATTCACTCGGTCCTGGTGAGCTGTTGATGCATTACGGTACCGATGAGCAAAAGCAGCGCTGGCTACCGGGTCTAGCGAAAGGTGAAGAGGTTCCGTGCTTTGGCTTGACAGGTCCAGAAGCGGGCTCTGATGCCGGTGCGATTCCGGATACTGGCGTGGTTTGTTATGGCATGCATGAAGGCGAGCAAGTGCTGGGCCTGCGCATGAATTTCTCTAAGCGTTGGATTACTTTAGCCCCTATCGCCACAGTAGTAGGTTTGGCATTTAAAATGCATGACCCTGAAGGTTTACTTGGTGATCTTGAAAAAACCGATTACGGTATTACTTGTGCGCTGGTGCCTGCCAGCCACCAAGGGGTCATTATCGGTCCACGCCACAATCCAATCGGTTCGCCATTTATGAATGGCACAGTCGATGGTCAAGATGTCTTTATACCGCTAGATTATATTATTGGTGGAGTGGAAAATGCAGGACGTGGCTGGCGTATGCTGATGGAATGCTTGGGCGTCGGTCGCGGGATCTCATTGCCTGCCTTATCGACTTCTGCCAGTGAAATGAGCTATTTGTCGGTTGGTGCCTTTGCAAAGGTTCGTGAGCAATTTAAAATCTCCGTCGGAAAATTTGAAGGCGTGCAAGATGCCACCAGCCGCATTGCCAGTAATACTTATATGTTAGAAGCTTTTAGGCATCTGGTGACTTGTGGTCTAAACCAAGGTGGTACGCCATCAGTGATGACAGCAATGGCAAAATACTATGCCACTGAGACCATGCGTTCAGTAATTAATGATGGTATGGATGTCGTTGGTGGTCGCGCAGTACAAATGGGACCGCGCAACTTTTTAGCCATTCCTTATCAAGCGATCCCAGTATCAATCACCGTTGAGGGCGCCAACATATTGACGCGCTCATTGATGATTTTTGGTCAAGGGGCGATGCGCTGTCACCCTTATCTATTCGATGAGTTGCAACTACTACAAAGCGAAGATAAAGAAGGCGCGCTCAAGCAGTTCGATAATTTATTCTTTAAGCATTTGGGCTATACTTTTAATCGCGGTGCGAAAGCTTTCGTCGCAGGCTATGTTGGTGGCAGCAATGATGCGCCAAATTTTGCAGATAATTTTACCCGTCCCTATTACAAAGACATTAACCGCTTAAGCGCAGGCTTTGCTTTAACTGCTGACATGTCTTTAGGGTTATTGGCTGGTGATTTAAAACGCAAAGAGATGCTATCTGGGCGCTTAGCAGACATCCACTCTCATCTATTTATCTGTACAGCTATTTTGCAGTTTTATGAATATGGCAGCAAATCAGTCGCTGAGCGCTTGCATGCTGAAGTGGCGTTAAAAAATAGCCTTTATACTATCCAAGAAGCATTCCTATCTTTATTTGCCAATTTTCCAAATCAGTTTGCAGCCAAATTAGTGAGCTTTGTGACTTTTCCCAGTGGTCGTATCTTTGCCCCAGTGAGTGATGAATTAAAACGCCAACTGGGTGATACGTTTATGGATGATTTTGAAGCAAATCCTTTCCGCGACTATCTTAAAACCATGGTTTATTATAATACTGAGCCGGATGATGTCACGGGTCGTATGGAGCATGCTTATCAAATACTGCTCGAAGTCGAACCCTTATGGCAGAAATTTAAAAAAGCAGAGCATAAAGACAGTTTTGAAGGTTTAACTTTTGAAGATCATGTAGTCTATGCCAGTCAAAATGGCGACATTTCTGAAGAAGAAGCTGAACAGCTAATAACCTATAATTCGATACGCTATGATTCCTTATTGACCGATACATTTGATAAGCATTTATCAAAAGTGCAAGAACGTGCTAACCCACACAGTTTAGAGAACGCTGTACATAGGCTAACTGACTATGCTGAACTAAAAAGCGATGCTCAGTTAAAAAACAATGCTCAGTTAAATCAGGCATTAAACCCTGATAATCTGCAGCAGACCTCTGAGAATATCGCATCAGTTGATTCAATGCCAGACAATAACCAACCAACAGGAGATACTAACCCTGATCATGGTTACGAAAGTGATGGCGATGTAAAAATGGTCAATGAACAAGATACCGCCAGGGAAATTAATGCACAGACTGATTTTCAGGATTCACATCCTGAAATAGAAGCCCTTGGCTCGCGTCACCGTGATGCAGCATCGCATCTAAATGAACGTATGAGTTATAACCATAGATTTAACAAAGATAAATTTGCTAGCACAAGTCGGGAGCAAGACAATCACGAGCAGCAAACAGAAACCAGTGACCCTACATGGAAAGATGGTTTGCGCCGTGACGAAAACGACAATGTCTAACTAGGATTGATCTGCCTATCGCCATTTATCTATATTGATTGAAGCAAGTGAGGTGGTCTCATCAGAGTCATCTCGCTTTTTTATTTTACCGCTCATATTATTTTTTTATGCTCCTTCAATAACGCTTCATTCAGCCAAATTCATATGAATTTTTGACAGATAAAAAACTCGAACATACTAATATTGTAATGTCACGTTATTTAAGTCATAAAAAAATCTTGCAGTATCCCTAACTATTCTTTTATATTGTCCCCCAAAATCTGACTTAAAGGTCAGTTCATATATTTATAGACGTCACAGCAACAGTCATGACAGCAATCTTGCACTCATATTGAGCGCGCTATTGTGTCTATTGCTGTGCGTAACGGACACCAAGGATAGCGTTTATGTGGAAAAATATGGGTTTGACCGGCAAAATTATTGTTGCCATGGTGCTCGGTATTATACTGGGTCTATTTATAAACTACTCTGGCTTGAACACGGAAGGCAGCTTTGTTAATAATTATGTCACCAACGGTTTTCTTGCCATTGTCGGTAAGCTGTTTGTTAACTCGCTAAAAATGCTCGTCGTGCCACTGGTCTTGATTTCACTAATCTGCGGCGTATGCGGTATCGGTGATATTCGTCTATTAGGGCGTATTGGTACTAAAACCTTTTTCATCTATATGGTGACGACAGCACTGGCGATTGCAACTGCTATTGGGCTTGGCGTGCTGTTTGGTATCGGCAAAGGCATGAATATAGCAACAGAGGCGGCGTTTGAAGCTGAGAAAGCGCCACCACTACTCGATGTATTTTCCAATATTATTCCCTCTAACCCCATCAGTGCGATGGCAAACGGCGACATGCTATCGATTATCTTCTTTGCCGTTTTGATTGGTATTAGTATTTTGATGGTAGGAAAACCCGCTAAAGGCTTAGTTCAAAGTTTAGAGCTCATCAATGAAGTCATCTTAAAAATGGTGACTATCATTATGAATCTTGCACCATATGGTGTCTTTGCGCTATTGACCAAAGCAATGGCAGAGCTTGGCTTAGACCTGATTTGGTCATTACTTGGTTATGTTGCGGTACTGGTTGGTTCACTGGCATTCCATTTCTTTGTGACCATGATGATTGTCCTCAAGCTGTCTTCAGGCTTGTCAGTCAGAACGTTTTTGGCAAAAATGCGCGAAGTACAGATTTTTGCTTTTAGTACTTCAAGCTCGAATGCAACGATTCCAATTACCTTGCGCACGGTCACCAAGCGCATGGGTGTTAATAACTCAGTTGCTTCATTCACCATCCCTTTTGGCGCGACGATCAACATGGATGGTACAGCCATCATGCAAGGCACAGCGACCATTTTTATTGCCAATATTTATGGTATTGACTTGGGTATAACTGAGTATTTGACCGTTATTTTGATGTCAGTGCTCGCCTCTGTCGGTACGGCAGGTGTTCCGGGTGTTGGTCTAATCATGCTGTCAATGGTATTTGCCCAAGTCGGTCTACCGATTGAAGGTATTGGTCTTATTTTAGGGGTCGACCGTATCCTTGATATGTTACGTACAGCAGTCAATGTCGGCGGTGATGCTGCGGTGACCGCTATCGTCGCAAAATCAGAAGGTAAAATGGATTTAGCGATTTATAACGATCCTGATGCTGGCTCAAAAGATGTCTTTGACGGTCATATCGATGAGAACAGCGAACGCGAATTCTCTGAAGTCTTTAGCGATGGCATTATGGGCAGCGAGTATGACGATGTTAAGCGCGGCTAATCGTGATCAGTGATTGCCTATAAATAAGTCATAAAAAAACCTCAGCCGATTGGTCTGAGGTTTTTTTATGCAGCAAGTAGGTTTTTAGACCAAGAGTTGCATTCTTCTTGATCAATCTACCCTCCACTAACCAAGTACATATTTAGTCACCATCACAAGACAAACCAATACAATCATGGGACGAATGAGTCTACTGCCGCCTTTTACTACCATATGCGAGCCAAAATACGCCCCTATAGTTTGCCCTACCATCATCGCCAGCCCTACTGTCCACAATACATTACCGCCCAATATAAAGAAGATTAATGAGCCAATATTGGTCGATAAATTCAGTACCTTTGCCGCACCAGTTGCTTCGATAATTTTTCGACCACGTAATGCCACATTGCCAAGCGCAAAAAACATACCTGTCCCAGGTCCCATATAGCCGTCATAAAAACCAATTAAAGGGGCGGCAATTTTTTGCCAAGCACCTTCTGAGATACGAGGGGCAGCTTCCACTTCACCAAGTTTGGGGGCAAACAAAGTATAGATACCAATGGCTGCAATCAAAAATGGAATCAGCTTTTCTAACAAGTCAGGTGGCGATAACTGCACCGCGATTGAGCCAAAGATAGAGCCAATAAAAGCCGCAATAATCGCTGTCTTAATGTTCTTGGGTTTAACCACACCCTTTCTAATCATGGTAATAGACGCTGCTAGTGCCCCTGATGCTGCTTGTAGCTTATTGGTACCCAGTGTCAATACAGGCGGAATATTGGCAAGTAGCATGGCAGGAATAGTCAACAAACCACCGCCACCAGCAATAGCATCGATAAAACCTGCCAACGCGGCTACAGCGGTCAACATTAAAATAACTTCAATAGAAAGGGATACGTCCATGACACTGACCTGCAAAATTTATGATATAAGAGACACAAGCCTTAAAACATTCAACCAATTCTACTTTTTAGCAGCATTTTTTTAGCAATACTTTTTGATAGTATTTGTTTAAAAACGCTCATTTAAAAGTAGTTGGATGAATATCAGGCAAAAAATATGGATAGATAATGTGTATATTATTTTGATAACGGCTAATGCTATAAGAGTCAAATCCGATGCTAACCGTTACGTAAAGCGGCTTATTATAAAGATAAAACTGCGAAAAAAGCCATAACCCTAGCAAAGTCTGCTAGATTTATCGCACAAGGTACTTTAAAAACAGCTTTTTTCGTCATGAAGCTTTCAAGTTAAAAGGTAAAACCGGTAACCTATTTCATTTGTTTATATGAATAAGAATATGAGAAACTAGGGATATACATCTATTACACTGGTATTATAAACATCAGTGCTAACAAAGACTCGTCCCCATATGTGGTCGCGTACTTAAGGCGGAGCCATTACAGACATACAAGAATACTTGAGCTTTTGAATACTTTCGCACGTTTTATTTAGTTAATGAGGACAATATGGCAATACATAAAATCAGAGCGTTTTTTAATCTCGAGGCTTCGGGCGGTATCGTCCTAGCGCTGGCAGCTATCGCAGCAATGATTATTGCTAATACTTCTCTAAATACGTGGTACGAATCCTTTATTCACGCACCTGTCGCTATTCAAATTGGCAGCTTCTCAATCGCTAAAGATGCGCATCATTGGATTAATGATGGCTTGATGGCAGTGTTCTTCTTTTTAGTGGGACTTGAGCTTAAGCGTGAAGTGTTAATCGGCGAGCTGTCCAATGTAAAGCAAATTATCTTGCCAGCAGGAGCGGCTCTTGGCGGCATGATCATGCCAGCCATCGTCTATCTGTTTTTTAACTATAATGAACCTGAGTTTTGGCGAGGTTGGGCGATTCCTGCCGCAACCGATATCGCCTTTGCTCTTGGTATTTTGAGTTTACTTGGTAATCGCGTACCCAATTCATTAAAAGTATTCTTAGTCTCGATTGCTATCTTTGATGATATCGGCGCGATTATTATCATCGCTTTATTTTATACCAATGATTTATCACTTGGTTCACTGGCTATCGCGGGCTTATGTCTGCCGTTTTTATATCTGCTTAATCGCCGTAACGTTACTAGCATAACTCCTTATTTGCTAATTGGCGTTATCATGTGGGTTGCCGTACTCAAATCCGGTATCCATGCAACGTTAGCTGGGGTTGTATTGGCGCTATTTATTCCTTTATTTGATCGCACTGACCCTGAGCATTCCCCGCTTGAAGAGCTTGAACACGACCTACAAAACACAGTTTCTTACGGTATCCTGCCATTATTTGCTTTTGCCAATGCGGGCATTTCGCTTAAGGGCGCAGGGTTTGGTGAGCTGTTTCATTCTGTACCGCTTGGTATTGCCGCTGGACTGTTCATCGGTAAACAAGTAGGCGTCATGCTGATGTGCTGGTTAATTTTTAAATTGGGCATTTCTACTATGCCAAAAGGCATGAACTTTAAGCAAATCTACGGCGCAGCATTGTTATGTGGTGTAGGCTTTACCATGAGTTTGTTTATCGGTGGGCTTGCATTTGCCGGTGAGACACCATTATTTGATGAGCGTTTGGGTATCATTATGGGTTCAATCGTCTCTGGTATCGCAGGTTATATGATGCTCAAAGCCACTTTAAAAGATGAGGTTAATGTAACCTCTGTAGACTTAACGCGTCATTCTTAATGTACGATTGAGCTACTTTATCCCAAAGTAGCTCAATCAACTTCATAAAAAGCAGTTGCTACAGAGTTGCTCATAAATATGGATTCCATCGACATCTCTAAAAAAATCGCTAAAACAAGTGCCGCCAGTGCTCGGCAAGGTGCAGGCTGTCATCAAGCGCCTGTTTCTTATCAGCATCATGGACGCACCACTGCCATTGATGACCATAGTGATCTGCAAGTATTAAAACGCATTAAGCGCTATCTACTGCCAAAAGACTTTGTCATCTCGCAAGATTTGTTAGAGGAAATAGTTGCAGGCTACGATATTGGCGATCCAATAGCAGATGATCTAGCCTCTGATGGCATTCGTTTTGCCAAGCCATTACAGCAGTTTATTATTGATAAGAAAGCGGACTCTAACCTCAAGAATAATTCCTCATTCAACGCATTAACTGAACAATTTAGTCGCCATCCCGACTGGTTTGATCCCAAGCTTGCCCAAATCGGCGCGGTTGCCTATCGCCGTTATCCACTGATGCTGATTTGGTTGTTGCGTAATGTAGCCCTCATGGCAGGCTATAGTATCCCTGCCTTATCGCTACCGCTGATTCAGACTGGCGCACTGATGCATGACGCTTTACCAAGATTGATGCGTACCTACGCCTATATCTTGGCGGTCTCTGAGCACCCTCAATTGCATTTAGATTCAGAGCATAGCAAACCTAATATTGAACGAGTATTGGCTATCGGCTCTGAAGGTTGGCAGCAATCCATTAAAGTACGTCAAATACATACCTCAGTACGACAGAACTTGCTCAAAGGTAAAGGCAA
This sequence comes from Psychrobacter cryohalolentis K5, assembly GCF_000013905.1. Taxonomy (NCBI): domain Bacteria; kingdom Pseudomonadati; phylum Pseudomonadota; class Gammaproteobacteria; order Moraxellales; family Moraxellaceae; genus Psychrobacter; species Psychrobacter cryohalolentis. Next base: position 2,602,050 of record NC_007969.1, read on the forward strand.
TGCTGCTAAAGGCGTCATACCAGATGCCAACCAACATCACAACCCAGATGGCAGCTGGAATACTGCATATTGGGGTATTCCTATCAATCAAACCGATATGATTGCTACTCATTTGCAGTTTTCACTGTTGATTATGCGTGGCTTAAGATTGCTTGGCGCCCGTATTAGCACTGAGGAAGCAGAAGGCATTTTGCATTTATGGAATCTTGCCAGTTATTGGATGGGAGTTGATTTGCAGCGACTGCCAAAAGATGAAGCCGCCTGTTGGGAATGGCTCTATACCTATTTGTCGATTCAGCAGCTTGATTTTAAAATGGGACGACCACTGGCAAAAGCCCTGCATGATTTGCCACGTCAGCTGATGGGTGAGGACAATCGCCGTGGGCGTTTTGTTGAGATGGTCAATGCCAGTGTGACCCGTACCTTGGTTGGTGATGATATTGGCGATGGGCTAAACCTACCAAAATCCAAAATACGCTTTGGCGTATTGTCTTCCGTGCCGATTCTATTTGCCCTCGATACTGCCCGTCAACACAATAGTAGAGTCGCCAACAAGCTAGAAGCATTTCGTGCTAAACGCCAAGACAATATGAACTGGTGGTTAAAGAAAAATGATGAGTATTATAAATAGAATGCATTCATTTATTATCACTAACGTTTATAATAACGATCCTCCTTCGCCAAAAACATGATTATTAGCGAGTATCTAACACTTCTATGATCGAGTATCTTGTATGCGGTAATACCACTCTAGTTGCCGATCAAAGCCTGTTTCTAATAAACTGGCAATGACTCGTCCCGTCAGACCCCACACTGTTTCGCCATCTACTTGCCAGCTCGGTGTCAGAAGCGTTGCTGCCTGATCTTGCAATGTATATTCTATGGAATATTCGACTGTTGGCTGAGTTAATAAAGTCTCAAAATCTGCCCAAAAAATGCGTGATATCTCCCCAAGCTCTGGTACCAAAAGCAGATCTGGCGCAATAAGTGCCACAATAGGACGTACACTCATACCACTTTTAGAGGTTTGGATAGGCAATTGACCAAGCAGCTGAACTTTATTAGGCGGTAGCGCAGTTTCCTCGCAAGCCTCACGTAGGGCGGTAACGACATTGTTACCATCACCTAGTTCATGTTTGCCACCAGCACAGGATACCTCGCCAGCATGACTGTTCATATGAGCAGCGCGGCGAGTCAGCAGCAGCTTAGGATGGCGCTCATGAGTGATAGCGACCAAGATAGAGGCATCGGCGATTGGGGTTTGATAAAGACTATTTAAAATACGGGCACTGCGCGAATGGTCGTGAGAGTCATAAAGCGCGGGACTAGCAATAGCCTTTAAGGTCTCGTGCTGCACCCGTTCAGCCAACTTTCTGATCGTGGGATAACGTATAAAATCTGGTACAGCAACTGTCATTTCATCAAAACGTACGGACTGTGAGGGATTTAGCATTATAATTGCCCTGTATTTTTATCAGTATTAGCCATCAAAACCTTGAATAGTTGCAGCAAGCAGATTGCGACAACCGTCAGACAGACATGGTCTTTTATCATTGTACGACTGCAATTGGTCCTCATGGATCAAGGGTGTCATTCATATATTATTTAGGAAATGCTCGTGGATAAGATTTTTTCATTACATAAAATGCAGGGCAAAACTGATGATTGCCCGCAAAGATTGCCCTTAGTCATCATTGCCATTGCTTGGGCTGGCGGAACAGTTGCCACTGCTGTATTGGCATTACTGGGAAATTGGCAAAATATCGCGATGATTTTGGGCTCATTTGGCGCCAGCTGCCTGCTTATTTTTGCTTATCCAGAAAGCCCTTTTGCTCAGCCAAGAAACATTGTCGGTGGTCATCTTATTACTACCTTTACTGGCTTAGCTTTTATGTCTTTATTTGGGGTTGAGTGGTGGAGCTTGTCCCTTGCCGTTGGTACGGCAATTGCTCTCATGTTACTGCTGCGCGTACCGCATCCACCTGCAGGCTCCAATCCATTGATTGTGATGCTCGGCGGCGTAAAGTGGCATTTTTTGCTCACTCCGACGCTAGTAGGTGCCCTTGCCTTGGTAGTGGTAGCGCTGATTTACAACAATATTGGTCGTGGCAGACACTATCCGCGCTATTGGTAACATAGTCAATTTAAAGTAGAGTGACTTATAGCCTAGCGCAATCTGATAATAACTGCATACCTTTTGTGTGACTGATAGGCTTGGTCTATTCTGTTGGCACACAAGGAATTCCAGCGGTGATTCAACTCACAAAATACGCTATTATTATCATTGCCAGTATGAGGAAGATTTGTGTTATCTTAATATAAAGGGCGATTGTCAGATAATCATCTGATATTCGATAGCCCTAGTATCTGATACAACAACCTGATACAACAACAATTATAAATCTTAAAGCTATACGTCTTAAAGTAACCTTATCTCTCTCATTTCATTATATAAGGCAGTCGATATGCGCTATTGTCTACAATGCGGTTGTGAAGCAGAACGCAAAATACCAGCTACGGATAATATACCGCGTTTGGTATGCCCAAACTGTCATTATATTCATTATGAAAACCCAAAGATAATTTGTGGTTCGCTGGTCGTCCATAAACATCGGGTGCTGCTCTGTCGACGCGCAATCGAGCCGCAGTATGGCTTATGGACGTTACCTGCAGGCTTTATGGAAAACGGCGAAACCATGGCCGAAGGTGCCGCGCGTGAGAGCTTTGAAGAGGCTGACGCGGTCGTGATCAATCCACATTTATATTGCTTGTATGACATTCCAGATATTGGTCAAATCTATAGCATCTATATCACCGAACTAAAAGACGGTGCTTATGGTATCGGCTCTGAAAGTCTTGATTGTGCGTTATTCACAGAAGAAGACATTCCTTGGGATAAGCTTGCGTTTGAAGCGGTACGCCGTACCCTAAAAAGCTATTTTGCAGACCGTCAACATTACGACAGTTATGATCAATTCCCAATTCATCAAGAGATCATTGGTAAAGACCAAGCCATTAAGCGCTATTAATAACGAAGCTCGCTAAAAAGCTGACTTACAAAAGCAAGTAGTAAAGACCGTTGATAAGAATTAAGCTCAAATCTTATCAATGGTTTTTTATTGCCTAATGTTAACTGCTTAAGCTAAGTCGCGAGGATACCATGCTGACACTACAACACTCTTTTGCCCTATTACCGCTAACTTTAGCCCTAGGGCTGACGAGTGTAAGCGGTCATGCTGAAAACACTTCTTTAACCGCTAAGGAATCAGACCCGCAAACGCTTGGCTGGAGGCAAGGTTTCCCGCCTCCAAAAGGCAAGCTAATCACTCAACCACAGTCGGACTTTTTTAGTTTTCCCAAACTGCGTTGGACAGTCTGTCATATTCGAGAGCTAATGCCCACTACCGAAGTCAGTCGCGGTATCGGTGCACCATCCAAACTTGACTATGCACTCGATAAAAATATTGATGCCATTACCTTTACCCCAACCAATAGCAAACGCCCTATGACATGGCGGCAGTCACTTGATGCCAACTATACAGACGGCATTATGATCCTGCATCATGGCAAGGTCGTCTATGAGCGTCAAAATGGTTGCCTCAATGAGCTGGGTAATCACGCCGCAATGTCGATGACCAAGTCAATGACAGGATTATTAGCAGAAATCCTCGTCACCGAAGGTAAGCTTGATGATAAGGCATTGGTTGCCTCTATTATTCCTGAGCTGGCAAAAAGTGGCTTTGGCGATGCCACCGTACGCCAAGTGATGGATATGACCACGGCGCTCGATTATAGTGAAGACTATGCCGATCCTGACGCAGACATCTGGAAGTATTCAGAAGCGGCAAGCCCGTTACCAAAACCCAAAGGCTATAGCGGACCCAATGGCTATTTTGAATATCTGCAAACGGTACCTAAAAAGGGCGAGCACGGTGTAGAGTTTAACTATCGAACCATCAATAGTGATGCACTCGGCTGGATTATTTCACGCACCACTGGCAAGGCAATCGATGACCTGCTCTCTGAACGTATCTGGCAAAAAATCGGTGCCGAACAAAGCGCGTATATGACGGTCGATGCTAAGGGTACGCCGTTTGCTGGCGGCGGCATCAGTGCAGGTTTGCATGATATGGCACGTATTGGCAGCTTGATGCTCAATAAAGGCGAGATGAATGGTGAGCGCTTATTCCCAACAGCGGTAGTCGATAATATCGAAGCTGGCGGTGATAAAGGCGCATTTGCAAAAGCGGGCTATAAACAGCTCAATAATGGCAGCTATAAAAGTATGTGGTGGCTGTTTAATAATCCCACGCCTATTTATGCAGCACGTGGCGTCCACGGTCAAACGGTCTATGTTGATCCAGCAGCCGATATGGTCATCGTTCGCTTTTCCTCATACCCTGAAGCCAGTAATGGTAAAATCGACCCAACTTCGCTACCTGCCTATAAAGCAGTCGCTAATTACTTAATTAAAAAGTAAGCCTTTAAGAAATAGCGCTTTAAAATACTCAACCAAAACAAAACCGCCGCTTTCAATATAAATACTGGAAGCGGCGGTTTTTTATATAGATACTGATTTTTTACAAGTTAAAAGCTAGCTTTTAATTTTACAGACTTTAAAGCCAAGCTCTTGTACTGCTGCTTCTTTATCATAAGGCGCTAATACCGCGCGGACATGCTTTTGCCCTTGTAGGTATTGCTTAGCAACGCGCTGCAAGTCAGCCACGGTCACAGCCAATATTGACGCGCGCATTTTACGCTGCCAGTCGACGCCGCGATGATGCAAATCTGCAAAGCAGGCTTTAACCGCCTCCCCTGCTGGAGAGCCTGGCTTATCCATTCCTGAGATAATACCTAAGATGGCTTCTTCTAACTGCTCGTCCGTTTGCGGCTCATTCAATAGCCACTCGATACTGGCATCAAAATGGGCAAAAGTTTCAGCACACTGCGGGTCACGGTAGCTAAAGAACTTAAAGGCACAGGCATTGGCATCGTAGCCCGCACCGCCGCCATAAGCACCGCCGCGCTCACGAATAGCGCTATGCAGATAACCATTGCGTAGATAAGGCGCGAGTACCATTAGAGCTGCTGTATCAGGATGATCAGCCGCTGGCACGGTATAAGCACTGGCATTATGATAGACATTGGTTGGAACCAGCCATGCCAAGTCTTCAACATCGAGCGCCACATCACTTTCTAGCGCTTTGACCGCATCTGTTTCGCCATTTAATGCCGCATCTAGTTGCAATTCGGCAAACTCACTTGGGATATTGTCTTCAATACTCGCATCAGAATTTTTTAACTGAGCTGCAATCTTTGGCGCTTGACTGTCTTTCCAGCTATCAACGATTAAATTGCTTAAGCGTTCAGTTTGCTCCGCTTCACAGATGATAACCGCGTGCTTAGGCAAACTAATTAAACGCTGATGTAAGTCCATCAAACTGGTTGCTAATTTATCCCACTGTGCGTCATCGCTACTGGCATGGGTTAAGAAGTCTTTTAATGCATTCAATGCTGGTAGACCGCTGCGCACATATTCTAGCTGTGCTTGACGACTCATACCACGACTGGCAGTTTGCATCGCATAAGAATGACCTGAACCAGCAAGGTTTGATTGCCAGCCTGCTTGACGCTGCTGCAAGATTTCTTTGATACGATCATGCTCACTAAAAATACTGTGTTCCATGACTTCTTTGAGCAAATCAATCGCTTCAGGTTTACGATTCAGCGCGCGCGTTGCCACGACGAAATAGCTGCTAATCGCTTGGCTGTCATCGACATTGGTACGCTGACTAACACGCGCCGTCACCCCTGATGAATGCGCCGCTTGTTTGGCCTGCATTTCATGGGCACTAAGAGAATCTGTACCTAGCTCTGATAACAAGCTTAAATAAATAGGCAATAACGGATGATTAATTACTTCATTAACGGGTAGCTCTTCATTCTTATTCTTACCAACCTCATCGGTCAACGGTACGATGATTTGATAATAATACAAGCCGTTAGTGCCCGCTTCATATTCGAATAAGGTGCTCTCTTTGCCGCTTAAATTTACTTGTTTTTGCGTGCCTTGTTTAAAGCTGATATCGGTCGGTACGTCTTCTAGACCTACTTTTGGTAATAAGCTTAAATCATCAGGCGCTGCTTGGCGCACTGCCAAATCAAGCGCTTGTTGTTTTAAGATAGCTTTATCATCAGTGGTCAAATCCATCTCGATGGTATCAAGACGAGTCTGCTCAGCTGCTGCCAAACGGGCTGTTTTTTCACTATCAGGCGTCATTGTGACGCGCACACGATGCTGATTATCAAGCAAATGAGTCTTGATTAAATTCGGTAACCATTGCGCATCTTTTACTTGTTCACGCAGCCATTGTAAATGCTCATCAACTTCCCAGACATCGATAGGATTACCATCATGAATCGCGGTACTAAAGCCTTCTAGCATGAGATTTAGACCATACGGCATACTATCACCGCCGATATGGCGCTGATCTATCTCAATTTGATGCAAGATGGTTTCAATGGTTTCATCATCGATTGGTTTGCTCGCGACCTCTTTAAGCAAATCCATAATACCCTGCTCTACCGCTTCGGCATGCTCAGGGTTTGAGCCGCGTAGACCGGTATAAAAGACCATTTCATAATGGCTGTCATCAAGCCCTAATAATGGACTTGGTGCTTTGCCTAGTGGATGGCTATCCAGATACGCACGTAACGGCGAGCCAGCATGTTCAATCAATACACCTTCTAAAAGACGTAGTGCCAAACGCTGCTTGGGATCAGTAATCGATGGTAATAACCACGCCACCACATGATGGGTTTGATCAGGGCCGGCTTCGTCAGCGGTATAGGTATCGACCGCACTAATCGGCGCAGACAAACGCTGCTCTGGACGCGAAACATGTTTTTTACCTGCTTCAAACTGAATCAAAGCATCGTCATGGATTTTGGCTTGGGTTTCAGCGACTGGAATATTACCAAAGCTCATAATCACACTGTTTGACGGATGATAGTGGCTTTGATGGAAGTCAACCAGCTCATTATGAGTCAAGTCTGGGATATCAGCAGGATCACCGCCCGAATTATAGTGATAGGTCGTTGTTGGGAACAGATGATGGGCGACCGTATGATACAACTGGTCAATCTCGCCACTCATTGCGCCTTTCATTTCATTAAAAACGATACCCTTAAATTGCGGCTTGTCATTTTCGTCTAACTCAACACGGATGCCTTCTTGGGCAAAATCAAGCGGGTGAATATTGGGGAAAAATGACGCATCAAGATAAACGGCAAGCAAATTAAAGTAGTCGTTTTTATTTTGCGTGGCATACGGATACGCTGTCCAATCGGCAGCGGTCATCGCATTCATAAAGGTATTTAACGAACGCTTAATCATCGAAAAGAACGGGTCGCGTACGGGGAACTTTTCAGAACCACATAAAGCCACGTGCTCTAGAATATGCGCCTCACCTTTTGAATCCATCGGCTGGGTACGAAAGCCGACCAAAAAGGCATTTTCATCACTCGGATGCGCCAAGTGATAATGCATCGCTCCGGTTTTGATATGCTGACTGATCAGCACATCCATCGATAATGCATCGATATGGCGGTGCTCAATCAGCTCAAAGGCAGGATGCAGGGTTAAATCAGCAGTAAATAGCGTGTCAGTCATGGTTATCCTTATGCATTAATTACTTCAGTATCATCTTAGCCAATAACCAAGGTATGAAATCGATATCAGCAATTAAAATAGTAAAATTTATATTTATAAAAAGATCGCTTTGAATAAACAATTAAAGTTATCAAAGCCTCATAGGTCATCTTCGAATTGAATGGCATTTATCAGCTAAAAAGAATTTGCCTAACGACAGTAGATGGGGCTAATACGCTAGTAAGTCAAGACAGTGGGTGGAGAAAAACACTAAGTCATCAAGAATAACGGATAAAGATAGCGCCCGATTTAACAAAGCCTACTTAACAGCAGTCATTAGTAGTGCTATAGTTAAAATCATCTGCCACAAGGAAGGAGCCGCTCATGAGTTACCAACATATTTTATTGGTCACCGATTTACTATCCGATGCTGACTTGGTTGCTCAAAAAGCCAAGCGTATCGTTGATAATCGTCCTGACTCCAAATTATCGGTATTACATATCGTAAAAGATACCATGGTTGGCTTTGGCTACGAGCTGGTGCCTGCCTCAAGCTTATATGATGAGATTGATGATGAGCGTTGCCAAGAAGCGCGTGCGAAACTGGCGCAGTTTTTGGATCGTAATGACTTACATGTGGTCAACTCTGAAGTGACAACTGCCATCTCAAATAGTGAAGGTATTGTCAACTATTGCCATAAGAATGACGTTGATTTATTGGTTATTGGTCGTCATGAACGTCATGGGATAGCAGCTTGGCTTAGTGGCGCAACGGCAGATAATATCTTGCCAAATGTACCTTGTGACAGCTTAGTTGTGAGACTTGATAAGCCCGTTAATAAATAAGTGTAAGCATAGAATTAATACAGTCGATACTAAATAAGGTGAATGCACTTTATTATAGGGCGAAACTGGTACAAATTTTTCTTGCTTGCTGTGGCTGCGCCGACAGAGGCTACAAAAAATTTATTCCAGTTTCGCTATATTTTTTAATACGGAATTGACTATAGCTACCTTTAAACACGATCCTCTTGAATAATATCAATAAAGCTTTGCCAAATCGGGCTTTGATGGCGCGCTTTATGCCATACCAGCCACCATGTACGTGACAAATCAATTCCTGCAACCTGTACTTGTACCAGCTTCCCTGTTGCAAGCTCTGCTTCAATGACGTGCTGTGACAGGCACCCAAGTCCAATATCAGCGCTGACCATATGCTTAATCGCCTCCGACTGCTGTATTGCCATAATCACCTCAGCATTGGGCAAATGCTGCAATAATTGCTCATCGATGATCTGCCGCGTACCAGACCCCGCTTCTCGTACCAATAGTGGCAGCATTGATAGTTGCTCAATACTCAGCTCATAGCAATTATTTGCATCGTTATAATAACCTACATCGGTCAACCATTTGCTGTTGTGTTTAGCAAAAATCATCAAAGTATCAGTGCGCCACACGTGCTGCTCAATCACCTTCATATCTACTGGGCGCGGCATACCTTCGACTAAAGCAATATCAATATTTAGTTGTTCAACCTCTGCTACTACCTCTTGAGTATTGGCAATATACATATCAACATCTGCATCTGGCAGTGCCTCATAGAGCTTGGCAAGCAGCGGCGGCAGTACGTAATTGCCAATGGTGGTACTAGCACCAATATGGATCTGCCCTGCTTGGTGCTTATGATAATGTTCTAGTGTCAACGACTGCCCTAAGATAGCTTGAGCTTGTATATAAATAGGATGGGCATTGGGATGCTGATTGAGCCTACGCCCAACGCGCTCAAACAATGGCATTTGCAGCCTTGCTTCTAATTCTGTCAACGCACTACTGACCGCCGACTGCGATAAATGCAGCACTTCACTGGCACGACTGGTACTACCTGTTTGATAAATACTGACAAACACTGATAATTGTTTGAGAGTAATCTTTGGTAATCCCTGCATGGCTTTTTTCATAATTTCTCTGACATCCTATCTTATTGATGCAATCTAAAAACCATCTGTTATTTTAAAAATCCTCTATTATCTAAAAAACTATCTTTTTAACCCTAAGATTTTCTATTAACCTATAAAATCGATAATTTGTATCTAATTAATCTGTTTTTATTATAGATTGGTCTATCTTATAATGTCTATTCATAAGCTTATGCTTATTTCGATTATAAACAATAGGACAGTCAGTCATGTACGTCTTGACCCAATCAGTGAACAACTATTTTCCACGCAGCCGCCATCTAGCAGGGCTCATCGTCGTGCTGATTGGCAGTTTATTTTGTTTATGGCTCAATACTAGTGTAAACACATGGACAAATGGGCGCATCGTAGGACTGTCATCACTGACGCTGGCGATTTTAATCGGGATGATACTTGGCAATACGGTCTATACCAATTTTGCTGAGCGTTTAAATGAAGGAGTTTGTTTTGCTAAAGGGCAGATTTTAAGACTCGCCATTATGTTTTATGGTTTTAAACTAACAGTGACCCAAGTTGCTAGCGTGGGTATGCCAGCAGTTATGACGGATGCACTGGTACTAACATCGACTTTTTTATTGACCTATTGGATAGGTAGCAAATTATTAAAAGTCGATAAACAAACCGTGCTATTGATAGGCTCAGGTGCCAGTATTTGCGGTGCTGCCGCCGTCATCGCCGCCGACCCAATCGTTAAAGCAGAAGCGCATAAAGTCACTATCGCCGTGGCGACAGTGGTGGTCTTTGGTACGGTTGCGATGCTACTCTATCCGTTTTTATACCATCTTGGTTGGTTGCAACCTTGGTTAAGTGCTCAGCAGTACGGAGTTTATACGGGTTCAACCATTCATGAAGTGGCTCAAGTCGTCGTCGCTGGTAACGCAGTCAGTCCTGAAGTGGGTGATACAGCTGTTGTCACCAAGATGATTCGGGTCATGATGCTCGCCCCTTTCTTACTGGTATTGTCTTTTGCTCTGACCAAAGGCTGTAGTGAAAATGGTGAAAATGCTTCATTTATGAGTCGTATTAAAGAAGTCAAAGTCCCTTGGTTTGCCTTTATATTTATTGCCATCGTCTTACTGCACACTTGGGTGCCGATGACCGCAAGCTTTGAGCGTAGTATGGTCATGCTAGACGATGTGCTGCTCACCATGGCGATGTTTGCGCTGGGCTTAACTACGCATCTGAGCGCTATTAAACAAGCGGGCGTCAAACCTTTAATACTTGGGACGATTATGTTTGCTTGGCTGATCATTGGAGGTGGATTTATTAATATTGGTATTAGCTTGATTGGCTAAAGTAAACTACCAAATATCCTTGCCGCTCGTTATCATTATTGCTGTGAGTTATATAGATCAAAAATGCCGACGACCAGCGTAGTCATCGGCATTTTTGGTTCATTGTCTGATTTAAAAGCCACTCAACATAAAGCGCACGTTATAAATATTAAGCTTTTAGTTGCAAATAGCTTATCTTAAATCGTAGACGAAAAAAAACGAACCCGAAGGTTCGCTTTTTTTTCATCTTGCTCTAAGCGTCTATAAAGACAGATTAGATAGCAACGATGTTATGGGCTTGTGGGCCTTTTTGACCTTGAGTTACAGTGAACTCAACTTCTTGGCCTTCAGCTAAAGTTTTGAAGCCTGAACCAGTGATTTCGCTGTAATGAGCAAAAACGTCTGCGCCAGTTTCTGGAGCGATAAAACCAAAGCCTTTAGCTTCGTTGAACCACTTAACTGTACCTTTTTGAGTATCTGACATATTGATAATCCTACTTTTAAATTTATTAATGGTCTAGTGACCGGTAACGCTTGCAAATAGCTACTGAACGATAAATATTAAAACGAAGGATTATAACTAATACTACGAGGTAATGATTTGGTGCAGAACTGCTCTTAAGCTTGGAAGTATTATAAGGGCAAGATCCCATTTTCGCAAGTATTATCTTAGATTTCATGTAACCAAAGCCGCTTTTTGGCTGTTTTTCGCCCTAAAATCAACGCATTTTAGGCATTTGGCAAACGGAACAAATAGACCGCTACCCCAGTACAGACCGTGGCTACCAGCCAAGCTACCCACATCATATCTGCAGGAATGTTAAAAAATAACATTGTTGTTGAAATTGCCATCATTATCGTCGCTAGCCACTTGCCATATAAAGGTACAGCATGGCGATCTTCCCAATCTCGGACGAATTTACCAAAATATTTATGATTAATCAGCCAAAAATGAAAGCGTCGTGAGCTACGCGCCCAGCACCCTGCCGCTAGTAAGATAAAAGGTGCGGTCGGCATGACAGGTAATAATACGCCAATGATACCCAAGGCAAAAAACAACCAACCAAATATCAAAAACATCCAACGCACCGTTGGATTGTTATGTTGATTGGTCTTGGGTCGGTAATAAAAAGATTTTTTTAATTGAGTCATGATAGTTTTATCAGTCAGTGTGAGACATTAGGTCATCAGGTATGGACTACCTATATAAGTTATCAAAGATAAAGAAATTGAAACCTAGGTTCAAGACTGATTTTGCACGGTTTTGCTACCGATACGTAGCTTGTTTAGCAGTTAGGTAAATATCGGTCGTTATTCACTATGGTTTGGCAGGATAGCTTTCCCAGTAATCAGCGATTGCTTTTGGAAAACAGTATTCTTTTGGCATCACAGTAATGGCGATGGGTACTAATATGGATTTGGTCACACCGCCGATACTGTCACAAGTGGCATCGGTAGGTACGTCATAATAAATCACGCGCAAGGTATTCTGCGGACAGAGGTCTGAGCACTGAAAGGATTTGACCACTGCAATACCGTTATGCACGCCAATGACCTTCTGCTGCGCACCTTCGGTTGGTGCTAATTCTTTTGGCTGGGCAGCTCGAATAAGATCAGCATCTGTTAAGATGTTTTCATTGGTAGGTAAAGAGACGCAAGCGCTTAGACTTAAAAACAAAGCACTTAAAGTGAGGGCTTTTGTAGTTGATGTTGTTTTCACAGTGAACATGGCGGTTACTCCTCAGTTATGATGTTATCAATCCAATCTTACGAGCTTCTTTTAGCCAGCTTGGGAACTCTTCTAGCATACTCTCATAAAGAGACTCTTCACTAATGTCATCCAAATCATCTAATTCAAAAAAATCGCAATTATCAATCACGCGCCCTTCCATGTCATCTAGTTTTTTTAGGATGCCATAACCACGACCACCCAAGCCCACAAACTGCCAAAATATCGGTAGTTTCGCGGCGTCCGTCATGACTCTGGTGATACCGCGATTGTCATTCACCCCGCCATCACTGATAAATAGCACGTATACGGGCACATCCAAGCCGTCTTTTTGATAAAAATCCGTCACGGCTTTCATGACTTCTGCTTCATTGTTAATGCGCGGGCCAAGTGCCCATTTGCGCCAGCCACCATGAGCGTTATTGATGAAACCGTCATAGTTGCTAAGCCCAATCTCGCCCAAATACTGCGGATCTCGGGCAAACGCCCAGCAGTCTAGCGCTTGGTCGTCATCGAAGCTCACTGCCAATGGCAATATGCGGTTGACCACTTCTTGCACGCGGCCTTTTTTGTACTGTCTGTTCATTGAGCCTGAGGCATCTAACACCAATGCTACCTTTGCGGTCAATTTCTGCAATTGGCGTTTCTCAAGCGATATCGTGGCTTTTTTGGCCAGATTGACGAGTTTTGGCGCTTTGTCTAGCATGACCTTCTCTAATGACGGTTTTGCTTTAACTGGCGTGACGGTCGCCTCTACTGCTTGTGGGCTGCCCTCTTCTACATCGCCACCGAAATGCTGCACGATGGCGGCAAGTCCACCATTAAAGCCTTGCGCGACGTTGGACACTCGCCAAACGCCACTCTTACGATAAAGCTGCATCAACATACTGGCTTGCTGCTGGGCAAAATCTACTGCTTGATATTCTGCCTGTACCTTTTGCGATTGCTGCCAAATACCAATCTCTAACGATTGAATTTGATTGAGCGGGGTGTCGGCTGATAACACAAAAAACAAGCTGTCTATATTGGTAGCCAGTTTGGATAAATTCACTTCAAACTCAGCTTGGATACCTTTATTCGCCGTTGGCTGCGATTCGTAATGGGTGAGCTTGATTTGCCCACATGGAGAGGTCGGCTGATTATAAAACACCATGTAATCATCATTGATCAGTTTGCCCGCTGCATCTAAGGCAAAGCAACTGATGTCCATCTCTATTGGGCTTTGGCGAGTGAATTTGAGCGTGATTGGTGCGGTATCGTCAATAGCAAGATTGCTTAAAGGCGAGCGTTGTCCGACGGTGAGATGGTTCATGGTGTTCCTTACATTCATAAAGATAATTATAAAAATAATAGCGCACTAAAGCGCTTCTACTAGTTTTTAAACTTCATGTCGTTCAATCTCTTTAAAGATAAATTATGATATCGTACTGCATCATCTCTAATCTTAGCCTCATAGCCCGTAATAGCTTCACTCTTGGTGTTATATCCAATCTTGTTAAAAAATTTAATAGCTTCATTATATAGGCTAACAGCATATTTATTATCACTTGAATTTTTTGCAATCTGATACCTTGCAATACCTTTTCTAAGAAAAACAAATGATTCAGACCTACCTTTCTTAACACAAAGCTCTATAAACTCATCACCTTTTTTAATATTTTTTAGCTTGTAATAAGATAAAGCTACATTAACCATAGCATCAATATTATTTTGATCTAACTCAAATGCTTTTTCGGATAATAATAATGCTTTTTCAAAATTATTTGTTTTATTAATTAAAAGCCAAGCATAACGGTCATATAAATATGAGTTTATAGGATCATCAACCAGAGCTAGTTCGTACATCTCAATAGCTTTGTCAATTTCTCCACGATCTGTGTGACTTTTAGCAAATCTAGCATATTCAGACCTAAATGCTTCTGAAACCCTATCAGTTTTGTAGCTTTTTTCCATTTCTTGTAGCTTTTTTCCATACAATTCAGCCTTTTGTGCCTTACTCTTAATATCGTCTTGTACATATTTAGTATAACTTGAGAATTGCTTTTTAAAGAACATCTGTGCCAAACTTACTATTTCGAAAATAAACTCTGAACCAAAATCAGTTATATTAGCGAAATAGGTTTCCTCATAAGCTTGAGTAAACTCTTCCTTATTAATTTCAACGAGTTGATAAATCTTATCCAGAACTCGATTATTAATTTCATGGTCAACATGAATAATTACTAAGAAAACCTTTCTTTGAAGTTCATTCATCCTTAGCCAAGCATCTTCGTATAAGAATTCTAACAACTCTTCGTTTGAAAATTTGTAAAACTTATTCAAACCTTCATCTATGCCAGATTGAGAGTGTTTCATATATTTAACATATGCTTCAATAAGTAAGGGTTTATACATTAGTTTTTTGACAATTTTTCTTAATCTATTTTCTCCAGCCTTATTAAGAGATTCTGCATTATAACGCGCAGATAGATTTTTCATAAGCTCTACGCTTTCAGACTCATTTAAACCTTCTATGAGTATTGGTTCGGCTTGTATTATTTCTCTTCTTCTAGAAGTTATAATAACTCTTGCGATATTTTTTGATATATATTTAACCCTCTCAGACAACTCCTTAACCTCAGTTGGAGAATTAGCTAAAGTTTCAGAATTATCAATAATTAGGAGAATATCATCTCTATTTATTTTATTTTTCTGTAGAATATTTTTTGCTTTGTCTACTAATGCTCTACCATCAATACCGTACCATTCCTTAGATAAATCCGTCTGAGTCTTTACAATTTCTCGGATACAGTCATCAACCATTGGCTGTGCAGATTGAAAATAAACTAAACCATCTTCAGTCCATTTAGTTTTCTTTGCAGAGTAATAACAAATGTATAATGGATTATTATTTTCTATTTCAAAATCACCATCTAAAAATTGGTTTAAAGACTCTAATATAAAAGTAGTTTTACCATATCCCCCATCACCATAAATAAGACAGACTCTTGAGTCTACATCGCTGTACCATTCTGTTAGTGTATTAAGCTCTTTATTTCTACCATGAAATGAATCAGTTTGTCGGACTGGTATATTATGAAATAGAATATCGTTGCTTTCGTTATTTATTTCTACTAAGTCATAACCTCGATTAGTATTTATACGTTCTATATTAAAAATTCGTGAATTATTTAAACCAAAGCTAAATTCTTCTGAATCAGTTATATTCAGTGTTTGACCCTTTAATCTCCATAAACCTTTTCTTTGTTTAATGGAGATAATCACAAATGGCTCTTCTTGATATAGTAACGGAATCGATATCTTGTGTTCATCAATTACCTTTAATTTGTTGTCAACTGATGGAATCAACCTCTCGCAAACCTCAAGTATCCTAGATGAAAGACTTATTAGCTTAGGTGCCCATTCTTCCGACTTTTTTAAATCCAATACCCCATGTCCAGAAGAGGAGTTTCTAAACTCAATAAAATTGCGTAATTCATCCGCTAAGCTTATATTATCTTTTTTTTCAAACCATCCATCCATAAACCTCTCATCAATATCAGTTCTAAATTTAGGAACTAAGTAATCCAAAATTTCATAAGGCAGTCCATCGGATGGTTTTTGAATCCTATCTATAAAGTCGGTAAGTCTTTCATCTTCCTCTAATCTTAATATAGATGTGGATATATCCAGACTTGTGAGAGCTATAACTTGTGTTAATGAGCGTATCAACGAGAATAGTGCATTACATTTTTCAATAACTGAGCTAATAGATGCTATTTCATCCAATTTAATATTGTATAAGCTTTTCATAAATTATCTCGAGTCTGAAGCTAAAAAGTAGGTAGTATTGTAATAAATTCTTAGGTGACTATTGAGAGCTTTCATCTACGGCGTTAACTGCCATTCTAGCTCTGCCAGTTTCGCTTTTTCGGCATCGACCACTTCGGCAGGTGCTTTACTGATGATAATTTTTGCAGCTTATAAAGATATATTCGAGCTAATCTCAATAGGATATAGATAATAGCACACAAATATTCAGTATTTGGCAGTACTAATAGTTCTTTAGAGAACCAACTAGTAGACAATAAAAAACGCCATCATAAATATGACAGCGTTTTTTATTACTATAGATATTTACGCTTTATTTACAACGCTTTCAACTGCTCCATCTGCGCCGTCATTGCCGTCAACTGTCCTTCTAGCTCAGCCAGTTTCGCCTTCTCAGCATCGACCACTTCCGCAGGTGCTTTACTGACAAAGCCTTCATTGCCTAGCTTACGGGCGATGCCTTCCGCTTGACCTTTCAACTTATCATATGACTTACCCAAACGTGCCAGCTCAGCCGTTGGATCAATCAGACCTTTCATCGGTACGAGTACACGTAGCTGACCGACCATACTTGATGACGATAGCGGCACTTCATCGCCTTCTTTGACGATCTCTAAGCTCTCGACTTTGGCAAGCGCTTTGAACTGGTTTTTGATGCGTGATAGACGCGCATCTTCATCAGCAGAGATATTTTGTAGTAGTACTGGCAGACGTACCGCGTTGCCCAGTTTCATCTCACCACGGATATTACGGACACTAGCGATTAGCTCCTGTAGCCACGCCATATCTGCCTCAACTTGCTCACTGATTTGTGCATCATCCGTTTTTGGATAGTCAGCGACTACGATGCTGTCAGTGTTTTTGCGACCCAATAGCGGTGCGACCGTCTGCCAGATTTGCTCAGTCAGATACGGCATGATTGGATGACTAAAGCGTAGCGCTGTCTCTAGCACGTGCAGCAGTACATAGCGGATTTGCGCTTTACGTTCCTCTGATACCGAGTCATCATTTAGACTGGCTTTGGCAAGCTCAACGTACCAATCACAGTACTCGTTCCAGATAAACTCATAGATATCTTGGCTGACCATATCGAGACGATACTGAGCGAAATGCTGATGGATATCGGCAACGGTAGAGTTCAGACGACTCATGATCCATTTTTCTGGTAATTCCCATACATCAGGATTCGCCGCTTGGTCGATAGGCTTGGCATTGCCTTCGCTATCAACACAGTTCATGAGTACAAAACGGCTGGCGTTCCAGATTTTATTACAGAAGTTGCGATAGCCCTCGACACGCTTTAGATCAAAGTTAATATCGCGACCCGTACTGGCCAATGAGGTAAAGGTGAAGCGCAGTGCATCGGTACCAAAGGCTGGGATGCCTTCAGGGAACTCTTTACGCGTTTGCTTCTCAATCTTGGCCGCGTCTTTTGGATTCATCATGTTGCTGGTACGTTTTTCTACCAGCGCTTCCAGATCAATACCATCGATGAGGTCAATCGGATCTAAGACGTTACCTTTAGATTTTGACATTTTTTGACCATTGCCATCACGTACCAGACCATGCACATAGACAGTCTTAAACGGTACTTGCGGCGTGCCGTCTTCGTTTTTCACGAAGTGCATGGTCATCATGATCATGCGGGCAACCCAAAAGAAGATAATGTCAAAACCCGTCACCAACACGCTGGTCGGGTGGAAGGTGTCCATCACGCGTGGATCAGCGTTGACGTCTGCCCAGTCAAGCGTACTGAACGTCCATAGACCAGAACTGAACCACGTATCGAGCACGTCATTATCTTGGCGCAATACGATATCATCGCTTAGACTGTACTTGCTACGCACTTCCGCTTCGTCACGGGCGACATAGATTTCACCCGTCGCATCGTCATACCATGCAGGGATACGATGACCCCACCACAACTGACGGCTGATGCACCAATCTTGCAGATCGGTCATCCACGACATATACATGTTTTTGTACTGCGCAGGGACGAACTCGATGCTGCCGTCTTCTACTGCGTCAATCGCAGGCTTGGCCAACTCTTTAACCGCGACATACCACTGATCGGTCAACCACGGCTCAACGATCGTACCGCCACGCTCAGCACGTGGGGCTTTGAGTGCATAGTCTTCGATATCTTCTAGCCAGCCCTGCTCGCCTGCTTGCTCAACAAGGAATTTACGCGCCGCAAAACGCTCAAGTCCAGCGTATTCACTTGGCGTGGTTTCTAATGTTGGCTCACGTGTTTGTAGATCAGGATAAACTTCCATCGCTGGCAAAATGTTAGCGCGCTCATCAAGGATATTAATCAATGGCAAGTTATGACGACGACCAAGTTCATAGTCATTAAAGTCATGGGCTGGGGTGATTTTTACGCAACCGGTACCAAATTCGATATCAACATAATCATCGGCAACGATAGGCACAATGCGACCAGTGATTGGCAAGGTAATGGTTTTGCCAATCAAATGCGCGTAACGCTCGTCCTTTGGATTGACGGCAACGGCGGTGTCACCCAGTAAGGTTTCAGGGCGCGTGGTGGCGACGACCAGATAGTTTTTGCCCTCTTGGGTTTGCAACTCTTTATCAGTGAAATGATAGCGGAAATGCCATAAGCTGCCTTTTTCATCGACGTTTTCTACTTCCAAATCCGATAGCGCCGTTTGGAACTTAGGATCCCAGTTGACCAGACGCTTACCACGATAGATAAGTCCATCGTCGAACAGGCGTACGAACACTTCTTTTACCGCATTAGACAAACCGTCATCCATGGTAAAGCGCTCACGTGACCAATCAACCGAGCTGCCCAAACGGCGAATTTGGCTGGTGATATTACCGCCCGACTCTTCTTTCCATTCCCATACTTTATCGATGAAATCTTCACGCGTCATATCACGGCGCTTGATACCTTGCGCCTCCAAACGACGCTCAACGACCATTTGGGTCGCGATACCTGCATGATCCGTACCTGGCTGCCAAAGCGTGTTGTCGCCATCCATGCGGTGGTAACGTGTGAGCGCATCCATGATTGCATTGTTAAAACCATGACCCATATGCAGCGAGCCAGTGACGTTCGGTGGCGGCAAGGCAATAGAAAATGACTCGTCTTTGTCAAAAGTCGGCTGGAAATAGCCGCTTTCTTCCCAACCTTGATACATGCCCGCTTCGACTTCCGCAGGATTATAGGCGTTTTCAAGTTGGCTAAGTGCCGCTTGGATAAATTGGGTCAGGTTAGTTTTGCTGCTTTGAATATCAGGAGTGCTCATAATAAAAAGGTCTTTTGTGAATAATGAATGTGGTCAAATAAATACGTTAAAAATTAGGAAAATAATGAATAGAGTGATTTTAACGCAGATAGGCAGATTTTGTTAGATGCTAAGGTAATTTATCAGCCTTACAGCGCGTCATTACGCCCCTAACACCAGCAAATAGCAGAAAATACCAATAAACAACTCCAATCGGCTGAACTTCCCACAAAATAAATCCTAGTCGTGTTATAAAATACAGGTGATGCGAGAACTTATATAGTTATCGTATAGCATAATAAATGGCGTTTTTATCCTAAAATGATAGCCCGATAAATAGCGAGCCAACTGTGTCCCAAGATACTGAGCACACTTATAACAATAGCAGCCACTCTAAAGCTGACAAGATAGATGATAAGCGCTTGATTGATGAGAGCGCTTATCATCCATCTAGTAATAATAATAAAGATATTAGCGATGCGGATACGCCAGACGACACTAATGCAAAAGAAAAATTGGAATACGAAGACTTCTCTGAGGATATTAGCAAAGAAGACCAAGAAACCATCAAAAAAGTCGCTAATGATGACAATTTAAGTCAAGCAAAAAGCTATGCCAGTATCTTAGTTGAGCAAGTGATGGATGCCAGAGAAACTTTTGAGCGCTCACTTGGCTCACTATTTACCAGTGCTTTTACCGCTGGCCTTGAGATTGGCATCAGCTTTTTTATGATTTTAGCGGCTTTTGCGCTTTTGAGTGGCGTGCTACCGAGCCATTATGCTGTTGTACTCGCCTCCCTACTTTACCCGATTGGTTTTATCATCGTCGTCATCGGTCAGTCACTATTATTTACCGAACAAACCTCACTCTTAAGCCTACCTGTGCTCAATAAAATCGAACCGCTCAATAAGCTGCTACGCCTGTGGGCAATCGTCATCGCTGGCAACGTCGTTGGTGGCTGTTTATTTGCTGCATTAATGATAGGTTTAGGTTTAAATATGCAGCTATTTAGCGTCAGCGACATTGATATTTACGCCGAGCATATCTTAGGGTTTAGATGGTGGGTGATATTTGGCAGTGCCATCTTGGCAGGCTGGATGATGGGCGTCACCGCGTGGCTTGTGACCTCAGCGCGCGATACCCTTAGCCGCATCGTCTTGGTGACGCTTATTACTGGCAGTATCGGCTTTTTGGGTTTGCATCATAGTATCGTGGGTAATATCGAAGTATTCTCAGCCTTGCTCTATGGCAATACCGTCAGCTTAGGGCGTTATTTGCTGTTTTTAGCCGTGGTGTTGGTCGGCAATACCGTCGGCGGCGTGGTATTTGTCGCGATACTTAAAAACCGTACCTTCCTATTCGAATTAGCCAAAGTAAAGGAAGAAACAGCTAAGGATAAACTAGAGGCACAAAACAATATCCGTGGACCTTACTAGAGATAATTAGTACGGTATTTTTAAATCTAACGCTAAAACTCCATAACCGACGTTAACTATAATCAATTCCATTTAAGAATAGTATAGGGCTGCTGGGATAAGTTTTACGCAGCCTCGAGAGTGCAAAGCACACAGCAAGCAAGGAAAATTTACCACAGTAGCCTTTTATAACATTTGTACTTATTTTATTTAGCACTGACTATATCGAAAGTGGTTATGCAGCTTTATAACTAAAAAATTATAATCGAGCAATTATGCCTGAGTAATTATACAAATAACTCATCCCTATTTACAGCATACGCGCTGCCAACACACTACTTTCTATCTCAGACTTTCTTAACTTATTGTGCCGAGCGCTAAATATACGCACCAAAATGCCTGCCGTTAGGAACATTACCAAGGTATAAATAGCTGGCATCATCGACATATCGTAGTTAGATAATAGCGTTAATGCCATAAATATCGACAAGGTACTGTTTTGTAGACCGACTTCTAGCGTCACCGAAGTTCTTTGCGCTAAGTTAAGACCGAACCATTTGCTACTATAATAACCGAGCGCCATGGTCGAGAGGTTCAACAATACCGATACAGGGCCAGTAGCGATAAAGGCATCGACAATGATATCGCGTTGCACATAACACAAAAACAGCACTAAAAACGTTAAAAATATCACCCCAAATCGAGATACATAGACTTGTGAGCGATCGGCGACTTTTGGTGCGTAGCGTTTAATCAGCATCCCAATGCTAATAGGTACAATCGTCAGTACCACTAAGGTAAGCACGGTTTTTACTACCGGCAATTCAAACTCACTACCGCTGCCCATAAAATAAATCAATGAAAAACTCAGTACAATGGGAATGGTAAATACCGTAATAACGCTGGCAATCGCTGTCATCGTCACCGACAGCGCCACATCGCCTTTAGCCAAATAGGTAAATAAGTTTGAGGTAGTGCCGCCCGGACACAGAACGAGGAGCATAACTCCGACGGCGTATTCTGGGCGTAATGGCATGATATTAGCTAGGGCAAAGCCAATAATTGGCAACAGTATCAGCTGATTGGTCAAGCCAATACCAACGGCTTTTGGGTATTTTAATACCCGTTTAAAATCATTGGTAATAAGGGTCAAACCCATACCCATCATGATTAAAAACAAGCAAATAGGAATAACAACGCTATTTACTAAGGTGACTAGAGCCAGACTTTCCATAACTACATCCCTGTAGATAAGACCTATTGCTAGGTCAATTTATAATGATTCAATGATGCCTGATTAGCAATCCTTGCTAATACGCTTGTCACTACCTGCTAATGCTTATAGATAACGGACATCACCCGTTTTAAACAATTCTTTTATAGTTTTATAGCATATCTCATAGCATGCTATTGCTAACTATCAACAATAATTAAGAATTTATAAGGGGAGTATATAGGTCAAAAGTTAGGTTTAGCTGTTTTATTCAACAACTCGCCAGTCAAATGCAGAATACAGAGATTGAGTAGGAGTAAAAGGGACTGTAACGAGATTAAATGAGAGTGTTTAATGTGAGCTTTTGGATAATTTGGATTTTGATAATTGGCGTTAAATACTTTTAGTTAAATAGCTATGACGGTATAAACGCTTATTTTTTGGAAATATTGATTGAGGTTTTGGCAGGAGTATTGCTGAAAGCATTATTGGGCGCTTTAGTAGAATTTTCAGTACTAAGCACTGCCGTACCGTAAGCGATCGCTTCGACCATACTACCCAATTGATTGATATTACTGACTTCAAGACGCAAACCATAAATATGATTGTAGCCTTTTGCCTGTGCTTGGGTGCGCATACGTACTAGAGCTTCACGGCGGGCACGATCAAGCAAGGTCTCATAGGTGGTGAGATTTTTACCAAAGAAACTCAGCACTTTGGCAATTACCATTTTAAAATAATCTTGCGCAATAACGACGCTACCAAGCACCAACTCACCCTCAGACTGCGAGACCAGTTTTGATACATAAAAACGCTCACTTGAGACAATAATATGGCTCAACTCAGCTTCGGCAATCGTCAATCTTGCCAAATGCTGACGCTCATGACGCGCACCAAAAAACCAGCCAACTATAAATAAGACCAGCAGCGGCGCATAGTTCATCAACATTTGGCTGAACGATTGATTCATGGAACGTCTCTTATCATCAAAAAGGCTACCAGTCAGTACTTGAGCGTAGTCTTATTCACCAAAAGGATTAAAGCGTGGTAAATCATCAGGTGACTTTACTGTTGAAGGCTGAGCAACTGACGCCACAGGCTCTTCATATTGAGAATGATGATTTGATGACTGATTCGGCGGTTGATTCGTTGATTGATAGACAGGCTGTTGTGGCATCCGTACGGCTTTGACCGCTGTACCATAAACAAATAGCTCAGAGGCACCTTGTGCAATACTAGAGGTCGAGAAACGCAGTCCAACCACTGCATCAGCGCCCAACGCCTCAGCTTTGACGATCATACGATCAATCGCCTCTTGACGCGATTCTTCTAACAGCTCCGTATAGGCGGTGAGTTCACCGCCTACGATGTTTTTTAGACCCGCAAATAAATCTTTACCAACATGCTTTGAGCGCACGGTACTGCCGTATACCACATCCAAGCGCTCAGTAATCTGATAGTTGGGCAAGTGCTCAAGATTGGAGAGTTGGACAGTCATAGTACAGCCTTATTGGTAATCTACAGAATTAATGACTTACAGAATCATAAAAAACATATCGCCCGTTCAAGATAAAAGCACGATATTTTAAAACGCATTAAAAAGCACATTGCTCAAATAATTTATATTGAGCAAACTCTTTAGTCGTTAGTATGGAACAACAAAAACAGCTCAGTTAAGTTGCCTTCGATGCTGTTTACCATTTGTACCATTTTATCTTGGTCTTTACGCATCTCAGCAAGCTCAGGGTCTTCATCATCGATACCACTCAGCACAATCATCGGCAAGGTCAAAACAGCCACATCTTCTGCAGTCTCTTCGTTTTCCATCCAATCACTGGCTTCATCACCATACATTGCATCCACAAAGCCAATCGACCAAGCAACGATATCTGAATCATCAGAAAAATCGACCGCCACTTCTTCATTGCCCGCATCTTCACCAAACGGTAGCTCAATAGGAGTCTCGTTTTTTAGCTCAGCGATGATAGAGTCGCGCCAGCGCTGAATACCATCAATCACGTTTGCTGGAATCTCGCTCACATTATCTTCGAACAGTGCTTCTAACCAATTAGGCAGTGGACGCCCAATAACCGTCGCAGTCAAAAAACCATGAGTAGCAACACTATCAAGTACAAATGCGCTTTCTTCGTTGTCTAAATAATCGAGTAGTTCATCGAAACTAAGTTGGTTGGTCATGGTGTCGTTGTCCTTGAAAGATGGATTGCGTCATGCGCAATAAATAAGGGTTATATAAAATAACGAGAGGTATAAAGATGACGATTATCTTGAATAAGTCAATCTACCCAAAGATTTTTTAAATCAATCATTGCTAAAGCACAGCTGTGAGAAATAGCTGGTTAAATAGGTGCTGTTCACTATTGATACTATTAAAATCAGAACCCAACCAGCTTAGCACAGCACACTTAGGATAATTAGTTAACGATGGTTAGCTAATAGCCATAATAGTGCAAATCAATACTTAAAAATTATTCGCAAAATATTTGCGTGATAACCTCATTATAGCGATGACGAATTAAAGTTCGTCATCATCCCAATCATCGCCATCTTCATCAAAATTATCGATATCGTCTAGATCATCTTTTAGCTCTTTCGCCAAACGTTTTTCTTCTAGTAGATTATCAATTAGACGACGCTTCTCAAGGCTACTTAAGCGTGTACGTACACTCGTCTCTGCTTCTTCAACCATCTTTGCATCATCATCATCAACGAAATCATCATCAAAATCGTCATCAATATCAGCATCACTCATGACCAACTCCTATCTTTTTTGGCAAAATTACTGAAAAGTTATCAATATATATATGCCTTATAAAGTCTCTATTAAGCCTTGTCAATGCTTTTTATTACTATGACGCATTTACAAGTCAACAACAAGACACTATTGGTCATTATCGCGCAGGCAATTGTAGACAATTTCTGCAAGTTAAATAGAGTATCTAATCCTACTCTTCTGAGTCATCGATCATCAATACCGCATTACGCACATCGGCTAAACGCTGAATCATCGCATCATTGCCACCATCGAATATTGCACACTCACGCTCATAAACCGTCGTTGGACGCATGACGCTTTGTACTTGTACGTGATGACTGATTTGTTTAAGACCACCATTCGGCAATAAAATCAGCATCTGCTCTTTTTTGCCGACGCTATCTAGCAGATGCGTCATGGCATCGACTTGGGCATTGTCACTCACACCAGCTTTGGCTGGCAGCGCAAATCGTGACAGCTCAATATGCTTATCATGAATAATTTTATTCAGCATCAAGTATAGCTTGGCTAGCATCACGCCTGCCAATGCAACTTTTGCATGGCTATTCTCTGCTTTAAGCATCACATAAGCACCACTTTCATCAAATTGTGGTTCATTGAGTGCGCTCACGCCCAACAACAATGGCTGTTTCAGTAATTCAGTCACCGCTTGGTTTAGTAGCTGCGTACAGAGTGCCAAATACGGCAGACGTTGAGACGGTGCCAAGCGCTCAAGCATATTAAACTCATCATGAAAGACAATCTGGACACTGACACTATCAAATGCTCTGGTAGCAGACAATCGAGAGACATGATTGTTAGCATGCTGGCTACTGTCTTCAGCTTTATAAGCCGTATGATCATTGACATCACTGTCTATCATATTACTGGCAGTATCCGCAGTTGTACCGTTAGTATTATCATCGAGCGTCGAATCTTGATTCTGCTGGGTTCTGACATACTGATTGACAGCACTATGAATATCTAATTTACGCGTATTAGGTTGCTGGTTATACGCTGTACTGGCAGCTGCTTGAGCAGCATTGACTAAACGATCACTTTGGCTAGTACCTGTCTCACCATTATCACCATCAGCAGCAGACACTGATTGACGACGTTCTCGCTCACGAGCATAACCACGCTGGTCGAGCTGCGTATATTGCTCGCGATGCAAGTCTTGAACATCGCGGCTGATGGCATTGATTTGCTCTCTGGTTGGACGAGCGATATAGCTGTAAATCAGCCACAGCAATAAATGCAGCACCATCGAACCAATCACAAATGGCCATTGCATGGCGATGATTTCACCCTTGCTAATATCCTTTAGAGTCAATGCCACACTACCGATGACTGCATCGCCTTTGGTTGCAATTTGGCTAATGGTATCACCCTGCTGCATCGGCGCATTGCCGACAGGCACCAAGATATCGCCATTATTGTCTTTAATCAGGATGCGAGTCACGTCTTGTTCGCTGGTATAGCGATTGGCAATAACGCTTAAGCTGACGCGGTCTTTATTTTCTAAAGACAGGCGCGCTTCATCAATGAGCTGAGCAACCATTTGCTCGCCTTTTTGCGCACGACTGTTGCTCAGCTGTTGATCGGTACTGATGACCAATAATAGGGTTTGCAAACAAAAACTAACCAGAAGAATGATGGCAAACAACCCTTGCCGCGGCGCTAAATAGGTCATGATATGGGAAACTTTTTTGGATAAATGGAGTTAAAAAACGAGGCTATTGCTCATTCGCTCATTTTTGCAAGAGTATGCAGCTATATTTGTTCAATTCAATACCGCATTGTCTAAATAATCTTTTTTTATAAGACTGATTATTTAACGCTGCTATCGTACAGTAGTTATGTTGTGCAATTATGTGTGGCGCAAGCATTTAAGCAGTATTTACGGCTCACTTACCCACTCATTGACATCTACTATATCACCATAGTAAGGGTTATGGCGTTAGCGAGTATCATAATTTTTTTGTAATGAGTCATTTCAATTTTACTGAGATTTTTTTGCAACAGTCGCCGTTTTATTTGCTGGTTTATTTGCTACTGATACTTTGCGTCTCATCTATAGTCGCTGCTTACTAAAGCTGTTATTATTCCTAATCTTATATCAGCATACAAGGGACAATTGAGCGATGCCAAACAATACCTCTTACTCGTTACCAAAAGACAGCAAAGCATGGCAACAGGCGGTTGATTCCGTGGCCTCGTTACTACCAGAGGGTACCAATTTACAGGATTTTGATGCACTACAATCCTTGCCTATTTTTGCTTTGATTGTGGTATTGCCGACGCATGTATCTTCACTTGATATCCACCAGTATGTACAATCATGGGTTGATGAGCAGCCAAATTGGCATCTGGTCACGGTTGCAGAAGATGCTGATGCCAATTTTGTAGATGTTGAAATTGCTGATGTAGACACGGCGCAACCTTTTGCCAAACGTTCATTTATCGATGTGCAAGTATTCCGTTATTTATTGGTGCCAGTGACTGATACCCTGATGCATCCTGCCAAAAAAACTGCCGCCGCACATATCATTGATGACCAATTGACCACGCGTTTGCGTCGCGACTTGACTGAAGCTTATAACAACGCTCAAAACGCCGTCGCAAGCGATCACTTAGATGTTGTAGATTGTCATATCTTATCGGTCGGTCATATGCTGCGCACTCATAAGCTTGCCTGCTTTGATATGGACTCTACGTTAATTGAACAGGAAGTCATCGTTGAGCTGGCAAAAACGGCAGGTATTGGCGAGCAAGTAGAAGCCATCACTGAAGCCGCCATGCGGGGCGAGATGGATTTTGATGAATCTTTTGCGCAGCGCGTGGCGTTATTGCAAGGTATTCCAACCAGCGTGCTTGATGAAATTTGCAGTCGCTTAACATTATCGACAGGTGCCTTGGCTACCATTAGCGCTCTAAAAGCTTTGGGCTATCATACGGTCCTTGTATCCGGTGGCTTTACGTACTTCGCTCGCTATATCGCCGAGCAATTGGGTATTGATGAAGTACACGCCAACTCATTGGATATCGAAGAAGGTGAAGTCACTGGTCATATACAGTTGCCTATCGTTAATGGTGCTAAAAAAGCGGCTATCGTCGCCCATACGGCTGAGCGCCTAGGTATTACGATGTCTCAAGTGGTTTGTGTCGGTGACGGCGCCAATGATTTACCGATGATGGCACTGGCCGATTTGGGCGTGGCTTTTAATGCCAAACCTATCGTACAAGCTCGCGCCGATGCCGCTGTGAATGTCACAGGGCTTGAAGGGGTGCTCTATGCGCTAGGCTATCCTGCATTTGTACGCAGCAGTGAACGCAGCAAAGTTTAGCTAATTATAAAAGATATCGAACCAAAAGCTGGGCTGATACATTTCAATTGGTCCAGCTTTTATGGTTTATTCTCTGCTTTACAGTGTTTTTTGGCGCTACTATACTGCCATGCGCGATTGTCATTTCATATTGCCATGTTTATCTTTTTCAATAACTTTTATCTTATCCAGTAACTTTATCTTGTCCAATAAAAAGGATTGTCCATGACGGCATCACAATCACCACGGCCAGATGCCCAGTCATCTTCCACCCAGTTAGATAACCAACCTGCTGCTGACGAAAGCAGCCCGATTTATAAAAATAGCCCCAAGGAATTACTGGGTGTCTATGTGCGAGGGTTGGCAATGGGCGCGGCTGACATTGTACCGGGCGTCTCTGGTGGTACGATTGCACTGATTGCAGGTATTTATGAGCGCTTAATTAACGCTTTGAGCAGTGTGGGTCCCAATCTTTGGCAGGTCTTTCGCCAAGAGGGTGGTATCAAAGGTTTAATCGCAGTATGGCGACAAGTCGATGCCACTTTTTTATTGTTCCTGTTGATGGGTATTGCCACCAGCCTTGCAACGCTTGCCGGTGTTATTAAGCATTTATTAGACAATCAGCCTTTAATGATTTGGTCTTTCTTTTTTGGTTTGGTCATTGCAACTGTTTTTCTGTTATTAAGTGAGATTAAGCGCTGGAATATCGGACGGGCGCTCTTGTTCCTGCTTGGAGTAGCCAGCGCCGTTATCATTAGCAGCTTGCCTCTGATGAATACGACGCCAAGTTTGCCGTATTTGTTTGTTGCCGGTGCTATCGCTATTTGCGCGATGATATTACCAGGCATCTCAGGATCTTTTATTTTATTGTTGATGGGTGCTTATGACACGGTACTCGAAGCGGTTCATACTTTAAACTTTGCTATTATCTTTACATTGGTGGCTGGTATGGCAACGGGATTATTGCTCTTTACCCGTATGCTTAAATGGTTATTGTCCCGTTATTATCAAGCTACTTTAGCGCTACTTATCGGCTTTATCGCAGGCTCGTTAGTCAAAGTCTGGCCTTGGAAAACAGATGCCCTAGGGACATTAAATAGTGAAGCCATCCATAACGTCATGCCATGGCATTACCCTACCGGCGCAGAGTGGTTAACGACCTTGAGCTTGATGCTATTAGGTGCCATTCTAGTGACTGCCTTATCGCTTTGGGGTCGCCGTAGCCCTCGCCCTTAATACCTGTCTACTCTTACTATAGTCGATTCAATTTAAAAAGAATACAGTACTGCTGGGATAAATTTTGCGAAGCCTCTGGAGTGCAAAGCGCACAGCAAGCGAGAGAAATTTATCCCAGCATAATGCTATTCTTAACATAACTATTCTATATTGAAATCACTATATTAAATCTTACCATCAAAAAAAAGCGCCCATATTAAGGCGTTTTTTTGTTCTCTAAAACTGTAAGATTTACCATTTATTTTGCTAAATACTTTTAAAAAATCAAACGTCAGCTGTTGTCGCAAAGTCGCCTTCAGAGGCTTTAGCTTTCTGCTACAAACTTCCATAATAGCCTTGTTGGAATTCACCTTATGAAGAGCGAGATGAACAATGTTATTAACAATATTTTCTACATTTGGTAGCGAGGCGTTGAGTACAAGTGCCATATTGGGCTATGGTTTATTTTTAATCGCAGTTGTTGCTATTGCTGTGTCATCACAGCGCTGGTTGCTTTGGTATTTGTTTGGCGGCATGGGATACTGGTTAGCCGTAGAAATGATTCATAGTTTAGTGACACATTGGTTCTTATGGTCAGAATGGCACAATTATGTAATTGCTATGGGTATCAGTTGGCTGCCTTTAGGCGCATGGGTCTTATATCGAGCGTTACGTTATGAGGATGTCAGTCGCGGTATGATACAAGAGCGTGAGCTACAAGCAGCGCGTTATATTGAGCATACACCCGTCTATGACGACGACTATCAGCCACGCTTTCATTAAACTCTGCGTTATCATATTGCTGTCATCGAATGTTACAAGATACTTAAGGCTCTCTACGTAACTCCTAAAGAATTGACACCTAGCAATCGTTTATAATCTACTTATATATTTGTCACAAAAATTGTTATAAAGTACGCATTATTTGCGTCTCATTTTTTAGGAGTTTGTCTATGTTTACTGTACCGGTTTTAGATATTAAGTCTGATCCATTAGATGTTTTATTAGCTGTGATTGGTTATCGTTTGTCTATGCTAGCTGATAGCGATAATGAAGATGTTAAAAAAATACTTGCAGATCGCAAGGTTATCATTGAGCTTGCTAGCACTGAAGCAGATGTGGCACGTTATTATAGCTTTGATAATGGTGAATTTAGCCAACATAGTGGTCATGCTAAAGAAGCTGACCTGACTATCAATTTTAAAGACTCTATGACAGGCGTTAAGCTTTTAACTAAAGGCAGCCTTCCTGCCTTTATGACTGCCGTACAAGAAGGCAATTTAAGCATCGAAGGCGATTACAGCCTAATGATGTGGTTCAATAAACTTGCTAAGCATATTGTGCCAGCCATTCCCGAAGAATGTAAACCTTATATCCAAAAAGCCAAGCCATATGCTTATAAAGCTCAAAAACTTGCCAACCATTGGGTCGGTGTTGCTAAGCACAAGTTGGGTAAATAATCGAATAATCAGAAGCGATAGATAGCTAGCTGTTACTGATAGCTGAATGACTGCTTCGCTCGTTTCTGATTTTCTAAAAAGGTTGCGCTATACTATAGCGCAACCTTTTTTATTGTAGATAGTACTACTAAAAAATTAAAACAGATGAGCGACATCCGATGTTTATCTTCTATGACCATGCTTAATATCTTTATAAAAGGATTTATATTATGTCAGCACTGCTTAATATCACAGAGCCAAATAACAACACTAATAGCAATGACAACGATTTTTTAGCATCATTAACAACCGATGCCCCACAAGCCATTGCCAGCAAATACAGTCGCGAGCAAATTGCCCAATTGTTCGATTTGCCATTGATGGATTTATTATTACAAGCGCAAACCATACATCGTCAGAACTTCAATGCCAATGAAGTACAAATCAGCACCTTGTTGTCTATCAAGACTGGCAACTGCCCTGAAGATTGCGGCTACTGCTCACAATCCGGTCATCACCGCGATAAAACCAAGCTGGTCGCTGAGAAGCGCATAGAGGTGGACAAGGTGATTGCCGCTGCCAAGCGCGCAAAAGCTACTGGTTCATCACGATTTTGTATGGGCGCAGCATGGAAGCACCCTAGTGCCAAAGACATGCCTTATGTGGTCGAGCTGGTCAAAGAAGTCAAAGCCTTAGGGCTTGAGACCTGTATGACTCTAGGTATGCTAGATACTGATCAGGCCGCACAACTGGCAGACGCAGGACTAGATTACTACAATCATAATTTGGATACGTCTAGAAGCTACTATGAGCAAGTAGTTAGTACGCGCAGCTACGATGAGCGTCTAGATACCATCACCAACGTACGCAACTCAGGTATCAACGTCTGTAGCGGCAATATCGTCGGTATGGGTGAGAGCCGTGATGACCGCATTGACTGGGTGCACGAGCTACTAAAAATGCCTAAAGCACCAGAGTCTATTCCAGTCAACTTATTGGTACCGATTCAGGGCACGCCAATCGGTGATAAGGTCTTGGCAGAAGGTCAATTGTCAGTGCTTGAGTGGATTCGTACCATTGCTGTGACACGTATTTGCTGTCCAAGTAGCTATGTACGTTTATCTGCTGGTCGCGAAAGCTTATCTGACGCTGAGCAAGCATTAGCATTTATGGCAGGTGCCAACTCATTCTTTTATGGTGACAAACTGCTGACCACGGGTAACGCCAGTCAATCAGGCGATGATAGACTCATGCGTGAGCTTGGCTTAACCAAGCAATTTGCCGCTCCTCGCGCACCAAAGCAAGTGCCTGTCATAGACGCCATGAGCGGTCATCAATCACAAGTTGTTTTGGCTAGCTGAGGCTGAGTAGTTTTGGCTTAACGCTACCATTATTAGATAATCTGCGCTAAGCTTGCCCGCGTTTATCATTGCTTAAAATAACCAAAGAGACTTCAGCATGGCAGATTATTTTAATTGGATTAAAGCGGCACACATTATATCCGTGGTGTGCTGGTTTGCAGCGATTTTCTACTTGCCGCGCCTATTTGTCTATCATGCAATGAGCGATGACAAGATCAGTCAAGAGCGCTTTACTATCATGGAGCGCAAGCTCTATCGCGGCATCATGACGCCAGCTATGATAGCGACGTGGGCTTTTGGGTTATGGATGGTGTTTTTGGGTTGGGACGTCTATAAAACCCAAGGCTGGCTACACGTAAAGATCTTTCTAGTTATTCTATTGTCCGCTTATCATGGTGCCTGTGGTTTTTATCGTAAAAAGCTGGTCGATAATCCACAATATAAGTCGCATGTATTTTGGCGTTGGTTTAATGAAGTACCCGTATTTGCTTTAGTCATTATTGTGATTCTAGTGGTGGTTAAACCGTTCTAAAATTGGCTCTAGTATAGGCAATACTGAATAAAAAAGCGTCCCTCACTTGATGAAGTGAGGGACGCTTTTTTATGTTTGAATAACTATAGTCAGAGAAAAGTAATATCGATACATCAAGTACTGCTGATATTAATTTTTCTTGCTTGCTGTGCCTATGCAGACAGAGGCTGCAAAAAATTTATACCAGCAGCACTGTAGCGTTTTTGAGATATTCTAACTATATATTAAGAAGGTCTATATTAAACGTTCGGGCGCATAATTTGATAGACATTGCTCAAATCATAAACACGATAGCGCGCAGGCTCGCGGCGGCTCTCGCCAGCATAGCTTAATATCAGCGCTTGCTTTGCTTGCTCATCAACCCAGCCGACAAACAATCCGCTGTGCTCGACACCGTTATAACCATGATTGATATAGTAGAGCCAGTCACCAACTTCGATTTCACCACTATTGGCATAAGGACCTTGACCATAGGTACCTTTATGGATGGTATCGCGCGTCACCCCGGCTCGTTTGAACACCGCATTCAGATAATCCCAGCAGCCGCCTTGAATAATCGTACGCTCGTTCAGCGCCATTTTACGGGCAGTGCTAATTACTTCACGGGCAGCCAGACTACTTTGCGTTTCGGCATTGCTGAGTAACGGTAGATACTCGCTATCGACATTATCATAGTTGCCTGATAAAAATGCCGGCAAAACTGATGATACTTGGCGTTGTACTTCAGGATAACGATAATTAGGTTGGTTGTTGCTAACATAAGCATTTTGGTTAGAGTAGGTTTTATTAGCATAGCTACTATTAGAATAACTTGGTTGTGTATTGTCTGTATTCGAACGATAACTATTAGAAGTACCAGCACGTTGGATAGTGGATCGCGTACTGATTTTAGCAGCAGGGACAGCGGGGTACGATGGTGTATAGCGGGCGCTATAATCAGTTAGAGAAGATTTTTGAGCAATTAAGCTGCTCATACTATCGGCGTGAACTTGACCGACTGCACCGAGAGTAAGTAATAATGCACTGCACGACGTTGTGATTGACCAAATGGACAAACGCGACATGACTAGCTCCTTGTCAATATAGTATCAATAACCATAGTAGCGATAACCGTATTCATTATAAGTATGATGAGATTTTTTCAATCTTACTTATAAACCATTTGGACAGGATTCTGCAAGCCTTATCACGCTTAAATAAACGATAAAAGGTATAAATATAAGGATAAGCGGTGCACAAACGAGGCAAGATGAGCGGGTTAAAAAACTTTAACATTAAAAAAACCTTTAATAATAAAGGTCTTAATCGCTGCTCATTTTGATATTAACATGACGTTTGGTCAGTGTTTGACCTTGTAGAATGGCTTTGGTAGCAGTGGCTTCTTGGATATTATCAAAGCCACTAATACAATATTTACGTCTAGAGTCGCCATCAGTAATCTCTAATTGCTCGCCTACTAGACTTATCATATCGCTGTCAGTTAGCTGAATAGGCATACGCTTGCCTTGGTTGTCATGTACCAGCTCACCAGCACGCACCCATAAGATGCCGCTACTAATATTACCTGCTGTCGCTTTTTTATGCTGTTGGCGCTGCCGATTAAAAAAGAAGCTACCGATAATTAGCAGTGCAAGCGCACCAATTGACCATCGTACCGGCAACAGACTCATTGCCAGCGCGACGCATACTGCACCTACCAATAACGCCGCACCAAACCAAAACAGCCCATTGTCTAATGCTTGGGGCTGTCCTTGTAAGGTAATTTTGGCGCCGTCATCAGTCAGCTTAAGCATGCACGTTTACCTATAGAAAAGCAGTGAAAGTATTATAAAAATATCAATAGTAAGCCGTATTGCGGTCTTATATGACTACCAACCTAAGGCGGTTTTTTGCATAGCAATCAGCTCAGCGATACCTTTTTCGGCTAGAATAAGCATATCGTCAGCTTGAGCACGAGTAAATGGCTTTTCTTCCGCCGTCCCTTGTAGCTCAATGAACTCGCCTTTTTGGGTCATCACCACGTTCAAATCCGTATCACAGCTGGCATCTTCTTCGTAGTTTAAATCCAAGTACGCTTTACCATCTTTCATACCAACAGAAACGGCAGCAACCAAACCAATCAATGGATCCGCTTTTAGTTTCTTAGTTTTTTGGATGCTCTCTAAGGCATCGATAAGGGCAATCGCGGCACCGGTCACACTAGCAGTACGAGTACCACCATCCGCTTGCAAGACATCACAATCTAAGTAAATGGTATTTTCGCCAAGCTTACTCAAATCAATCATGGCACGTAAACTACGACCGATTAAACGCTGAATTTCTTGAGTACGACCTGATTGCTTACCGCGAGCCGCTTCACGTTGATTACGAGTATTGGTCGCGCGTGGCAACATGCCATATTCAGCCGTGATCCAGCCTTTGCCTTTACCTTTGAGCCAACGCGGTACGCCAGACTCTACACTTGCGGTGCACAGTACTTTGGTGTCGCCAAAGCTGACCAATACTGACCCTTCAGCATGCTTAGTGTAATGGCGCTCAAAGCTGATTGAGCGAAGTTGATTAAGCTCACGGTTGTCAATACGCATAAAATTCCCTAGTACGAAGTTGTAAAAGCAGTGTTATAAAATAAGAGGTTTAGATTTAAATTTATGGTTATGTGGTTAGCCAATCAGTATTTCCAGCAAATTTATATATTAAAATAAATGACAGCTGAATGCTCTAGCAGGGCTAAATGTTAGGTTATCCTAACGTGACAACGGTGCAATAGCAAGATTCACACAAGCTATCGCACCGCTGTCTTGATTAAAAATAGCTGTAAAAGTTATTCTAAACCTTCCATCTTACGCAATTCTTTACGCAGGATTTTGCCCACGTTTGATTTTGGTAATTCGTCAACGAATTGAATATGACGTGGACGCTTATAGCCGGTCAGTTGTTTTTTGCCAAAATCAAGCAGCTCTTGCTCGGTCACATTGCCTTTTTTGACCACATATAGCTTTGGGTCTTCGCCGCGATCATCATTTGGAATCCCGATCGCACCGCACTCTACTATCCCTGGATGCTCGCTCATGGCTTCTTCGATTTCATTTGGATAGACATTAAAACCAGAAACCAAAATCATGTCTTTTTTGCGGTCAACAATTTTGATAAAGCCTTTTTCGTCCATAATGCCGATATCGCCTGTTTTAAGATGGCCACTGGCAGTAAAGCTTTCAGCCGTTTCTTCAGGACGGTTTTGATAGCCAATCATGACTTGTGGACCTTTGACACAGATTTCACCACGCTCACCGATAGCTACCATTTTTTCATCGTCGTCAATCAAAATGACATCAGTACTAGGGGCAGGGATACCAATCTTCCCGGTAAATTCAGCAATGGTCATTGGGTTAAAGGCAACTACTGGTGAGGTTTCAGACAAGCCATAGCCTTCAACGATAGGCAGACCAGTGATTTTCTGCCACTCTTTTGCCACACTTGGTAGTACCGACATACCGCCACCGATAGAGGCTTTTAAACTGGAGAAATCCAAATCTGCAAAACTTTCTTTATGTACCAAGCCGTTAAACAAAGTATTTACTGCAGGGATAAAGGCCGGTTTGTATTTGCCCATCTCTTTAATCAAACCATCAAGATCACGCGGATTTGGAATCAGCAAACCAGCACAACCTTGGTACATGCTATACATCCCGCAAACCATAAACGAGAACACATGGTATAGCGGTAGCGCGGTCAAAAGCACATCAGTAGCGTCTATATCCTCTTCAAAAGCGCTGTCCATGAGCGCGCTAATCTGTAACATATTGGCGATTAAGTTACCATGAGACAGCATCGCACCCTTAGC
This sequence comes from Psychrobacter cryohalolentis K5, assembly GCF_000013905.1. Taxonomy (NCBI): domain Bacteria; kingdom Pseudomonadati; phylum Pseudomonadota; class Gammaproteobacteria; order Moraxellales; family Moraxellaceae; genus Psychrobacter; species Psychrobacter cryohalolentis. The sequence goes on from NC_007969.1 coordinate 2,638,856, forward strand.
TACCCCAGTCGTACCACCAGTATATTGCAATAATGCCACATCGCTTAAGTTCAAATCAGGACGCTGATATTTGCTAGCTGATACGGCACTTAATGCCTGCTTAAAGCTCGTGCTCTCTGGCAAACGATACGCGGGAATCATTTTTTTGACATGGCGCGCGACCAGATTGACCACGGGTCCTTTGATCGTGCCTAACATATCGCCAATTTTACAGACGATGACATGCTTCACTTGACCCTTATCTTGCGCATCTTGATAAGTTTTTGCAAAGTTTTCGACGATGAACAATGCTTTGGTGCCACTGTCATGCAGCTGATGCGATAACTCGCGGCTGGTATACAAAGGATTGACATTGACCAGTACCATACCTGCGCGAATGATACCCAAAGCCACTACAGGATACTGCAAGATATTGGGCATCATGACACCGACTTTATCACCCTTTACGAGCCCTAATGACTGTAAATAACTGGCAATTTGACGACTGTATAAATCCAATTGCTTAAAGGTAATAGAAGCACCCATGCAGATATAGGCAGTTTTCTGTCCATAACGGCTGAAATTACGCTCGAACACATCAAGTAAAGAGGTACTGTCATCTGGCATCTCAATGGTAGCATTAATGCCATAGCGCTCATAAGCACTTAACCATGGACTGTCACTCGCTATCGTCGGCATAGTAGGAAACGCGTTCGTTCCAGCCTTTGATTGAGTATTGTTCGCAGCTTTACGGTCTGTCATCTCTTTATTGATATTATCAGTCATAATTTTCCTTAAATGTGGCCGTTAAAATATAGAATATGTCTAATTAAATCACCGTGGTCGTTAGTCACTCATTTGCAAAATCAAAAACTTGTGAATAAGAAGTCTTTTCGCTCATAAGCAAACAGATCTTATCATTCACAAATCTTTTAAATCAAAATTATCACCTTCACACTCCACTCTATTATTTACTATAAAACCGTTAAAGCTAACACGGCTACAGTGCTTTATAGTGATCATGCTGTGAAAGCTCTGGGCTAAAAAATCTACACTTTTATCGTTAAGTGCAAAAAATATCGATACGGACTATATCAGCTTTATGGAGAATTCTCTATGAATACCACCAAATCATAATAGGAAAACAAAAAAATGATAAGGCCCTATATAAGCGACCTTATCATCATTGATAACCATCTTTTACAACAATATATCATAGCTATTTTTACTAACTGCCACATCAACTATTAAGCGGTTTTCATCCCTGCTTCTTACTAATAGATAAAGATGAAAGCAGATAAAAAGCGCTTTGAACTTGATGGTAAATATTCTAACCGTGGTTCTTTTCTTCAAGTACACGCAGATCTTTATGCAAAATCTTACCGACGTTCGATTTTGGCAACTCATCGATGAACTCAACATAACGCGGACGCTTATAACCAGTTAGGTTTTCTTTGCTATAGGCAAGCACTTCTTCTTTCGTCAAGCTGTCATCACTACGCACCACATAAATCTTCGGTACTTCGCCACTCTTTTCATCTTCGACACCGATGACACCACATTCCAGAATCTTTGGATGGGCTGACATCACATCTTCTACTTCGTTTGGATACACGTTAAAGCCTGAGACCAAAATCATGTTTTTCTTACGATCAACAATTTTAAAGTAGCCTTCTTCATCCATTACACCGATATCACCCGTACGGAAATAACCGTCAGACGTCATGACTTCAGCCGTGGCATCATCACGTTTCCAGTAGCCTTTCATCACTTGCGGACCACGAACACAAATCTCACCGCGCTCACCAAGATCTACTTCATTGCCTTCTTCATCCAAGATAGCCATGTCAGTCGCTGGCATCGGCAGACCGATATTGCCTGAGAATTCGCCATTACCTTGTGGGTTTGCAGACGCAACCGGAGAAGTCTCTGACAGACCATAACCTTGTACAATCACGTTACCAGTAATTTTTTGCCATTTCTCAGCAGTATCTTTTAGAACCGCCATGCCGCCGCCCATAGACATCTCAAGCTTGCTATGATCTAAGGCTTTAAATACCTCACTGTTCGCCAATGCATTAAACAGGGTATTAACTGCTGGGAAAAATGCAGGTGGGTAATCTTTATAAGCCTTGATTAAGCTTGCACCATCACGTGGATTCGGCACCAGTAGACCGATACAGCCGCGATATAAGCCGAACATGCCACAAACGGTAAATGAGAAGATATGATACAGCGGCAATGCCGTCATGATAACGGGTTGCTCAGCCATACCGTCAAATTTATCGAAAGCATCACCAAGATAGGTATCACACTGAATCAGATTGGCAACTAAGTTGCCATGGGTAAGCATCGCGCCTTTGGCAACACCCGTGGTACCACCGGTATATTGCAGAACAGCAATATCATCAAGGCAGATATTATCTGGACGTTTATAATTTTTCGCCGGAAAACGATTCAGTGCCGTTTTAAAGTTGGTGCTGCTTTTAAGGTTATAATCAGGTACCAGTTTTTTCACATGGCGCACGACCATATTGACAATAAAGCCTTTCAACGGGCTCATCAAGTCGCCCATCGAGGTTACGACGACATGGTCAACCAAGTCTTTACCAATCTCTTCATAGGTTTTGGCAAAGTTCTCTAAAATAAATAAGGCTTTGGTATCAGAGTCTGTTAGCTGATGCTCAAGCTCTTTTGAGGTATAAAGCGGATTGACGTTGACCAAGGTCATACCCGCACGCAGCACACCCAATACTGCAACCGGTAGCTGCAAAATATTTGGCATCATAACGCCGACTTTATCGCCTTTTTTCAGCCCAAGTGACTGCAAGTAGGCAGCAATTTGTTTACTATAGCGATCTAAATCTTCGTAGGAAAGCTTGACGTCCATACACACAAACGCTGTTTTACCAGCATGTTTAACAAAATTCCGTTCAAATATATCGATTAAAGAAGTATTAGCGGCTGGCATATCAATATCATATTGAATACCAAGCTTTTCGTAAGTTTTTACCCATACTTTATCGTTACGACGGATCTGGTTACCTTGATTTTCCATAATCTTACTTCTCCTAATAAATAATGCGCTACTGTAAACCCATAATTATCACAATGTGATAAACGTACAAAAACTCGGTGTGCAAGCTCACCACAGTGATGGCAAGCAAGGCTGGCGGTGCAAAGATATTGTGATGAGTCAACAATTTAGCGGTAAATAGCCCTTTATTGTTTAACATACACACTTTATACAAACTACTCAATACAAAAAAATGCTACTTGAGTTCGTAAAGTAACTTGACGGTCAATATTTACATTTATATCAGTGAGTTAATTATGATTCCGAGCAAATAACCCACTTTTTGTTGATAAGTATTTATCGTCTATTCGTAGATAGAATTCATTAAAATCTGGAAGTGACATTGAGCAAAACGATAAGCGCTCAGCCTGCACACCGCTTGCCTGCATCGATTTTATGATTATGAGCATTATTAAGGCTATATGGGTGAAAACGTAAATGTGATAAGTAAGAGGATAAAAACAGTAACATGAACGACACTCATATTATTTTCTAAAAACTATCGACCAAAACGTTATAGGATCATCATGCTTAATAAGACCATTAGCTTAAGCACGTCATGCACTGTCGTTTATACTGAGTAGTGGCTTTTTAATTGCACCAATATCCTTTAGGATAGCACTATCCTATTTGCGCGATTGCACCGATTTTTTATACCTATTAAAACTGATAAGTGAACCCTATTTTATGTCCAATGTTATCGATAACACGCTTGACCCAATCCTTGCAAATGAACCAATGGATACGCGCTCAGTGGCAGAGTTCGCTGAGCAAGCCTATCTTAATTATGCCATGTACGTCATCATGGATCGGGCGCTGCCAAATATTGCTGATGGTCTAAAGCCTGTCCAGCGCCGTATTGTTTATGCCATGAGCGAGCTTGGGCTAAAATCGACAGCGAAGGCGAAAAAATCTGCGCGTACAGTCGGTGACGTATTGGGTAAATATCATCCGCATGGCGACAGCGCTTGTTATGAGGCGATGGTACTGATGGCACAGCCTTTCAGCTATCGCTATCCGCTGATCACTGGTCAAGGTAACTGGGGTAGCCCTGATGACCCCAAGTCCTTTGCTGCCATGCGTTATACCGAAGCCAAAATGTCTGCTTATGCCAATACCTTGCTCGCGGAACTTGGTCAAGGTACAGTTGATTGGCAAGATAACTTCGATGGTACGATGTTGGAGCCAACCACCCTGCCTGCCCGCCTGCCCAATATTTTATTAAATGGAACAACTGGTATCGCCGTCGGTATGGCAACGGATATTCCGCCGCATAACCTGAATGAGGTGGTACGCGCGGCGATTCGTCTGCTCAAAAACCCTGAGCTGTCGGTTAAGCAATTAACTCAATCGATACCAGCGCCTGATTTGCCAACCCCAGCTGAGATCATCACCAGCAAAAAAGACTTGCAAGCGATATATGAGACTGGACGTGGCAGCTATAAAATGCGTGCGACCTTTCATATTGATCCGAAAGAGAAAAATCTTGTTATCATCAATGCCCTTCCTTACCAAGTCTCAGGCAATAAAATTCAAGAGCAAATCGCCAAGCTGATGACCGATAAGAAGCTGCCTTGGATTGTTGATATTCATGATGAATCAGACCACGAAAATGCCTGCCGTATCGTCTTAGAGCTAAAATCTACCCGCGTCGACGTGCAGCGCGTCATGAGCCATTTATTTGCCAGTACCGACCTAGAAAGCAATTACCGCGTCAATATGAATATGATTGGCCTAAATGGTAAACCGCAGGTTAAAAACCTGAAAGAAATATTGGAAGAATGGCTCGTCTGTCGCCGTTCTGTAGTCACGCGCCGCTTGCAATATCGCCTTGATAAAATTGATAAGCGCTTACATATCCTCGCAGGTTTGCTGATTGCTTATCTGAATATCGATGAAGTTATTCGCATCATTCGTGAAGAAGACGACCCAAAATTATCATTAATGCAAGATTATGACCTGACTGAAATACAAGCCAATGCTATCTTGGATATTCGTTTGCGTCAGTTAGCTAAACTCGAAGAGATTGAGCTGCGGCGCGAGCAAGATGAGCTAGCGGCTGAACGCGCCATCATTCAAGAATACTTGGACAATCCAGATAGCCTGACCAATTTGATGATTGATGAGCTCACCGCCGATATGAAAGAACACGGTAACGAGCGCGTATCGCAATTGGCAGAACGCGAAGAAGCGCAAGCGCTCAAAGAATCGGACCTCGTACCAAGCGAGCCTGTCACCGCTATCCTATCGAAAGCGGGCTGGATTCGTGCGGCTAAAGGTCATGACGTTGATGCTGCTGGCATGGCTTATCGCTCAGGTGATAGCTACCAAGCCCACGTTCGCGCTAAAGCTAATGAGAAGATCTACGTGCTCGATAGTACCGGACGCAGCTATAGTATCGATGCGCATAGCCTCGCTTCTGCTCGTGGTCAAGGCGATCCTCTGACCAGTGTACTGAAACCACCAGCAGGTGCGACTTTTGAGCAATTGCTCACTGGCGACAATGACCAGCGCATCATCCTTGCCAGCTCGCAAGGCTATGGTTTTATTAACACCATTGGTAATCTAGATAGCAATCAAAAAGCCGGTAAAAATATCATTAACCTAGCTGCTGATAGTCGTTTATTACCTATCGCCCGTATTGATGCTCAAACTGAGGTGATTGTAAGCTCTGAGAATAATGGCATCCCTGCTAGCGAAAATAGCTCTACTCTCGATCATATCGCTGTGGTCACCAATGCTGGCTATTTATTGATATTTGCGCTTGATGATTTGCCTGAACAGGCTCGCGGCAAGGGTAATAAGATGATTAACCTAAAAGGTGATGAGGAAGTGCTTACCATCACGCCACTCAGTAAACATGACAGCTTAGTCATTACTGCTGGCAAGCGTCATGTGACCTTAAAGCCGATGGACTTAGCAAACTATACATCCAAACGCGGTAGTCGTGGCGGTCAGCTGCCAAGAGGCTTTCAGAATGTGACGAGTATTGAGGTTGGGTGATTTGATTGAACCTTCAAACATGCTAAATAGCTAGCTTACATTTTCGTAGTGTTAGGTGTCATAAACTTCACCCAGCCTACGCGATATCGAATATTTTCTTAGCAAATTAAATATAAGCAGAAATCTATGAAAATAGGACGTAATGATAAGTGTTGGTGCGGTTCAGGGAAAAAATTTAAACGTTGCCACTATGGACGTGAAAATGAGACTCCTGTGAGTAAAGGTGAGGCTATTGGTCATAGTCAAAAAAATGCTTCACGAAAGTATTGTTATGCCCCCGCTGATTTAAAACATGAGTGTAGTCAAAAAATCATCAATGCTCATACCGTCTCAAAAAGTAGTAGCCTAAAAGAAATTGCAGATGAAAGTAATCATGTTTTAGGGTTAAAAATAAACTTCGCGAATATAGCAAGAAACAAAGGGAAGCTAATTCCAGAAAAAATAGGAATTAATCAAGCTTCTACCTTTAAGGGTTTCTGCTCAAAACATGATAAGTCTCTTTTTTCTTGTATTGAAGATAGAGAGTTTATTGGAGATGATGAACAGTGTTTAGCTCTAATGTACCGTTCAGTAGCGAAAGAGATTTATGCTAAAGAAGGTGGGCTTAACACCTCTGATTTCGCTAAAAATAGCGATAAAGGTAAGAACATATTAGATCAAATGTTTATTCAAAAATTTGCTGCAAACCATGAAACAGGAACTAAAGCTGCTCTTACAGAATTATCAGAGCTTAAATCTCAACTGGATAACCAACTTTTAGGAAAATCAGTTGACAGTTTGAGCCATCTTATTATCCATTCAACATCACCCATGCCTGTTGCTGTTTCATCAGTTGTTTCTCCTATAACTGACTTTGATGGAAATTTAATTCAAGATTTAGGTAACTTAAGCCTTGTTGCTGAACACTTAGTTTTTAATTCATTTTCTAGTGATGGTAAAGGATATGTGGTTTTTAGTTGGTTAAAAACCTCTACTAAAGTATTAAGCTTTATCAACTCACTATTAGCTTTAGAAGAAAACAAAATTTTTAGTTCGCTAATACGGTTCTTTTTTGGACTTGCTGAAAATACATTTATCTCACCTGTATGGTGGAATGGTCTATCGAGTGAACAAAAAGATAAAATAAATAGTCTTATCATGTCAGGGGTAAGTCCGTTCGTGCACAACGATAGAAACTTACTAGTTGATGATGGTATAAGTTTTTCGGGCTGGAAAGTAGGTAGCCTTAGGAGAATAAATTTTTAATAAGTCTTTAACTTTAAACGAACAAAAAATATTTTGCTATTTTTTTGCTGTTTAGTAAATTAATAAAGTCTATATAATCAAGTTGAATCTTAAGTGTAATATTGATAAAAAAGAGATATTCCCTTTTATAGACTATTGAAATACAAAAAAGGACATCCATGCCGACCCCGACCCAAAAAACCCCCACCCCAAAAATAATATTTTTTGATATCGATGATACCTTAAGCCGTAACGGTATTATCGCCGCGCACAATCAAGCAACGCTTGAAGCACTCGCCCAAACTGATATTAAACTGGTGATTTCAACCGGACGTTCCAAAGCCATATTGCCTGCTGATATATTAGCCTTACTTGAGGCTGATGTATTGGATGCCATTATCTGTATGAATGGACAATATAGCTTTAATAAAGAGGGCATGATTAGTCATTATCCATTAACCGATACGCAGACCAACAAGATTGTAATGCTATGCCAAAAAAGTGAACTCATCCACAAATTTGACTCCGCAACGCATATTGCATGGTCACATGAAAACGCGCGCCTGCGTGAATACAATGCGATAACGCCTAATTCTATCCTTGACCCAGATTATCATAAGGCAAATACGGTTTATCAATGCTCGGTATTCTTTAACACTCAAGAAGAGAAAATGCAGGAAATTGACTTTGCCCAAGATGATTTGAAACTGGTACATTGGCATCATATTGGCGCAGATATATTACCAATCGAGGCATCTAAAGCACGCGGTATCATCGATTTGTGCCTGCATTACGATATTGATGCAAAGGATTGTATGGCATTTGGTGATGGGCTAAATGATTTAGAGATGTTTGATTTGGTCGGCTATGCGGTGGCAATGGGCGATGCAAAGCCTGAACTGATCGCGCGTGCGGATTTTGTCACTGGGACAATTGAAGAATATGGAATACAAGCGGTACTCGATCATTTGCATATAGCATCGTGACAGTGTGGGCTTGAATAGGGTTATTTATGAGTTTAGTCAAGCAGATGAATGGTCTGAAAATAGGCAGGTTGAACCATTCATCTGATCTATCACTACATTTAACTGCGTTTAAATACTACTCCATAAAGCCAACTACCTAGTTTATAAAGTGCGACGGCGATCAAAACAAAGATCAATGCAGCGATTAAATAAGCCAAAAAAGTGGGTAAATTGGTCAACCAGCCAATAGTGAATGCCACGCCAAGATAAGCTTCCAATGGCCAGCTTAACAAGGGCGTGTTCATACCATCATTGAAAAAAGCGATGATGGCGCACAGTCCTATAATAGCAGTAATAATGCCAGCGATTTTACGGTTCGTCATCTCGTCTCTCTTGTACAATCAAGTCAATTTATTTAGTAAATAATGCCATTATTAAGGCATGGTCAAGCCGCCATCAACGGCGATAGATTGACCAGTAATAGCTGAGCTTAAGTCAGATGCCATCAATAGTACTGAATTTGCAAAGTCGGCAACTGAGGTTGCTTGGCGTAGTGGCGTGGTGGTGGCGATATAATCAAACACTTCTTCAGTGGTTAATTTACTAGCGTCAGTCGTTTTTAATAGTCCACCTGCTAGCAAGTTCACACGAATACCATATTGCCCAAGCTCCGCTGCTAGATTACGTGTCAGACCAATCAATGCAGATTTTGCAGTGGTATAGTCATAATAAGTGACCACCGGATTGTAAACCAAGTTGGTTGAAATATTGATAATCTTACCCATCTGCTGAGTTTTCATTTGCGGTAATACCGCTTGTACTGTATTGACGGCACCTTGGACAATGCCATCAATTTGCTGAGAAAAATGTGCCCATTTCACAGTCTCGATACTGGTGTAATCAGCACTCGGGTTAAACTGGTAGCTCGGCAAGGCATTGTTAACTAAGATATCAATACATCCGAAAAGTTCTATAACTTCTGCTGCCATTGCTTGCATTTGTGCTAAATCAGTTACATCCCCTTGATAAGTAAAAGCACGCCCGCCTTCTGCTTCGATATCAGCAACCACTTTTTCAGCCGCCTCTTTACTATGCAAATAATTCACGCAAACGCTCGCGCCTGCCGCTGCCATCTGCATGGCGATTTGAGCACCGAGACCACGACTGGCGCCTGTGACGATAGCAACTTTATCAGTAAGAAGTGTCGGAATAACGGTTTGAGCCATGATGTTGTATCCTTTATTATTATGTTATGGTTAGAGTATGACTATACTTAAAGAGCTCTGGCTAAAGGCCAAGTCACGCTTATCATAGCACGATTGATTGCTATCATTTCATGAGCAGTACTCCTAGCATTGGCTAGTGCTGAACGCAGTTAAATCACTGCCCTGTAAATTTCGACTTACCATGATCATAACCGTATAATGAATTAATTTTATGACGGATCATGCGCCCGCTTTTCACCTTTTGCCCTAATTTAGGAGAAACATTTTGTCCCATTTATCTTCATCCAATTGGTCTACTCACGCCTCTATTAAAATACTGCCGAAAGCATTACTCTGTGCCGCCATCGGGCTCTCTATTACCAGCTGTAGCAAATCTGATAACGCGCCTATCGATAGTTCTGCTACCAGCGATGTCACGTTGAACCTTTATAACTGGTCAGAGTATATGCCGCAAGAAATACTTGACGGCTTTACTGAAGAAACTGGTATCAAAGTCAATTACACCACCTTTGACTCTAATGAAGCCATGTATGCCAAGCTAAAGCTGCTTGATGATTCTAGCCAATACGATTTGGCGATTCCATCGACGTATTATGTCGAAAAAATGGCAAAAGAAGGTCTGCTACAAGAGCTTGATAAGTCTAAATTGAGCAATTTTAAAAACCTTGACACTTCTTTTACCAATACCAAAGTTGACCCAGAAAACAAATACTCGATTCCTTATATGTGGGGCAGCACCGGTCTTGCTATCAATGGCGAGACGGTTGATCCAGCCACGGTCAATAGCTGGAATGATTTATGGCGTCCTGAGTATAAGGGTCAAGTGATGCTGATGAATGATATGCGCGAAGTGTTCGGCATGGCGCTATTAACCCTAGGCTACTCTGGCAACAGTAGAAATCCTGACGAAATTAAAGCCGCTTATGAGAAGCTCACGACCTTGATGCCGAATGTAAAAACCTTTAACTCAGATGCTTCACGTATGCCATATATGGAAGGTGAAACCAGCGTCGGTATGACGTGGAATGGGGAAGCTATCATCGCCAATAGTGAAGGTCTCACTAGCTTGGTGTATAAATACCCAACCGAAGGTGCGATATTATGGATGGACAATTTTGTCATTCCTAAAAACGCCACGCAAGTCGATGCAGCCCACAAGTTCATAGACTATCTGCTACGTCCTGAGAACTCCAAAATTGTTAGTGAAGAGATAGGTTATGCGTCGCCTAATATTGCGGCACGTGAAATGATGCCAGATGACGTCAAAAATAATCCAACCATCTACCCTAGTAAAGACGTATTGGCAAAAGCTGAATTCCAAGAAGATGTTGGTGATGAAGCATTGCAGGTGTACCAACAGTATTGGGATAAGCTAAAAACTGGTCGTTAATCATTGTTTATTAATGGTCGATTTTTGATAGCCGTTTTTAGTAATTATGATTGTAAAAAAAAGCTGACTTTATAGAGTCAGCTTTTTTTATTTATAAATGCAAATCTGTTTCACCGCCATGCTCCTCTATACGTCGTTGTTCACGGCGCTGGTAGCGCAGACCAGAAGCCGCAAACCACTGCGGCTTAGTCTCTTGTAATAAGTCACTGAGCTGCTGTAATTGCACTTGTAAAGTTTGTGTCAACCAAAAGTAGCCCTGCCATTCAAAGCCTAAATTTTCTACGCTTGGATATTCTGATAAGGTAATACGCGTAATGGGACGAAACACCTCATCACTTGGGCTACGCAACACTGCTGCCATATGTTGCATCACTTGGGTTAATTCGTGCTGATAATGTATGAGCAGGATATGATTATCCTCATCAATCTCGATACTGGCTAAGCGCGGTGCTGCCGTTAGCAGCAGATCAATCGTACCAATAATATTTCGGTGGGTACGTTGAATACTCTCAATTGTCTCTTTATCGATACCAGACTCGCTCGTTGTTGCTGCCAAATGAGGGCGTACCGCTAAGAGTCTTTTATTGATCTGCTGTAGCTCTATCACTAAGGCTTTGTTAACAGGTACGGCAAAGACTGTTGGATTGACGTACTGAACAGCACCATCACTCAATTCTTCAGCAGTATCGATATGATTGCCTACCCTAGCATAAAGATTACTACAAGCATCGAGGTTACTAGCCAGTAAGAATCGCCACATCAATGTGGACTTCAATGGCAAAATCAATGTCGCTGCAACGGCAAGCCCTGTACCAAGTAAAATATTGAGGGCACGGTAGATACCATCTTGGCCGATAGTGCTTTGACCCAAATCCGAGACAATCATCAACATGGTTATACCAGTCAATAACCCTGTGTAGCCAAGATTCCTAATCGCCAGATAGCCAATAATACCACTCATCAGTCCGATGATGACATAATCTACCCACAACCATGTCCCTACGCCTTGACTAAACCATACAATACCGAGCGCAGCACCAATACCTAATAAAGTACCAAGTACTCGCTCTTTAGCCTTAGTATAAATTGCACCTTGATACTGTAACAATCCTAGAATAATAAAAACAGTGATAGTCGTCCATTCTCCATGTGGAAAATTGGTGACTTTATTGACTAATAAAGCGAGTATAACTGCCACGCCCAAACGTATAGCATGCAGCACATCAGCATGCTGATAGCGAGCGTATGGCTCTATCACGGGAGCAGTAAATCGTTGTAAAAAAGTCGGCTTCACGCAGGACATCTCTTATCATTAATGAGAATTGGAATTAAAAAGAGTATAAAAATAACGCCTTTTACCTATTAAAAGATAAAAGACGTTAAGTGTCAAAACATGCTCGAATATCGCCAGAAAAAAGCATGATTAAGCGAGTATTTGGCTGTCAATCAGGCTAATTACTACACTTCTAAGTAGTCTAAAATCCCTTCAGCCGCTTCACGACCTTCCCAAATGGCAGTGACTACCAAATCAGAGCCACGTACCATATCGCCGCCGGCAAAGATCTTAGGATTATTGGTTTGGAACTTAAAGGTTTGTTTTTCCGCTGCCAATACTCGACCAGATTTGTCCATAGAAATCTGCTGCGCGTCAAACCAATCAGCCGGACTTGGACGGAAACCAAATGCCATAATCACTGCATCACAGGGAATAATCTCTTCTGAGTTGGCAATTGGCTCAGGATACTGACGACCGTTTTCGTCTGGTGCGCCCAGATGCGTCGTTACTACTTTTACCGCATTAACCTTACCGTTTAAGCCAATTATTTCAGTCGGTTGGCGGTTAAATAAGAACTCAACCCCCTCCTCGCGTGCATTGACCACTTCACGACGTGAGCCTGGCATATTTTCCTCATCACGACGATAAGCACAGAATACTTGCTCAGCACCTTGACGAATACTGGTACGATTACAGTCCATCGCGGTATCGCCACCACCCAACACCACGACTTTTTTGCCTTTTAGGTCGATATACTCGCCTGAGTCTTTTTCCCAATCATTACAGCGATTGACGTTGGCAATCAGGTAATCCAGAGCGTCATACACACCCTCCAACTCTTCACCAGCAAAGCCACCACGCATATAGGTATAAGTACCCATACCCATAAATACAGCATCATACTCGCCGAGCAGCTCATCAATACTGACATCAGTACCGATTTCCGTCTCAAGGCGGAATTCCATGCCCATACCTTCAAAGATGACACGTCGATTACGCATGACGTCTTTTTCCATTTTGAACTCTGGAATACCGAAAGTTAATAAACCCCCAATCTCTGGACGTTTATCAAAGATAACGGGTTTGACGCCATTTCTGACCAAGATATCTGCGCAGCCAAGCCCTGCAGGTCCTGCTCCAATGATGGCAACCTTCTTGTCTGTCCAAATGACTTTAGACATATCAGGACGCCAGCCGAGGGCAAAAGCGGTGTCATTGATATACTTCTCGACATTGCCAATCGTCACGGCACCAAAGCCGTCATTGAGTGTGCAAGAGCCTTCACATAGGCGGTCTTGCGGGCACACACGTCCACAGACTTCAGGCAAAGTATTGGTTTGATGACACAATTCTGCAGCTTGGAAAATTTGACCCTCAGCGGCTAATTTTAACCAATTAGGAATGTAATTATGTACGGGGCATTTCCACTCACAATACGGATTGCCACATTCTAAACAGCGATGCGATTGCTGAGCGACTGATTCACTTTCAAACGGCTGATAAATTTCAACAAACTCTGTTGAACGCGTGGCGATGTCTTTTTTGATCGGCTCAAGCCGTGGCACATCTAAAAACTGAAAACTATTTTCTAAGCGTTTTGCCATGGTATTGTCTCTTTTATATAGGGGTCTTTTATAGTGGCTAACAACAGTCGATATAGGCAGCCTCAATGAGGCAAATTTACTTATATAGGCTGTCATTTACCTGCTCAAAACATCTATAAATTCATCTTTAGAATAACGTCGTGCACCTCTAATATCTATAGATTATGGTACACAACGCTATCAATAAATCAGATCAATTATTGCGGATCAGCGGTCGTGGTTTTAAGCAAAGTTGCAACGTTTGCTGCTTTTGGCTTAACCAAGTAGAACTTACGCGCATAATGCTCGAAGTCCGCTAATATGGTCTGCCCCCATGCGCTGCCCGTTTTATCGACATGCCTTTCGATGACCTGCTGTAAGTAGATACGGTGGCTTTCCATCTGCTCGCTTGAGATACGATTTAAATCAATCAACTCATGGTTGCAGCGATCAAAGAAATCACCTTCTAAATCGAGTACATAAGCAAATCCACCCGTCATGCCTGCGCCAAAGTTAAGACCAGTACGTCCAAGTATGGTGATGATACCGCCCGTCATATACTCGCAGCAATGGTCGCCTGTGCCCTCGATAACAGCATGAGCACCTGAGTTACGAACACCGAAACGCTCCCCTGCCGTACCAGCGGCATATAGCTTGCCACCTGTTGCACCATACAAGCAGGTATTACCTACAATGGCAGTATCTTGCGTCACAAAGCTTGAGTCTTTTGGTGGATAAATCACAATCTCACCGCCTGCCATGCCTTTACCAACATAATCATTGGCATCGCCTTCAAGTTCAATATGCAAGCCACCAGCATTCCAAACACCTAGACTTTGTCCTGCTGTTCCGGTCAAGTGCAGCTTAATAGGTTTGTCACTCATGCCAAGATTGCCCCATAACTCTGCAATCTCGCCTGAGATACGCGCACCAATCGAGCGATCACAGTTACCAACGTAATAACTATAGTCGCCACCATTGCCTTGACGAATATTCAGTAGCATATCACTAATCATCTGCTCAGCAAGCAAGCCTTTATCAAATGGCTCATTGCGCTCAACTTGACAAGTCTGCGCTTTGCCGCTACTGGCAGGATGACTAAATAATAGAGGCGATAAATCAAGATGCTGTTGCTTAGCAGTATTGCCTTCTAATATATCAAGCAAGTCAGTACGTCCAACCAACTCTTCCATCGTGCGCACGCCAAGCTTTGCAAGCCATTCACGGGTTTCGGTTGCGACAAATTTAAAGAAGTTAATCAGCATTTCAGCTTCACCGATGAAGTGATCATCGCGTAGCTGGGCTTTTTGAGTGGCAACGCCCGTTGGGCAGTTGTTTAAATGGCAAATACGTAGGTATTTGCAACCGACAGCTATCATCGGCGTGGTGCCAAAACCAAAGCTCTCAGCACCAAGAATGGCGGCTTTGACCACATCAAGTCCTGTCTTTAGACCGCCGTCGGTTTGAATACGGACTTTATGACGCAAGCCATTAACGCGTAATGATTGATGAGTTTCAGCAAGACCTAACTCCCAAGGCGAGCCAGCATGATGGATAGACGACAGAGGTGATGCTGCCGTACCGCCGTCATAACCTGAGATAGTAATCAAGTCAGCATAAGCTTTTGCCACACCTGTTGCAATCGTGCCAACACCCGGACGCGAAACCAACTTAACTGACACCAACGCATCTGGATTGACTTGCTTAAGATCAAAAATAAGCTGCGCCAAATCTTCAATCGAGTAAATATCATGATGCGGCGGCGGTGAAATTAACGTCACACCCGGCACCGAATAACGCAGGCGCGCGATTAACGCATTGACTTTACCGCCTGGCAGCTGACCACCTTCACCAGGTTTTGCCCCTTGAGCAACCTTGATCTGCATAACTTCTGCTGAACGCAGATAGGCGGGCGTTACCCCAAAACGACCAGAGGCAACTTGTTTAATTTTTGAGTTACGCAGTGTCCCATAACGTACAGGGTCTTCACCGCCCTCACCTGAATTTGAGCGACCACCAATGGTATTCATAGCGATAGCGATGGCTTCATGCGCTTCTGGTGACAGCGCGCCCAGCGACATACCAGCAGAGTCAAAACGCGACAAAATGGCTGAGATATCTTCAACCTCATCAACGTCAAGTGGATTGTCCGTTTTCAGCTGTAATAAATCACGTAAAGTAGCGACCGGACGGCTATTGACAATTTCTGCATATTGACGGTAATTGTCATAATTACCAGTTCGTACCGCCAAATGTAGGCTATTAATCACATCCGGATTAAAGGCATGATACTCTTTATTAAAAACAAATTTTAATAAGCCGCCTTGATCAAGTGGGGCGCGACGCTTAAAGGCATTTGCCGCGAGCTGTGCTTGATCCGCTGCCAAATCAGCAAAAGTTGCGCCTTTAATACGACTTTGCACGCCTTTAAAGCACAGATTAACCACTTCCTCAGAAAGACCTACCGCCTCAAATAACTGCGCACCGCGATACGATACAATGGTAGAGATACCCATTTTTGATAAAATCTTTAGCAAACCTTTATCTAAGCCTTTACGGAAATTTACCCGTGCCTGAATCGGATCACCAAGCAGCTCGCCAGTCGCAACCAAATCATCAATCACGTCATAAGCTAGATAAGGATAAACGCAGGTCGCGCCAAAGCCAATTAATACCGCGACTTGATGTGAATCACGTGCCAGACCAGTTTCAATAATTAAATTGGCATCAGTACGAATACCTTGTGCAATCAGATAATGATGCACCGCCCCTGTGACCATTATGGCGTTGGCAGGGACTTCATCTACCGCAATGTCTTTATCAGATAAGACAATCAAGGTATGACCAGCACGAATGCTACTGGCAACTTGCTCGCAGATAGAGATAATGGCAGCGGAAAGTTCTAATGTACGGTCATAATTTAAGTCGATACGTGCCATCTTAAAAGCAGGATCATTCACAGTTTCAAGTTGCTGCATCTTACTTGCTGAGAGCACCGGCGATGACAAGATAATACGATGCGCGTCGCGGGCTGATGGCGCAAACACATTGGTTTCAGCGCCGAGGCACGTCTGTAGCGACATTACAATAGATTCACGTAGTGGATCAATCGGTGGATTGGTCACCTGTGCAAATTGCTGGCGGAAGAAATCACCGACATGACGAATCTGCTGTGACAGTACCGCCATTGGCGTATCATCACCCATCGAACCAACTGGCTCTTGCGCATTTTCAGCGTTAGGGCGGATGATTTCTGTACGCTCTTCATTGGTGATGTGATACATTTTTTGCAATGCTTTTAACGGCTCACCGCGACATGCCTGTGCAGCTATCTCTTCTTCTAAGCGCTCATCATCACGGATATGGGTCGCCTCGTCACGTAACCATTTACGATACGGATGCGCCTTTTTGAGCAAGGTCGCGATGGCTTTGGTATCCATTATTTGACCGGTTTGAGTATCAATGACTAGCATCTGACCGGGTCCAACACGACCTTTAGCGAGCACGTCTTTTGGCTTATAGTCCCAAACCCCTACTTCTGAGGCGACCGTAATATAACCATTCTTCGTCGTCACCCAGCGCGATGGACGTAAACCGTTCCGATCCAGCATACAGACGG
The DNA here is from genome assembly GCF_000013905.1 of Psychrobacter cryohalolentis K5. Taxonomy (NCBI): domain Bacteria; kingdom Pseudomonadati; phylum Pseudomonadota; class Gammaproteobacteria; order Moraxellales; family Moraxellaceae; genus Psychrobacter; species Psychrobacter cryohalolentis. The sequence continues at coordinate 2,656,197 of NC_007969.1, forward strand.
CATAGCGACCATCTTGAATCACGAGACCTGCAGGACCATCCCATGCTTCCATATGCTGCGAGTAAAACTCATAAAATGCCCGCAAGTCCATATCCATGCTATCGACATTCTGCCAAGCAGGTGGCACCAGAATCGACATTGAATGAAACAAGCTCATACCACCTGACATCAGAACTTCTAGCATATTGTCTAAGCTAGATGAGTCTGAGCCACTACTATTAACTAAGGGCGTTAACTCATTCAAATTGGGTAATTTATCTGATTTTAATTTTGGCGTACGCGCCTCAGACCAGCTGCGGTTGCCGGAGATGGTATTTAGCTCACCATTATGTGCCAAATAGCGAAAAGGCTGTGCCAATGGCCAGCGCGGTAGCGTATTGGTTGAAAAGCGCTGATGGAATACCACAATATGCGACGCTAAACGCGCATCTTGCAAATCTAAGAAGAAAGCAGGCAGATCTGATGGCATCACCAGACCTTTGTAAATAATAGTCTGACAGCTCAATGAGCAGACATAAAACAGCTCATCATCAACCAAGCGTTGCTCAGATTTTTTACGCGCCACAAACAGCTTGCGATTAAAATCATCTGCCGCTAAACCATCCGGCGCATTGACAAATACTTGCTTAAAATCTGGTAATGTCTGACGCCCAATTTCACCGACAATGCTTAAATCAAGTGGTACATCGCGCCAGCCGGCTACTTCTAAGCCTTGTGCGGTAATCTCTTCATTTAATACTTGTAGGCTATGCTGAGCCGTTGCCGTATCTGGATTGACGAATACCATACCAACCGCGAAGTTATCCGTTATCTCAAACTGTTGCTCTGCTGCAATGTCTCTAAAAAAGGCAACGGGCGTCGCTAATAATAAACCACAACCATCGCCGGTTTTGCCATCAGCTGCCACGCCGCCACGATGGGTCATACAACTTAGGCTGTGAATGGCTGTTTTTACCAAATCATGACTGGCCTGACCCTCAATATGAGCAATCAAACCAAAACCGCAATTGTCAGAAAAGTCATCTGGCGAGGCCAAATGCGTATGGGAGGAAATCATTGACATAGCTGGTCCTTTTAAGTAAGCGGAAGTTTATGCAACCAATGTGATGCACAAACCGTTTTCCGCAAGCAGAACGGGCTGGATTATATTTACATATCCGGATTAATAAAGCGCGAGCAGAAAAATTATTGCCAGTGCGCTGGGTATGATAAAAACAATTATCAAAGTACCCTGTATGCTAGCAATATTTGAGCCATCAATTTAACGCGGACTGATAGGATAACTTGGTGAAAGTATTCAATGTCAATCGTCGCAAATCAAAATATTAAGCACTTCAACGTGACTACTTGTCGATCTTATGTTGGCTATAAGTTTCAATATGAATCTTATAATCTTCAATGATCAAACTAGTAAATAGCTGAAAAAACGCAGTTTATCCATCAAATGTGAATATAAGACGCCTATATTCAAGCGCCTTAACAATCCTAATAAGGATGATAGTAAGAGAAGTTGCGCCACTTGCGATATGCTGATCGTAGCGGATAACTAGTAACCAGCTAACAAGTAGCAGCGCTTGAGATATGATGTTTTCTGTTAATCATTTATCCTAAGTTTAATAAAATCTTATTAAATTAGAAGCTAACAAATGACCATTTACGATAACTATACAGAACGTCACCCATCCTTATATTAGTGAATGATTGACAAAAAATCTAGTCTTTTCTGCCGATTCATCCGTCAGATTTTGTAAGTGTTTATATTGCTATTGGTTATATAAGATATCATAACCCATAAGTAAATGATTCATAAAAAAGCCCACTGTATTTTTTAGTGGGCTTTTTGACGTATGTGCTTACTTAAAATTAGTCTTTCTTTTCTTCGATGAGCTCTTTTATACTGTCGTTTTTGGCTTTTGGCGCTGCCGTATTGTTAGAGCTATTATTGGCATTTTTATTCGCCGAGCTTGCATTTGGATTTTTATTATCCGAATTTGTACTGTTGGGATTGGCAGTATTATTCGGCGCCTTAGGCGTGGCAACCACTGGTGGTTTTTTCGCTGAATTAGTATCAGCACCAGATACAACAGGCTTTTTGCTTTCTTGCTCAGGCTTACGGTTATTATCAGTACTTTTAGGGGCTGAGGTAGTAGGAGATTGCTCTTCTATACCGAAAATACGCTCCTCATTAACTGTCAAGGTATCAGAAGTATCAACGGACTGACGAATGCTTTCAGTCGCACTGCTATTGGTCGATTCTTGAGGAGTACGGTTGGTCGCATTGCTTGCAGTTTGCTCACTGTTATTTACCGTAGGTGTTTTTTGACGTAGCGGCACTTCACGCTTGGTTGGTCTCAGATTGACTGCACGGGTGCGTTTTGTACTTAAATCTTTTACAGGATCAGGGCGCTCATAATTATCAATGATGCTGACATAGCGATTGATCTCTTCAGGCAATACTCGCACATTGGCAGGCAGCTTAAAATCTATCAGCTTAGCCGCCCCAACTGCTTCTTGTGGACTGCCCATCAAGCCATAAGTCAGCATATAACGGACTTGCTCGTTTTCATCAAGGTAGCGGAAATATGTAAATTTGCTACGGTCTTCACGTCCTTCTAGATAACTGACAATCACCTCATTTTCAGCGACATTCATGACCTGTACTGTCCACTTGCCTTTGTTGGCAAGCAGATAACGCTTATCTTTAAACTCATCAGGATAGCTGCGCAAATCACGAACCGTTTCATCAAAACTGATCGGTTGTACGTCAGTATCAAGCTCATGCAGCGATTCAATTTTCAATGGCTGCTCAAGCTCCGCACTCAGTGTTTTGGGCGCTGCTATGGGCGCGTTTTCTATCTTGGCGCCCATCGCTGGCGTTTGGCTAAACATCCATACCAAAGCGGTGGTCACACCCAACATCAGAGTCGCTATCAGCCAAATCAGCGCTTGACGGCGATAGGATTGACTCGCGGTGCGAGTCGTCGAGCGAGATGCTGCCATGGAGGTGTCCTTGGTAAAGATATGCTTAGGATAGGGTCATAAAAATTATACAGATAAAACCAAGCGCTCTATACTCACTTCAAAATAAACGAGAATCGCTTTTAGTACCGTGCTATTTCTATATTGAAAACAATTAATTGCTCATAGCCATTTATAATGTATGTTCTTTTATAGCTTACGGTGCATGCGTGGCTAGCACATCGGTGAGCAGATGCGGGTCAAAATCATTGGTTAATACTGCTTCACCCAATGATTTTAACAAAATAAGGCGGATTTGTCCGTGTTTCACTTTTTTATCATGCCCCATTAAGTCCAAAGCTGTCTGAACTTCGATAGGCGGCGGCGTGATCGGTAAATTGGCTAATGACAATATGCGCTTAACACAAGCAACCTCATCGCTCGTTAACCAGCCGATTTTTTGCGACAGCTCAGCCGCTTGTACCATGCCCGCAGCAACTGCCTCACCATGTAGCCAACTACCATAACCTTCATGAGTTTCAATCACATGACCAAACGTATGACCAAAATTTAATAAAGCGCGTACACCTGATTCTCTTTCATCTTGGGCGACAACATCAGCTTTGTACTGGCAGCAGCGCTTCACCGCTTCACCCAGTACCGCTAGATCCAAAGCCATCATCGCAGGCAGATTGTGCTCAAGCCAAGTCAAGAACTCGGCATCCATAATCAGCGCATATTTAATAACTTCAGCAAGCCCTGCTGACAGCTCGCGCGCTGGCAGGGTTTTGAGTGTACTCATATCTGCCAATACCATTTGCGGCTGCCAGAATGCGCCAATCATGTTTTTGCCTTGCGGATGATTGATACCGGTTTTGCCGCCGACGCTTGAATCCACTTGAGACAGCAAGGTGGTTGGTATCTGAATAAAATTGACGCCGCGCATAAAGCTTGCTGCTGCAAATCCCGTCATATCACCAATGACACCACCACCAAGCGCAATCAAAGTCACATCACGATTAAAATGCACTGCCATCAACACATCATAAATCTGATTGATACTCGACTGGTTCTTATATTGTTCGCCATCTGGCAGCACGCACACCTGCACGGTAAACTGCGCTTCAAGTTCCTCTTGTAAAGCCTTTAAATATAAAGGCGCAACCGTTTCATTGGTGACGATAAGGACTTGACGACCTGTAATATAAGGGGCAACTTGGCTAGCCATACTGCTATTTTCTGCTATTGCGTTTTCAGTAATGACGATTGGATAGTCATGACTTTGCGTATGTACTGTCAAGTCAGCATGAAACAGTGGCGTTGCCATGAAAATCTCCTTAATTCTTACGAGTAAAATTTAACTAAATAGGTATTCGATAATATTGGTCATACTAGTCATTTTTTGACATCAGTCTTTTTCAGGCTCTGAATCGACAGACGTAGAGATACAAAATGAGTTAAGCTGCTGTAATAATTGATTGACCATGTGCCGTGGATACGTATGTCCTGTTGGCATAATAATATGCGCTACTTCCCTGTACAATGGATCACGCGCGCTATATAAACCTTGCAGTATTTTTCTGGGGTTTGGCTGCTGTAATAAAGGACGCGATTTGTCTTTCGCAGTACGAGCCATTTGTACATCGACAGGCGCGTTGAGATAAATAACGATACCGCGCTGCTTTAAATACTCACGATTTTCAGCTGCCATCACAGCACCGCCGCCAGTCGCTAAAACAATTTGCGGTTGCTGTGTTAGCTCATCGATTGCACGCGTTTCCCGTTCTCGAAAGCCCGCTTCACCTTCTTTGGCAAATATCCAAGCGATATCGGCACCGGTCTGCGATTCGATATACCAATCGCTGTCTACAAACGAGCGCCCGAGCTGCTTTGCCAGTAATCTGCCGATTGTGGTCTTCCCTGCTCCCATCGGCCCTACCAAAAATACCGACGGTAATTCCTCAACCATAGTACTCACTCAGCTAAATTAGGTATGATACAACGTCATTGATATTCTGGCTAGTAATGAGCTGTGATTATTGTTAGTAAAATCCTTGCCAGCCTAAAAATCAACCATTAAAAAAGCAAGCACTAAGGCTTGCTTTTTATGACTCAAAACCAACTAAAATCTGACTAATCTAAGCGACTAATACCATCATTGATCAGTTTCGGCGTGATAAATATCAGCAGCTCTTCTTTGGTATTGCTGCGCACGTCTTTACGGAAGGCACGACCGATATAAGGCAAATCACCTAAGAAAGGTACTTTATCGACGCCATTATTAGTACGGTTTTTAAAGACGCCGCCCAATACAATGGTTTGACCATCTTCAACAATAACGTTAGTAGAAATCGAGTCTTCAGCGATGGCAACCTGATTATTAATAATGGTCGGTGTGCCATTGGTGATTAACAGTTGCAAACCAATCTTACCATCTGGAGTAATATTTGGCGTGGCTTCCAAACTTAAAGCAGCTTCTTTAAAGCTAGTAGTAGTCGCACCACTTGCTGATGCTTCTTGATAAGGAATCTGCGTACCAGAAGATACTTTTGCCGTTTGCTTATCAGAGGTCAAAATCTTTGGCGTAGAAATCACTTCACCGCGGTTGTCTGCTTGCATGGCTGACAACTCAAGATCGAGCATAAAATCAGAAATACCTAGCAGACCAAAGGCAATACGACCTGCTGGATTATCAACGCCTAAGTCAACGTTTAGATTGTCAGGACGAGTAATATCGTATTTAGGATAAGAGACGGTCTGACCATTAATAGTCGTGGTCTGCACATCAAAATCTTTTAAGTCCCATAAAGTTTGGTTACTGCCACCGACCAACAAGTTCCGGTTATTGGCAGCGCCATTTGACAAGATACCCCAACGCACTCCAATCTCTTTACTAAAGCTATCAGTCGCGCTAACGATACGCGCTTCAATCATGACCTGACGGACAGGAATGTCGATTTTACCAATCAGCTTATGGATATTTTCAATGCTGGCTGCCACATCTTTAACAATCAGAGTATTGGTACGCTCATCGACTGTTACTGTTCCACGATTAGAGAGCAAGCTATTGCTATCTTTAGTATTAGCATTGGCGCTGCCAGTATTGCTACCGCCAGAGGCACCACCACTACCTTGAGAGATCAGGGTTAGGACATCTGCCGCTTTTGCGTAGCTTAGACGGATATATTCAGTACGTAACGGTGCATAAGACTCAACCGCTTGCTGGGCTTCAAGCTCACGTGCTTCTTGTTCAGCAAGCTCAGTTGAAGGCGCAACCAAAATTACGTTACCGTTTTCACGTTTGCCCAAATTTTTACTTTTAAGAATGATATCAAGTGCTTGATCCCAAGGTACGTTGATAAGGCGCAAGGTAATATTACCGGCGACCGAATCACTAGCAACGATATTCATCTCTGTAAACTGCGCTAAGATATCTAGGACACTACGAATCTCAACATCTTGAAACTCCATAGATAGCGCTGCACCGGTATAGACTTTTTCTTCAAGCGTCGGCTCACGTAGCAGCTCAGGTCGTCTGATACCAATATTTAGCTGACTGCCTGATTGATAGGCTTGATATTCAAAATCGTCTTTCATATTGATGGTAATAACACCATTTTGACCTTGGTTTTTAGTATCAATACTGTCTACCAAACCACCATTAACATTCAATCGGCGTAGCAGATTTCTAGGTACGGTACTGCCTGTCAAACGCACAACCAGCTTATTACCTTGACGCTGAACGTCTACAGGAATCGCTTCATTGGCAAGTGAGATACTAACGTTACCACCGCCATCATTCCCTGCTGAAAAATTCACAGCGCTTAGCCCATCATAGCTATACTGCTTGCTGACTTGTGCAGAGGCAAGTTGTGGGCTTAATAAAGGGTTGACACGTACGACCATGGTGTCAGCAGGTACTTGGTTTTTTGTGACTGTGGTTCTAATAGGCGGGACAGCAACGCTACTGGTTTCAACAATGGGCGTAACCACAGCCGTGGTAGTAATAGCCGAATTGCCATTTAGGACATCTTGTACAGGGTCGTTGGTAATGACTTTCGTGACCACCGGAGCAATCACTGGACGATTAGGGTCCGTAATCGTCAGCAATAATTCATTGCCATCAATCGCGGTGGTATAGTTGCCCGTCTTTTTTAGCCCAACGATAAGACGGGTGGTATTGTCACTATTTAAGGTGGTGACCTCATTGACCATACCGATATTATATTCTTTAAAGCGACTAGCAAGACCGTTTTGCACCTGTTCAAAATCCAGCACCAAACGGCTAGGATTGTCGAGCTGATAAGCGGCTGGTAATACTGGCGCACCTGAAAACCCTAAACGCATTTGCGTTACGGCTGGCGCAGTCTGCACCACAGAGACATTGTTGATGCGCTGCTCGGCATGGGCAATGCTACTTACAGCTACCATACTCATTGCCAATGCAGAGATGGCAAAAGTAGAAGATACGCGGTTGCTCATCGTCATTACCTTGTTATTGCGTACTGTCATTATTTATTCCTCAAAAAATCTGCCGACTTAGCTTATAGGGGACACCAGTGACTGGGGTTTTTCAACAAACCCAGCACGGCTGTCTGGCACAATTTCAATCAAGTTAATCTGAGTCGGTGTGATTTCAACAATACGACCGTCATTCAATCCAAGATAATTACCCACTCTAACACTAGCAACTGAGCCATCAGGACGCTGTACTAAAGCATACTGTTGACCTTCAGGCGAGATAACCACACCGCGAAAAATCAGTTGTGTCAGCTCGTACTGTTCAAGCGGTTCTTTGACTCGGGTTATATCAGGGCGTACCCCATCAATAAAGGTGGTCGGACCTTGTACGTTCACTAAACTCGGTGGCAAAAATGGACTACGCTGCGCACTGGCGCTATAGACAAAATCTTCTACCAGCTCGGCCTGAGGAGGAGGCTCAATCGGCTGCGCAGGCTGGTTACGGATATCAGCCATTGCCTGTTCTACTAAACCGATACGATCCGTACAACCCGTTAGAGATAAAACAGTAGCGCTTAACAGCAATAACCTTAACTTAGGCAGTTTGTAGCTAGTCATTAGTTGCCTCCTGCAGCAGCATCGGTGGTTACAGCTTCAGCCGCCGCTGCATCACCTTCAGGGACCGCTTCTTTGGAGCGATAGGTTTTGGTTTGCAATACCAAATTTAGCTCGGGTAAAACATCCAAGGTTGGCTGCGGATTACTGACTTCGAAGTCGTGCATGGTGATAATCCTTGGTAAAGCTGCCAAACCACTAATAAAACTACCAAATTGATGGTAGTCACCCAACGCTGCAATACGAATAGGCTGCTCAATAAAGAATTCATTTTCAATTTCAGGCTCAACAGAGATATCCTGAAAACGGATGTTACTACCCACGCCCGTCATATTGATACCCTCAACCAATTCTGATACACGGGTATCTTTTGGTAGCTGGTCAAGCAAAGTATTAAACTCCGCTTCCATTTGAATCACTTGAGCTTGATAAGCTTGTAGATGGCGCGCGCGTGATTCTTTTTCACGGTAGCTATCGAGCAAGGTTTGTTGTTGGCTTTCTGCTGCTGTGATTTCATCAATTTTACTGCTGATTGGTAATGCCCATGACAAAGCAGCAATCAAAGCAATAATAAAACCAATGACGGTGACTTTAACAGGGAGCGGCCAACTGCCATAGTTTTCAGAATCCAATGACTCAAAACTGCGGCGAAACTCATTTAAATCAAACTGTTTTCTTTGTCTTATCACCGTCTTTTTGAGTTTAATGCGGGTTTTTTTACGGGTCAGTTTCATAACTCACCTCCAGGTACAATAGCGCCATCAGCACCTTCTACAGGCACGGCCGTTTCAGACTGTACTTTAGTCGTGATTACAAACTGCACATAGCTGTCTTCAGGATAAATAGGACGCGGTTGTTCACCTGGCGTAGTGACCGTATTTTCCAAAACAGGGGCTGCTTGATAAGCGGTAATGTTTTGCTGAATATTGCTTACGGCTGAATCGCCCATCCACTTACTGCTATCAAGATTGCGGATCAAGCTTGATACCACGTTTGGATTGTCAGCAAGACCTGTCAATGTTAATACATCCCCTTCACGTTTTAGATTATTCAAATAAAGCGCTGGCGGAATGGCTTTAGCAAGATCATCCCATAAACGTACAGGTACAGGACGTCGACCTTGCAAGTCTTGAATAACTTGCATACGTGAGATGATATCTTCACGGCGCTGCTCTAAGCTATCAATCTCGACCAACGCTTTATCCAAGCGAGCGTTTTCTTGTTCAATCAGTGCATTGGCATCTAATTGTTCAGCAAGTTCGTTATTAAAATAACTCCACGTCGCAAATGCTGCAAGCAGAGACAACAGTGTCACTGCCACCACTAAGGTGATAAACTCTTTATTGCGGCGGGCACGCTCATCTTCTCGCCAGGGCAGTAGGTTAATACGAGCCATTAGTCAAAGCTCCTTAACGCCAGACCGCAAGCGGCCATTAAGCTGGGTGCATCAATCGCCAGTTGCTCATGATCGATATGCGGCGCAATAGTCATATTAATGAACGGATTTGCAATACTCACAGGCACGCCCAATCGCTGCTGCGCCATACCAGCAAGACCCGCAATAGAGCTACTGCCACCAGCAAGGACCACATGATCGATACTACTATATTGACTTGAGGAGAAATAAAACTGTAAAGAGCGAGTGATTTGTTGGATGGTATTTTCTATAAATGGTGTTAAGACATCAGTATAATAATCATCAGGTAGAGCACGCTCGCGCTTACTAATAGAAGCTTCTTCAGCAGACAAACCATAGCGGTTTTGGATGGCTTCCGTCAGCTGATTGCCTCCAAATAACTGCTCACGACTATAGATAAACTCGCCATTTTTGGCGACATATAATGTTGTTTGATTGTGTCCGATATCAACCAGCGCCACCAAATCTGGCAAGTTTGGCAGACTGTCTGCCATCAAGCCAAAAGCACGCTCAATGGCATGCGACTCAATATCCATTACCTTGGTTTGCAGACCACCAAAGGTTAAGGCATCAACTCTTTGGTCAACGTTTTCTGAACGAGAGGCGGCAAGCAGTACTTGCACCATGTCATCATTAATAAGAGAGGGACCCAATACTTCAAAGTCCAAATTGACGTCTTCTAGCGGATAAGGTATGTATTGGTCAGCATCCAAACGAATTTGAGCTTCACGCTCAACGTCACTTAGCACCATATCCATATCGATGATTTTAGTAATCACCGCTGATCCTGAGACTGCTGTGGCTGCACTACTACCCGCCGCTTGGCAACGCCTTGCCAAGCCTGCTATAGTATTGCCTACCACTTCCGTGTCTACAATGAGTTTGTCGATGACTACGCCTTCAGGTAATATTTCAGTACCATAAGATCTTAGGTGGAAAACGCCTTGTTGGCGCTGTATGTCAACCAACTTCACTGAGGTGGTACAGATATCCACGCCAATCAAATGTCGACTCTTAGAAGTAAATAGCCTCACAAACTCTATACCTTATATTAAGTGTACAATCTGATAGTTATTTGTAATAATTTAGTACAATACTTTACTTAACAGATAGATTCAAGCATTTAAATGTCCTGTAGAGGCTAACTTACACATTTATTATTACTTGGCTATTTTGTTCAAGGTATAATGTTTTTTATCTGTTGCAAACCTTAATCGATAAGTCTGACTATGACCAAAAAAAATGCCACCGTTCGTCTCATTCACTTTTTGGTGGGGCTTTTCATTGCCTGTCTTGCGTTGGCGGTTGTATTAGCGCTTGCCGTCCCTATTGGCTTCTATGGTATGGCGATGTATTTATCGCCAACGTTGCCAAGCACGCAAGAGATTAAAACGGCAACTTTAGAGATGCCATTACAGATATATAGTAGTGATGACAAATTGATTGGGCAATATGGCAACCGTTTATCATTGCCTATTACCTTTGAAGAGATACCGGAAGACTTGACCCATGCTTTTTTAGCAGCAGAAGATTCTTCATTTTTTCAGCACAGCGGTATTAGTATTAAAGGATTAGGGCGCGCGGTCACCGAAGTGGTGACGGATGATGAAAGCCAAACAGGTGGCTCGACCATCACCATGCAGGTCGCCAAAAATTATTTTCTAAGCTCAGATCGCACGTTGAATCGCAAACTAACGGAATTGTTTTTAGCCCGTAAGATTGAAGACGAGCTGAGTAAAAACGATATTCTTACCCTTTATGTCAACAAAATTTACTTAGGTGAAGGCGCTTACGGTATTCGTGCGGCTGCCAAAAAATATTATAGTAAATCGTTAGAAAATCTCACCATTGCTGAGATGGCAATGCTTGCAGGTTTGCCGAAAGCGCCCTCTAAATACAATCCTGTTGCCAATCCAAGCCGTGCGCTCACGCGCCGTAACTGGATTATTGGTCGCATGCATGAATTGGGTTACATCGACAAAACCCAATATGACGAAGCCATTAATGCGCCCATCGGTATTAAGCTTTATCAAGAAAAGCTGGATGTTAATATGCCGTATTTGGCAGAAATGACGCGCGCAGCTTTGGTTGATCGTTATGGTGAGCAAGTTATGCATGGCGGCTGGCGTGTACGCTTGACGGTTGATAGTCAAGCACAAATAGATGCAGAAAAGGCAATTTTATCTGGCTTGGTTGCTTACGAGCATCGCCATGGCTGGCGCGGCGCCGAAGCAAATGATGAACCGCTAAAGAATTTTAGTCGCTATAGCAATATGTCGCCTGCCAAAGTGACTAAAGTGAATACCAGTAGTTTTGAGGCAATCATGCTTTCAGGAGAAAGCGTGACCGTTAATTGGTCTGGTATGCGCTGGGCACGTAAATACATCTCTGCTGATCGTATTGGTTATTTTCCAAGTAATGCCAGCCAAATAGTGAGTAAGAACGATATTATTCGCCTGATACCGACTGCTAGTGGTGGCTGGCAGCTTGGTCAAATACCTGAGATACAAGGTAGTTTGGTTTCTCTGAATCCTGATACCGGTGGCGTTCGTGCCTTGGTCGGTGGCTTTGATTTTAACCATAGTAAATTTAACCGTGCTCTGCAGGGCTGGCGTCAACCGGGTTCTACCATTAAACCCCTTGTCTATACAGCAGCATTAGAAAAAGGCTATCGTCCAGATAGTATAGTTTCGGATCGCCCGCTGCAAGTAGGTGACTGGAAACCAAAAAACTCTGATGGTCGCTTCTTAGGTGATATTACGTTAAGCCGCGGACTTTATTTATCACGTAACTTAGTATCTATTCGCTTGCTGCAAGCAATTGGCATCTCTGACGCTCGCAACTTATTAGATGAATTTGGTCTTGATAAAGAGAAGCTGCCAACTACTTTGTCTTTAGCGTTGGGTACAGGTCAAGCAACCCCATTACAAATGGCAACCGCTTACGCCACCTTTGCCAATGGCGGGCATCGCATTCAACCTTATTTCATTGAACAAATTTATAACTATAATAATAAGCTTTTGTTTCAAGCCAATCCCCAGCAAGCTTGTGCCCTATGTTTTAATGAGCAGCTCGACGATGTCAATAAAAAACTAACTGAAGAATATGATGCAAAAATAGAGGAGAGTAAAAAAGTAGCTGAAGACGATAAAACAGGCGACGCTAAAGAATCGCCGGCAAGTAAAAATACAGAAACTGATATAGAGGCTGACAAGAGTAACACCCCTACTAAAGACAGTAACAAGATTGATTTGAGCATTTACGATGCCAGTCCAGAATCAGATCGCCTAAAAGCACCTGTTGTACAGTACGTACGCGCTGAACAAGCTCCGCGTATTTTAAAGCCTAAAGTCGCTTATGAGATGGCAGATATCTTACGTGATGTAATACAGCGTGGTACAGCGTTTAAAGCAAGATCTTTGGGACGTGATGATATTGGCGGCAAGACAGGAACCACCAATGAAGCGAAAGATGCTTGGTTTGCAGGCTTCCATCCTACCAATGCTACCGTCGTCTGGATGGGATTTGACCAACCATCAACCATGGGTCGTCGCGAATATGGTGGTGTGGCAGCCCTACCCGTTTGGATGGATTTTATGAAAGCCCAACTTAACGACACGCCTAGCCAATGGGTCTCTATTAATAACCGTGCCAAGTCCAAGAAACAACAGCAAAACATTATAGAGATGATGGATGAAGGGGTCACTGAACTTGATGGCGAAGATACTGATACAGGCAAATCGGAAAAACCAGTAAAGACATCTATTCAGAAGCGCCAGCCACCTGCTCCAAAACCTGTTGAAACGCCGGCAGTTACGACCGATGTTAAACCTGCTAATAATGGTATTACTAATAGCCCAGCGCAGAAACCAAAACCATTAGTAGTCAAGCCTGTAGAACGTATGCCAGCGATGCCTGAGTAATAGACTGCTTTCTATATTGATACATTTAAAAAGGCTGGTTCAGTAAACACTGAGCCAGCCTTTTTTATAGGGCATATTTCAATTGCATTTAATTTTGTGCCTTACTCAGCTTAAAGGTAGCAGCTACTCATTAAGCACTCATAACGAAGCTTTGAAAATATAATCTAAGCCATAAGAACTAAAATTCCACCATACCAGCACGTAGCTGCTCAATCAGCTCCAAAAACTGTTGGCGCCATTCACGTATGGTCGCATCATCTGGCAACCATTGATTGGACAGTGTTACTACATTGACAATCAAATCAGGCACTTGTTTTTTGTCATTAGCCGCTTTATCCACCGAATGCTCAGATATCACGGCATATAGACAACGCTGATAGGCATGTTCTATATCAGCCAGGAATCCTTGCTGCTGTAACTGCTTTAGACGCTGCACTTCAGGTGATACTTGCGTACGCTCGATCAGTGCTTCTTCGATATCTAGCAACGTCGGCGTCGTCAGCGTTATATTATAAAAGTGACCAAGCTCTTGTAAAAAAGCTAAAAACGTACCGTATAGATGAAAAATAGCGGTCTCACAATGTGCTTGATATAACTGCTTGTCAGTTGTGTCTGCAGCGGCTTGACAGGCAAGGCGGCAAAAATATAGCTTTTGGTTGGTACGGTCAGCTTGATATTTGGCAACGCGAGTTTTATCTGCCATACGCTTATCCTTTTTAGTGAGTACTGCTAAAAATAATCAGAAATTACGAATACTTATGAATACTAGAGCCAAAATCTCTGACTATTTAAGTAATTCGGTTATGCAGTGTACTATTTTATCTTATCATTTCCCAAGAAAAAACTTGTTGTGATGGAATTTTAAAGCAAAAAAAGCCAGCAACTTAGGCTGGCTTTTTTATTTATTCAAATAACTAGACGCTATCTAATTTAATGATTACCTTGATTCAACTCTTGAGCAAAGGCTTCATCGAAGCTTGCAAAGTCTGTCGCATCAGTCGTTGCTGACATATCAAACGCCGCATTTAAGTCTTTATCTTGCAGTTTTTGCTCTGCTTTTTCTTTACGAGCTTTATGATAAGCAAGACCAGTACCAGCTGGAATCAAGCGACCAACGACTACGTTTTCTTTCAGACCACGTAACTCATCCACTTTACCAGTGACCGCAGCAGCCGTTAGGACACGTGTCGTTTCCTGGAACGATGCGGCTGAGATAAAGCTTTCGGTTGCCAAACTTGCTTTGGTAATACCAAGTAATTGACGTTCAAACTGAACTGGAAATTTGTCTTCCGCTTCTAGCTTGGCATTCAATGCTTTGATATCAGCATATTCTACTTGATCACCTTTAAAGTGGTTTGAATCGCCACCATCAGTAATCTCAACTTTACGCAACATCTGACGAATGATAACTTCGATGTGCTTGTCATTGATTTTTACGCCCTGCAGACGATAAACGTCCTGTACTTCGTTAACGATATAGTCAGCAAGCGCAGTTTGTCCTTTCAGACGTAAGATGTCATGCGGATTCTGTGGACCATCAGCAATAACCTCACCACGAGCAACAGTTTCGTTTTCGAAGACGTTAATCTGACGCCATTTCGGGATTAGCTCTTCATGAATCTCGCCATCTTCATTAGTAATAATGAAGCGATTTTTACCTTTGGTTTCTTTACCAAAGCTAACAACACCCGTCATTTCAGCCATGATAGCGTGATCTTTTGGACGACGTGCTTCGAATAAATCAGCTACACGTGGCAGACCACCGGTAATATCTTTGGTACCTGAAGACGCTTGTGGTACACGACCTAGAATCGAACCGGCTGCAACTTTCTCACCGTCGCTAACACGAATGATAGTTTCAGCAGGTAAGAAATAAACGACTTCTTTACCTTCGTCTGTGTTCAAGATAATCGCCGGACGTAAGTCTTTTGCTGAGCTTGACCGATCTCGAGTAGCTAGAATCTCAAACGAGCTCATACCAGTCGCATCATCAACTTTTACGGTAGCAGTTAAGCCATCAGTGATTTCACTGAAACGTGCGGTACCCGCGAATTCTGTAATAATAGGATGCGTGTGCGGATCCCACTTAGCGATGGTTTGACCGCCTTCAACTTGGTCTTCATTTTTCACAAGAACGCTTGAACCATAAGGTACTTTATAACGCTCACGCTCACGACCAAGCTCGTCAGTCAAGGCGATTTCAGCTGAACGCGATACGATAACCAAATGACCATCGGTATGCTGTACAGTCTTCATGTTTTCAAAATGCGCTTGACCAGCACTACGAACTGAAATGCTGTTGTCCACAGAAGCAGAACTTGCCGCTCCACCAACGTGGAAAGTACGCATGGTCAACTGAGTACCAGGCTCACCGATAGACTGCGCCGCCATAACACCAACAGACTCGCCGATATTCACTTTATGACCACGAGCAAGGTCACGACCATAGCACTGTGAACAAACGCCATGTTCGATATTACAAGTAATCACTGAACGTACCCAGATATCATCGATTGCATTGTTATCTAGTACTTTAACCCAATGCTCATCGATCAACGTACCCGCTGGAATCAAGATTTTTTCAGCATTATCGTTATAAGTGACATCACGTGCTGTTACACGACCTAGTACTAGCTCGCCTAACTTCTCAATGATTTCACCACCTTGGATATGTGGCTTCATTAGCAAACCTTGCTCAGTACCACAGTCATCACTGGTAATAACCAAATCTTGTGCTACGTCAACCAAACGACGCGTCAAGTAACCTGAGTTAGCTGTTTTCAATGCCGTATCCGCAAGACCTTTACGCGCACCATGCGTTGAGATAAAGTACTGAAGTACGGTCAAACCTTCACGGAAGTTAGCTTTAATCGGTGTTTCAATGATTGAGCCATCTGGCTTAGCCATTAAACCACGCATACCAGCAAGCTGACGAATCTGAGCCGCACTACCACGAGCACCAGAATCTGACATAATAAAGATAGAGTTAAATGACTTCTGCTCTTCTTCTTCACCTTTGGCGTTGATAATTTTATCAGTCGCTAAGTTGTCCATCATCGCTTTAGCGACTTTGTCATTGGTACGTGACCAAATATCGACCACTTTATTATAACGCTCACCAGCCGTTACAAAGCCTTGCTCAAACTGGTCTTCAATTTCACGCACTTCAGCTTCAGCGACTTCGATGATTTGCTTTTTCAGTGGTGGAATAACCATGTCATCGATACCGATAGACACACCAGATAGTGTCGCTTGTGCAAAACCAAGATACATCAATTGGTCAGCAAACATAACACTTTCTTTTACGCCCACTTTACGGTAGCAAGAGTTGATCAATTTAGAGATATTCTTCTTAGTCATCTCTTCATTACATTCGTCAAACGACATACCAACAGGCATGATGTTCCAGATTAACAAACGACCAGCAACAGTATCTTTGATACTCGTCTCTTTAGTACGATTGCCATCATCATCAATATGCGTTTCAGTGACACGAACTTTAATCTTGGCGTTAACATGTAAATCGTTTGAACCAATTGCACGCAATGCTTCATTAACGGTGGCAAAAATCATGCCCTCGCCTTTGGCATTTACTGACGAGCGGCTGATGTAATACAATCCCAATACAACATCCTGTGATGGTACGATGATTGGCTCACCGTTCGCAGGAGACAAGATGTTGTTGGTCGACATCATGAGCGCACGAGATTCAAGCTGAGCTTCTAGTGTCAATGGCACGTGAACGGCCATTTGGTCACCATCAAAGTCGGCGTTGAATGCGGTACAAACTAGAGGATGGAGCTGAATCGCTTTACCTTCGATTAGTACTGGCTCAAATGCCTGTAGACCCAAACGGTGAAGCGTTGGCGCACGGTTCAAGAGTACTGGATGCTCACGGATAACCATGGCCAGCATATCCCACACTTGTGGCTCTTCACGCTCTACCATCTTTTTGGCAGCTTTAATCGTTGTCGCCAAACCATGAGACAATAGTTTGTTATAAGTAAATGGCTTGAACAATTCAAGTGCCATTTTCTTTGGTAGACCACACTGATGTAGACGTAGGGTTGGACCAACAACGATCACCGAACGACCAGAATAATCAACACGTTTACCTAGTAAGTTTTGACGGAAACGACCTTGCTTACCTTTGATCATATCAGCCAAAGACTTCAATGGACGCTTGTTACTACCAGTAATAGCTCGACCGCGGCGACCGTTATCAAGCAAGGCATCTACTGATTCTTGCAACATACGTTTTTCGTTACGTACGATGATATCAGGAGCGCTTAGCTCAAGTAGGCGCTTTAGACGGTTATTACGGTTAATAACACGGCGATATAAATCGTTCAAATCTGATGTTGCGAAACGACCGCCTTCTAGTGGTACTAGCGGACGCAAATCTGGTGGTAATACTGGTAAGATATTCATTACCATCCACTCAGGCTTGTTATTAGAATCACGGAATGCTTCTAATAATTTAAGACGCTTAGACATCTTTTTAAGCTTGGTTTCAGAACCCGTTTGCGGAATCGCTTCACGTAGCTCATCAATCTCTAAATCTAAATCGATATCTTTTAAAAGGTCTTGAACCGCTTCAGCACCCATTTTTGCAGTAAATTCATCGCCAAATTCTTCAAGGGCTTTATAATAATCTTCGTCATCAAGCAGCTGATACTTCTCTAAAGAGGTCAGACCTGGCTCAGTCACGATGTAGCTTTCAAAATACAAAACGCGTTCGATATCACGAAGTGTCATGTCTAGCAATAGACCGATGCGGCTTGGCAATGATTTTAAGAACCAAATATGCGCAACAGGGCTCGCTAAATCGATATGACCCATGCGGTCACGACGAACTTTAGCAGTAGTGACTTCAACGCCACATTTTTCACAGATAACGCCTTGGAACTTACGACGCTTGTATTTACCACATAAACATTCAAAATCTTTTACTGGACCAAAAATTTTGGCACAAAAAAGACCATCACGCTCAGGTTTGAACGTACGGTAGTTAATGGTTTCAGGTTTTTTTACTTCACCATGCGACCATGACTTAATAACGTCAGGCGATGCCAAGGTAATTTGGATGCTATCAAACTCATGGTTACCATTGCTGGTAGGGCTTTGCATGATATCGAGTAAATCTTTCAAGTTGCTTCTCCGTTATCTTTATAATCATCTGACAGCGTATTATGAGCGCGGCCACGATGAATGAAGGCAATGAATAGGGTTGAGACAAATTACTAAAAGCAGCAGCAATGAGCATACTGCCTTTAGTTGACAACTAAGTTAAACAACGGATTTAGTTGCTTTGTTTTAACTCAATATTGATACCCAGTGATTTGATTTCTTTGGTCAATACGTTAAACGATTCAGGCATACCTGGATCCATATATTGCTCACCATCGACGATGTTTTTGTACATACGCGTACGGCCTTCAACGTCATCCGACTTCACAGTCAGCATCTCTTGTAGCGTATATGTCGCGCCGTAAGCTTCTAGTGCCCAGACTTCCATCTCACCGAAGCGCTGACCACCAAACTGAGCTTTACCACCGAGTGGCTGCTGCGTCACTAGTGAGTAAGAACCAGTTGAACGCGCATGCATTTTGTCGTCAACCAAATGGTTAAGTTTGAGCATGTACATATAACCGACCGTTACTTTGCGGTCAAACTTCTGACCAGTACGACCATCATACAACGTCTGTTGACCATCGCGATCCATACCAGCAAGCTCTAACAGATCTTTAACTTGGCTTTCTCTTGCGCCGTCAAATACTGCTGTGCCCATTGGTACACCAGCACGCAAGTTGTCTGCTAGCGCCATGATGTCATCATCACTCAAGCTATCAAGATCAACTTGCTCACCGCCGACTTGGTTATAGATTTTATCTAAGAAGTCACGTAAGTCTTTGATCGCTGCTTGCGATTTGAGCATACCATCGATCTTCTCGCCCAAGCCTTTCGCTGCCATACCCAAATGCGTTTCTAGGACCTGACCGATGTTCATACGAGACGGTACACCAAGCGGGTTCAAGACGATGTCAACGGTATTACCATTTTCATCATAAGGCATATCTTCGACTGGCATAATGCGCGATACAACACCTTTGTTACCATGACGACCAGCCATTTTATCACCAGGCTGAATACGACGCTTAACCGCTAGATATACCTTAACGATTTTTTGTACGCCATGTTGTAAGTCATCACCAGCGGTTAGTTTGCGTTTTTTCTCAGCAAACTTCACATCGATATCTTTTTGCTTATCAACCAAATACTCAGCGATTTGCGTTAGACGCTCAGAGATTTCTTCTTCAACAGGCTGAATATCAAGCAAAGTCTCAAGGCTCATATCTTTCATATCAGCCAATGCCATCACTGTACCGGCTTTTAGACCAGAACCACCGCTGACTTTTTGACCATCTAATAAGTTACCAATACGACCACGAGCCGCTTCTTCAAAGATACGTAGCTCTTCTTTTAAATCTTTACGATAGCTATCAAGCTGTGATTTTTCAATCGCTCTTGCACGTGCATCTTTTTCAACGCCGTCACGGGTAAAGACTTGAACGTCAATAACCGTACCTTTGCTTGATGTTGGAACACGCAAAGACGTGTCTTTAACATCAGCGGCTTTTTCACCAAAGATAGCCCGGAGGAGTTTCTCTTCTGGCGTTAGTTGTGTTTCACCTTTTGGCGTCACTTTACCAACTAAGATATCACCAGCGTCAACTTCAGCACCGATATAAACGATACCCGCTTCATCAAGGCTTGATAGAGCTGCTTCGCCAACGTTTGGAATATCCGCAGTAATCTCTTCGGTTCCAAGCTTGGTATCACGTGCCACACAAGTCAATTCTTGGATATGAATAGTAGTGAAACGATCTTCTTTAACCACTTTTTCAGACAGCAAGATTGAATCTTCGAAGTTGTAACCATTCCACGGCATAAATGCGATGCGGATGTTCTGACCCAATGCCAACTCACCAAGATCCGTCGACGGACCATCGGCCAATATATCGCCTACAGCAATAGCATCGCCTTGGTTAACAA
This sequence comes from Psychrobacter cryohalolentis K5, assembly GCF_000013905.1. Taxonomy (NCBI): domain Bacteria; kingdom Pseudomonadati; phylum Pseudomonadota; class Gammaproteobacteria; order Moraxellales; family Moraxellaceae; genus Psychrobacter; species Psychrobacter cryohalolentis. The sequence goes on from NC_007969.1 coordinate 2,676,627, forward strand.
TAATACGTTGGTTGATACAAGTGTTTTGGTTAGAACGCGTATATTTAACTAAGTTATAGATATCTATACCGGCTTCACCAGCAATCATCTCATCTTCATTTACACGAACCACAACACGTGAGGCATCAACGTCTTCGATTACACCGCCACGCTTAGCAATAACACAAACACCAGAATCACGAGCAACGTGACGCTCCATACCGGTACCTACTAATGGCTTATCAGCACGTAGCGTAGGAACTGCCTGACGCTGCATGTTTGAGCCCATCAAGGCACGGTTAGCATCATCATGCTCTAGGAATGGAATCAGACCAGCGGCTACAGATACAACCTGACTTGGCGACACATCCATATGCGTCACTTTTTCTGGCGGCATACGGACGAATTCACCATAGCTACGGACACTAACCATTTCATCAGATAACGCGCCATCGGCAGTTACTGGTGAATCAGCCTGTGCAATGACCGTACCGACTTCTTCAATCGCTGACAGATATTCAATAACGTCCGTTACTTTACCATCAACTACACGGCGATAAGGTGTTTCCAAAAAGCCAAAGCTGTTGGTTTTAGCAAAAGTCGCTAATGAGTTAATCAAACCAATGTTTGGACCTTCAGGAGTCTCAATCGGACATACGCGACCATAATGGGTATCATGTACGTCACGTACTTCAAAGCCTGCACGCTCACGGGTCAGACCACCGGGTCCTAATGCAGACACACGGCGTTTATGCGTGACTTCAGACAATGGATTATTCTGATCCATAAACTGCGATAACTGGCTCGAGCCAAAGAATTCTTTGACCGCCGCAGCAACAGGTTTTGAGTTAATCAAATCTTGTGGCGATAAGTTATCAGATTCTGCTGAGCTTAAACGCTCTTTAACCGCACGCTCAACACGTACTAGGCCAACACGAAATTGGTTTTCTGCCATCTCGCCTACTGAACGAATGCGACGGTTACCTAAATGGTCAATATCATCGACTTCACCGCGACCATTACGAATCTCGATAAGCTCTTTTAGAACGTTAACGATATCGGCATTGGTCAATACGCTACGTTCACGCTGAATATCAGCGTCATCGGTATCTACAAAATCAAGACCTAAACGACGGTTAAACTTCATACGACCGACATTTGATAAGTCATAACGATCCGCGTTAAAGAACATGCTGTCAAAAAGTTTCTCAGCAGTTTCAACCGTTGGTGGCTCACCTGGGCGCATGACTTTATAAATTTCAATTAAAGCTTCTTCACGGCTTGACGTGCTATCAGCACGTAGCGTATCGGCAATGTAACTACCTTGGTCGATATCGTTGGTAAACAGAATACTAAATTCTTTAATAGATTCACTGGCTTCAAACGCACTTAATTTAACCAATAATTCATGGTCAATCAGCGTGTTAGCACGAGCAATAACTTCATCATTAACGATGATGTCTTCGGCTAAAATGCGCTCATATAAGTATTCATCAGGAATCGAGATTTTAGTCATACCCGCTTCTTCAAGCTGACGGATACGGCGAGCATTAATACGTTTGCCCTGCTCAACAACCACGTCACCTGCAGGCGTCACGATATCGAACTGTGCCATCTCGCCACGTAAGCGATCGGCAACCAGATCAATCTCGAACTGCTCTTCGCCTTTATAAACTCGCACTTTATCAAAGAATAAATCTAAGATCTCAGAAGTGCTTAAGCCTAAAGCGCGTAAAATAATAGACGCCAATAACTTACGACGACGGTCAATACGAGCAAAAACCAAGTCTTTAGCATCGAACTCAAAATCTAACCATGAACCACGGTAAGGAATGATACGCGCGTTATAAAGCACCTTACCACTTGAGTGCGACTTACCTTTATCATGGTCAAAGAACACACCAGGTGAACGATGTAGCTGAGATACGATTACACGCTCAGTACCGTTAATAATAAAGGTACCGTTAGCAGTCATAAGTGGCATCTCGCCCATATAGACGCTTTGCTCACGGATATCTTTAATAGCCGCTTTGCTGTCTTTATCTTTGCTGTCTTTGTCTTTGATGATTAAGCGAATTTTAACACGCATAGGCGCAGCAAATGTCGAACCACGTAAGATACACTCACGCTCATCAAATTCAGGCGTACCTAAATAGTATTCAACGAATTGTAGCTCTGCGTTACCAGAGTGACTCTCAATTGGGAAAATAGAAGAGTATGCAGCTTGCAAGCCAGTATTCTCACGAGCTTTTGGCTTTTTATGCTCTTGCAAAAATTGCTCATAAGAATCTACTTGGATAGACAACAAATAGGGAATGTCCATCACAGTAGGCAATTCAGCAAAACTTTTGCGAATACGCTTTTTTTCAGTATAAGAATATGCCATCGAGAGTCCTTACAGTAAACGTGGAAACAAATTAAAATCGCGGCTGGCGTGCATAAATACTATGCAAACTAAGCGACGTAAACGATAATATAAAACAGGTGTTCTTTTTAAAGCACAGTTAATCTTTTTAAGGCGTTGTATCAATTACTATCTTAACAATCAGTGCTTGCTTTGCACTCTAAATACGATCTTGCTATCGTCATTTAAGTCAGCCTATATGACTGCTCAGAGCGAAAAATTCAATCTTAAAGTGTTGGCAATATGTCACTTTTAAAGATTAAGTGACAGTTGCTTTATCTAAATATAAATGCGACTAACATTGTGTATAAACGATTTAACATCCAAACTGGTTACTGCCAAAATCAATATCGTCGCTGATGTATACCGTCTACGAGCCTATATACTGACAGTAAAATCACGCTAGAAAGCTTATTCAATAGTTTTTGATTAGTAATAAATAGGACAATTATAATGCTTATAAATAATAATATTCAGAGTCAATATAAGCGATAATGTTAATAGAAAACGTGCAGACACAAAAAAATGCCAAACATCTATTGACGTTTAGCCACATTATCTGATTTCAATAACTACTAAGTGTGCTTGCATGTATATCGTCTGTCCTTTTGATGGGTATCCACCGTGTTGTTGCTTACGACTGTTGGCAGACACAAAAGGTCAAGCTACGAATTATAGTAAAAAAAAGCTGATAATGCAAGGCATTACCAGCTTTTTTTCGTACTGCCGTTAAACTATTTTAGTTCAACAGTTGCACCAGCTTCTTCAAGTTTCTTTTTCAACTCTTCAGCTTCAGCTTTGTTAACGCCTTCTTTGATTGGAGCTGGAGCGCTTTCAACCAAATCTTTCGCTTCTTTCAGGCCAAGACCAGTAGCTTCACGTACGGCTTTAATTACGCCAACTTTCTTCTCGCCAAAGCTGGCAAGAACTACGTCAAACTCGTCTTTTTCTTCAGCAGCAGCAGCAGCAGGACCAGCAGCAGCAGGTGCAGCAGCAACAGCAGCTGTTACGCCGAATTTTTCTTCCATAGCGCTGATTAATTCAACGATATCCATTACTGACATTTCAGCGATTGCGTTTAACACGTCATCTTTAGATAGTGCCATGAGAACTCTCCGTTATCTGATAAAAATTAATTGATTTTAAAATCGCTTGGATTGCTTGCCAAATTTTCAAATAGTGTTGGCAATAAAGTGCAATCGGCGATGTCAAAGTTACGTTAAAACAAGCAATTAAGCAGCTTCTTTTGCGTCTTTGATTGCTGCAACAGTGCGAACGAACTTGCCAGGAACTGCGTTCATAGTCTGGACAAGCTTGGTCACTGGTGCATTCATAGTAGCCATCAAGATAGAGATTGCTTCGTCGCGAGTTGGTAGCTTCGATACGCGCTCTAGCTCTTCTGGACCATAAACAACACCACCAACTGATACCAATTTGGTCTCTAAAGCTTTGTGATCTTTGCTGAAGTCAAAAATGACTCGAGCGGCAGATCCCAAATCTTCCATAGAGAAAGCCAAAAGTAATGGACCAGTCATACGGTCTGACATGCTCTCAAATTTAGTGCCTTCAAACGCACGTTTTGCTAGGGTATTTTTTACCACTTTTAAAACGACGCCTTTTTCACGGGCTTGTTCGCGTAGCTTAGTAAGCTTTGCAACACCAATACCATGATATTCGGCAGCTACTGCTGAGTAAGCATTAGCAGCAACTTCAGACACTTCAGCCACAACTTGTTGTTTTTGCTCTAGCGTTAATGCCATAAGTTGACTCCTTTAATCTAATCAATCATCCTGTAATCTAAATCACAAACTAAGATTGACTTGATACGACACGTTACGAGTTATATTTATTAAAAACAAATGTACTCATAACGACTGATTACGGCACCGTTATCAGAATGACATCAAGTGATAGGTTGCCCTATCGGCTCTTATCAACAACTGGGTGGGCCACCGTCTGCGTAGGACAATTAAGATTTTCATCTGTCATCGATTAACAACAGCAGCTCAATGTAATGAATTTTGATCTACAAGAGTCATAATCCATTTTACCAAACCGCTGTCTACCTACGGTCTTAGACAGCATAGCGTTTGCTACGCTGACCTAATTCTTTAAAATATTTTGTCCCATTATTCAAAATCGTTGAATAACAGATCATACTTAATTATTTCGCTGTGCGGTATGGAACTGGATCGATACTTAGACCAGGACCCATGGTGCTAGACAAGGTGATTTTCTTAATGAAAGTACCTTTAGAAGTAGCAGGCTTAGCACGTCTCAAATCTGAAATAAGTGCTTCAGCATTCTGGATTACTTGTTCAGCAGTAAAACCAACTTGACCGATAGTCGTGTGAATAATACCTGCTTTGTCTACACGATACTGTGCTTGACCAGCTTTAGCGTTAAGAACGGCTTCAGCAACGTTAGGCGTAACCGTACCGACTTTAGGGTTAGGCATTAGACCACGTGGGCCTAAGATAGTACCTAATTGACCAACAACGCGCATTGCATCAGGAGCAGCGATAACCACATCAAAGTCCATGTTACCGGCTTTGATTGATTCTGCTAGGTCTTCAAAACCAACGATGTCAGCACCAGCTTCTTTGGCAGCTTCAGCAGCAGCACCTTGAGCAAATACAGCAACGCGTTTGGTTTTACCAGTACCCGCAGGTAGGTTAGTTGCGCCACGTACAACTTGATCAGATTTACGTGGGTCAACGCCCAAGTTTACAGCGATATCAATAGACTCTTTAAATTTAAGAGCTGGCAAATCGTTTAGGATTTGAACCGCTTCTTCGATAGTATATTGTTTTTCGTGCTCAATACGGCTGTTGATTTCTTTTTGACGCTTAGTAAGTTTACTCATTTACACACCCTCCACGGTAATACCCATTGAACGTGCAGTACCAGCGATGGTACGAACAGCAGCATCAAGATCAGCAGCAGTTAAATCTGCATCTTTAGTCTTAACGATGTCTTCTAACTGAGCACGGTCAACTTTACCGACTTTAGCGGTATTAGGTGTACCAGAACCTTTAGCAATACCAGCAGCCTTACGCAAAAGGTAAGCAGCTGGTGGTGACTTCATGATGAAGGTAAAAGACTTATCGCTGTATACAGTGATCTCAGTAGGAATCGGTAAACCCGGCTCTTGGTTTGAGGTCGCAGCGTTAAATTCTTTACAGAACGCCATGATGTTCACGCCTTTTTGACCCAATGCTGGACCAATCGGTGGTGAAGGATTTGCTTTGCCTGCAGGCACTTGCAGTTTGATGTAACCATCAATCTTCTTAGCCATGATACTCTCCTAAATGGGTAATAGCGCCAAATCAATCTGGTATAAACCTTATTGACTAACAGCTCCCCGGTTGATGAACTTTTTTGCTGATTTAATCTAGCTTCTCAACTTTACTAAACTCAAGCTCAACCTGAGTCGGTCGATTAAATACGTTTACGGTTAAATGTAATTTAGACTTTTCGTAATCCACTTTTTCAACCAACCCTTTAAAGTCAGTGAATGGACCATCGATAACCAACAACTCTTCGCCCGGCTCAAATAGAGTCTTAGGACGCGGGTCAGTTTCAGTCTGATTCAAACGGTTTAGAATACGATCAGCTTCTACTTCCGTAATCGGCGCAGGCGTCTCTGGCGTACCGCCAACGAAGCCCATAATACGTGGGCAATCTTTAACGATGTGCCAAGTATTGTCGTTCATATCCATCTGGATCAATACGTAACCCGGAAAGAACTTACGCTCGCTTTTACGTTTTTTGCCGTCTTTCATTTCGACGACTTCTTCAGTAGGTACCAATACATCGCCGAAAAACTCAGCGAATTCACTACGATTAATACGATCAGTTAATGAACGCTGTACTTGCTTTTCATATCCTGAAAATGCTTGGACAATATACCAACGCATATCACGCTCCTGATCATTATAAGTAAGTCGTTATCCATAAATCTTGGCTAAACAGTCGCTAATACGCGCCATTAACCAATAAATATGCCAACGAACCAGTTAAAAAAGTTATCTAATAGCCAAACTAATAAACCAACAACCGCAATCATGACAATCGTTTGCCATGTATATTGGAAGGTTTCGTCTTTGCCAGGCCAAGTAACGCGGCGTAGTTCTACAGCAGCGTCTTTCAATAAAGTCTTAAATGCACGGCCCTGATTTGTCATTGCAAGACATAACAGCGCAAATACAAAAAGCGCAATGATAATACCAATACGTACCCAAAGGTCATTGGCAGGTTGCCAATAGCCGGGCAGATATTGATTAACTAACGTTGCACCAATTAAAACAACTGCGGCTAGTAGCCACAAAATCACATCTTTTACTGAACCCGTCTTAGCAATCTCAACAGCAGTCGTTTGATTACCTGCTGAAACATGCTTATCTTTGGACAGCATTCCACCAGCAACTGCCTTGGCATCAGATAACTTAGTCTCGAGGTTATCTTGATTATTGCTCATAAAGAACTCACTTCGGAGATGGTGGGGTATGACAAAGATGTGATAAGAAGATGGCAGGCGATGTAGGACTCGAACCTACAACCCTCGGTTTTGGAGACCGATGCTCTACCAATTGAGCCAATCGCCTAGGGGTGTTAAGGCTGATAATTATACAAGGTTTTACTAAGAATGCAAGTTTTAAGACGATATTTTATTTGCTTAATACAATGAATCATTACTTTAATGGAGAAAAGTCAGAAAACTCTGTTTAAAATCAAAAATAGAAGTCAAAATCTGAGATAGATTTATTGCTTTAAATTTTTAAATATACAGACCTTATTTTAATAAATACTAAATTGATTAGCACTTCTGCGATTTAGCAAACCACCCCCACAAAAAAGCCACCCTCTTTCGAGGATGGCTTTTGACTAATGATTAACGAAGATCAGATTACTCTGACAGCGTTAAGTATTAGTTCAATACGTTAGCAACAACACCAGCGCCTACAGTACGGCCGCCTTCACGAATAGCGAAGCGAAGACCTTTGTCCATAGCGATTGGGTGGATAAGCTCTACGCCCATCTCAACGTTATCACCAGGCATAACCATTTCAGTACCGTCTTGTAATTGGATTGCGCCAGTTACGTCAGTGGTACGGAAGTAGAACTGTGGACGATAGCCGTTTAGGAATGGTGTGTGACGACCACCCTCTTCTTTTGACAATACATATACTTCAGCGTCAAACTTGGTGTGAGGAGTGATTGAACCTGGCTTAGCTAGTACTTGGCCACGTTGTACGTCTTCACGCTTAGTACCACGTAGTAGTACGCCACAGTTTTCGCCTGCACGACCTTCGTCAAGCAGTTTACGGAACATCTCTACACCAGTACAGGTGGTTTTTTGAGTGTCACGGATACCAACGATTTCGATTTCGTCGCCAACGCGTACGATACCAGATTCAACACGGCCAGTTACAACAGTACCACGACCTGAGATTGAGAATACGTCTTCGATTGGCATTAGGAATGCTTTGTCGATGTCACGCTCTGGCTCTGGGATGTAGGTGTCAAGAACGTTTAATAGTTCTACAACGGCTGGTTGACCATATTTTTCTTGTGAGCCTTTTAGGGCTTCAGTGGCAGAACCATGGATGATTGGGGTGTCATCACCTGGGAAGTCATAGTCGCTTAATAATTCACGAACTTCCATTTCTACGAGTTCAAGCAATTCTTCGTCATCAACAACGTCGCACTTGTTCATGAATACGACGATGTACGGTACGCCAACCTGACGTGAAAGCAGGATGTGCTCACGGGTTTGTGGCATAGGGCCGTCAGTTGCTGATACTACTAGGATTGCGCCGTCCATCTGGGCTGCACCGGTGATCATGTTTTTAACATAATCGGCGTGACCTGGGCAATCAACGTGAGCGTAATGACGTGATGGGGTGTCATATTCTACGTGTGAGGTGTTGATGGTGATGCCACGTGCTTTTTCTTCTGGTGCTGAGTCAATAGACGCGTAGTCTTTGGCTTCGCCACCAGAGGTGATTGCAGCTACGGTTGCGATTGCAGCGGTAAGGGTGGTTTTACCGTGGTCAACGTGTCCGATGGTACCGACGTTAACATGTGGTTTTAGACGTTCAAACTTGGCCTTTGCCATGGGTATTTCCTCTTTTTTTAGGGTCAACTGCTTAATTTATATAAAGTAATTAAGTGAATACTGACCACATTAAGATAACTGTTAAAAGGGTGCACATACTAATGTGCAGATATTATAAGAAAATCACGAGCAATAACAAGTCTTTTAACCAATTATTGCTCGATTATCTACTGACAATATAGAGATATGTCCTATATTGCCATTATCGATAGATTTTTGCTTATTCGTCATCATCTTTATTGTTGAATTTAGAGATGATAGCTTCTGCAACTGATTTTGGAATTTCAGCGTACTTTTGGAATTCCATAGAGTAAGTTGCACGGCCCTGTGACATTGAACGCATTTGTGTGGCATAGCCAAACATTTCCGCTAATGGTACTTCAGCACGAATCTGCTTAGTGCCGCCAGGTAAGTCTTCCATACCTTGAACCATACCACGACGACGGTTAAGATCGCCCATGATATCGCCCATATAGTCTTCAGGTGTTTCAACTTCTACTTTCATCACTGGCTCAAGTAGCGTTGGGTTTGCAGCCATGAAGCCTTTACGGAATGCGATAGAACCAGCCATTTTAAATGATAACTCATCCGAGTCAACATCATGGTAAGAACCATCATACAAGGTCGCTTTTACGCCAACGATTGGGTAACCTGCAAGTACGCCGTTTTTCATGCGCTCTTGAATACCTTTATCAACCGCACCGTGGAATTCTTTTGGTACCGTACCACCAACAACTTCTTCTTTAAATTCATAAAGAACATCGCCAGCTGGATCCATAGGCTCAAGACGTAACCAAACGTGACCGAATTTACCACGACCACCAGTCTGACGTACGAATTTGCCTTCTTGCTCAACCGTGTTACGAATCGTTTCGCGATAAGCAACCTGAGGTGCGCCGATGTTAGCTTCAACACCAAACTCACGCTTCATACGGTCAACAAGAATCTCAAGATGCAGCTCACCCATACCACTGATGATAGTCTGACCAGATTCTTCGTCAGTATGTACACGGAACGATGGATCTTCTTTCGCCAAACGACCTAAAGCGATTGACATTTTTTCTTGGTCAGCTTTGGTTTTAGGTTCAACCGCTAGACTGATAACTGGATCTGGGAATTCCATACGCTCAAGCGTAATAACATTTTGCTCGTCACACAACGTATCACCAGTGGTTACATCTTTCATGCCAACCAAGGCTGCGATATCACCAGTACGGATTTCTTGCAACTCTTCTTGAGAGTTTGCCATCATCTGTACGATACGGCCAACACGCTCACGTTTCATTTTAACTGGGTTATAAACGCTGCTGCCCTGCTTTAGAACACCTGAATAAACACGAACGAAGGTTAAGTTACCAACGAACTTATCATTCATGATTTTGAATGCTAAAGCTGAAAACGGTGCTTCGTCTGACGCTTCACGAGTGCCTTCAGATTCATCTTTGTCATCCAGGATACCTTTAATAGCAGGTACATCCATTGGTGCAGGAAGATACTGAATAACAGCGTCCAACATCTTCTGTACACCTTTGTTTTTAAAGGCAGTACCACAAAGAAGTGGAATGATTTCGTTATCAATAGTCAACTGGCGAATAGCAGAGTTAATTTGATCAACAGTTAATTCACCGTTCTCAAGATACTCATTCATCAATTCTTCAGTCGCTTCAGCAGCGCTTTCTACTAGATACTCACGATATTCTTCCGCTTTTTCTTGTAGTTCTGCTGGGATTTCACGCTCATCATATTCCATGCCTTGAGACGCTTCGTCCCAATAGATGGCTTTCATCGTTACTAGATCTACAACGCCTTCAAAGTCGTCTTCTTTACCAATTGGGATAACCAATGGTACTGGCTTGCCGCCTAGACGAGTTTTGATCTGTTCTACTACGCGGTAGAAATCAGCGCCAACGCGATCCATTTTGTTAATGAATGCAAGACGTGGAACTTTATATTTGTTTGCCTGACGCCATACGGTTTCAGACTGTGGCTGAACGCCGCCTACTGCACAGTAAACCATGCAAGCGCCATCAAGAACACGCATAGAACGTTCAACTTCAATTGTGAAGTCAACGTGACCTGGGGTGTCAATGATATTGATACGGTGTTCGTCAAACTGTTTTGCCATACCTGACCAAAAACAAGTTGTCGCCGCTGAGGTGATAGTAATACCACGCTCTTGTTCTTGCTCCATCCAGTCCATAGTGGCTGCGCCATCATGTACTTCACCAATCTTGTGGCTAACACCGGTATAGAACAAAACACGTTCAGTAGTGGTCGTTTTACCAGCATCAATGTGCGCAGAGATACCAATATTGCGATAGCGCTTTAGGGGAGTTTTACGAGCCATAGTGTTTTCCTAGGGAAATTCGTGTATATATTAATGTGTTGTGTCTCTACCTCTACTCTATGACAAAGCCGTTCAGCCCTGCAATATTACTAATCATTGAACCTAATACGGGCAAAAAAGAGTAACTACTAAGAATAGTGCGGCATCAAACTCAGGAGACTTTCTTTACAGAATAGCATCCCTTTTCAGAACAGCATCTTGACAGATGTCCGCCATCTGAAATGAATGTGTCTGTTATTATATTTCAATAATTACAAGCAAATCATTTATTAACAATGGCGACAATCAATAGAATAAATAAATTATATCTAGATGACTGGCATACACCAGTCATCCAAAACTACTTTTAAAAAGCTATATTTAAAAGAACAGCTTAATTAAGAGTAGCTTAGAAACGGTAATGAGAGAATGCTTTGTTAGCATCTGCCATGCGGTGAACTTCGTCACGCTTCTTCATAGCATTACCTTTGCCATCAGCAGCATCATTCAATTCGCCAGCTAAACGCAAAGCCATTGATTTTTCAGAACGCTTTGCAGCAGCTTCAGCTAACCAACGCATAGCCAAGGCGGTACGACGGGAGGGGCGTACTTCCATTGGCACTTGGTAGGTTGCACCACCAACACGGCGAGCTTTTACTTCAACCATTGGGCGAACATTTTCCAATACTTCTTCAAAGAAAGAAACTGGATCTTCGATGTTACGCTTTTGGCTTACTGTCTCAAGTGCACCGTAAACGATACGCTCAGCAGTAGATTTTTTACCATGACTCATGACATGGTTGATGAATTTTGCAACAGTTTGGCTACCAAATTTAGGATCCGGTAGGATCTCACGGGTAGCAACGACGCGACGTCTTGGCATAATAAATATCCTTTTCTTCAGGAGTGTCTGACATTCACAATCTCGCACCAATTAATATTGGATGGCGTTATATCGAGTTGTCAGTCAGCCTTACTGCATGGCGGTGTGTGATAAAGATTAGTGACTCATTTGGTCAAAAATTACTCACATCAGACCCATGCACAGTTAATGTTTGATACAAAGAAACTCATTTAATAACGGTTAGTTATTAAACTTTAGGTTTCTTAGCACCATATTTAGAACGACCTTGCTTACGGTCTTTAACGCCTGCGCAATCTAGTGCACCACGAACGGTGTGATAACGTACACCTGGTAGATCTTTTACACGACCACCACGGATAAGAACAACACTGTGCTCTTGTAGGTTATGACCTTCGCCGCCGATGTAGCTTGATACTTCATAACCTGAAGTCAAACGTACACGACATACTTTACGCATGGCTGAGTTAGGTTTTTTAGGGGTAGTAGTATATACGCGAGTACATACACCACGGCGTTGTGGGCACGCTTCCAACGCAGGAACTTTTGACTTTTCCTTGATGGTTTTGCGACCTTTACGAATCAATTGGTTAGTTGTTGCCATGAGGCATCCTTCTCCCGTTTGGTAAAAAACAAAAAAATAGGGAAACGCACCATCGATCTGACTTTAACGACAGATTTTGGCACACCCATTTTTAGGACAGTGTATTATAAAGACTTGTTGCTGCTATTTCAACCACTTATGAGCAGTTGGACTTTACAGCAGCGGATAGATATGTATTCGGTCTACTACTATACCACTTTATCTGTTTTTAACGGCATAACCGAAAAAACAGCTAACTAAATACGGTATCAAAAGTAGATGCTTACATCATTTAGATAAGATATTTAGAGATAAAAAACAGTCGTTTACCTGAGCTATATGGCGATATCGGTTTAATTTTCAATAGAAGTAAGCCGATATCGCCAACATTAAAGATAAATAGCAATTACGTAGAGCTTCAGTATTCTAAAACGAAGTAATCAATAAACCTTAATGGCTTATTATTTACTCGACTTAGCAGCGGCTTTCTTTGTTTTGCTGTCAGAAGATTTATCTGCACTATTCTGCTTATCATTCTTAGTGCTGTCGACTTTCTTTTCACTAGTCTTCTTTTCGTCAGCTATAGCATCAACATCGTTTTCTTTATCGTCAGCTTTTTTCTGAGTATCTTTTGCAGCATTGGCGTCTGACTTTATGTTTTTTGAGGCTGCATCTTTTGATTCTTTTTCTTTAGATTCCTTCTCTAGTGATGCGGTATCTTGAGCTTTGTCTTCTTTCTGCTCAGTGCTGCCCGTTGCCTTACTAACCTTTACTTCGCTACTACTGTCATCCGTAATAGCGCGATTGGCAAGCTTAGCTTCTGGCGCAAAAGTTGCTTGAGCAACGCCAATGACCTCATCAATCAGCTGACTGTTATAGCGCATACCAACGATAACGGCAGTGGCTGGTAGGAATCGGCGTATCCATGTTAAGTTAATTTGATCCAAATCAACACCGACCTGACTAGCAATACTGTCCACTTGCTCTGCGTAAAAATTAACTTTTTTATTCTGCAAGCCTAAGTTTTTGAGCTCATTGTGTAAACCGCTGCTTTGGGCGCTATCCAGTAAACCTTTACCAATACCAATACCTGCCAGCAATGCTTGCTTCTCTTGCATTTTGCTGAGATCTGCATTGGCAAGTAACTCATAGGCCATTTTGACGCCTTGCTTACCAGTTAACGGTTTATTATAAACAGCGCCCAATTGATAAACAGTGCGTAGAGAAACCAACAATAACCATAATGTATCCGCAAGCAAGCCCGGCAAACCTGCCAAACCTGTAACACCGCCAAGCGTCGCTAATGCACGGTTTTGATTGGCGATATCGGTCGCTAACGCGTAACGCTGCTCGTCGTCTAAGCTCACAATATTGGCAAAGCGATGCTGATTCGGTAAATCAATTTGACTCCAGTTGTCGGCAAGCTTAGCAATTTGAGCAAAAGCGCCATCAACGGTCGACTCAAAAAAGCTGTTTGGCACGACTTTTTTGGCATATTTACCATAAGCAGCAAAGCGTGTGCCCAATAACTGCTGAGTGGCTTTTAACGTTTGCTCACGGAACAAATCTTGTTGGTAATCTTCATCGCCTAAGTTCACCGCTTTAAATTGACGCGGTTTGCCAGTTTTTGCATTCGCGCTATCAATCATGGCACCCATACGCTCTAGATTGCCACGCGTAAAAGAGCCAACCGTACTAATACCTTTCGATAAAGTGCTACGCTTTCCCATCTTGATATCCTTAATATGATGTTTGTTATAAAGTAATATAGTTAAAGTACTAAGTGTTAAATCACCATTGTTAAAATGCTGCTCTAACACCCTTTTTATAATAATACGCTGTTTGCCATTCTAGCGAACCCCTATTTTGAGTGTCAGTGCGAACAATGTTATCGCTATCAGCCCTTTTGTATCTAAAAGTGTCATTTATCGATAACAACTTAACCATCATAGTATATCTATTACATTAGCTCATATTAAAGAAGCTTGTACCATGGCATGCATCGCCCTTATTGTTTGCTTCTTAATAACAAACTGCATAAAACTATAGAATAACCATTGTTGCTGATAAGCCCTATTTTATTATTATTTTGCATTTACTCAAACATTTTGCCACCTCGATACGGTATCATATGCCATAATTCAAAGTACACTTGTACCATTATTTACCTGCATTCTATTTCTCTCAACTCTCTATGAATCCATGATAGCGTTAGCGTCCGCTGCTAGCACTTAAATGCCTTTATATAACAACACATTTGTTATCAAAAACAGATAGAGATGAAGTGATATGGTAGAAGTAGATATTTTAAAACGATGATTAAAAGTAATTATCAAAAAAATCGTTACTAATAAGGAATATTGTATGCGCCGCGTTGTTATCACTGGAGCAGGGATTGTCTCTTGTATCGGACATGATTTGGCTACTGTCACAGAGGCTCTTAAACAAGGACGCTCTGGCATCACGTTCAACGAATCTTATGCTGAGCACGAGTTCAAATCACACGTCAGCGGCAGTATTGATCACTCACAGCTTGATACCTCAGCTATTGACCGCAAACTAAAACGGTTTTTTAGTGACGCAAGCCTATATGCTTATGTCAGTGCGTTAAGTGCCATTAAGCACGCTGGACTCTCTTTAGAAACCATCAATAACAATCCGCGTGTGGGCGTGGTCGCCAGCTCAGGCGGCGCGTCAACAGAAAATATCGCCAATGCAATAGACGCCATGCGAGAAAAAGGGTTACGCGGCGTTGGTGCGATGGCTGTACCAAAAACAATGGGCAGCTCAGTATCAGCGGCGCTTGCTACGGGTCTAAAAATCCAAGGTATCTCATACTCATTAACCTCGGCTTGTGCCACGTCAACGCATTGTATCGGTCATGCTGCCGAGCTTATTCAATTGGGTAAAGCCGATGTGATACTCGCTGGTGGTAGTGAGGCAGAACATTGGACTCAGTCTTGTATGTTTGATGCCATGGGCGCTGTTAGCACTCAATACAACGGTACTCCAGAGCTTGCCTCAAGAGCTTATGATAAAGACCGTGATGGTTTTGTTATCGCGGCAGGTGGCGCGATGGTAGTCGTTGAAAGTCTTGAGCATGCCCAAGCACGCGGTGCCAATATTTTGGCTGAAATTGTCGGTTATGGTGCCAGCTCTGATGGCGCAGAAATGGTTGCGCCAAGCGGTGAAGGCGCAGTACGCTGCATGAAACTAGCACTTGCTGAAGCGGGTTTAGAAAGCGTAGATTATATCAATAGCCATGGTACCAGTACGCCACTTGGTGACATCACTGAGCTTAAAGCTATTGCTAAAGTATTTGATAACGATATCAGTAAAGTGCCTGCCATTAGCTCGACTAAGTCTATGACAGGTCATAGCTTAGGTGCGGTTGGTGCACAAGAGCTGATTTATTGCTTACTGATGTTACAAGACAGATTTATTGCACCAAGTATCAATATTACAGAATTAGATCCGGCTGCCAAAGGCTTTGATATCGTCACTGAAAAACGCGATCTTGAGCTTGAAACTCTTATGAGCAATAGCTTTGGCTTTGGCGGTACCAATGCAACACTAATCATCAAAAAGTTTGACGCTTAAACTATGGTTGTAATAGATACTCATACCACTGTGCAGACAGATTCTGCCCTACCGCCAGCTAGCAAAACTAGCTGGCGTTTTGGTGACTTATCTGCTGCCGAATTAATGCCGCACCTGCAACGACATTTGTTAGAACAAAATAGCAAAGCAAACTGGCAGCTGGTTTGGCTCAATAACGATGGGCGACCTGTGATTGGCTTATTACCAAAGACAAGCTGGTGCGTTTATCCTGTGACTAATAACAC
Organism: Psychrobacter cryohalolentis K5; assembly: GCF_000013905.1. NCBI lineage: Bacteria > Pseudomonadati > Pseudomonadota > Gammaproteobacteria > Moraxellales > Moraxellaceae > Psychrobacter > Psychrobacter cryohalolentis. The sequence continues at coordinate 2,692,747 of NC_007969.1, forward strand.
GCTGCATGCTACTAAGCAGGGAAACCTTTGTAAAATCGAGAAAACACGGCGTGGGCATGTTCACCTTTATAGTAATTCCAGTGATAGTGCGGCTACAAGCTATATGAGTTATAGCGACTGGCAAGAGGAATTAATTACTTACAGTCGGGCTCATGAAATAGATGGCATTCACGGTAACGGCTCGTTCTCAACTAAAGACGTCGATCAACAACCAAGTTATCAGCACGGCTTAATAGGTTTTATCAGCTATGACATTAGTGCTCATGAACTCAGTCCAACCGTTAATATAGAGATGGCAGCACAGCCGTGCGCGTTATTGGGGCATTATGATATTTACTTAACCGCTGATTCAGACAGTCAAAGCAGTTGGCAGTTAAAGGTAAATAATGATAATAACCCTGACAGCAGCTCAGTCCAGCAGGATACAAATGCACTAATCAGAGTGCTAACATCTTATTTAAATAGTTTGGATAATCAACTATCGAATGAGAATGTCACTAAAAAATACTCCTGTAAAACGCCGCCTTTATTACTAGAAGCTCAATGGAGCAAACGACACTATCAGCAGGCATTTCATCAAACGCAAAATTATTTGCAGCAAGGCGATTGTTATCAAATCAATTTAACCCAAGCATGGAGTGGCTATTTAAGCACTTATGAAGATAATTCAGTCACAAGCCTCATTGACTATTTACCTGCTTTGCACGCTAATACCCAAGCGCCTTTTGCAGGATATATAGCCATTGATAGCTATAATCATGAAGGTAAAGTAAATACATCAAACCATCAGTTTGAATTATTAAGCTGTTCGCCGGAATTATTTTTTACCTTTAGCAAAGATATTGAGACTGACAAGCATCATATACGTACCAAGCCGATCAAAGGAACCATGCCGCGCGGCTTAACAACCGAACAAGATAATGACTATAAGCAGCAGTTAATCAACAGCGAAAAAGACCGTGCAGAAAACGTTATGATTGTGGATTTGTTACGTAATGATTTGGGTAAATACGCCAAAATCGGTAGCGTAAAGGTACCACAGCTATTTGCGATTGAGAGTTTTAGTAATGTACATCATATGGTCAGCACCATTACCGCCGAGCTCAAGACAGATACTCATCCCTTAAGCGTCTTATTTGGCAGTTTGCCTGCAGGATCAATTACTGGCACACCAAAGAAACGGGCGGTAGAGATTATTGCAGAATTGGAAGGGGCACCGCGTAGTGCTTATTGTGGCACCATGGGTTATATGAACTTTGATGGTAGCGGTCAGTGGAATGTACTGATTCGCACACTGCAAGCGACCAGCACAGCTGACAATAGCAAACAAGTCAGTTTATGGGCAGGCGGAGGTATTACCGTTGCCTCTGACTGCGATGCTGAATATCAGGAGTGCCTAGATAAAGTCGGCAACCTATTATCTGTCCTTGCTAATACAGCCAACCACTGAGCTTTATATTCGAAAACAGCTTAAAGCGGCGCAAAAGAGCCTGCTCACATCATGTGAGCAGGCTCTTTTTATTACTTATGAAATATTGTTTTAGTACTATAGTTGAGCTAGGTATTAATTTGCCTCGACATCCGCTACAGTTTGTAGCGCTTTTAACGCATCAATTAAACGCTCGTTCTGGGCAGCGGTGCCAATCGTAATGCGCAAATACTCATTAATACGCGGCTTATCAAAATGACGAACAATGATACCTTGCTCACGTAATACTTCTGCTACTTGACTGGCAGCACCATCATGAGGACGCGCAAAGACAAAGTTGGCATGTGACGGCAGTACGTCATAACCTAAGGCCGTCAACTCAACCGTCAACGATGTACGCAAATCAATGACCTGCTGGCGGGTTTTCTCAAAATATTCAACATCTAAGACGCTAGCTGTTGCACCAGCTTGTGCCAACTTATCAAGTGGATAGCTATTAAAGCTGTTTTTCATACGCGTTAATGCTTCAATCAAAGAGGCATTACCAAATGCCATACCGACACGCAGTCCGGCAAGCGAACGCGATTTTGAAAAGGTCTGGGTAACTAGCAAGTTATCAAATTCATTAATAAGGTTAACCGCTGATACTTCTACGTCTGGACTACTCTCTTCTAGCTGAGCAAAATCGATATACGCCTCATCAATCACAATCACTGAATTTGAGTGCTCGCCTGCAAGCTTACGGATATCAGCAAGCGACAATAATAAACCAGTTGGCGCATTTGGATTGGCAATAATGATACCACTGCAAGGTCGACGATAGGCATCAGGACTGATACTAAAATCTGCTTCTAATGGGATTTGCACAAGCTCTATACCAAAGGTATTGGCATAAACGGGATAAAAGCTGTAGCTAATATCAGGCGCTAAAATTGGGCGCTCTTTTAAGAAGAAGCTGGCGAATACCAATGCCAATACTTCATCTGAGCCATTACCAACGAACACTTGATTGATATCAAGATCATAAAGCGTGGCCAATGCGCCGCGCAATTCTTCAGACTCAGGTGCAGGGTACAAGCGCAAATCATCCGCTTGCTGCGCTAAGACTTTAATAATCGCCTCACCTACTTTTGGTGAAGGTGGAAATGGATTTTCATTGGTGTTCAACTTGCACAAATCGTCATGCTGGGGCTGCTCACCAGGAACATACGGCGATAAATTACGCGCTTTAGATGACCAAAGTCTGTTATCTATCTTTGATTCACTCATAAGTTATCCTACTATTAATCACAGAAATGGTTATTTCTAAAACTGTTATTCTAAAAGTTGTTATCCAAAGACCTGTTATTCCAATAATTGTCTTTGAAAAAATTAGGACTGGTAACGATAACGGGCTGAACGTGCATGGGCTTCTAAGTCCTCATGCTGCGCTAAAATATCTGCCGTCTCAGCCAAAGGCTTACTGCCCGCTTCACTACAATAAATAATGGATGACTTCTTTTGAAAATCATAGACGCCAAGCGGTGACGAAAAGCGTGCTGTACCCGATGTCGGTAGCACATGGTTCGGTCCTGCACAGTAGTCACCGATTGCCTCTGGCGTATGACGTCCCATAAAGATAGCACCTGCATGACGAATACTACCAAGCAACGCGTCTGGATTATCAACAGACAGCTCCAAATGCTCAGGCGCAACGCGATTGATCACCGCCATGCCTTCTGCACGGTCTTTAACCAAGATAAGCGCGCCACGATTTTTTAGCGAATCACGAGCGATATCTGCCTTGGGTAATTCAGCCAAGGCTTTTTCAATCTCAATGGCGACTTCTTTAAGCTGTTTTTCACTTGTGGTCAAAAAAATCGCTTGGGCAATACGGTCATGCTCTGCCTGTGATAATAAATCCATCGCTAACCAATCAGCACGGTCTGGCGCTTCGCCTTCTGCATAAACCAGAACCTCAGAAGGTCCGGCAATCATATCTATACCGACTTGACCGAATACCGCGCGTTTGGCGGCTGCAACATATTTATTGCCCGGTCCAGTGATTTTATCTACTGCCGAAATCGTTTCAGTACCATATGCCAATGCCGCTACCGCTTGTGCACCGCCAATAGTAAAAACGCGATCAACTTGTGCCAAATGCGCCGCCGCTAATACCAAGGGATTGAGCACACCTTTTGGCGCTGGCACTACCATGATAACTTCTTTGACACCAGCAACTTTGGCAGGGATAGCGTTCATTAATACTGAAGAAGGATAAGATGCCAGACCGCCCGGCACATAAATGCCGACACGGTCAAGCGGCGTGACCTTTTGACCTAAACGATTACCGAATTCATCTTCATACTGCCATGACTCTTGTACTTGGCGCTCATGAAAGCTCTGCACGCGCGTCGCTGCTGTGGTCAGAGCGCTTTTCACGGCATCATCAAGATTGGCAAAGGCTTCAGCAAGTGCCTCTTTGGATAATTCTAAAGCCTTCATCGTCGTTGCTGGATGTTGATCAAACTGCTGCGTCAATTCTAGCACCACACTATCCCCGCCATGACGCACTTTACTAATAATGTCATCTACCGTTTTGAGTAAATCGGCATCATTAACGGTTTCAAAAGCAAGCAGTTCTGTCAACTGACTGTCAAAATCGGCGTCTTGCGTACTTAATTGGCGCATGGCTTTGTCCTATATTTGAGCATGAATACGGCGGTAAAAAGGATAATATGAGGGCTTAGATGTCAGCTTATTTATAGTAATCACATTCAGACTATACGGTGCTTTTATTAGCTGACATGCAAATACAATAAAACCAGTTTAGCACGCTATGTTCTCCTTAGAGCGCTAAACTGGTTTGGAATTTTGTATAACCATACTTGATATTATCAATCTACGATACGCTTTTATCATGTACTGATTTATGGAGTACTGCTGATACTGTTTTTAAAACTATCTAATATCGGCTCAAACAGTGAAAACTTGCGCTTATAACTGACTTGGTTGACGATAAGACGGGAAGAGACATCACAGATATGATCGCGCGCTTCGAGTCCATTGGCACGTAAGGTATTGCCCGTATCAACCACGTCGACTATCAAATCACCTAAACCAACCAAGGGCGCAAGTTCCATCGAGCCGTACAGCTTGATCACATCAACTTGCTGTCCTTGACTTGCAAAATAAGCACGAGCAACATTCACATATTTGGTGGCAATACGTAGGCGACGGTTTGGCAAAGGTGCATCTTTTACACCAGCGGTCATGAGCTTACACTGAGCAATCTTCAGATCTAATAATTCATAAACATGATTGGCGCCATGCTCAAGCAACACATCTTTACCTGCCACACCAAAGTCCGCTGCACCGTGTTCAACATACGTTGGCACATCGCTTGCGCGTAAAATTAATACTCGGACATTGGGATTTGAGGTTGGAAAAATAAGCTTGCGTGAGGCTTCAGGATCTTCCAATAATTCAACGCCAGCGGCACGCAAAAGTGGCATCGTCTCTTCTAAGATACGACCCTTGGATAACGCCAGTGTTAAGCCTGAAAACTCATCATTTACTTCGTTTAATAAACCACTGGTTGGTAAGCTGTTGGTTACTTCAGTCATAGTGACGCTGGTCCGTGTGCTGATGGTGCTGAAAGTTGTCGCCGTCAAAGGGCATTTTTAATATTACACTAGGCTTAAAATTTATTTTGATTATAACGCCAGTATTAATACTAGCGTTATAACTTTTAGCAAGCCAATTAATCGTTGCTGTTAATACGCTCGATATTGACACCAAGCGCACGCAATTTGTCTTCAACGTGCTCATAGCCACGGTCGATATGGTAAATGCGGTCAATTAAACTCTCACCTTCTGCTGTTGCGGCTGCCATTACCAATGACATCGAAGCACGCAAATCAGTCGCCATCACAGGCGCGGCTGTAAAGCATTCAACCCCTTTTACCACAGCCGTATGACCGTCTACTTGGATAGAGGCACCCAAACGATTAAGCTCAGGGACATGCATATAACGGTTCTCAAAGATATTTTCGATAAAGGTACTGGTGCCATCAGCCAAACAAGCAATCGCCATCACCTGTGCCTGCATATCCGTTGGAAAACCTGGATGCGGCTGGGTACGAATATCGACCGCTTTTGGTCGACCTTTCATTTGTGCGCGAATCCAATCATCACCCGTAGTGATAATTGCACCCATGTCTTCAAACTTTTCTAGCACAGGTGTTAATAGTAGCGCAGAAGTATTCTTAGTCAATACATCACCGTGTGTCATCAAAGCACCAGCAAGGTAAGAGCCTGTTTCGATACGGTCTGGCACGACTGAATACTCACAGCCATGCAAGCGCTCAACGCCTTCAATCGTCATGGTTGCTGTACCAATACCACTAATTTTAGCACCCATTGCGACCAGCATATTAGCCAAATCAACCACTTCTGGCTCAAGCGCACAGTTACCCAAAACAGTCGTGCCTTTAGCAAGTGCTGCTGCCATGATGACGTTTTCAGTACCGCCTACCGTTACCATGTCAAATGAGAACTTACAACCTAACAGCTTACCGCCCTTTGGTGCTTGCGCAATTACATAGCCGTTTTCCACTGTAATACTAGCACCCATTGCTTCAAAGGCTTTAAGATGCTGATCAACGGGGCGCGAACCAATCGCACAACCACCCGGCAAGGATACTTCTGCCTCACCAAAACGTGCCAACAATGGACCCAGTACTAAGATTGAGGCGCGCATGGTTTTAACCAAATCATAAGGCGCATAAAAATTATCGATACTCTTGGTATCGCAAGTGACGGTATCACCCTGCTTTTGGATTTTGATACCCATGCCACCGATCAACTCAATCAAAGTGCGCACATCTTGTAGCGATGGCACATTGTGCAATGTCGTCGGCGTCTCAGCCAATATCATAGCCGCAAGCAACGGCAACGCGGCATTTTTAGCGCCTGAAATGGTGACTTCCCCTGCGATACGACTACTACCAGTGATTAAAAATTGATCCATAAAGGTGACAACCTAACGATAAGTATAAAAATAATGAAAAACCGAATCGGTTATTAGCGGCAAAAATACTTGCTCGTAATAAACAATCCAGTCGTAAATAAAAAGCTTTAACCTACTCTAGCCTTGCGATTGAACATCCCATTCAGCAGGCGTTAACGCTTGAATATTGAGCGCATGAATATCACCACTGGCGATTTTATCATTGACCAAAGCATAAACGGCTTGCTGACGTTGAACGGCGCGTTTGCCCTCAAAACTGGCATCAACCACACGCACATCAAACTTAGTTCCTTGATTGGCAGCTTGAATAAAGGCATCTGGAAAATGCGTTTGTAAAAATGCAATCAAATCGTCAGCGTTCATGCTCATAGAATATTCTGCCTTAAGGTTTTAGATAGGGTATAGAGGTAAAGTGACGACATTATAACAAGAGTTTGACCATCTTACAGCACTGTCTTACACAACAATGCTTAACCATTATTAACCTAAAATAGAATCAATACCCATGTCGGACTTACTAACTGCAACCCTTATTTAAAGGTTTTATCCAAATAACTTAATACTTGTGCGCGTACATCATTGACCCAGCGTAGAGGTGGTGCCATCGCGCCAATACTGGTGGCATGACTGGCACCGGCAATTTCACTTGTCTGCACGGTAACACCTGCCGCTTTTAACGCCTGTGTCATTTTGATGGTATTGGTCGCATAGACAACTTTGTCTTTTTCAGCAGTCAATAATAAATACGGCGGCTGCTGCCCTTTGATCTGACGATCTGGCATTACCTCATCAGGTGTCGCGTCGGCAGCAAAAGCAGTGACGCTACTAAATTTACGAAAGTCATAACTATAAGGACCTGCAATACCAATCACTGCCGTGATATCTTTTGGCTTAATACCATAAGGCTTTAAAAAATCCTCATTGGCGACCGCAGCAACAGCGTTAAACGCTCCGGCAGAATGACCAACGACTGCAAAACGCTCTGGATTGGCATGGAAACGCTTGGCATTTTTATAGCTCCACGCAATCGCTTGCGCCGTATCTTCGACATAATCAGGATAGACATGCTCAGGGGCTTTACGATAATTAATCACTGCAGTCACATAACCTGCTTGCGCCAAACTCTGCCCGACAAAGGCATATTCCTCCTTACTTCCACTCTCCCAAGAGCCGCCATGGACGAATACCACCATCGGATAATCTTGTTTGATGGTGGTATTCGTTTTCATAGCCTGCGCTAAAGGTTTTGGATAGTAAATATCCAAATCTTGTAATGGCTCGTCACCATACAGGATGTCTTTACTAACCCCAATGCCGCCATTTGAAGTAATACCATTAACGATAGCAAGCGCTGATAACGCTTGTGCTTGCTGCGTCGCTAGCGCAATACTGCCTACTGCCAACGCAGTAGTAACCCCTACACGTACGAGTTTGGACATACCTACCTTAGGTCGCTGTACATCATTATTTAAAGCCTTCATAGCAGTATTCCTGTTATATGTCAGTCAGTTGTAGATTTATAATCTTACCTACACTGCATTAACTATATTTGCGATTAATATTTTTTGACTGTACATATTTTACGGAATAACAGGGAATTTATCGTGCTTCTACTGTTATGGGTATTTAGTGTTCTTGTGAGTGATATTTGGGCTACTTTAAGATAAAACTAGCATTAGATAACAATATCTTGTCAAGATTAATCACTCATCTAATTCACTTCAATCTATGGGTTTTGATACAGGTCAATGTAAGGGCTGGATGAAGGCTCGGTAACTGGTGAGCCATCTTCGGTCACTATAATAGGTGTGGCACTGATAGTCGCATCTGCTGCGACAGAACCACTAGTATTAGATATTGCTCTGTTATTAACGACTGCAACTCTAGTTGGATGGGCTGAATTTGCAGCATTGGCCTCATACATGATGTCATCGTTACCCAGCTTTACGCCTCGATCATCGACGACAGTAGTCAGTAGTACCAATTCTGTAACACCAACCGTGCTATTGGCAATATCAATCAGGTGGCTTTGCTGCGTCGGTGTCATACGACCCATGATATAAACCACGCCATTATTGGTCACTGCTCTAATTTGTGACGCTTTTACCCCATCAGCAGCGGCTGTTTTTGCCATCAGCTTTGAGGTGATATAACCGTCATGGACAGTTTGGCTATAGCCTTTTGAAGCACCAACTGTCAGCTCATTATAGACTTGACGAACATCTGGCATAGAGCCTACGACTTTACTGACTTCTGCCTTAATTGTTTCAGTCGGCACTTCACCGGTCAGTAATACAATACTATTAAAGCTATCAATACTCATGCGACTGGTTTGCTGCAAATTTTCCTGCAAACCATAAACGTTAATCTTGACGGTATGCTCAATACTACGATCAAGCAGACGCTGCGGAATAGTGCGCTCAGTCATGGGCACGCCATAAGTACCTTCTGTACTATTGGTCAAATAATTGGTGGTACAGCCAGTCGTGACAATGCTCGACATTAATATAATGCCTATCGCGTTACGGCGCGGTGCGCCAAAAATAGCAGTGCGCAGATTCATCTGTGTCATGATTTACCTCTTTAGTACATGAGTATTCATAATAAATAATAGCAACAGTCAATGGTTGTAATTTTAACAAATATGACAAAAACTTGATTCAATAAAATTATTTTAGTGCCGCTACTCTACTGAATTTTTACTGCTTACAGTTAGGCTTTTGGTAACGACAACTTCATTTAATTTGCTTTGACATTATAAAATTAGCCACGCTTAAATAAATCATAAACAAGTCTTATTACCAAGCTGACGTGATAAATGCGCCTTGTAGCCATTCAGGCTGATTAATTTCTAACCGTTGATTTGGTTGATTGTCCAACGTGATATTGGCTTCATTTTTATTTTTTTTATTCATTGTATTATAAGCAATCACATCAAACCGACATTCATATTTATGATATTGAGGGTTTTGCTGTAAAAAATGACGCGCTGCTTTGATAATTTTACGTTGCTTGCCTGCTGTGACGCTGATAGCCGCATCACCAAAATATGAGTGCTGTCTTTGCCGTACTTCCACAAATACCAGTGTCGACCATGCTTGTCCTTTTTCTAACATCACTAAATCAAGCTCGCCAACTTTAGGCTGCTGCCAGTTTTGCGCAACCAAAATCAACCCTCGCTCTTGCAAAAACTCACACGCCCGCTGCTCAAATCGGCTACCTTGGCGCTGTTTTGGAGAGGTTAGCATTAAAGGTTTATCATTTGCCATGACGTCTATCAGTCTGCTCAACATTTCAGAATTATCATAGCACATCATGCTAAACTAACCACTTTCGCGTGTTGATACTGCTAGAATTTTTTACACTGTGCTTAAGCCTTATTTGATAAGGCATTTTTGCCTTTAATGTTGTTAGCCAGTTTTATCAGTCAGTGCGCCATATCCCTTTATTTATTATCTTAATGACCCGAGGTTTTCATGTCTAGCCCTACCGCGATGCCAGCTTGTCTATATATCGTTGCCACGCCGATTGGCAATCTGAGCGACATGACACCGCATGCGATTGATGTCTTAAAGCAAGTCGCTATCATTGCCTGTGAAGATACGCGCACCTCAGGTAAGCTGTTGTCACACTTTGGCATTAACACCAAAGGCAGTAAGGATGATGATACTGAAGAGGTAACAGTACACAATAATAAGAATGATGGCGAAAAAGACCCTGATAGCACGGCTAAACAAAAAGGTCATAATAAGCTTTGGGCTTATCATGAGCATAATAGCGCCATTCAAACACCCAAAATTATTGAAATGATTGAGCAAGGTCATTCCGTTGCCTTGATTAGTGATGCTGGCACGCCACTGATTAGTGACCCAGGTTATCAATTGGTGCAAGCAGCACATGCTGCTGGCGTTCGCGTATCCCCTATTATTGGTGCCTCTGCTGCTATTGCCGCACTGTCTGTTGCAGGATTGCCCTCAGACCGCTTTAGCTTTATTGGTTTTCTACCAGCAAAAACACATGGTCGCCAAAAACAATTAGCAGCACTGCACTCTCGCACTGAAACCTTAATATTTTACGAAGCGCCGCACCGTATTATTGCCAGTTTAGAAGATATGGCGACTGTATTTGGTGCTGAGCGCGAAGTAACGTTTTGCCGTGAATTGACCAAAACCTTTGAGACCGTAAATAAAAGTACGCTTGGCGCTTTGGTTGAATTTGTTAAAGCAGATGACAATCAGCAGCGCGGTGAAATAGTGGTGGTGGTCGCCGGAGCCAATGTTGCCCAAGACGATGATGACATCAGTATTCATGATAAATTACTGCAACGGCTGCTAGAGGACTTATCAGTGAAAAAAGCCGCTGCTTTAGGTGCTGACATCACCGGTGTCAAAAAGAATGCACTCTATCAGCGCTTACTTGAGCTACAAGCATAATAATTTTTGGATATTATAACCAAACAGACGCAGTTATAAATTCTTTGAGGAGAGATAAGCAATGTACGATGTGATGGCGATAGGTAATGCTTTGGTTGACCACGAATATCTGTTATCAGATGCTGCACTAGAAGAAACTGACCTGACTAAAGGTAATATGACGCTGGCAGGTATTGAAGAACAACAGCAATTATTGGCATATTTTAAGCTGGCAGAAATAGAACCATCAAAACAAGCGGGTGGCGGTTCAGCTGCCAATGCCATGTACACGTTTTCAAGTTTGGGCGGTAAACCTTTTTATGCCTGCCGCGTCGGCGACGATAAGCAAGGTGAATTTTATTTAAAAGACTTACATGAAGCAGGTGTTGCCACCTCACCTCAGTCCATTCATGTAGGCGGTGTAACTGGCTCATGTGTGGTTGCAGTAACTGAAGATGGCGAGCGTACTATGCAGACGTTCCTAGGTACTTCAAGCGATATAACCGCTGATAACGTTGACTTTGACGCGTTAACTCAAGCTGAGTGGTTGTATTTGGAAGGCTACCTTGCTATGTCTGCAGGTATTCAGCCAGCGATGGATCAATTGCGTCAGCAAGCGACTGTAAACGGTGCCAAGATTGCCGTTAGCTTTGCTGATCCAGCCGTTGTGAAATTCGCTAAAGAAGGTTTGCTAAATATGCTCGGCAATAAAGTTGCGGTGATATTCTGCAATAGTGAAGAGGCACGTTTATTTACAGATGAAAATGAATACAAGTCAGCGGCGCGTGCGCTACTTGAATACTGTCAAATTGTAGTAGTCACTGACGGTGCTAATGGTGCGGTGATTGCACATCAGCCAAATGATGAGTCCAACATTGAAATTCATGATATCCCTACGCCAGCAGTCGATAGTGTCATCGATACCAATGGTGCCGGTGATAACTATGCGGGCGCATTTCTATATGCTTTGTCACAGCAATATAGTTTGCCAGAATGTGGTCGTCTTGCCAGCGCAGTTGCCGCGCAAGTGATTCAACAGCTCGGTCCACGTTTAGCGTCAGAAGATTATCAGAGTATTGCCAAACGTGTACTGACTGCTTAAAAAATTAAGCCTAATAATTAGCAGTATTTAGATAGCTTAGAAAATAAAAAAGCCCATATCGATTTGATATGGGCTTTCTGCTTTATAAGCTATTATTTAATTAAGCCGCAGCCAATGCTTGCTCTAAATCGGCTTTGATATCTTCGATATGCTCAATACCAATTGATAAACGAACCATATCAATGCTGACGCCTGCCTTTTCGAGCTCTTGCTCATTGAGCTGGCGATGGGTGGTCGTTGCTGGATGACAAGCTAATGATTTGGCATCACCGATATTCACCAAGCGTGTAATCAGTTGCAGTGCATCAATAAAGCGCGCGCCTGCTTCAAGCCCACCTTTTACCCCAAAAGTCAAAATAGCAGATGGCGTACCTTTCATGTATTTTTTGGCAAGTTCATGCTCAGGATGGTCAGGCAGACCAGCATATTTTACCCAAGCAACTTTATCATGATCACGTAGATACTCTGCAACCGCTTGCGCGTTTTGAACATGACGCTCCATACGTAAACCTAGCGTCTGTAAACCTTGCAAAATACTAAAGGCATTGAGCGGGCTTAACGCTGCGCCAGTATTTCGCAGCGGTGCCACACGAGCACGGGCGATAAATGCCGCAGCGCCAACGTCTTTGACGAAGTTTACGCCATGATAGCTAGCATCTGGGGTATTTAATAACGGAAAACGTTCAGGATAATCGTCCCAAGGGAAAGTACCACTATCGACAATAGCGCCACCAATCGAGGTACCGGTACCGCTCATATATTTGGTCAATGAATGAATGACAATATCCGCACCAAACTCAAATGGACGACATAATGCAGGTGTCGCAACGGTGCTATCAATCACCACTGGCACGCCATATTCATGCGCGATATCACTGAGTGCTTGGATATCAATAATATTGCCGAGTGGATTACCAATACTTTCCGCAAAGACCATTTTAGTCTTATCATCGATTAAATCACGAATCGCGGCAGGATTTTTATGGTCAAAAAAGCGCACCTCTATACCTTGTCGTGGTAATGCATGAGCGAATAAATTATAAGTACCACCATATAGTGTCGATACCGCAACGATATTGTCGCCTGCTTCACAAATGGTTTGAATCGCATAAGTGATGGCAGCCATACCAGAAGCCACAGCAAGCGCGCCGATACCGCCCTCAAGTGCAGCAACGCGCTCTTCTAGTACCGCATTGGTAGGGTTCATGATACGGGTATAAATGTTGCCAGCAACTTTTAAATCAAATAAGTCTGCACCATGCTGAGTATTATCAAAGGCATATGAGCTGGTATGATAAATGGGCACAGCAACCGCTTTGGTGGTCGGCTCTACAGTATATCCGGCATGAATCGCCAAGGTTTCAAGGCGTTGATTATTTTGCTTAGCTGGTTGTCCGTCACTCATATTGGGCTCCTATATATTTATTCGCTATCAAAAAATATTTGGTGATTAAAATAGCTATCGCTAAACGATAGGCATAAAAAAAGCTGAGTTAATCATAACTCAACTTCTTTATGAAAAGAATAGCAAATTATCCATCGCTTAATGACAAAAATTCATAAGCAATAAAAAACAAACATCCTATTCGTACTTATAATCACCGATTAGGTTTTATTAATCAAAGCATTCTTATTTATAATAGGCGTTTTCAGTACGAGTATGATCGGTCTCATCAATCACTTGAGTAAGCTCTGGTATTTGCTGTTTTAGCTGCACTTCAACACCTTGACGCAAAGTCATATCAACCGCTGAACAGCCTTGACAACCGCCACCAAATTTCAATACGGCAGTCAATCCAACACCTTCTTCATCAATCAATTCAAGCAACTGTACATCACCACCATGCGCCGCCAGACTTGGATTAATCTCAGACTGCAACACATAGTTGATACGCTCTTCTACACTGGCATCAGCGCCGACTTTTGGCACTTTAGAGTTTGGTGCACGGAAGGTCAACTGACCACCAAAACGGTCTTTATTATAGTCAATTACCGCATCTTCTAAATAAGGTACTGATGCCGCTTCAATAAAAGCAGAGAAATTATCGTAGCTGAATTTCAGGTCAGCACTATCCTCTTCGCCTGGCTGATTGTAAGCCATGCAGCACTCAGCACGCGGTGTACCCGGATGTTCAACAAAAATACGTACGCCAATACCATCGGTGTCTTGCTTCGATAACAAATCCGCTAAGTAACCTTGCGCCGCTTCCGTGATGGTAATATTGCTTTTAGCTTCGGTTTGCTCAGTATCAAGCGCTGACTCGTAATCGGCAGCAGGTTCTACTTGAGTATCCGTTGGGTTATGTTCACTCATAATGCGTCCTATCTGTGTTATGACACCAGCGTGCTGTGTACCCGCTTCTTGTGTCGTCAATGCAAGGGAATATGTGTCAGTGACTATCATGCTTATCGTTTGTTGCTTTGACCATGACAGCTATCTATTTATACGGCTCATTATAGCGCACTTAGTCGACTATTCCGACTGCAGCGGTGTGAATTAGCAGTGGCTATCTGTAATGATACTCACTTATAGTGAGCTGACCGTATCTTCATTGTATATAAAGACAGTAAGCTGACTTATCAAGTCTATGATGCATTCAGTGTAGTTAAAAGCTGTTACAAGCAATGAGAGCAGCTAAAGAAATTTGCTCAGAAAACTTAAGTCTTAAGAGAGCCCTGTATGTTGACTGAAAATCTAAAATTTGTGAGCACAAAAGATAATGTACAAATCGCTATTTGGCATATTTTTGATAGTGAAAAACAGCAATATTTATCTGATAGCTCTACTCATAAAGCCCAAAATATCTTTTTAACTCATGGTACATTTTCAGACAAAAAAACCTGCTTAAGAATCGCTGAATACTTGGCAATACTCGGACATCACTGTTATATCATGGAGTGGCGCGGTCATGGTGCAAGCTCAGCATCAAAAGATAAATTTAACTTTGAAACCATTGCCACTTATGATTTTGCTGCGACGTTTGACTATTTATGTCATCAATTAAACCTCGATAATCTACACTGCGTCACTCATAGCGGCGGCGGTATCGGCTTAATCATGTTTCTCATTCAAAACCCAGACTATATCGACAAAATAAACAGTATCAGCCTATTTGCCTGCCAAGCCTATGGCGCCGCCTTGCACCCTATTAACCGTGTCAAAATATTTATCGCCAAATATCTCAATCGCTTATCGGGCTATATTCCTGCGCAAAAACTCAAACTGGGTCCTGTCAATGAAAGCTACCATACAATGAAGCAGTGGTACGACTGGAACTTACAGCAAAACTTTCACAGTAGTTTTATCAAGCAAGGCGATACGAATAAAAGCAATGTGAATAAGAACAGGGCGACACATATACTTGCTGATCCTGAGCCTTTTGATTACCGACAGCATATGCCAAAGATTACCATACCCATATATGCTATTAGCGCCAAAGGTGACCAGTTTATCTCCCCCACTTTGGGTTGTCGCGCACTGTTTAATAATTTTAACAATCATGCGAATATCTTTCGTGAGTACTCGCTTAGCAATGGCAATTTAGACGACTATACGCATAGCCGCATTTTAAATAGCCGCCATGCTGCCAAAGAGATTTGGCCAACGGTTGCGGCGTGGATTGACAAGCATAGCGACTAACTTTATATATTTACCTCTAGCTTGATTGCTCAATAATATAGATACAGCCTTAAACATCTTTACACTTGCCAGCCAGTTGCAGCCTGTGTCAGTATTGATGTCTTCAAATTATTTTGAATTGATAATATTTTGAATCCTAGTTAATAACCAATAATTAAAAAATCCCCATTAATAATTGATAGCAGTACGGCAGGAGCTGGGCGTTTATGAGTGAAGCATCAGAGCAAATTTCAGCTAAGAATAATACACACTATCGCTATTTGGTGTTTATCGGGCGTTTTCAGCCCTTTCATTGTGGTCATAAAGCAGTTATTGATGAGGCACTCAAGCGGGCTGACAATGTGATTATGCTCATCGGTTCTGCTAATCTGCCACGTAGTTTGCGAAATCCTTTTAGTGTTGCTGAGCGCGCGTCTATGATTAAGGGTGCCTATTCAGTAGAGCAAGCTGCGCGTATCCACTGCGTTGGACTCGATGATGCACTCTACAATGACACGCGTTGGCTACAATATGTACAAGCAGGCGTTAAATCCGTCACTGGCGACTTACAGACTGATATCGGTCTGATTGGTCACTCAAAAGACAGCTCATCGTATTATTTATCTTTGTTCCCCAACTGGGCATCTGTCTCCGTACCCAATTATCATAACTTATCCGCCACGCCTATACGTGACAGCTACTTAATGGGTGCTACGCCAACACCTGAGCGCACCCCTGAGTCAACGCGCAACGTATTGGATGAATTCAAGAAAACAAGCGAATATCAACAACTGCACGATGAAGCCGATTTTGTTGATAAGTATAAAAGACAATGGGAGTCTGCTCCTTATCCGCCAACCTTTATGACTGCCGATGCCTTAGTCGTACAGTCAGGACATATCTTGCTGGTTGAGCGCCGTAGTATGCCGGGGCAAGGATTGTGGGCACTACCGGGTGGGTTTTTAAACCCAAAAGAGACACTATTTGACGCCTGTATCCGTGAGCTCCGTGAGGAGACTCGCCTCAAAGTCCCTGAGCCCGTATTGCGTGGCTCTTGTCATAGTCAGCATACCTTTGATGATCCTTACCGCTCAGCGCGTGGGCGTACGATTACTCAAGCATTTTATTTTCAGCTAAAAAACGACCCAAAAGGCTTGCCAAAAGTAAAAGGCGGCGATGACGCAGCCACAGCGTTTTGGTTACCGCTCGCCGAGCTTGATGCCAAAATGATGTTTGAAGATCATTATGCCATTATCACCAAAATGGTCGGCTTATAGTATTTTATCAGACGGCTATGCGATCCTTTATTAATAATTTCCTAAACCGATAGACGGTAAAGGCTTCGCGCCGCCATCGTTGCGGCATCTCAAAGCAGAGGAGTTCTGTGATGTACACCAGTAATTTAAATAATTTAATCCTAAATAGCGACAGCTACAAAACCTCACATTGGGTGCAATATCCAAGCGGTAGTGAATACCTATCGAGCTATATTGAGGCACGTAAAGGCGACTACGATGTGGTGTTTTTTGGACTACAAGCGTTTATCAAAGAATATCTAAGCACGCCAATCACTCATCAAGACATCGATGAAGCCGAAATGGTCATTCAAGCACATGGCTTAACCTTTAACCGTGCTGGCTGGGAGCGCTTGGTTGATAAACATGGTGGTTATTTACCACTACGTATCGAAGCCATACCTGAAGGTAGTATCGTGCCTGTATCCAATGTCGTCTGCCAAATCATAAATACCGACCCTGAGTTTTATTGGTTACCAAGCTATATCGAGACTGCTTTGCTTCGTGCCATTTGGTATCCGTCAACCGTCGCTAGTGTCTCGCACTATTGTAAAAACATCATTCGTCAAGCGTTAGAAAAATCAGCAGACAATACCGAATCACTCACTTTTCGTTTGCATGATTTCGGCTCGCGCGGGGCATCTAGCCAAGAGTCTGTCGCCCTCGGTAGTCTTGCACATTTAGTCAATTTTGCCGGTACCGATTCGATGACGGCTTTGGTGGCTGCCAGCCGCTGGTATCAGATGGATAAAGACATGCCAGCATTTTCTATCCCTGCCGCTGAGCATAGCACGATGACGGCATGGGGACGCGACGGTGAAACTGCTGGCTTTGCCAATATGATTGAACAGTTTGGCGGGGCAGGTAAAAGCTTTTCTGTGGTCTCTGACAGCTATGACTTATGGAACGCCATTGACAATATTTGGGGCGGCAGCCTAAAAGACGATGTAAAAAATATGGGCGGTACCTTAGTTATCAGACCAGACAGTGGCGACCCAGCCAAAGTCGTGCGCGAAGCCTTGGAGCGTCTGGCAGTAAAGTTTGGTACGACAGTCAACAGTAAAGGCTACAAAGTCCTGCCCGATTATGTGCGTGTTATTCAAGGTGATGGCATCAGTCCACAAGGCTTGAGTAAGATTATCGATGTGGTCATGAAAGCAGGATTTAGCGCTGATAACGTGACTTTCGGTATGGGTGGTGGACTGCTACAACAAGTCAATCGCGATACCATGAGCTGGGCAATGAAAGCCAGTGCTATCTCTATCAATGGTATATGGAAAGACATCTATAAAGATCCGATCACCAGTCGTTCAAAGCGCTCGAAAAAAGGGCGTTTGGCATTAATCAAACACAGTAATGGACAGCTAAAAACGATTAAGGCTGATGAGCTTACTGCTGAGAGCGATAACCTACTGCGTAATGTTTATGTTGATGGAAAATTACTTATAGACGAGAGTCTAACTATTATTAGAGAGCGTGCAGGATGGTAGCTACTAGCAAAATACAGAATAAAATAGCCGCTGCTGCAAAGGATGTTTTATTTGCTCCTGTATACCTTTATCAAGGTCGAAAAATCAAACGAGATACGGTCCGTTTGCCTGAGCCAAATGGAGAAAGACATGGGTCTGTGCAACTGGATCATGCCAGTAACGAGTCAGCCGCTCAGAATAAACCCGCACTACATATCATGATCGTTGGTGATTCAGCAGCGGCTGGGGTCGGTAGTGAAACGCAGCAAGAAGCGCTCGTTGGTAAGCTCATTCCAATCTTGCAGCAGCAGCCCACTATTAATGAGCAGTTTGCGGTATTGAACTGGTCACTGCAAGCGACAACGGGGCACACCAGTTTTGATATTCTACGCAGGCTATATATTATGCCAGCACCAAATGAGCCTATCGATGTGATGATACTAAGTGTTGGGGTCAATGATACGACATCGAGTGTTGCTGTAGACAAGTGGCAACAGCAAATCAAAGATATTATTGCCATCGCTCAGCGTAAGTTTGGCGTGCGCGAGTTGGTTTTTTTAAGTCTACCGCCTATGGCACAAATGCCAGCAATACCTGCTCCGCTAAATAACTTTGTTGGCGCAAAAGCGTCTATTCTTGACGGAATATTGCAGCAAATCTGCAGGGCTCATGATAACGTCACTTATATGGCAACGGATTTCCCACGTATGATCGCTGAGCACTCTAACGGTACGCCGATCGATATCAAGGTAATGTTTGCGAGCGATGGCTTTCATCCAAGTAGCCTGATGTATGGCTATTGGGCGCAGCAATTGTCGGAGCTGATTATAGAATTACTCGATTCATCAACCCATTAGCCAAAAGCTAGCACAAAAAAACCGCTGAATAGTCAGCGGTTTTTTGTATTCTTAATACCATCACTGTGCATGCTTGAGAGAACACATGCTCAAAATAATATCACACAATACGTGTGAATTATTCTGCAGCGTCAGCATCAGCAGCTTTCTTACGGCCACCAAACGCACCAAAACGTTTGTTGAAGCTTGCAACACGACCTTCAGTAGAAGTTTTACGTTGCTCACCAGTATAGAATGGATGCGACGCACTTGAGATATCAAGTGGGTAGTATGGATATTCTGAACCTTCGTATTCACGAGTGGTTTTGGTTTTAACAGTTGAACGAGTCAAGAAGAACACGTCAGCGTTAGTGTCGTGGAATAAAACTTCTTGGTAATTAGGATGAATATCTTTACGCATAATAAACTCTCTATGTCCGATGTATGTATAACGACTTTGCAAAACAGCATTTTTAACGATGCATTCAGCAAACGATGACATACGTAACTGAGGCACTAAGGACATTCTCAGTCTGGCAACTGCGTCACTGGCTTATTCCAGCACCCAATACCACACCTCTGCTCACTTAGCCTTTCCCCAGCGGGAAAATCAAACCGCGATTTTACCGGTTTTTGGGGTTTGATGCAAGCAGCAGTTGTGAGGGTTATCGATGCTAATTTGTCACTGCAGCATCAATAGTATTGAGGCAGATAGACAAGCTGCGTATAATAATACGTTAGATAACATAATCAATAACTATTAATTTTTAAGATTAATTTAATAATAATATTCAATTAGTATTGGTGATTTAATTATCAATACTAATTGAATACTAACATTTAATAAGGATAAGACAATGAAAAATACAATCGCGAAAAACAGTATAAAAGCTGTTCTATTTGGCTCAGCAATTGCTATGACAACACTGGCAAGTGCGGCGCTGCCAACTCAATGGCAGCTAGATGATGCACATACGCGTGTCGGATTTTCAGTCAATCACTTAGGGTTTTCGACCACCATGGGTCACTTTAATGATGTCAAAGGCATGGTCAATTACAATATTAAAGCACCTAATAAAGCCAATATGAATTTCACTATTGTTACTGACAGTATCGATACCAATTGGGATGCTCGCGATGCTCATTTAAAAAAAGATGAGTTTTTTAATGTAGCAAAATATCCAACCATGACTTTTAAATCGACTAACATCACCTTTAAGAATCCACAACAAGCCACAGTCACAGGTGACTTCACTCTACTGGGTCAAACCAAGCCACTGACCCTAGATGTGACTCTGAATAAAATAGCCAATAGCCCGATGACCAAAGAGCCAGTTATTGGTTTTCGTGCAACCGGTGTGATTGACCGTGCCGCTTATGGCATGACCGCTTTTGCAAGTGGCATTACGACTGAAGTACCCATTCAAATAGACGGTGAGCTGATTGAGAAAAAAGCGGCGACGAAGAATAAAGCAAAATAGCTTTATACATATCAATGTTATGCTTTTATGAAGTAAGTTTGCAGTTAAAAATATCGTAATAAAAAGCAGCCACAATGATGGCTGCTTTTTTATGGTAAAACTTAGTCTTTATATTCAGACCTTACTTGGTTCTAACGATATGCCAAACACCAAGTTTATTGTCGCCATCTTTATCCCCAACATTGGTGTCATTGGCATAGAAATACAGCGGCTTGCCGTTCATGGCCCATTGATACTTGCCGTCTTCACGTTGGAAGGCAGCAAACTGCCCTGAGGCTTTGGCATTGCTAGGTGCCATAAATGCCGGCCAAACTAGCATACAAGCGCTACCACACTCTGATCTATTCATCGAATCTTTATCAAAAGTATACAAAGTCATATGGTTACGAGAATCAACCAACATGCCGTTTTTACTCATGACAGGCGCAGTATTTTTATTGGTTGCTTGCACGTCATGCATACCAGAGTCGTCATTACCGACCATATTGTTTAGCGTTGAACAACCGCTAAGAGCCAACATACTACTAAGAGCGGATAAAACTAAAATATGTTTCATAATAACTTCCTTGTCATTGTCATCATAGATTGTTAATTGTTATTAGATCGTTCTTATCACTCTAGGATTTAAGCCATAATAAATTGCAAGCAAATATCTTAAACCCATTATTGAGATTTTAAATATAGCATAGGATTTATAGCTGTTATTCTTGTCCTCATATAAATTTACAAAAGCCCATAAACATTACAATTTCGCCAAACAAAAATACTTAATACCATCAGTAATTAGCGGTTTTAAGAGGAATTCAATCTGCTCATCCCTATGGTAATAATAGGATGACGCTTTTAAATTGAATTAAAAATATTATCTTAATTGAGTAAGTTTATGCCCAATAGAATTTTGGGTTAAACGTTGACAAAAATCATGTATGCACTTACCAATTTGCCGTTCTATTCCCCAACGTTTTTTGTAGAATAGCGCTATAGAAATTAAGCATGACTACACAATGGCGAATGTGACCATTGAGATTTATGATCACTGTTGAACTTGACTGCCTCTGCACGCATATCAATATCCATAAGCCACCTCATGCCTATGCCAAGTACCCCTTTAAGTACCACTTGATGCAAATGCTATTAAGGATATAACCTCGACAATGACTCACTCTCTCATGAATAATCAAGTAATTGCTACTCAACGTGTCGGTATCCTCGGTGGTGGTACGGCGGGGGCAACCATTGCCATTCGATTGGCAGCGTTAGGGCTTGAAACTTATGTGTTCGAAAAAAACAAATCGCTGATTGATGGTCCGCCTATGTGCCATTTGCATGCAGGTGGCAATCTCTACCGCGAAATCCCTGACGAGGACTGCGTCGCCCTTCTCAAACAGTGCATCGATATTTTACGGCTTTATCCTTATACTATTGATGTACGCCCAACGGTATTTGCGGTGCCGACTCGTGATGACGGCTTGCCTGAAGACTTGCTACCGCGGCTTGAGATATTGACCGATGCGTATCGTGAACTGATTGCTCAAGATGCCAACAACAAAGTACTGGGTGAACCGGAAGATTATTATCAGCTCTACAGCCATGAACAACTGATTGCATTGTCTGAGCGTGAGCAAGTGACTGTGCCAACTACCGTTGATGAATGGATGATACCGGTTGCTAAGTATTTAGATTTAAATAAAGTTAAATTTCCGCTGATTGTGGTACAAGAATATGGCTGGAATATCTTTCGCTTGGCAGCATCGGCGCAATTGGCATTAGATGGTTATGAGCATGCGCATGTCTTTACTGATACTCAAGTAAAGCAGGTCATGCCAGTTGATTGTGAAAACTGCTCAAACGCTGATCATCATGTGACCAAATGGCGTATTGATTATCAGCAAGGTGCTGGTTTAGATCCTGAAGCGCAATCTAATAGCAAAATCGAGTCCATCGAAGTTGATTACCTCGTCAATGCCTGTGGTTTTCGTACAGGGGTGATTGATGATATGGTCGGTGTCAAAGTCACGCGTATGGTAGAGTTTAAATCCTCTTATATTACTCATTGGGAAGATACCGGTGGACAGATACCAGAGATTATTGTCTACGGTAATCGCGGTACACCTGAAGGGATGGCGCAATTAACCCCTTATCCGGGTGGTTATTTTCAGATACATGGCATGAGTAATTTTATCACGCTGTTTAATGATGGCTTGGTGGCTTCAAGTAAAGACAGCGCCCAACCAAAATTGCCGCCGCAATATGTGCACTATATCGAAGATGGTTGGGACAAAGCACCACTACAAGCGCGTAGCCAACAAGCGATTGATTATGTGGCAGAATTTGTACCGACCTTCCATAGTGCCCGTACTGTCGGCAATGCTTTATACGGTGGGCAGCAAATTCCTGGTGAGGATGATACACTGCGGGTCGCTGATGTGAGCTTGTACTCTAATATTCGCTATGCCCGTGCTGAAAACGTCAAAGCATCTTCAACTCTAATTGCAGCAGATCAAATCGTTGATGAATTGAGTGAGCTTGGTTTGATTGAAATTGATACGCCCGTGAACCGTAATCGCTATGCTCATGAGTGGGCGTATCTGGCGCACAACGACAGTCTGGCTATTGAGACAGTCGCCCGTGATTTGGCAAAAGAGCGTGGCTTTCCGCTGGCAATGGCAGGCGTCAATCGTGGTATTCGCGAAAAAGCGTTAGAGGATTTAAATATTAATAATAGTTCAGATAATTATAGGACTGAAGAAAGACGTTCTTAATTACCAGACAAAAAAAGGGAAGGAATTGCTTTTTTTAGCCATTCTCTCCCTTTTTTCATATTTGCTTATATATCTGCTTTTAGTTGCCAGCCATCTTTTCTGTATCGACAGCAGCATCTATTTTGACCATCGTCTGCAGTAAATCAATAGCATCACCAATCGTGTTACATACTACTAAGCGCTCAAGATCTTCTTGCTTCATAAAGCCTTGCTCAGTGGTATATTTTAAATGCTCAATCATACGATCATAAAAACCATTAATATTCAAAATAATCATTGGCTTTTCATGTTGATATAGCTGGCGCCATGTGGCGATTTCCATGATTTCCTCTAAAGTACCAAGCCCACCCGGTAAAGTAATAAAGGCATCAGCATATTCTGCCATCACTGTTTTACGCGTGTGCATGGTATCTGTGAGATGTAAACGGGTCAGCTGCTCATGAGCAATTTCGTGTTTGAGCATAAAGGTTGGGATCACACCGACTGCTTCTGCACCACCTCGAATCACTTCATCAGCCACTGCGCCCATCAACCCAATACTCGCGCCACCGTATACTAAACCCATGCCATTTTCTGCTAATGCCACACCAAGCTCTCGTGCGGCTTGCTCATATATGACATCATTACCCAAACGCGACCCACAATAGACCGCAACTAGCGGCATAGTTAACGCTGATTTATCCACGGCTTTTTCGATATTAGTAATATCTTGACTGGTAATCACTTCATAAGTGTCATTGTTAATTTTCATTTGCATATAGCTTCCTTAACTTTTATATCAATTGTTTTTATTAAGAACTTGTTTGTTAAAGCGTTTTTATCCGTGCATGTTGAATAGTCAAGATAGTTATTCAGTCCAGTCTTAATGGATCATATCATGCAAGATAAATTGAGATAGAACTTAGAAGTCATATTTGAGCGCCTTCCCTACTGAGATTTATTTTAACATAAGCAATGCTATCACGCGGTCGCAACCATTTATCACTACGCAATTACTACATTTTTAAGGCTATACATTGGCAGCTTATTGCAAATTAACGCCCTCTCTTTGCTAACAAAGCTCATTCATAAAAATAACTACAATATATTAAGGTTCAACCATGGAAAATAGCCCTACTATTACTCAAACAGAGGCTTATTCATTAAGCATTATGACCGATCGCAATCAGGCATTGGCAGCGACTGTCTATCGTCCCAAAACGCCTGTAAAAAAAGCCGTCATGATAGCACCAGCAACAGGTATCAAACGCCAGTTTTATCATAACTTTGCCACTCACTTAGCCGAGCATGGATTTGGCATACTGACATTCGATAATGAAGGTATAGGTGAGTCACTCTCAACTGACTTGGCAAAATGTGATGCATCTTTAATCAGCTGGGGTCGCCACGACATGTCAGCAGTCCTTGATGCCTTGCAAGATGAATTTACCGATGCCACTTATCATTTGATTGGTCATAGCGCTGGCGGTCAGCTCATTGGTTTGATGCCAAATTCCCAGTCTATTGCTTCAGTATTTAATGTCGCCTGCTCATCGGGTCGCATCAAAAACATGGACATGCCTTATAAGCTTAAGGCCATAGGTTTTATGGAAGCATTTATTCCTCTCACTAACTTGACGCTAGGCTACACGCCATCGGATAAAATCGGCATGGGCGAGCCGCTGCCGCGCGGCGTCGCTCGTCAATGGCGTGAGTGGTGTAATGGCGCAGGTTATATCAAGACCGCCTTTGGGAAAAGTATACACACGCATTTTTATGATGAGATCGATATGCCAGCGTTATGGCTAGGGTTTAGTGATGATGAGATTGCCAATAGCAAAAATATGGATGATATGATTCGCGTTTTTACCAAAATGCCAGTAGAAAAACGCTTTTTAGATCCCAAAGATTTTGGTGTTAGTAGCATCGGTCACATGCGTTATTTTAGCAGCAGGACGAATGCTAAAGCGCCTAAGCTGTGGCAAATGGCTATTGATTGGTTACATAATCAATAGACTTCAGAGCCTATTTAATTACGGATTCGTCTATTGATTCTTTTGCGTTTGCTGCCGCTTCTGCCTTGATGCGTTTGGTCAATGCAGAATAAAGCGACGGCTGCATATTATGGATGTTACCCAGCATCCATTTTACATAGCTAATAGGCACCTCTTTGATTGGCATGCCTTTATGCTTGCCAAAGGGCATTTTACCGACTGGATTGGCTTTATTGGCAATAGCATGCGCTGCTGCAAAATCAGTTGGTGCAATCTCTAAGCGCTCGCAGCAAGCCTGATACAGCAGATAACACATACGAGCATCACCGAGCGCATCATGAGCGGCAATCGTCATCCTACTAGCTTCACCCTTGCCCAATAACTGCTCAATACATTTGGACTGACCATAGGCGCTCCATTCAGGAAACGCGACGCGCGCCAGCCTAACGGTGCAAATTAGCTTAGCGGAAGGACTGCCAATCACCCGCCAATCAAAGCGTACATTATGACCGATAAGATACTCAGGTAACTCAAACTGCTCAAGCTCAAACCGCTCAAGCCCCGCTACATCGTCATCGGTAATGCCATGGACTCTAATCACAACTGGCGATATTGAGCGCCCACTATTAAAGTATTTCATCCACTCAAAGCCCGTCGCTACATTAATCGTCGCCACTTGGATAGGACGTGGATCACGACCTTGATCGGTTTCAGTATCGATAATCAGCGCAGTATCGACCATGTTAAAAGCAGCAGCCATAAAAATTTAACCATAGCAAGTTGGACATAAATGACAGACAATTTTGCTCGTTTAAAAGGAGCATTATAATTAATCTACTTTTAAAAGAGCAAAACACTACTAGGGTTAATTATTCGCAGCCTCTGTCTGCATAGGCACAGCAAGCAAGAAAAATTAACCCCAGTAGTGATTGATAACATTTGTACTTCCTTTATTCAGGACCAACTACATAATAGATGCAATTAGATTCAGTAGCTTTTTATTTATGGGGATAAAAGTCAGGTATAACAATGCTATACGAAGAGCCAAAGGTAATATCTATATAATATTAGTGAAAGCAATAACAAGACAAAGAGATGTCGATGCGACCAGATGGCAATCACGAACAACCAAATCCTACATTTATCAGCCGCGCAATTAGCGTACTCATCAAGGCCGCAGTATTGCTGATGCTATTATTCGTATTTGACAGATTATTACCGAGTATCAGCCAACAAACTCAATCATTTTTCATAGCAAAATGGCAGCAGCTTAGCCTATTGCAACATCCGCTACCAACAGAGAATAGCCTGCCAAATCCGCTACCCAAGCAGCCTCTAACAGATACGTGGGGCGCTGCTCGTAGTCAAGGTCGCTCACATGAAGGGATTGATATTTTTGCAGCGCGCGGCACGCCAATACAAGCAACGACCCAAGGTATCGTTAGCAAGGTAGGCGAAAATACGTTAGGAGGTCGCATCGTTGTGATAGTAGGACCTGGCGGCGCCGGACACTATTATGCACATTTGGAAAACTATGCTGACATTTCTCCCAATGACTGGGTAAATGCCGGTGATACCATTGGTTACGTGGGTGATAGCGGCAATGCTAAAGGCACACCGCCGCATGTTCATTATGGAATTTATATTAATGGTAGCGCGGTAAATCCTTATCCACTTTTGCAAAAGGATTAAAGTGTATCAAGCATTAATTTATTGCGGCAGATCGTACATGGTTATTTGGGAACACGGCACTAAATGTCGAGCCAATGCCTTCTACTGACTCAATTTGCAAGCTCGCTTCGTGCTGATATAAGACATGTTTTACAATTGCCAGTCCAAGCCCCGTCCCACCTGTTGCTCGGCTGCGCCCGCTGTCAACGCGATAAAAACGCTCAGTTAAACGGGCAAGATGCTGCGGCGCTATACCGATACCATTATCTTCAACAGCAAATCGGCAGCCCTCAGCAGTCTTAGTCCAACTAATAGAGATATTGCCACCTTTTGGTGTGTATTTAATCGCATTAATCACTAGATTGGACAGTGCGCTATTTAGGTACATCTCTGAGCCATATAGTCCGTCATAGGTATCAATATGCAAGTGAATCGTATGCTTATATTCTTGATTATACGCCTGTGCATCATCATAGACATGAGTGAGCAGCTTGGTCATATCGATTTCATTAAACGCATGGGTTTCTTCGATTTCGATACGAGACAGTAGCAATAAGTCATTGACCACCCTATTCATGCGTGCCGTTTGCTGAGTCATCAGCTCAAAACCGCGACGCCAATTCGCAGGCATATCTGGCTGATCAGAGAAATTCTCCAGATATCCCATCAAGACCGTCAATGGTGTACGTAGCTCATGCGAAACATTGGCCACAAAGTCGCGGCGCATTGCTTCTAAATGCTGCAAGCGGGTCACATCATAAATGATCAGTAGTTTTTCATCGCCAAATGGCGTCAGCTCACACTTTAGATAGCGGTTTGGGTCTTGCAAAGAGACGATATGCACACTCTCATCGGCATCGGCATCAGTATTAAGCGTCGTTGCCTCCTGATAATACTTGATAAATTCAGGCACTTGAATGAAGTCAAAAATACGCCTGCCTTTATCTGAGGATTGCAACAATAATAAATCCTGCGCCGCTTGGTTCCACCATTCAAGTCCATCATCATCATTGAGCAAAATCACGGCATCACGTAATGCTCGTAAAGCACTTCTGATTTTTTTAAGTTGATTTGTAGCACCTTGCTCATTGTCTTGGATAGGCATTTTTATTTATCCATTATTTTTTATAATTTTTCTACTATTGGCCGCTCCCGATAAAAGGCGACACTATTAAAAGGTGACACTATACAATATTCATATTACTAGCGATTACCCTTTTTCGATACGGCTAGAAAATCGATAACCTGTACCGCGTACCGTTTGTATCAATGTATCACAATCATGTGGACGTAGTAATGTGCGCAAACGCTTTACGTGAACATCAATGGTTCTATCTTCGATGTAGACGTTACCGCCCCATACTTGATCGAGCAGCTGGGCACGGGTATAAGCGCGCTCAGGATGGCTCATAAAAAACGCCAATAAGCGATATTCTGTCGGACCCATATCGATAATATCATCACCCACCATGAAGCGTTGACTTTTGGCATCTAAAGTTAGCCTGCCTATATTAATAGGTTTGTCGCCGCTTAGCGCGTTACTACGTCGCAATACCGCTTTGATTCTTGAGATAAGCTCACGGGTCGAGAAAGGCTTTGTCATATAATCATCAGCGCCTGCGTCAAGACCATGCACTTTACTGTCTTCTTCACTTTTGGCGGTCAACATAATAACCGGTATCTCGGCGAGCAGCGTATCGCTTTTTAGCATACGGCAAAAATCGATACCACTTTTATCACCGGGTAACATCCAGTCCAATAAAATCAGCGCTGGACGATGATCGACCACTTGTTGGTGCGCCTCTGACACATCCGCTGCCTGCAAACTATCAAAGCCCGCCATCTCTAGGGTCATGACGACCATTTCACGAATGGCATCTTCATCTTCAACAATCAAAATTTGCTCTTTAGACATAATGTATTCTTAATATATTCTTAATGTTAGAGGACAAAATAGCGTTTATAAAAGCAGTAACAAACGCAAATAAGCGTTTCTTCATTAAAGGGCTTAATTATGACAGCTTAATGACATTTACTCTTAAATTTATAATACTTAGTAGCCATGCTAATGACTTAATGCACTTCTAATAAAAAGTTTAATGGTCCATCATTGACACTCAATACTTGCATATCAGCGCCAAACTGACCCGTTGCAACCGTTAAATACTGCGTCTTTGCATAATCAACCAATTGTGCAAATAAAGCTTGAGCCATATCAGGTGCCATTGCGCTACCAAATTCAGGGCGGCGACCTTTATCCGTCTTTGCCATCAGAGTAAATTGTGAGACCAATAATAGCCCACCACCGACTTGCTGGACATTTTTATCGACTTTGCCGTATTTGGCTGGATCATCATCATTGTCAAAAATACGATAGGTGAGGATTTTATCAATCATCCGCTGCGCACTTTGTAGGTTATCATCGTGTCCCAAGCCGATATATGCCAGCACACCTTGCTCAATAGCACCGACCTCCTGCCCATCAACGCTGACACTGGCATATTTGACTCGCTGAATAAGAGATCTCATTGCTTACTTCCTTTAACGATTATGGTCATACAGTCTGCTGCGGACCATGATAAAATACAATTATCTGTGTATGTACTTATGATTATGTTTATAAATAAATCTAGCTATAAAACTGCCTATCTATGATTTTTTATTACAACTTCTTATTTTAATAACTATTTTTAATCCCTAATTTGGTCATCTATTATGAATGTATTTACTACCTTACAGCAATTTGTCCCGCAGCAAAAAATCAGTAAAGTCGCAGGGCGCTTAGCTGCCAGCCGCCACCCTTGGGTTAAGCGTACGTTTATCCGCAGTTTTGCCAAAGCGTATGATGTTAGCTTAGATGAATATGAGCGTCAAAGCCTAAACGCTTATGAGAGCTTTAATGATTTCTTTACTCGTGAGCTCCAAGACAATGCCCGTATTATCGATGCCAGTATCAATGGTATTGTCAGTCCTGCGGATGGCATGATTTCGCAGCTTGGGCAGATTCATGACCATAAGCTACTGCAAGCCAAAGGTCGTGACTATGATATCGGTCAGCTCTTAGCTGATAGCGCAGATGGCGATTATTTTGCGGATGGTAGTTTTGCTACGGTCTATCTTGCTCCAAGCAACTATCACCGTGTGCATATGCCATTTGACGGTATATTAACCAAGACCCGCTATGTACCTGGTACACTATTTTCGGTCAATAACACCACGGCTGCTAATGTGCCGGATTTGTTTGCTCGTAACGAGCGCCTTGTCTGTCTGTTTGATACCGCCTATGGTAAAGCGGCAGTAGTGATGGTCGGTGCGATGATTGTCGCTGGGATTGAGACAGTAGCGACGGGTAAAATTAGCCGTACCGATGATATTCAAGAAGCAGACCATGATATGAGCTTTAAAAAAGGTGACGAGCTTGGTCGTTTTTATTTAGGTTCAACCGCAATTGTAGTACTGCCAAAAGCAGCAAAAACGGATTGGCAAGATACCATGCAGCATGGCTCAATCGTTCAAATGGGGCAACTGTTGGGTAGCGCTAAAACCTAATACCATTTATCTAAGTAAAAAACTTGTGTAATAAGTAATATTGAAAAAAAAATGAGCATAGACAGTAATCAGAATACTGCCTATGCTTTTTTTGTGCCCACTCCTTTAACATCGTTTTTTTATCACTTTCTTTTTTCAGTCGTTTTTTGTGATAGCAAGGCTTTATGTCATCAAACTGTCATATTTATTTGGCACAATCTCCTTATTAACCGCAGAGCATCATTTCAGCCAACCCCAGAAAACCATTGTCATTGTTATTTATAAATGCTTGATACTCAAAATTGATTAATTTTAGGAGAAATAATGCGTTATTCATTCATGGCAGTAGCAATCGCTAGCACTTTGACATTAGCCGCTTGTAACCAAACGACTAGCAACAACGAGAGCGATAAAACCGACGAAGCAGCCACAACAGCACCATCAAACACTGCTGTGAGTAGCGACGCTAGTGCTAGCTCAGCTGAAAGTGCATCGATGAGTATTACCGGTGCTGGTGCTTCTTTTCCACAGCCTATCTATGCTAAGTGGTCAGATGCCTACAATAAAGCCACAGGTGGTCAAGTGAACTATCAGTCTATTGGCTCATCAGGTGGTATCAAACAAATCGTTGCTAAGACGGTAGATTTTGGGGCATCTGATGCGCCGATGACACCAGAAGAGTTGAACGAAGCCGGTCTGATACAGTTCCCAAGCGTCATCGGTGGCGTGGTACCTATTGTTAATATCGATGGTATTGAGCCCGGTCAGTTAAAGCTCGATGGCAAAATGCTTGCTGATATTTATCTGGGTAAAATCAGCAAATGGAACGACCCTGCAATTGCGGCGATGAATCCTGAACTTAAATTACCAGACGCTGCCATTACCACAGTGTTTCGCTCAGATGGTTCTGGTACAACCTTTAACTTCACTGATTATCTAGCCAAAGTGTCAAGCGATTGGAATGACAGTGTAGGTGTCGATAAGACCGTCAAATGGCCAACGTCGGCTACCGGTGCGGGTGGTAAAGGTAATGAAGGTGTGTCGAGCTATGTCACGCGTATGAAAAACTCTATCGGCTATGTTGAATACGCTTACGCTAAGCAAAACGGTATGGCACACGTCGCCCTGAAAAATGCTGCGGGCAATGTCGTACAACCTTCTGCCAAAACCTTTGCAGCAGCAGGTGACATCGATTGGTCACAGCAAGAAGGCTTTTATAAAGTCATTACCAACTCTGAAACAGCGCAAGCTTGGCCAATCGCCGCCGCCACTTTTATCTTAGTACATAAGCAGCCACAAGATGCCAAACAAGTCGCTGGTGTATTGAAGTTCTTTGACTGGGCTTATGAGCAAGGTGATGACGACGCTATGGCGCTTGATTACGTACCGTTCTCTGATACTGCAGTTGCCTTATTTAAAGCAAAATGGAGTGAGGTCAAAGGCAGTGACGGCCAACCTGTCTATAAGCCTGCACAGTAACCTGTTTATACTAGTGATTGCATAATCACTGTCGAGCCAACCTCTCAAACCACTATTCTCCGGTAGGGGTTTGAGAGGTTTTATCACAGAAAATTTAAAGATTTTTTTAAGTTTGTTGTGATAAAACCTCTTTTACTATTTTGACTTGATTCTATTCAACGCTGAGACACTTATGAATGATTTAAGGTCCCAACTGGCTAAACAAAAACGTTACGATGCTATCTTTGTCAATGCAACTAAAGCATTTGCAATCTTGGTGCTATTGTCACTTGGTGGCATCCTGCTCTCATTAATCGTAGGCGCTTGGCCCAGTATCACTGAATTTGGACTGGGATTTTATACCAGCAATAACTGGGATACAGTGAACGATCAATATGGGGCACTTGCACCTATTTACGGTACGATTGTCACCTCCCTTATTGCAATCGCTATTGCTGTGCCAGTGAGCTTTGGTATTGCTATCTTTTTGACCGAACTGTGCCCTAACTTCTTAAAAAAGCCATTGGGTATCGCCATTGAGCTGTTGGCAGGTATTCCTTCTATTATTTATGGCATGTGGGGTTTGTTTGTCTTTGCGCCGTATTTTAGCGAACACATTCAGCCATGGTTGATTGAAAACATCGGTCCTCTGCCTATTATCGGGCAAGTATTCACTGGTGCACCGATGGGGCTTGGTATGTTTACCGCCTCCTTGGTACTGGCAATTATGATTATTCCTTTTATTGCCGCCACCATGCGGGATGTTTTTTCTGTGGTACCTGATTTATTAAAAGAATCTGCGTATGGCATGGGTGCGACGACGTGGGAAGTGATGTTCAAAATCATCTTACCTTATACTAAAGCTGGCGTGGTCGGTGGTGTGATTTTAGGGCTTGGACGCGCATTGGGCGAGACGATGGCTGTGACTTTCTTAATCGGTAATGCCTTTAATATCAGCCCAAGTTTGTTTACCTCTGGGGTAACGATTACCTCTGCACTCGCCAATGAATTTGCCGAAGCATCAAGTGAATTGCATTTGGCATCCCTATTACATTTGGGTTTAATCCTATTTGTTATTACCTTTATTGTCTTGTCCATCTCTAAGCTAATGCTTATGCGTATCGACCAAAAAGCCGGTCACTAAGTAGCGCCAATATCTTGTTATAAAGCAAGCATGTTAATCAACCACTTAACCCAATCCTTCGACCAACAAAGGACAAACGCCTAATGACTTTAGCGACTGTCACGACTGATAACGACCAAACCAGCCAGCCGACTTCACGCTTTGAAGAACGCTACAACAAGCGTTTATATCATAAGCGTCGCCTGATCAATAGATTGGGGCTTGGTTTTGCCATCTCAGCCATCGCTTTTGGTTTGTTCTGGCTGACATGGATTTTGCTGACGCTTTTTGTTGAGGGTTTTCAAGGGTTAATCGAGATGCCGGTATTTATGGCAGATACACCACCGCCTATGGGCGACGGCGGTTTACGTAATGCTATTATTGGTTCATTGATGATCGCCTTGTTAGGTCTCGCGATTGGTACGCCGGTTGGAATGATGGCGGGCATCTATTTAGCGGAGTTCTCACAAGGCAGCTTGTTGGGTAAAGTTACTCGTTTTTTAAACGATATCTTGCTGTCAGCGCCCTCTATCGTGATTGGTCTTTTTGTTTATGCATTGATGGTGAAAGGTCAAAGCTTCTCCGGCTGGGCTGGTGCAGTTGCGCTTGCTTTGATTGTGATTCCAATTGTCGTGCGCACCACTGAGAATATGCTTAATCTGGTACCAAATACTTTACGTGAAGCGGCCTATGCACTCGGTACGCCAAAGTGGAAGCTGATCAGCACGGTCACGCTTAAAGCGGCTAAAGCGGGTCTAACCACAGGGGTGCTATTGGCATTTGCCCGTATCACTGGCGAGACCGCGCCGTTACTATTTACTGCGTTAAACAATCAGTATTTTAGTACCGATATGAGCCAACCGATGGCAAACTTACCGAACACTATTTATCAGTTTGCCATGAGCCCTTATGACAACTGGCATGCATTGGCATGGGCGGCAGCATTACTGATTACCATGACAGTACTGATAGTCAATATTCTCGCGCGCTTTATTGGCGGTAAAGATCATACAAGATAGCTGATTTAAGAATTGACTAAGCAGCCAATTTATAGCGCACGTTTAGCACTTATGTTCAGCACCTATATTGACAACATTCTAAAATAATTGGATATGATGATGACAGACTTACTAGAAAGAAAAGCGGTTAAGCAAGAGAATAAGCAAAACGTCAGCCAACGTGGTTTATTTGGTCAATCATTTTCCAATATAGATCAAGGAAGTCAGAAGCATCAAGGGCAGCAGCCTGACAGTGCCTTTTTGACTCAGCAAACAGTAGCAGATATCCCTCAGCATATGCCGCCTGCCAAGATGAGTATTCGAGATCTCAATTTCTATTATGGTGACTTTCAAGCGCTAAAAAATATTAATATTGATATTCCAGACAAAAAAGTGACTGCCTTTATCGGGCCTTCAGGTTGCGGTAAATCCACACTATTACGTACGTTTAATCGTATGTATGATCTATATCCCGGTATGCGTGCAGAAGGTAATATCAACCTCGATGGCAAAAATATCTTGGGCAAAGACATCGATGTGAACTTGCTACGCGCACAAGTCGGCATGGTCTTTCAAAAACCGACGCCATTTCCAATGTCCATCTATGACAACGTGGCATTTGGCGTACGCCTCTACGAGAAGCTAAGCAAAGCTGAGATGGATAATCGTGTCGAATGGGCACTCAAAAAGGCGGCTTTATGGCTTGAGGTAAAAGACAAACTTCGTGCATCAGGATTGTCGTTATCCGGTGGTCAACAACAACGTCTTTGTATCGCTCGCGGTGTGGCGACAAAACCTGAAGTACTGCTCCTAGATGAGCCAACCTCAGCGCTCGACCCTATCTCAACAGGCGCGATTGAAGAGCTCATTACCGATTTAAAAAACGACTATACGATTGCTATCGTGACCCACAATATGCAGCAAGCGGCACGCGTCTCTGACTATACCGCCTATATGTATCTGGGCGATATGGTAGAGATGGGTGAGACGGATCAGATATTTACCAACCCCGCTCAAAAGGCAACTGAAGACTATATTACTGGTCGCTATGGTTAAAACAGTTTGTATAAATATAGTCAGTCCTAAATACAATAAGTACAAATATTATAACGCGCTACTAGGATAAATTTTTCTTGCTTGCTGTGCCTACGCAGACAGAGTCGGCGCAAAACTTATCCCAGTAGCACTGTGTTTGATTTGTAGTGGATTGACTATAGATGTATTTTTTATGCTTATATCCTATTTAAATCTACAAGAATAAGGAAGCCGCCATGCTTATAACGCAAAAACATTTATCAAAGGGTTTTGATAATGACTTACATGATGTGATTGAGCTG
This sequence comes from Psychrobacter cryohalolentis K5, assembly GCF_000013905.1. Taxonomy (NCBI): domain Bacteria; kingdom Pseudomonadati; phylum Pseudomonadota; class Gammaproteobacteria; order Moraxellales; family Moraxellaceae; genus Psychrobacter; species Psychrobacter cryohalolentis. The sequence continues at coordinate 2,728,251 of NC_007969.1, forward strand.
TTTATGCAAATGGGTTACATGGCAGCAGAGCAAGTCATGGTTGCAACCCGCGCTTTGATAGCTGCAGATGAAGCGACCGCAAAAAAAGTGATTGCAGACGACCAGCTGATTAATCAGCTAGATATTAAAATCGATGAGCAAATCATTTTGTTAGTCACCAAGCGCCAACCCGCAGCAAATGACTTGCGTTTAGTGATGGCGGTTAGCAAAGGTATTGTTGACTTTGAACGTGTGGGTGATGAAGCCGAAAAAATTGCTCGTATGGCCTGCAAATTAATTAAAGACGGCGCTTCTCCAAGAGGATATTCAGAGGTTCAGCATTTATCCAATAAGGTGCACGTGATGCTACTTGATGCGATTGACGCCTTCTCGCATATGAATCCTCAGCAGGCATTTTCGGTATTGCAAAGTGATGTGGCGGTTAATGAAGAGTATCAATCTGCCACTCGAGCCTTGCTGACCTATATTATGGAAGACAGCCGCCACGTGTCCAGAGTGATGAATATACTTTGGGTATTGCGCGCCCTAGAACGTGTGGGCGATCATGCTAAAAACATTGCTGAGCTGGTTATTTTTTGCACCAGCGGCAAAGATGTGCGGCATACAAATTTTATGCAAGTAGAAAAAATCGTCCAGCAAACCACGGATGCTGGTAGTAATAAATGACATTTTAAATAGCATTTTCTTTATCGCACACGATGGTCCGTTTAAAACATAGTCCGTTCAAAATAAAAAAGACACGCTTTTAGTAGTGCGATACTGCTATAAATTTAACCATCAATCAACCAGCCCTGCGCGGTGGCAAATTCAATCTGCCGTGCCTGCCACTCATAAATACTCGGAAAGCTGTCTTTAATAAAGGCATGCGCGCCAGCTACTTGCGAGCGCGTAACATTACCCTCAAGCCACGTTTTTCCGTTGGTATTTAAATTAAGCAAAAACGGCAACAAGCGATCAACCACTTTCAGCAGCTGGGTTTCTTTGCTGCTGCCAGTTTCCTGCTCTTCCCAAATCTCATTTAAATCTTTAATGCCATTACCACGTTCAGCTTGTAAGCGCGCAATGCCAGCGCGTTCTTCAAGATGCGCATCAGTGCGTGTATCGGCATATAAAAAAGTATCACCGGCATCAATCTCGCCTAAGTCATGTACTAGCGCCATCTTTAGTAACTTTTCATGATTGACATCAAGTTCAAACAATTCAGCGATTGACCAACATGCCATAGCGAGATGCCAAGAATGTTCGGCAGAGTTTTCTAGACGAGTCGTACCCGTCACGTAACTGCGGCGATTTACCCGTTTAAGCGCATCCAGCTCTAACAGATAATGAGTGGCATGATCTATATCAATGTTTGAGGCAAGCGTTGGGTTAGTGAATGACATGGAATTAGCTGATGACATAAATATTCTCTTAATTTTTCTACTAATGTATAGCGCTTCATTCTACCTTTACGCATAAGCAATTATTATACATTTTATAAACGCTATAAAAGAAGACGTTAACCTATCGTTAATTGGCGTTATCATAAAAATAAAATAGCGCTTATGTTAGTAAGCGCTATTTTATTTTAAATCGAGTAAAAAGATTATTTAATCAAGTTACTAATGGTTTTGAACGCAGGGTCTTTGCTACTACGGCAAAGCTCAAACAGAATGGTTTCAACCGTGGTAATCACGCCACCAGCACGGCGAATACGGCGAATTGCTTGCTTTTTATCATACGGAAAACGCGAACCGACGGCATCACCAATAATAACCGGCTGCATACCGTTATCTAGCAAATCAAGCGCGGTTTGTAGCACGCAGACATGTGCTTCTACGCCGAATAATAAAATGATGCTTCGATTCTGCTGCGCAAGATGATTCCATGAATCGTCATTGTCGCAGGCACTAAAGGTGACTTTTTCAAAACCTTTGGCATTATCGCCTTCTAATAACTCACAAATTTCAGGCAATGTCTCGCCTAAGCCCTTTTTATATTGCTCATTAAGCATAATGGGAACGTCAAGCGCTTGCAGACCTTTAATCAAAGTCGTTATTTTTTTGAGAATATTTTCATGATCATAGATATGCGGAGTCAGACGTTCTTGGACGTCGATTATCATCGCTTGGGTATTTTCACGGTCAATACGGTAGGTACGATCAGTAATCATGGTGGACATAGTACACTCCTTGTACGGCTGAAGCTGACGGCTCTAAACTGATTTAGAATGAATATCAGACTTAAAATTATAATGATTAATTACTCTCTTATTTAGTCACAGTTTAGCGAATGCGTCAATGGAGATAAGTGATAGTAACAACTTATGACCTTTTTATTCTAAGTAAACCACTATGATTCATAAATACAAAAACCCCCAGTTATGATAACTAGGGGTTCATATTAGAGCGCTTAACTATTTTAAAATTATTGCAATACTATAGGCTTAAACACGCTCAATAATAGTGGCGATACCTTGGCCAAGACCGATACACATGGTCGCAAGACCGATTTCAGTATCTGATTGTTCCATAGCATTTAGCAAGGTAACTGTGATACGAGCGCCAGAACAACCTAGTGGATGACCTAAAGCAATCGCGCCGCCATTGATGTTGACGATATCTTGCTTATCAGTCAAGTTCAATGCTTTTAATACTGATAAGCCTTGCGCTGCGAACGCTTCGTTTAGCTCGATGGTTTGCATATCATCGATGCTCATGCCAGCACGCTTAAGTGCTTTTTGCGTCGCAGGTACTGGACCGTAGCCCATGATAGCGGCATCACAACCAGCAATTGCCATGCTACGAATGCGAGCACGTGGCTTTAGACCTAGTTCTTTAGCTTTTTGCGCACTCATGATCAGCATCGCTGACGCACCATCAGATAATGCAGATGAGGTAGCAGCAGTCACCGTACCGCCTACTGGATCAAAGGCTGGACGTAGCTTTTGCATTTGCTCCATCGTCGCATCAGGACGAATCACTTCATCGACAGTACATAGTTGCAAGCGACCTGCTTCGTCATGACCTTCGATACCGATGATTTCATTGTCAAAACGACCTTCAGTGGTAGCAGCCCATGCACGGCGATGCGACTCAAGACCAAAGGCATCTTGTTCTTCGCGGGTGATGTTGTTCATACGGCCAAGCATTTCAGCGGTCAAACCCATCATGTTTGAGGCTTTTGCATAATGCTTTGACGCTTCAGGATTCAGATCAACGCCATGCATCATGCCGACGTGACCCATGTGCTCTACACCACCGATGATGAAAACATCACCTTGACCAGTCATGATTTGAGCAGCAGCAGTGTGTAGCGCCTGCATAGATGAACCACATAGACGGTTAATGGTTTGACCGCCAGCAGTCTTTGGAATACCCGCTAGCAGACCGATGTTACGACCGATGTTTAGACCTTGCTCTAGCGTTTGGTTGACACAACCCCAGATGATGTCTTCGACGTCACGTGGGTCAAAGTCGTTACGCTCAACCAATGCACGTACCAATTCAGCAGACATGCTATCAGCGCGAACGTGGCGGAACATACCGTTTTTAGTTTTACCCATCGCTGAGCGTACGCCATCTACGATGACCACGTCTTTTGGACTTAAAATTGTCATACTATCTTCCTTTTCAATTTTTATTGTCAGTGGCAGTACCGTAATGCTCGCCTATCTAATTTAGAAGGTTATTGATAATAAATAAATTACCAATCATCTTATCGAGCATGTGTACTGCACTTCATCCTAGTAATGACTGCCTATTACGCGGTAGCGTAAAAGGTCTCGCCTGCTGCTGCCATATCGCGAATTTTTTGCGGGGCTTCATAGGCTTTGCCAAGGTATGCGTATTTTTCACACAGTGCCAAGTAGTTATCTAGACCCATTTGGTCAATATAACGGCAAGGACCACCGCGGAATGGCGGGAAACCAACGCCCATAATCATCGCCATATCTGCTTCTGACGGCGTGCTGACGATATTGTCTTCTAGGCAACGTACAGTTTCATTACAGAAAGCTAGCATGGTGCGGTCGATGATCGCTTGATCTTCAAACGTTTGCTTGTCGCTATCAGTCGTGGTTTTTAATAGCTCATAAGTCGCTTCATCAGCCACTTTCTTTGGCTTGCCGCGCTTGTCCATTTCATACTTATAGAAACCAACGCCGTTTTTCTGACCTAGGCGTTTGTTTTCATATAAATGCTCGATAGCGCCTTTATAATCAGGCTTCATGCGGTCAGGGAAACCTTCTGCCATGACTTCTGCGCCGTGTACGCCAGTATCCAAACCAACGACGTCGATTAGGTAAGCAGGACCCATCGGCCAGCCGAATTTTTCCATGACTTTATCGACATGAGCAAAATCAGCACCTTGTTTAAGTAGCAAGTCAAAGGCACCAAAGTATGGGAACAATACACGGTTTACCAAGAAACCTGGGCAATCATTCACGACGACAGGCACTTTGCCCATTTTTGTGGCCAAAGCAACGGTCGTTGAAATCGCTTCTTCAGAAGATTTTTCACCGCGAATAACTTCTACTAGCGGCATACGGTTTACTGGGTTGAAAAAATGCATACCAACGAAGTTTTCTGGACGCTCAAGCGCTTCAGCTAAGAAAGTAATAGAAATCGTTGAAGTGTTTGACGCTAAGATACAATCGTCTTTTACTAGACCTTCTACTTCCTTAAGAACCGCACGCTTCACGTTTGGATTTTCTACAACTGCTTCGATGACGATATCAGTTTCAGCAAAATCGCCATAGTTTAGCGTTGGACGGATACGGCTTAACGTTTCGCCCATTTTTGCTGGGGTTATTTTGCCGCGATCGACCATTTTGCCAAGTAATTTGCTGGCTTCACCCATACCAAGGTCTAATTGCTCAGACTTGATGTCTTTCATGATGATTGGCAAGCCTTTGCTGGCTGCTTGATAAGCGATACCGCCGCCCATGATACCAGCGCCCAATACAGCGGCTTCGTTGATGTCATGTGCTTTTTTGCTGTGCTGTTTGGCTAACTTTTTAACCAATTGGTCGCTTAAGAACAAACCAACCAAGCTTTCTGCTTGTGGGGTTTTCGCCGCTTTTGCAAAACCTGCCGCTTCTACTTCAATCGCTTTGTCACGTGGTAAGTTAACGTGTTTTTCGATAGCAGCGATAGCTAATGCTGGCGCAGGATATTGCTTAGGATTGGCTTTGGCAAAGATCATACCTTTTGCGCTGTTAAATGCCATCGCTTGTTCAAGCTGATTTAGCTTAACAGGAACGAGCTTTTCTTCTCGTTTCGCTTGCCAATCAAGCTCATCTGAGATACATTTTTTGACCAAATCAATGGCAGCATCTTGCAAGTCATCAGCAGCAACAGTCGCATCAACCAAGCCTAGTTTTAGTGCATCGAGTGCTTTCTTTGGTGTGCCAGTCGCAATAAGTTCAAGCGCATTATCAATACCAATGACACGCGTACTACGAACCGTACCACCAAAGCCTGGGAAGATACCCAATTGAGTTTCTGGTAAACCGATGATAGCTTTGTCGCTCATGACGCGGTATTCGCAAACTAAGGTCATCTCACAACCACCGCCAAGCGCTGCGCCATTGATAGCAGCTACTTTCGGGAAAGGCAAATCTTCAAAGCGATTAAAGGCGTCATTGATATTAATAACCCAATCTTTGATTTCTTCTTCTGATTGCTTAAAAGAAGCCACAAACTCTGTGATGTCCGCCCCAGCGATAAAGACGCCTTTGCTTGACGTGACGATTAAGCCTTTAATGTCATCTGCTTTTTCTAACGCATTAACAACTTCAGCAAACTGCTTATTGGTCTCAGTGTCAAACTTGTTCACGCTCTCATTTTCGGCGTTGTATTGCATGTTGGCGATGCCATCCTCTAGCATTGTCACCGTAATGCGATTTCCTTGGTATACCATTTGGAACTCCTTGCTATATAACGAAAGCTACGTTTTAAAATTAAAATAAATAGCCAGTTATTGTTAGAAAAATGGGTAATAGCACCGTTAACCTGCCCTTTCATCCTAATCAACAATAATGACGTCATTGTGATAATGGTGAGCCAAATTAAACGGTGAAGATATCTTTATTATCTAGCGCTTATGCTTGTACCTTTATAGCTATGTACTTATATTATATTACTACTATTATAGCTATTGACTGAGATTTGATTTTATAGTCGTTTTTCGATTGATAAATAGTGTAAAACCTCAGTTATCAATCGCTAGACCAATTTCACGCCAATTAGTGTAGGGGATTATGCCCCCGACTGTCACAAGCTAATACCATACTCGCAAGTCACTCTTAAATCCACAGCAGCCCTTTACCTGACTAGCAATCTGCCTTAAGTGATTGTTTGTATACTGGAATCAGACCGTGGTGATTAACCTTTAAATGCAGCCTCTTATCAAAACATATTTAACCACTAAGTTAAATCGCCAATGCGTAACGAGGGCTTGTTGCATTATTTCATGCCGCTTTTCATATTAAGCTTTCTGTTTTTGATCTCAAACCTTCTATTTTTAATATACAACTTTAAAAAATACATTAGGGATTATGTATGTGGCATAAGGAATATAATCTATCATGTTACACTAACGATATTTTTATTATTCACCTGATAGAAGGTTGGGTTATGTCTGTTTCTTCTACGTCGAGCGTTGTTCCTATTAGCTTTATCCCTTTTAATAGCACAGAGCAGTTTCACCATGAGGTGCGCGCGCAATTAGCCAAAGATATCGAAGTGTTATTTGATTACGCTGAGCTGCCAAGCCCGCTGCTTGACGCTTGCCGCTATGTAATGACAGGTACAGGGAAATTGGTACGTCCACTACTGGTTGCCAGCGCTTTTTCCAGCACTTATAGCCATAATGACACAATCGCCGATAAAGACAATGCCTTGGCATCTTTGTTAGAAAACGACTCAGATTATGATATGTGCCGCCGTGCAGCGTTGGCGGTGGAGCTGCTGCATACTTATTCGCTGGTGCATGATGACTTGCCATGTATGGACGATGACGAGCTGCGCCGTGGTCAACCAACCGCTCATATCGTCTTTGAAGAATCGACCGCCCTGCTCGCAGGTGACGTATTACAGACGCTAGCCTTTGAAGTATTGACGGCGGATCTGCCAACCTTTGCGCCTTTTGATTCCGCTATCGCAAGTCAGTTATTTGCTATCTTTGCCCCGCGTGCACGGCGCATGGTATCGGGTCAAATGCTTGATCTCAATGCTGAAGCCACTACTGGGATTTCGCAAAACGATTTAGAAGCCATTCACCGTGATAAAACCGGCGCATTAATTGAAGCGGCGATGTTGATGGGCGGTATCTGTGCTGGCGCGACGGCTCCGCAGCGCATGGCTCTACAAGAGTGTGCACAGCATATCGGTCTCGCCTTTCAGGTTCAGGACGATATTCTAGACGTAACGACCTCTACTGATACGCTTGGTAAACCTGCCGGCAGTGATGAAAAGTTAGACAAATCTACTTATGTAAAGTTAATGGGTGTCAATAATGCGACCAGCTATGCGCAATCGCTATTTGATGACGGGCGTGCAGCCATTTCTCGTGAGCTTGACGACAGCTCAGACACTGATGCGCTGATGGCACTTATCGAATGGCTTTGGGCACGTAAGAAATAGCTAAATAAGGAATAAGCTTAGAAACAACACGCCCAATATTTTAATCATTAAAAACAGCAAAGGGTGATCAACATGGATAGTGCCCCTACTCCGCGTATTTACCTCGGTACTGGCGGTTATAGCGATACCGATTTACTCGGTACGCTGTATCCAACGGGTACCAAAAAAACGGACTTCTTACGTGAATATGCCAAGCAATATGGTGCAGTTGAGATTAATAGTACTTTTTACGCGCCCATTGGACAAAAAGCCTTTGCAGGTATGGTCGATAAAGCCTATGTGCAAGCAGACAGTGAGTTGAAGTTCGCGGTCAAACTGCATCAAGACTTTACTCATGCGCGTAAAGGCACTAGTGATCACGCGCAAGCTTTCCTTACTGCCCTCACACCACTTATTGAAGCCAATGCGCTCGCGCCATTACTACTGCAATTCCCACATGGTTTTGATCGTACTCGTGAGCATCGTCTATATCTGGCAAACCTTGTCAGTTGGTTTAAGGACTACCCACTCGCTATTGAGTTTCGTCATAACGGCTGGCATACGCCGCAAGTGGTCGATAGCTTTACCGAGCAAGGTTTGATTTGGTGCAGCGTTGATTATCCCAAAGTCAGTGGTCTACCGCCATCACGATTGATATTTACCGAGCGCACTGGCTACTTACGTATGCATGGCAATAATCTAAACTGGTGGGATGCGATGAGTGCGGCTGACCGCCATGATTATCGCTATAGTGAGGCGGAGATGCAGGACTGGGCGCAAGCGATTGCCAATCAGCGTCAGCATTTTGATGCGCTCTATATTTTCTTTCAAAATACCGTCAATGCGCATGCTTATTATAATATTGCGATGCTCAGAGAGGCGTTGGGTAGGTTTGGGTTTGAGGTGTTGTGATGCGTAGAACGCTCCCTAATTTTTCTATAGCAGCGTTTTAATTTTCTTTTATCTATTGCAGTCGTTATTTCATAGTTGTATTTATTTTTTAAAATCTAGCAGTCTTATTTAGGAAAGTGTATATGCTTATCTGGTTTGTAGTCGGAGCGATAGCCTTATCTGTAATAGCATTTAAATATTATGGAAGAAACAGAGAATCTGATAGTTTTAAGCTTATGGAGAGATTAGCTAGCCAAGGGGATGCGCGAGCTCAAATAAATCTTGCCATGATGTATTACGGTGGTACAGGCGTACGTCAAGATCTTCCTAAAGCTATTCAATGGGCAGAAAAACCAGCTCGGCAAGGTAATGCTGAGGCTCTATTTGTTATGGGTATGATGCATACTCAAAAGAATGATACTAAGGCTTTTGAGTTTTACCTACAATCAGCTAATCAGGGCTATCCTAGTGCTCAGAACATGGTTGGCCTTTCATACAAGGAAGGAAGAGGTGTACAACAAGACTATACCAAGGCATTTGAATGGATACAAAAAGCAGCTAATCAGGGCTATCCTAGTGCTCAATACGAGCTTAGTCTAATGTATGAGAAAGGCATAGGCGTAAAACAGGATAACGCTAAAGCGTTTGAGTGGTATCTAAAATCAGCTAACCAAGGTAATGCGCAAGCTCAAAGCAATCTTGGTGCTATGTATGATCAAGGCATAGGCGTACAACAAGACTATGCCAAGGCATTTGAATGGTATACAAGATCAGCTAGCCAAGGTGATGCGCGAGCTCAATTTAATCTTGGTAGGATGTATCATTTTGGCAAAGGTGTACAACAAGATGATGCTAAGGCACGTGATTGGCTGGGTAAGTCTTGCAAAAACGGGTTTCAAGATGCTTGCACCATTTATCGATTATTACCTAAAAGATAGATCGCTGTAACCATAGTTAAGCTGCATACACTCAATCCCATGGCTGTTGTTCTTTATCAGTAGCATACCTAGCCATAGCTATTAAAGACTCTTTACCCTTATAAATATTACTTTCGGAATAAAAACCCTCGAAATACAATCTACAAAAACAGTTATAAAAGTAAATTCTAGCCTGTTTAGATTCATCCAAGGGAAACTCACTAGACTCTGAGAAATGATCCTGAATATGAGTCGTTACCAAGGTAAGTATTAAGACGTCTGAAGCATAAATTCTAGAACCTGAGAATATTTTTTTGAACTCACTCTGCGAAATTATATTTGCTTGCTCTAACAGACTTCCAGTTTCAAGTAATATGGTATGGCTCATTACTTCTCGTTCTTTTTTACTTACCCCTTTAGATAGAACTAGCCACTCATTAAAGGGTCTAAGCGTTAATTGGGTAGCATTTTTAAAAGAGAAAACCCCTCTCATAAAGAGAAATAAAACCGTCGTTATCACAACAACTATTAAGAACGTTTCCACTATCACCCCTGAAACAATATATTAAAAAATACAAGTATAGCAGCTATCATTTCGACATTAGTACAACCTTCCTATAATCATTAAACCAAAAAAAGGACGCCTCTCAGCGTCCTTTTTTCAAATCAAAACCTTAGTCGTTAAAGATTACTCTTCAACACCAGCATCTTGACCTTTATATTTCGCATTTGCGTAGTCCCAGTTCACTAGTTTGTCTAGGAACGTATCGACGTAATCAGGACGACGGTTACGATAATCGATGTAGTAAGCATGTTCCCATACATCACAAGTCAATACCGCGATTTGGTCATGTGCAAGTGGCGTGTCAGCGTTAGCAGTTTTGGCGATAGACAATTTGCCACCGACTTTATCAGCCACTAACCATGCCCAACCTGAACCAAACTGAGTCAATGCTGCGTTTTTGAACTCTTCACGGAACTTGTCATAGCTACCGAAATCTTCTTCGATTTTCGCTTTCAAGTCACCAGTAGGTTCGCCGCCGCCGTTTGTTGGCGTCATGCAGTTCCAATAGAACGTGTGGTTCCATACTTGGGCTGCTTGGTTAAACATACCTTGCTTGCTGTCATCTTTAGCCGTTGCTATGATGATTTCTGACAACGTTTTGTCTTCTAGACCAGAACCTGGTAGCAACTCGTTAAGCTTAGTCACGTATGCATTGTGATGCTTATCATGATGGAACTCTAAAGTTTCAGCACTGATGTGCGGCTCTAAAGCATCTTTTGCATATGGTAGGTCTGGTAAAGTAATCTTTGACATAGTTATTTTATCCTTGCTGTTTTAACTGTTATTTTATGGAAACTGAATTTTACGCTATTTTTAACACGCAAAAAACCCTATAAAATAGCTGGCTAAATTGGCTGAGTTTATTGTTTAAAATGAATTTTATCGATTAATACATTGTATTGCTGAACACAGTATCACGTATTATTATGAATCCAAAATTAACTATTATTCTTTTCTTGCTCTTGGCTCAAAAGCCAAACACTTGACTTTGTCAGCCTTTATTAACCAAATATTCACAAGCTATAAGATATAATTCACTGTAGCTTGGCAGATATTATAGCAATAGTGGCGACAAATATCAGTTACCAAATGTTATGCAAATCGCAATCAGTATTGCTTGCGAACAGCAAACAAAAAAAATATAAAAATAGCACCTTAATATAAATCACTATTTTTTATTTAGACTTAATTACATGACGGAATATCCACTATGAGTGCTACCAGTACATCGCGACCCTTGACCCAATCTACATCTCAAAAGCAATGGGTACTCGCCAGCAATAATAAAGGCAAGCTTGCTGAGTTCACAAGACTATTTGCAGAAGCAGATTTGGATGTGACGATTGTCCCTCAAGGTCAGCTCGATATCGACGATGCGATTGAAGATGGCTTGAGTTTCATCGAAAATGCCATTATAAAAGCCCGTCATGCTAGCCGTATTAGTGGATTGCCTGCGATTGCCGACGATTCTGGACTTTGTGTGCCAGTACTGGGTAATGCACCCGGTATTTATTCTGCGCGCTATGCCGGCGAGCATGGTAACGACAGTAAGAATAATGAAAAGCTTATCGCTGACTTGCAGCCTATCCGCGCAGCACAGCTTGATACTGCTATTAAGGGCATGTTCGTTTGCGTACTGGCAATGGTGCGTCATGCCGATGATCCGCTACCGATTATCGCGCAAGGTTTATGGCACGGTGAGATTTCAGAGACAGCGCATGGTGACGGCGGTTTTGGTTATGACCCACTGTTCTGGTTACCAGAGCTGCAGGCGACGGCGGCAAGCCTCAGTGCTGCGGATAAAAATAGCATCAGCCATCGCGGTCAGGCGATCAAGCAGTTATTGGCGCAATTGCCTTTATAAGACGCTTATCTCTTGTAGTTATCCAATTTGATGCCATTTAATCCTCACATCAGTAAATCAGGCGTAGACATACAAGACGTACTTTAAATGAGATGACTGATATAGTAAATTGATACCGCGTAAACGACAAAACAGATAATTTTTACTTTAATAAACAGATAGATTATACTGTTCTACTTTTAAAATTTTGTTGAAAGCCGTTAATTGTCTGTATTATTCGCCAAAAAGCGTTATTATGCGACCTATTGACGGTTTATTATTGATATTTGATAGTATCGACTAAGATTAAACATGTCGTTTTTCAGAGCCAGCAGCGATTGCTAAAGGCATTGATTTGAGAATGACTTGCTATCACTATCCCCTATTTATTCCAACGGCAACCAGTCATAAACGCCCGTATTTTGAGGCATGGTTGTCTATTATTTAATCCTAAAGGTGTAATGATCATGGCTACAGATTTACAAGTCACAACCAACAAGCTATCTAACAAAGAAACTCAGTTAACGGTTAAAGTACCCGTTGAAAAGATTCAAAACAAAGTTGAAGGCCGTATTCGCCAAGTAGCGAAAACTGCCAAGATTGACGGTTTCCGTAAAGGTAACGTGCCTATGTCACATATCCGTTCACAGTACGGTGCTGGCATTCAACAAGAAGTGATCAACGACGTCATCCGTGATACTGTATTTGAAGCGATCAAATCTGAAGACATCCGCGCCGTTGGCATGCCGAATATCGACGACGTAAAACTTGAAGATGATTTCTTGGTTTATCAAGCCACTGTTGAAATCTTCCCAGAAGTTGATGTACAAGGTATCAATGAGATCGAAGTTGAACGTCATACCGCCAAGGTTGATGAAGCTGATGTTGACACCATGATCGAAAACCTACAAAAACAACGTGAAGAATTCGTTGAGAAAAAAGGTAAAGCGGACAAAGGCAATCAAGTCACTTTTGACTTTGAAGGCTCTATCGATGGCGAAAAATTCGAAGGCGGTTCTGCTGAAGACTTCAAATTGGTTATCGGTAGCAATCAGATGATTCCTGGCTTTGAAGCAGGCATCAAAGGTATGAAAGCTGGCGAAGAAAAAACCATCGACGTGACTTTCCCAGAAGATTATCAAGCTGAAAACTTAGCGGGTAAAGAAGCTCAGTTCAAAATCAATGTAAAATTGGTTGAAAAATCTAAGCTACCAGAAATTGACGATGCATTCCTTGAGCTATTTGGTGTTAAAGAAGGCGGCGTTGAGAAGTTAAAAGATGACGTTCGCAAAAACATGGAACGCGAAATCAAAAATGCTGCTCGTAGCCAAGTAAAGCAAGCAACGTTTGATGCTTTGTTAGAAAAGAACGAGTTTGACGTACCTAATGCTATGCTAGAGCAAGAAATCGAGCGTCAACGCAACATGATGATGCAACGTTTTTCTCAGCAGTTCGGTGCGAATGCTGATAGCTTCGATAAAGACATGCTACCAAATGAGTTATTCGAAGAGCAAGCACTACGTGCGGCACGCCTTGGCATCATCGTTGCTCGCGTTATCGATACCAAAGGCTTAGAAGTTGACCAAGCTCGCGTTGAGACGTTCATCAAAGAAGCGGCTGAAAACTACGAAGATCCAAGTGAGGTAATCGAGTACTACACCACTGATAAGCAACAGCGCGCGAACATTGAGTCTGTTGTATTAGAAGACCAAGTGGTTGATTATCTAATCGAGCAAGGTAAAGTAACTGACAAAGAAGTTAGCTACCAAGACCTATTAGCTGCTCAGCAACAACAGCAGCAAGCAATGTAATCTAGCTAAATCTTTGCCATTAACTGGTACTGACTGCTAAGATTGCTCTAAAAATGCCCTAACAAATTTGTTAGGGCATTTTTATTGGTGGCTTATATGCTATCTTTATGGATAGATTATAGACAGCACCCTTGATAAGTACGCACAAACGCCCTATTAATAGGAAGTCATTTATCATTTGTCACATTAAAAAGTTACTATTACTCTGATAAAAAAGTTACCATTAGCTCAATTATTTTAAGCTAATAGCCTTTATTACTGCTATTTATCAACTATTGATGCGATACCCGTCTCATTTAGCGTAATAGGTTTTATTATAAACCGACAATGTTTACAATGATAAACACCAATAAAAATTTAACGATTTTCTACTTTTTATCTTCTATCTTTATAAACAGGATATTTTTATGACAGATTATGATCGCATCACTGCCAACCCGCATTTTGATATGCTGATGAGCGCACACACTACTGCCCAGAGCGCACAGTATAATCAAAGCGCAACCCAAGCAGCATTAGTTCCTATGGTAGTTGAGCAATCAGCTCGCGGCGAACGCTCGTTTGATATTTTCTCGCGTCTACTACGTGAGCGCGTTATCTTTTTGACCGGTCAAGTTGAAGACCATATGGCCAATCTTATTGTGGCGCAGCTGCTATTTTTGGAAGCCGAAAACCCTGATAAAGACATTCATTTATATATCAACTCACCAGGCGGCTCGGTCAGTGCTGGTTTGGCCATTTTTGATACGATGAACTTTATCAAACCTGAAGTATCAACCATCTGTATGGGCGGTGCTTATAGCATGGGCTCATTCCTGCTGGCTGCTGGTGAAAAAGGCAAACGCTATGCCCTAGCCAATGCTCGCGTCATGATTCATCAACCTTCAGGCGGCGCACAAGGTCAAGCAACAGATATCGAAATCAATGCACGTGAAATCCTAAAAACTCGTGCGCGCTTAAACGAGATTTTGGCTGAGCGTACGGGTCAGCCAGTAGATAAAATTGAAAAAGACGTCGAGCGTGATTATTGGTTAGATGCTAAAGAAGCCAAAGAATATGGTCTGATCGATGAAGTATTAGAGCGTCGCCCTGCTTCTTTATAATAGCCATTCTATGAGCAGCTGTATCGATGTAGCTAGTAGCACTGCTTATGCTTAAGTGCTCTATATTAGGCACTTAAGCGTTGATACGCACATCAGAATATTTATAAGTATAAAATTTTAGGAGTGCCTGTATATGGCAGAAGATAACACCCCGCAGTGCTCGTTTTGCGGCAAAGAAAAAAGTGAAGTGAAGCAGCTGATTGCCGCTGACGATGCCAATATCTGTAATGAATGTATTGAGCTATGTACAGACCTTATCGCCGACAGTGACGAACATGGTGATGACGATAGCGATATTGATACCTCTTGGGTCAATAAAAAACTGCCAACACCAAAAGAATTGCGCGCCAAGCTTGATGAATACGTCATCGGTCAGGATGCTGCTAAGAAAGCCTTGGCTGTTGCCGTTTATAACCATTATAAGCGTCTAAAAGTTAGCCAAATTTTAGCCAATGATAGCAAAAAAGCTAAAATTGGTGCTGATGATGCAATGGTAGAATTGGCAAAGAGTAATATTTTGCTGATTGGTCCAACAGGTTCTGGTAAGACTTTACTTGCGCAAACGCTAGCACGTCTACTTGATGTTCCTTTTGCGATGGCGGATGCCACGACTTTGACCGAAGCCGGTTATGTCGGTGAAGACGTTGAAAACATCGTACAAAAGCTATTACAAGCATCAGATTATGATGTTAGTAAAGCGGAGCAAGGCATCATCTATATTGATGAGATTGATAAAATCAGCAAAAAAGGTGATAACCCTTCTATCACGCGTGATGTGTCGGGTGAAGGCGTACAGCAAGCATTGCTAAAACTTATCGAAGGTACGGTCGCGGCTATTCCGCCACACGGTGGTCGTAAGCATCCGCAGCAAGAGTTGATCCAAGTAGATACCAGCAATATTTTGATTATCGTTGGTGGTGCGTTTGCCGGTCTTGATAAAGTCATTCAGCAGCGTACTGAAAAGACAGGCATTGGCTTTAATGCTGATGTCAGCTCAAAAGATGATAGTCGTCGTAGCTCAGAACTACTGCAACAAGTAGAGCCTGAAGATTTGATCAAGTTTGGACTTATTCCGGAGCTTATCGGTCGTCTTCCAGTACTTGCTGCGCTTACAGAGCTAGACGAAGATGCATTGGTTCAGATTTTGACGGAACCTAAGAACGCCTTGGTTAAGCAGTATAAGTATCTGTTTGATATGGAAGGCGCTGACATTACGTTTACCAAAGAAGCACTTGATGCGATTGCTAAAAAAGCGATGGCACGCAAAACTGGTGCTCGTGGACTGCGCTCTATCGTTGAAAATGCTCTGTTAGAGACGATGTATGAGCTGCCTTCTATGAAGGATGCTAAGACTGTACTCGTTGATGAGCAAGTGATTAACGAAGGCAAGACGCCTGAAATTGCTTAACTGTTAACCTGCTACATCACTCGTTTTAATTAGCGAAAAGTTAGTTAAAATTTAAAAAAAGCGCTCAAACATGATTTATGTTTGAGCGCTTTTTTATGCTAAATACAAGGACTTCAGTTTAAAAGAAGCAACGAAACACTAATGTTATAGCTTCTGTTTTCAATTTTAAAACACTTTACGTATTTGTATTTGATACACTAATGTTACTAGCAACCTACCGCTTCATTCTTTGTTATATTTCAAGCGCTAGAGTTAGGCTGCTGAGCAACTAAGATTGCATCAAAGACTCGATATTACGTGTTATTTTTATGCTGTTCTAAAGATTATCCTTATTTTTACTGCTCTTAGCCTTTTACTGACACAAAATATCGAGTTGGTTCTACCATTATGGCACCTAAACTAGCATATAAATTTAAATTTCTATATTACTTTTTAAAATAAGGATATTCCTATGAAAACGCTCCTATATCCTAAGTGCTCCGTTTTGATAGCCACTGTGTTTGCCATTAGTGCTGTCGGTATTACTGGTTGTAGCGATCACACTGAAACCAAAGCCGTTGACCGTGTCGAAGAAGCGGCAGCATTGGCACGAGTAAAAGATCTCGAAGCACGCGCTGAAGTTATTAAAAGTAACATGCCAGCTGCCAATGACATAACTGCGACCGCAGGTGGCACTGATACGGCAAGTGGCAAGCCTACTATTAAGATGCCAGATGAATCTACGATTCCAGATGATGAGTTTGGTGCCGCTGTGCGTCGCGGCTTACAAATTGCCAATCACACTTATAAGGAGATGCCAAATAACGTTGGTAATCAGCTGAACTGTACAAGCTGTCACCTTGGCAATGGTTCAGAGGCTTATGCTGCACCTTGGAACAATATGCCCAGCGTCTATCCTATCTATCGTACGCGCGCAGGTCGTGTCAATACGATACAAGAACGTATTAACGGCTGTTTTGAGCGTTCGATGAACGGTAAGGCACTGGATCTTGGTTCAGATGATATGAACGCAATGGTGGCTTACATGAGCTGGTTGTCACAAGACATGCCATTTGGCGTATCGCCTGAAGGTCGTGGTTTTGTCAAAGTGGATAAAAACCTCGAGCCAAACACTGACAATGGCAAAAAGCTATTTGCAGAGAAGTGTAGCGTTTGTCATGGTGCAACTGGTGAAGGTCAGTATAACGACGATGGCACCTACGTTTATCCTGCTGTCGCTGGTGAAAAGTCCTTCAATGATGGTGCTGGTATGGCACGTACCTATACGGCTGCGGCATTTATCAAAGGCAAAATGCCCTTTGGTCAAGGCAATACGTTAACTGACCAAGAAGCCGTCGATATTGCTGCTTACTTTACTCACTTGCCACGTCCGGTAAAAGCCAATAAAGACAAAGATTGGCCAAAAGGCGACGCCCCTAAAGATGTACGTCGCTAATTTAAAAATGTTATAAATGCTAGAAGAACGAAAAGCCCAGTTATCTTAAATAACTGGGCTTTTTGATTTTCCTGAGTTCTTCCTTAAATCTTAGTTTTTAAGGAATGCTGCTTATTTTTCAATGGATACTAAGGCAGTTTCATATCGCCATCGACCAACCAACCAAATCGACGCATCATATAAGCCACAACGCCAGCAATCACAGCAGGCAATATAAACATCAATAAAATAATCGCCGTCCATAATTGACCCGTACTCATAATCTCTTTTGACGCTTCAATCACGCCAAATACGCCAACCAGTCCTGCGGTTCCCATACCTGCGCCTGTAGCCGTACATGCTAGCTCAAAGCCGACGGTCGCTATCGGACCGACGATAGCACTTGCTATAACAGCCGGTAATAAAATAATGGGTTTTCTGAGCACATTAGGAATTTGTAGCATACTAGTGCCCAAACCCTGAGACACAACCCCACTTATGCCGTTGTCCTTAAAACTGGCGACGGCAAAGCCAATCATATGTGCCGCGCAGCCTACCACTGCCGCCCCACCTGCAACTCCGCCAAGTCCAATAGCAATACAAATCGCCGCACTCGATGTCGGCATCGTTAGCAATATACCGACGACAACAGCGATTACGATTCCCATTAATAATGGCTGTAAAGTAGTGGCTGCTTGAATCCCTTGACCAATGGCATTGACCGCAGCAACAACAGGAGGATTGAGCAGCGCACATACGGCTAATGCCACCGCGCAGATCAGTAAAGGTACCAGTAGAATATCAAGCTTGGTCTTGCCTGCAACCCATGTACCAGCGCGATAGGCAAAAACTGACGCCAAATATGCACCGATTGGATTACCCGGTAGCGCAGCAAAGGTGGCAGGACCTGCTTCTTGAGCAATAAATAGATTACCTGCCATTAATGCTTCAGAGTGAGCGCCCAACATACCAGCGACCAAGCAGCTAAGCATTACCAAAGTTGGCGCTTTTAGATAATAAGCAATGCCGACACCGATGCCCGCGCCCATTAACACAGATGCCAATTTTCCGACGGCAATCAGTGTTGGAAGATTTAGCCAACCACCGATTTGCGAGATGATAAGACCCGCTATGAGGGTGACAAAAAGCCCCAAAGCCATACCAGTAAATGCATCAATAAAGTATTTTTGAAAAAATGCTTTAAAAGGACTGTGCGTGGTTACTGCTGAATTAGATACCGTCATAGCGATACTCTCGGTTAGTGTGGCAATAAAAAATTTCAATATAGTGGGTTAAGCTTAGAAAAAATACGCCGCTATTAGCAAAAAAAACGTATAAAAAAAGCGCCACTGTGACGCTTTTTTTCTAAACAATCAAATCAACCTAAAACTAACGACGTTGTTCAACGATAATAGAATCAATCCCGTTATTTTGCAGGCGCTGCTGAGCAGTAGCAACGGCTTGACGACTATTCATTGGGCGTGAGATCACCTGATAGATAGGCAAGCCATTACCAGTAGTGTTTTTAACGACTTTCGCATCAACACCTGCCATCAGTACTTGCGCACGGCGACGGTCGGCTTCATCAGCATCACCAAAACTGTTAATTTGTAAGATATACGTAGCAGCAGGCTTAGCAGCTTGAATGCTTGCATTGCCAGCATTGGGTTTGTTTGCATTAGTACCCGGATTGCTTGTCGCTGGCGTACCATCGTAGGTCGCATCTTCTTCAATAATAACGATATCATCATTACCAGTAGCTGCGCCAGCATTTGGCGCACTGGTTGTACCTTCAGAAATATTACCCGTATCATCATTAGCACTAGGCACATTACTGTCAGTTTGATTGACAATCACATCCGGTTCAAAATCTATGATTTCACCCAGCTGGTCATTGTCGGTCTTGTCAAATTCTTCATCAGGGACGGTTGCCATTTCTTGATTGGGTAAAATATCATAGAATTCATAATCACCATTGTCAGCATCAGGATCAACTCGTTGCTGTATTTGCTTATTAGGATCTCCAGCCGTATCAGCGGGACTAAAATTAAACCATGGTGACAGATATAAGAATACCCCGATCATCAGCGTCAACACTGCACCAACAAACATCCATAATAAGCCTGACGCACTACTTGTTTTGCGCTTTTCAGTGGCACCTCTTGGTTTTTTGGCTAACATGGATCGCATTCTCCCTACTGAATCTATCTGTCATTATTGAATTATTACTATCAGTTGCTAGCTTTATTACATGCTAGACGGTGCAGACAGCCCTAATAGACCAAGCCCGTTACTGATAACTTGGCGTACTGCTTTAGATAAACGTAAACGAGCTTGCATCATCGCCATTTCATCGGCGCTTGGTGTCTCACCTGAAGTCAGGCTCACAGGCAAAATACGATTGCTATCGTACCAACCATGGAATAACGCTGCCAACTCTTTAAGGTAATTAGTCAAGATGTGCGGCTCATAACCTGTCGCTGAGCGCATCAAGGTAGCAGGATAAGCGGCAAGCAGCTTAATCAACTCCTCTTCACTTGGTGCAACAAGTAATTCTTGCTGCGCCGCACCTATCGCATCATCCACACTTAAACCACTGGTTTCTAGTTTTTCTAACACACGGCAAACGCGGGCATGTGCATATTGAATGTAATAAACCAAGTTGTCTTTACTTTGCGATTTCGCAAGCTCCAAGTCAAAATCAACATGTACTTCAGGCTTACGCGCGACGTAATAAAAACGCGCTGCATCGTTGCCAACTTCGTGACGTAGCTCACGTAAGGTCACAAATTTGCCAGAGCGTGATGACATTTGTACTTTTTCATCACCGCGCCATAATGCGACAAACTGCACTAATACCACATCTAAACGGTCGGCATCGATACCAAGCGCCAATAAAGCCGCTTTTACGCGCGGTACATAGCCATGGTGGTCTGCACCCCAAACGTTCACGACTTTGTCAAAACCGCGATCGAATTTATTTTTATGATAGGCGATATCAGAGGCAAAGTAGGTACTTTGCCCATTAGCGCGGCGTACGACACGGTCTTTTTCATCGCCAAAATCCGTCGATTTAAACCAGATATTGCCGTCTTTTTCGTAGAGGTAGCCTTTGTCTTCTAAAATCTGTAAGACTGGCTCAATCTCGCTATCAATTGATCTTTCACTAAACCAGCATTCATAACTCACACCGAAGTCATTTAGATCGTCTTTGATATCAGCCAAAATACTGCTTAATGCTGCATTTAGAAACAGCTCATAACCATTACCAAGTAAAGCTTTACTATTGGCAATTAGACCATCGATATGGGCTTCTTTATCACCTGATAGCAGTACTTTTTCGCCATCGGCATTTATTTCGAACTGCGCATCTTCTGGCACGTTCTCGGCAATATCTGCGAAACGATGTACGTAAGTATCAGCATGCTGCGTCTTTAATGTCTGAGCAATATCACTGACATAGTCGCCTTGATAGCCGTTGACGGGGAAGGTGACAGTCTCACCATTGGTTTCTAGATAGCGCAAATAAGTACTGGTCGCTAAGATATCCATCTGGCGACCGGCATCATTGACATAGTACTCACGCGTGACATCATAGCCAATCGCCTCAAGCAAGTTTGATACGCTCATACCAAATGCAGCGCCGCGACCGTGACCAACGTGTAAGCTAGAAGTTGGGTTAGCAGAGACAAATTCGACCTGTATTTTTTGTCCGTCAAACTGCTTGCTTAAGCCAAAGCCATTTTGCAAATTGAAGATATCATCTAACACTGCAAACTTGGCTTCAGTATTCAAAAACACATTGATAAACCCTGGACCCGCGATTTCTATTTGGCGGATATCTTGATTCTCAGGCAATGCATTAACGATTTTTTCAGCCACTTGGCGCGGATTGGCTTTGGCAGCTTTGGCAGCAGTCAGGGCAATATTGCTGGCAAAATCACCATGGCTGGTATCCTTAGTACGCGTAATTTGGCTATTATTTTGCCAATCAGCCGGTAATTCGCCGTCATTTTTTAGGACTGCAATCGCACTGTCAAACAGTGAGGTAAGCGTATCGATTTGGGCTTGTGACATAGGACTATAAACTCGGATAAATAAACAATAAAAGTGGTGGAATATAAAATACGATAAAAAGATAAGTAACCTGCAAATATAACAACCTTTACCTGCTATTGCACTATTTGGACTAAAAATAGCGATAAAATGCTATTTATAGCAAGGTGCTAGGGTTTATTTGACGTTTAAGGGTTATTATAATTGGCAGATGGCTTATAGGTCAGAGTTATTGTAGCGTTCCTGTTTCCCAAGGTTGATGAAACATTCATACCTAGCCTGTTCCACGTTATAATAACGCCATTTATTGGCTACTTTCTCTTGATATCGTGATGCTTAAATACTTATTCAACTATTTGTAAGTATTTCATTAAAAAGCAATAAAATAACGAACAGAGAACGTGGTACTTTATGACTTCGTATATAGGATAAAATTATGTTTGCCATTGCTGCCAGTACCGTTACCAGTTGGGGGCTTTACATCTTATTGCCCATTTTTATTGCCTTTTTATTCTTTATCATTTGGGACTTATCAAAACAGTCTGGTGCTGGTCGCGCTGGTACATTTTGGATGTTCTTAGCACTTGGTACTGGTTTTATCGGTTTTATCTTAAAAATATTGTTAGAAATGGCATTTACACGGTGGTTTATCTAAAAAGCATTGACAATTTACTGCTTTGCCAATTATTTTTTTGCAATCATTTCTTGGCAATTAGAGTAGCACGCAGCGGCGCAGGATAGCCTTCAAGAGTTTTGCTAGAATCATTAGGATCTAAAAAATCTGCTAACGAATGATAAGTCATCCATTCCGTTTTGCGCTGTTCTTCCGTCGAGGTAACTGCCACATCGACGCAGCGCACCTCAGTAAAACCAGCTTTCTCTAACCAGCCTATTAATGCGGCAACCGAAGGTAAAAAATACACATTATTCATTTGAGCATAGCGGTCATGCGGTACCAGTACCGTATTGGCATCGCCTTCTATTACCAAAGTTTCAAGTACCAGCTCGCCACCTTTGACCAACTGCCCTTTAAGCTGTTGCAAGTGCTCAAACGGCGATTGGCGATGATAGAGCACACCCATACTAAATACGGTGTCAAATAATTGGCTATGCTCAGGCAATGCTTCAAGCGGCACTGGAATATAATGAGTTCGGTAACGCCCTGTACCATGAGTATAAGTATGAGCATCGGCGCTACCTACAAAATGCCGAATCGCCATAAACTGATGATAAAACAAGCACGATGGGTCAATGATGATGACCGTATCGGCGCCTGACCCTGCCATACGCCAACCATGATAACCAGAACCACCACCAACATCTAAGACGCGGCGACCTTTTAAGTTACCCAAATGCGGTGCGACTCGTTGCCATTTCCAATCACTGTGCCATTCGGTATCAATCAATATTGGCGCATTGGTATCGCTGTTATCTTGGGTATCAACAGTTTGACGACTACTGATCTGACCACCAATTTGAAAAGGCCCTTTGCGCCACGGCATCAGCTGCTTTAATAATGCCATTGTTTGTTTGCGCTGAGACTCACTAAGATTTGCCTCAATCGTCAAGACATCACTGTTCAGATCGACATTATTGACCGTCAAATTCGGTAAACGCGCAACCGATGCTTGATAGGCAGGCGCATGCGCGTAATTGGCTTTGTCCTTGATATCATTTAACCATGTTGGCAAGCGCGTAAGCCATTCATAAGCACTTGGCTGCTGTTGCGCTAGTTCTAGCAGGGTTAAATACAGTTCACGTTCGGCGTGGGTAATAGTGTCGTTAAGCATAAAAGCAGGTTACCGTATTGATCAAAAAACAACTGTGTTAAAAATAAGAATTATTTAAACGCCACAATAGAGACGAAGTTTAAAAACTGAAACCACGTGAGATGACGCTGAAAGCCAACATCACTCAATCGTGCGTGATGCTCATCTAAAGTATCCGTAATAAGGACGTTTTCTAGCGCATTTCGTTTGCCGCTGATTTCCATCTCGGTATAGCCATTGGCGCGTTTAAAATCATAATAACGTTCAACCAACCACGCATCATACTGCTCATCAAAGGCATGAGTCTTTTCGGTCAATACCAATATACCGCCTTCGCTGAGTGCCACATAAATCTTTTCTAACACTGCCACTCTATCGGCAGCCGGTAAAAACTGTAAGGTTAAATTCAAAATCACCATATCACATGGCTCAAGCTCAATATCGCGAATATCCGCAGTGATGACCTCTATGTCATGCTCAGGATAATTATCATTCAGTAAAGTAGTCGCTTCAGTGGTCATCGCAGGTGAAATATCAATCGCTTTAATTTGCAAATCTTGCGGCTCAAACTCGCCAGCCAAGGTCATACTTGCAGCACCCAGTGAACAACCCAAATCATAAATACGGCTCACACGCTGCCCACTATCACTCTGTTGGCGATATTTACAATGACGACGAGCAAATATGGGTAACATCGCCAATACCTGACCGTAACCGGGAACACTGCGACGGATCATATCCGGAAAACAAGCCACCACTTGCTCATCAAATGAAAAGCGAGCTGCTTTATCTAGTGGCGTGGTGAATAAGGTGTCATGTTTAACAGTGGTAGGCTGAGATTGGCTCATAGTGTGACTCATTCTTTGGTAATTAAACTAAACTTTAACGTGTGTAATCATCTTGACTGACGCTATCAATAATAAGCAGCTGATAATAACGAGCTTTTTAGCGTAGCAAAAGCCCATTATAACATTACTATTTGTTACTTATCGCAGGCAACTGCACTGTTAAGCTAAATGTATATCGCCAAGCAAAATAGATTTGTAAAACATGCTTGGCTCATATTTTATAATGATAAGAATAGGAAAAATTATGCAAACCATTATATTAGGCGGTGGCTGTTTTTGGTGCACCGAATCAGTATTTTTATCCGTAAAAGGCGTACAGTCTGTAATATCAGGTTATATGGGCGGCGATGCGGTATCAGCCAATTATGAAGCAGTCTGCGGTGGGAATACTGGTCACGTTGAAGTGATTAAAGTCGAATTTGACGAATCGATTGTCCCATTAGAAGTGATACTTGATGTCTTCTTTGCCACTCATGATCCCACTACAATGGATCGTCAGGGTAATGATGTAGGTAGCCAATATCGTAGCGTCGTGTTCTACACTGATGAAACGCAAAAACCGACCATCGATCGTACCATTAATAAACTGCGTGACATGGGTATAAATGTGGTGACCGAAGTACATCCTGCGGTTGAATTTTATCAAGCAGAAGACACACATCAAGACTTTTTTAATCGCAACCCAGGACAAGCTTATTGCAACTTTGCCATACCACCAAAACTTGCTAAACTACGTAAAGAATTCAGTCAATATATGGTGAGCTAAGCATCACATTGC
The DNA here is from genome assembly GCF_000013905.1 of Psychrobacter cryohalolentis K5. Lineage (NCBI taxonomy): Bacteria > Pseudomonadati > Pseudomonadota > Gammaproteobacteria > Moraxellales > Moraxellaceae > Psychrobacter > Psychrobacter cryohalolentis. The sequence goes on from NC_007969.1 coordinate 2,753,258, forward strand.
CTAACAATTTATTCGTTTCAGACATGTCTTAATTTATTATTTAATAAAAGCCAAATGCTTATAATATAAGTATTTGGCTTTTTTAATTTCTGATAATTTTATTGGAGTTAATGACTTTAACAATATCAAGCGACAAGTTATGATAATGCATCGACTGTAAAAAATAACTGATAATAGAAATTCTTATAACTGAAGGCTAAAGCAATGAATCCAGAATTTTGGCAGGCTCGCTGGAAGGAAAAACGCATCGGCTTTAATCAGCCTAAAGTGAATCCTTTGTTGATTAAATACTTTTCAGATTTAAAGATGGCCACCGGAAGCCGTATATTCATCCCTTTATGCGGCAAATCTATTGATATGATTTGGCTAGCCAATCAAGGTTTTGATATGGTCGGCGTTGAATTGGTTGAGTCAGCGGTACAGGAATTTTTTGCTGAAAATAATATCTCTTATACGATAAAAGCGCATGATAAAAATTCAAATATTAAATGCTATCAAGGGCAGTTATCAGGACAAACAATAGCGTTATGGGTTGCAGATATATTTATGCTACGTACTAATGATGTTGGTCGCGTTGATGCGGTCTACGATCGAGCAGCATTAATTGCGATGCCAGCAGAGTTGCGCCCGCAATATAGTCAGCAAGTTATCGACCTCAGTCAAAACGCTCATCAGTTATTACTGACACTCAATTACGACCAAAATGAGCGAGCAGGACCGCCCTTTTCAATCAGTCATGAGCAAATCCAGCAGTACTATAGCGCTCACTATCAAATTCAAGAGCTTGAGGGCAAACCATCGACTTTAAACGCCGCACCTGAGATGACGGTGACAGAGAATGTTTGGTTGTTGAATAAACCATAAGCGAGAAATCTAATGAAAATTTTAGTGAGTTTCGTAAGTCTCATTGCTTTCTTATTAGTCGTATTGACAGGCCCTCTTTATAAGTATGACATCATTGAATTAGGTACGGTGTTTATAGGATTTAAATATGGCATATTGACCGCTGTTGCAGCCCTTGTATTGCTCGTATTACAAGTTATATTTAAGCGAAATACACTAACGCTTGCCAATGTGGTAGTCACCATTGCGTTATCGGCCGTTGCTCTCGGATTACCACTTAGTATGCTGAGTAAGGGCAAAAGCGTAGCGCCTATTCATGATATTTCAACTGACTTAATCAACCCACCTGAGTTTGTCGCTATTGCTCCGCTACGGGCTGACGCACCCAATCCAGTCGCTTATGCTGGTGAAGCAACTGCCGAGCAACAACGTCAAGGCTATCCGGAACTAAAAACGCTAGTCTATTCACAATCAAAATCTGAGTTGATTGAGGAAACTAAACAAGCCATCGATAATTTAGGTTGGGAGCTAGTAAATACTGATGCTAATAAAGGTATTGTTGAAGCAACAGATACTACGGCGTGGTTTGGTTTTAAAGATGATGTCGTTGTACGTATCAACGATAATGGTAGCGAGCGTCTGGTTGATCTCCGTAGTAAATCGCGGGTTGGCGGTAGCGACTTGGGTAAAAACGCAGCACGTATTCATGATTTTATTGAGGAATTGGATATCATTTTAGCGAAATAGCTTTGTAAAACACCTGTAAAATTAATCATCCACGTTAAAACCAAAGACTTTCCTAAAATTATGTAATGCTATATTTTTCTAAAACCCTATCCTAACCTCACGCCAACGTCAGCTTATAGTAACCGAGTGCTACGATACCTTTTCTTTACTATTGAGATTGGTTACTCTAAGTAAAATCGACTTTTCATCGCTTTGTTTTACTTTCTAATAACTAATTTCTAGTAACTGTTTTTTAACAGCTACTTCGACGCTTATAGGATATTTTTATGCGCTTGAATCACTTATCCACCTTATCTTTATTGACGGCAGCGATTGGCTTAAGTCTTGCCAGCACCGCTCAAGCTGCCAAGCCAGACGCCCCAAACTTGTCTAATGCTCAGTTTCAGCAGTGTCTAGATGGTCTAAAAAACTCTAGCAAATTTCGTGATGTTGATAGCTATACCTTTAATAACTATCGTCCCAGTGAGCCTGACCCTAGTGTTATTCAATCGCTAAACTATCAACCTGAATTTCAAAAAGACGTTTGGGATTATTTGTCATCACTTGTTGATACCGAACGCGTAGAAGATGGTATCCGTGCCAAGCGTCAATGGGCGGATACGTTACGTAAAATTGAATCGCGCTATGGCGTTAAAGCCGAGCACGTATTAGGCGTTTGGGGCGTAGAGTCTAACTTTGGGCAGACATTGGGCAAAAAACCTTTGTTTGAATCTTTAGCGACCCTATCTTGCTTTGATCGCCGCCAAAGCTATTTCCAAGGCGAATATGCCAATGCACTAAAAATCGTCCAAAACGGTGATATTGCGCCAAGCGATATGACAGGTTCATGGGCAGGCGCGTTTGGTCAGACGCAGTTTATGCCAAGTACATTTTTAGAGTTGGCAGTCGACTTCGATGGCGATGGTCGCCGCGACTTGGTCAATAGCGTCCCCGATGCCCTTGCCTCTACGGCAAACTTCTTAGATAAACGTGGCTACCGTTCAGGCGAAGCATGGGGTTATGAGGTAAAACTGCCAAGTGGATTTTGGGCAGCGTCCAACCGTAAAGATAAAAAATCGATGAGCCACTGGCGCAATCAAGGTTTAACCCTTGCTAATGGCAGCCCGCTTCCTTCTGACTTGAGTAGTGCTGGATTATTATTACCAGCCGGTCCTGACGGCCCTGCATTCTTAGTCGGTAAAAACTTTGATACGTTCTATTCTTATAACGCCTCAGAAAGCTATGCACTGGCGATTGCCCATTTATCAGATTTGATTACTCGCGAGAGTAGTAGTAAAACTGACTTTATCACAGCATGGCCAACTGACGATCCTGGTATTGGTCGTCAAGAATCCAGAGCGATTCAGCAAGCATTATTAAATGCAGGATATGATATCGGCGCCGTCGATGGCATTATCGGTGATAATACTCGTACTGCTATCCAGCAGTACCAGTCTAGCCGTGGCATTTTTCCAGCTGATGGACGTGCAGGGCAGAAATTCTATCGTGCCATCGTTGGTAATACGGCGCCTAATACTTCGCAATACGGCAATCAGTATAACCAGCCAACAAACAGTCGTCCTTTAAACCCCGCGTCTGCTGATCGTATGGGACAATTAATTCAACAGCAAAATACTACATCTAATAGCTACTCACAGCCTATAGCGATCAGCCCATCAAAATCAAGCACAACGCGATATCGCCGTGTAACGGGTGCTGATGGTACTATAAAACTGGTACGTATTGATGAAGGCTCTTGATTAGGTAATGCCTTTTAAGTATTAATGAAAATAAAAAGCCACGCTAATTAGCGTGGCTTTTTGATCATGTCAGTTCTGACACTCTTTATGACTTGTCACAGTTTACATGATATATCTAATTTTTAGACATTAAACGATAGGTGGTGGATTCGGTTTACCATTGTCACCATCCCAGTTTTCACGAGCTTTATCATCTAAATCTGCTGGCGTCTTAGGCTCCCATTTGCCATTTTCTTTCCACGTGGCATCACCCCAATCTGCATCCTCTTCCTTTCTATCCAATTCCTTATAGACTTTGGTCGGATCGATACCGCGGCGCTTCATATCTGCTACTTGCTCTTCTAACGTATGAAACTGACTTGCCTCATGCATGGTTTGCTCTAAGCTATCCAACTCACTTTTTAACGCGTCATTTTTAGCATTACTCATTATTTGTTCTCCTTAATTGCTCAGTATTATTATGTGTTCATCTTGATCATTATTACGAGTATCAAAGGGATTCACAACGAGTACCACGTATACTTTGTATTACAAAACGTAGCCATTAGCAAGAAACGTGTTAGTCAATCATGATTTGTATGAGGTTCTAAGATTGGTAGCAACGATTATGACTGATAATAGCGAAGGCGATAATTTAGCTAGTGGCGGTTGATATAGCAGGATTTTCTATCGATGGCTTTTTTGCATCAAGTAAACTTTTTGCATAAAAAGTCAGCTTCCAAAGCTCCTGTGTGACCCGTGTTCCATAGGTAGTTAGCTGTATCCAATTAGCCGCAACCAATTGCCGCTGTAGATGATTGAGATCATCTTGAGAGATTTGACAACGTGCTACAGCATGAACATTTGGCATCTCGCGCTTGATATCGATCTCAGCTCGCGCAGCGATTAAGCGGTTGATACCACTTTGTAGACCATAGCTTGAAAAAGTAGCTGGCATTTTTATCAGAGTGATTAATACGTCTTGCCATGCCAATACCATTGGTCTTGTCACATCGGTTAAATTACCACCCTCATAAGCTTGGGCTTTATAGTGAATCTCAAAGGTCTCTGTCAATACGATTGGCTTACTGACATTATCGTCCATACTCTGACTAGGGACGACAGTAGTCTCTTGCCCTGTCACTCTATTGTTTGTTAAAGTAGCCGCTAGAGTCTCAGATACTGAAGGTTTGTTAGTCTTCATCGCCTCTTCATCAACCCTGATCCATCCCGCAGCTATATTATGGCTAGCAACCATTTTGTAATAGGCTTGGATAAGCAATTGCTCGATGTCGTTTTCTGTCTCGTAATAATAAATCTTATCCGTTTTTGACGTTACTGCACTGGTAAATTCTTGCAACTGTCTACTGATATTGGCACCGTTATGGTGTTTCTTTATTAGTATCAGTAAAGGTTTGAGCTTCGCTTTAGCATTGAGATAGCTCAAATGCATTTGACTAACACCGTTATTTTGCGTCGTACCGTAGCTATCGCCAATGACCATCAAAGCATAATCACAAGCATCAATACACTGACGCCCATATAACGAAGCTTTGGGTAATCTACTGGAAGCATCATAGGTTAAAAAGGCACGGCCTTGAAAAAATATCGCAATACTATCCAATACCAATAACTGGTCGTTATCAGCGCATACAATATGAATATGGTAGCGACGGTTTGGCACGATCACCTCTAATCTCTATTAGCTGGTCGAAAAAGATACGTTCTCAGAGTTCTCAGAAAAATTATAATAACAAGCAATTAAAATATTCTGTTTGGTAAATACAAGCCTAGCATAATATTGCTAGAATACGTTTACTTTATTTCCAATTCCATTAATATACTACGGGATTATAACAGCTGTATCGAAATTAATCCTAGGAGCCCCTAAGGCTAATACTCAAAATGAGGATGGTATTGTAAATGCGTTTGCTCGCCAAGTAAGCGTGATAGCAGCAAATCCATATGCTTATCGTATTTGGTCGCATAAAATATCAACGGTGGCTTAATCTGATTGTCACTCAAACTGGCATCTAAAACACCATTTCTATCTAATCCATCTATAGGCAATGCTGACAAATTATTGGCGATCAACAATTGCTTAACGCGCTCTGCAATTGCTTGACCTGAATCAACCACTTGCATTGATAGTCTTTGCGATTCAATTGCTTGCATCACAAAATCTTTAAAGAATGGATAATGTGTACAGCCTAATACCAGCTGGTCTACCCCATCCTTTGCGAACACTTGCAATTGCTGACGAAGATTTTGCGCCGTTTCACTGTTTTCCGGCATACCTGATTCTACCCAAGGCACAAGTTGCGGGTCAAAATATTTGGTCACTCTGGTTGCACTTGGACTGGCTATCGTAGCAATGACATCGTTTAGGAGTTTACCGTTTAGAGTCGCTTTGGTTGCTAGTACCGCCACATGACCACTTTTACTGGCCAATACCGCAGGTTTCAATGCTGGTACCAAACCCACGATGGGTAGCTGCGGATAATGGCACCTTGCTGTCTGCAACGCATAGGCTGAAGCACTATTACACGCAATGACAATAAGCTTGCAGCCTTGCTGATATAGCCACTCTACTGCCGTCAATGTGAATGTTTTAATATCATCACTATCTCGATTGCCATAGGGCACATTCAGGGTATCAGCATAGTAAATATAACGTTCATTGGGCAGTTGCTGGGCTAAATGGAGATAAACAGACAAGCCACCAATACCGGAATCAAATAAGCCAATAGGCGCGCTACGGTCTGGATCTGCCTTTGTCCCTTTATTATGATTGTATATCAGACTATCGACCATCGCTTCTTCAGCAGTGTTATTATCAGAAATTATTAAGTAAGTATTAACTGTGTTAGTAACAGCACTTGCGGCAACTTTCATATTATTTCACCGCCATTTTGATAAAAATACTGTCATACCGACCCTACTAATAAATTTAACCAATATTACTTTCGATAATATAGTCAATTCCAAATAAAACAGATACGTTATGTTTCAACGCAGTACTGGTATAAATTTTTCTGGCGTGCTGTGCCTACGCCTACAGAGGCTGCGTAAAATTCATCCCAGTCCTACTGTATCGCTTTAATACTGAATTCACTATAGACCCATAAATAAAAAGGGCTATAAGATAGATAACAAGATTTGCTCAAGATCAATAGCAATCACTGCCTAATTATAGCTCATTATTGACCGTTAAATAGATGTCATCGTCAATGTATAAGCATGACCCCCACTTTGCAGGGTTAGCGTGGTTTTATCATCTTGCTCTGTCAATTCGCCAATCTCGGTTAGATGATAAAATACATTGCGACCAATAAGTGCCGTCAATCCATTTCGAACCAGCATATAAGGACGCATTTGTACCTCAGATGTTAATTGTTGGTTTTCCTCTCCGTGACTATTATGAACAGCATCCATATCATTAGAGTGATCATTTCTATTTTCATTACCCTCTACATTAACAGAGTCATAAGGACGTAAAAAAATAGGATGCTCATCATCTAAGCGTACGACATCACCCGTTGTCGTGGTGAATTCAAGCCAACTATTAGTGTCTTCGTTGACGATACCGACATCATTGATTAGTAATGGCGCATCTTCCACTTGGATACGCAATTTCTGTACGGGCGTCTTTAGAAAATACTCAGTCACGCCTTCTTTTTCTTCTTTCCATAAGATAGTGGCAAACAGACTGACTAATGACTCTCGGGTCATGTGTCCGCCTTCATGCCACCACTCGCCATTGGCTTTGATGACCAAGTCCATATCATCAATTTGTTCAGGATGCCAACTTTCTAGTGGCGGTATGGCACGTCCTTCACGTGTCCCTGCCACAGACTTTAAATATTGGCTCAAATTGTCTATAGTATTTAGCTCAGACAGCTTGTCATTAGAGGTTTCAGCATCTTTTACAGTCGTGGCATCGATATCTTTATTATTATCTGTCATCGTACAATCCTTCACGTAGTAATCAAAGTTTGGCAAATCTGTTATTACTATAAATTTTAGTTTCGGGTATGATAAGACAATATCGTCATTGTACCCCCACCGTCTTAATCTTACCTTAACACTGATGTTGTGAAATGCGTATCGTGTTTGTGGGACTTTTCTTTTATAATAAGTAACGATTTTTTATTTGAACTAGTCTGGTGGGCGTTGTACTAACGACACATTTTACGTTATGTTTTGAAGGTTTTTAAAAACACTTTCATCGTAACGTCGTCAACTGATACCGTAAAGACCCTTTTTATCGGGCAGCCATATGTCTGAGTAAAGTTAGCGCCACAAGCCTTATTATTCAATTGTTAAGCTAATGATGCCCTGAGATAAGCCACTACAAGTTTAGGAGTAGGTATGCAAGAGCAAGACAATCAATCGCCAGTTATTGATGGTGATACTGTAAATATCGACACGCCAATCGTGACAGACACAGCAAATTCAGAGCCAGCAGTGGTAACACCAGAAGTGCTCGCTGAAGAAACGCCCGTTATTGTAGATACGCAAGCCGTTGAGCCAGTTGCTGAAACGGTCGTTGTCGACAAAGCGCCAGAACCTGTTGCAGCAGAGCCTGAAGTAGAACGTGAGTCAATGGAATTTGATGTCATTATCGTTGGTGGTGGACCTGCCGGACTTTCAGCTGCCATCCGTCTACGCCAGCTTGCCATCGCAGCAGGTAACGATGAGTTCATGGTTTGTGTGGTCGAAAAAGGCTCGGAGTTTGGCGCTCATACTCTCTCTGGTGCGGTCATGGAAACACGCGCTTTGGATGAGTTGATTCCAGATTGGAAAGAAAAAGGCGCACCGCTAAACGTTCCTGCAATTGAAGATCGCGTCTATATGCTGGGTTCAGCGACCAAATCTATCAAATTAATGGATTCGGTCATTCCTGCCAGCATGCATAACCAAGGCAACTATATTGTCTCATTAGGCAACGTCGTTCGTTGGTTGGCTCAACAAGCTGAAGAGCTAGAAGTCATGATGTTCCCAGGCTTCCCCGCTGATGAAATCTTATATAATGATGATGGTTCAGTTAAAGGCGTATTGACAGGCGACATGGGTGTGGCTGCCAGTGGCGAAGCGAAACATAGCTTTGAGCCAGGTTATGAGCTGCTTGCTAAATATACTATATTTACCGAAGGTAGCCGTGGTCACTTAGGCAAGCGCTTGATCAGTCGTTTTAATCTTGACAAAGACTGTGACCCCCAACACTATGGTATTGGTCTAAAAGAGCTATGGGATATTGATCCTGCTAAGCATGAAGAAGGTGTGGTCATGCATGGTTCAGGTTGGCCTTTGACTGATACGGGTTCAACTGGAGGCTGGTGGTTGTATTTCGCTGAAAACAATCAAGTAAGCTTTGGTCTTGTTATTGATCTCTCCTATTCTAATCCATATATGTCGCCATTTGATGAGATGCAGCGTCTAAAACTACATCCGCTTATTCGTAATGTTCTAGAAGGCGGTAAACGTATCTCTTACGGCGCACGCTCGTTAACTAAAGGCGGTTTGAACTCCTTGCCAAAATTCACCTTCCCAGGTGGTGTATTAGCTGGTGATGACGCAGGTTTCTTAAATCCTGCCAAAATCAAAGGTACCCATACTTCAATGAAGTCAGGAATGCTAGCGGCTGAGGCGATTTTCGAAGCCTTGCAAGAAGATCGTCAACATGATGAAGTGCTGGCTTATACTACGATGTTTGAAGAGTCTTGGTTGTATAAAGACAACTATGAAGCACGTAACTTTGCTCCTGCTATGCACCGTATGGGTCAATGGATGGGCGGCGCGTTTACCTTTTTAGAGCAAAATCTGATGGGCGGCAAAATGCCTTTGACCATTCATGACAATAAAAAAGATTATGATCAGCTTGAGCGTGCGGCTCATGCCTATCAGCCAACCTATGCAAAACCGGACGGCAAATTGGTATTTGATAAATTATCGTCAGTATTTATCTCAAATACCAACCATACTGAAGATCAACCAGTACATTTAAAATTAACTGATCCAACAGTGCCTGTCACTATCAACTTACCACTCTATGCTGAGCCAGCGCGTTTATACTGCCCAGCTGGTGTTTATGAGATTGTAAAAGACGCGGAAGGCGCTAAATTTGTCATCAATGCGCAAAACTGTGTCCATTGCAAAACTTGTGATATCAAAGACCCTTCACAGAACATCACGTGGGTAACGCCAGAAGGCGGCGGCGGTCCTAACTATCCAAACATGTAAATTGTTATTTATATATTGTTTAGATGGTTATTATTTAAAATAAGCTGCAAAAAAAATCGCCCTCAAAAGGGCGATTTTTTGTTATAGGTATATTTAATCGCTGTATATCTAGGATTTCAGCTTAATCTGTCCACGCATCACGATTGGCTTCATCTTTTAATTTCACAAAATCATCAGGATTAAACTTGATTTGATCAGCAGTTTTGCCCTCTTTAATCTGACGCTCATAGTCACGTAATATTCTAAGTGCTACTGGCGACAAGATGATAATAGCCACTAAGTTGACCAATGCCATCAGACCCATGGATAAATCGGCAAAGTTCCAAATAGCTGGCAGGCTGGCGACAGCACCGATAAATACCATGCCCAAGACCATAAAGCGGAATATCATAATCATCACTTTGGCATTTTTTTCGCCAGAGATAAATTCAAGATTCGATTCACCATAGCTATAGTTTGCAATGATAGAGGTGAATGAGAAAAAGAAGATGGCAATCGCGACGAAAATTACACCCATATCACCTACATATTGCGACAATGCTAGCTGTGTTAATTGAATACCTTCTTGCTCGACACTAGGATCAACCACGCCAGAGAGAATAATAATTGAAGCTGTCGCTGTACAAATAACTAATGTGTCCAAAAACACACCCAACATTTGCATAAAACCTTGCACTGCCGGATGATCAGGATGGCTCTTTGCAGTCGCTGCGGCATTAGGTGCTGAACCCATACCTGCTTCGTTTGAAAATAGACCACGCTTAATACCATTAATCATCGCTTGCGCAATACCATAACCAATCACACCACCTGCTGCTTGTTCAAAGCCAAATGCTGACTTTACAATCAAAGCAATCGCCGCTGGAAATTCGCTAAAATTGGTCAAGATGACATAGAGTGCCAACAGAATATAAAGAATCGCCATCACTGGTACAACTTTGCCAGCAATACGCGCAACAGAGCGTAATCCACCAAATACTACTGGTGCGACTAGCACTACTAATATCAAGCCGGTCATCCAAGTTGGAATACCAAACGCCTCATTAGTCGCTTGTGCAATGGTATTGGATTGCACACCATTGAACGCCAAGCCAAAAGCGACCAGCAGACATAGCGAGAAAAATACGGCAAGCCAGCGTTTACCCAAACCCTTTTCGATATAGTAAGCCGGTCCACCGCGATAAACATTATCGTTATGCGGCACTTTGTATGCTTGCGCAAGGGTTGACTCGATAAAGCTGGTTGACATACCCACAATCGCTGTCATCCACATCCAAAATACAGCACCCGGTCCACCCAAATAGATGGCAATTGCCACCCCTGCTAGATTCCCCGTCCCTACTCGCGCAGCAAGTGATGTCATCAGTGCTTCAAATGAGCTGATACCACCATCTTTACGCCCTTGATTTGATACTCGTAATAACTGCCACATATGACCAAAATGACGAAACTGGATAAAGCGAGTCGCCACGGTAAAATATAGACCTGCACCAATTAAGACGAACATCAGCAGTCCATACCATGGATTGCTGGCAATCAACCAATCATTATTACCCCAAATGATACTCACACCATAGTTTACGATGCTATTAAACCAACCTGCTACGCCTTCGTTCATACTATATCCCCTTCACTAACATTCTATACTTTTAGCATATGTTATAAATTGATGTAACTAATGGCTTTTTATGATGTTTCGTTCTCTCTTTGCTTATTGATCATCATTACCTATTTGAGCAATAAAATGACAAGGAAATCACGTATATCATATGGCGGTATTTTAACTGACTATAGACAATTTAGCTGTTTTTATGCTTTTTTTTAATTATTGATTATTTATAAACTTTTGCTTAGTAATAAGTTAATAGGAATAAAATAATAATTATTATTTATAGTTTATGAAAAAACTTTATACCTAATCAATAGTTATGATATTGAAATTATATTGACGTCATACTTATTCATAATAAAAATAGTTATTTATATAACCGTTATTTTTAAAATAAATGCCGTTTTTTGGTTTTATCAATTAATCTAACGAATATAACAAATCCTTAATACAATTAAGGTCTTAGTATACTAGTGTCTCAGAGTTATGATATCTATTGGCTTCTACTAACATAAGTTAGTTATAGTTTCTACAAGACACATATTTAGTTACATAAAGTAAATAAAATTTATTTATTGTTAAATAAGTCAATATTGTATATATTCCTAATAAGTTTATAAAAGCTGCTTGCAATACTTATCGGCATGAATGTATTTCTAATTATTAAAATAATGTCATCGGGAAGATGATAATAATAAGACAGAGGATTGTCAGCGAATACCGACCCCTCCCTCTTTACACATCATTATTTCCATATAATAAATTTAATCGACTGTCTCAATATCTATTGTTAAATGATTAGATTTTAAGCGACTAACCTCGACTCTTACCCTTTAACTTTTATAACAGTCATATCGAGTAATTTATCCTCGGTGTCTGTATCGTTTACACTGGAAAAGTTGGTTCATATTTTGATAATGTTGGGTTACTTATCTTGATTGATCGCTCTGCTTTAGTCTTTCATCTACCGTTTTTATGGTTGTAAGACACTGTTTTCACAATAAGATAAACACTAAAGCACAGGGACTTGTCAGACTCAGATCAGTGACCTTGTTTTTATGTTAGGCAAAAGGAGTTGTCCTATGGAGAACCACAACGATTCATCAGGTTATTGGCGCGCCAATCTCCGTCTCATTAAAGTCAGCCTCGTCATTTGGGCTTTAGTCTCTTATGGTTTTGGCATCTTGCTACGTCCATTATTGTCAGGTATTAGAATAGGTGGTACTGATATAAGCTTTTGGTTTGCACAACAAGGTGCTCTCATCGTATTTATCGCCCTCATCTTTTTCTATGCATGGCGCATGAATAAACTAGATAAACAATATGGTGTAGACGAGGAATAGCCCTATGAGTCAATTTACGATTAATATCATTTTTGTAGGTCTGTCCTTCGCTTTATACTTCGGTATCGCTTGGTGGGCACGTGCAGGTTCGACCAGTGAGTTCTATGTTGCTGGCGGCGGTGTACATCCTGTTGTTAACGGTATGGCAACTGCCGCTGACTGGATGAGTGCGGCGTCATTTATCTCAATGGCTGGTATTATCGCCACTGGCGGTTATGCTGCATCAACTTATTTAATGGGTTGGACGGGTGGTTATGTTCTACTCGCCATGCTCTTAGCACCTTACCTACGTAAATTCGGTAAGTTCACAGTTCCTGATTTTATCGGTGACCGCTTTTATTCTAAAACCGCTGCTATGATTGCCGTTGTTTGTTTGATTATCGCATCAACCACTTATGTTATCGGTCAGATGACTGGTGCTGGTGTGGCATTCTCACGCTTCTTAGAAGTTGACAGTACCACTGGTCTGATTATTGCGGCTGTTGTTGTATTCTTCTACGCCGTACTTGGTGGTATGAAAGGGATTACCTACACGCAGGTTGCGCAATATGTTGTTCTTATGATTGCCTATACGATTCCTGCCGTCTTTATCTCACTTGAGTTGACGGGTAACCCAATTCCAGGTCTTGGTTTATTCTCAAACCATGTTGAATCAGGCATTCCTATCCTAACCAAGCTTGACCAAATCGTCGTCGACTTAGGCTTTACCGCTTATACCGCTGACGTACCGAACAAGCTGAATATGGTGCTATTTACTTTATCACTGATGATTGGTACCGCGGGTCTACCTCACGTTATTATTCGCTTTTTCACGGTTCCTAAAGTTGCAGATGCGCGTTGGACAGCTGGTTGGACGTTGGTATTTATCGCGCTCCTATACTTCACTGCCCCAGCAGTAGGTGCAATGGCGCGTCTAAATCTAATCAATACTGTTTATCCACAAGGTGTTGACGCTCCTGCTATCGAATATGATCAACGTCCAGATTGGATGAGAACATGGGAAGAAACTGGTCTTATTAAATATAACGATCTCAATAACGACGGTCGTATCCAGTTGTATAGTGATAGTGGACTTGGTGCAGCAGAGCTAGCATTGGCTGCCGCTACTACTGATGGCGGCGATGTTGCTGCTGCAACGACTACCGTTGAAAAAGCAAAAGCTGAACATGCTTTAGAGCGTGATGGTGTGTTTGTTGATAGAGGTTGGGCAGGTAATGAGCTTGATGTCAACGCTGACATCTTAGTATTGGCTAACCCAGAAATCGCACAGCTACCAGGTTGGGTTATTGGTCTTATCGCCGCAGGTGGTTTGGCAGCAGCGCTATCTACAGCAGCTGGTCTACTCCTCGCCATCTCATCAGCGATCAGTCATGATTTGATTAAACGTAACCTTAATCCAAATATCACTGATGCAGGCGAGCTAAAAGTCGCACGTATCACGATGGCTGTTGCGCTTGTGGTTGCTACCTACTTAGGTATTAATCCACCAGGATTTGCTGCACAGGTCGTTGCATTGGCCTTTGGTATTGCTGGTGCCTCACTGTTCCCTGCATTGATGATGGGTATTTTCTCTAAACGTATTAACAACCTTGGCGCCATCGCTGGTATGCTCACAGGTCTAATTAGTATCTTAGTTTATATCTTCATCTTTAAAGGCTGGTTCTTCGTTACAGGTACAGCAAACTTCCCTGATACTGAAGAGTACTGGTTGTTTGGTATCTCACCATTATCATTTGGTGTGATTGGTGCCTTGCTTAACTTTATCGTAGCATTCGCAGTGTCTTATGCGACTGCGCCACCACCAGCACACATTCAAGAATTGGTTGAAAGTGTACGTTCTCCACGTGGCGCTGGTGCTGCAGTAGATCACTAAGCTTCGATACAAGCTAGCAAATGAAGTGCAAATGACGTATGGTTTTTTACGATAATATATCACTCACAGGCAGCAGCTGCTCGTGAGTGATTTTTTTATCCCAATCTGATCATGGAATATTTTTTACATACTATTCGTCCAATCATGATAATTTTACTCACCCCTCTTAAAAGTAAAAATAATGAGAAAGTTAAGCATGAGTGCCATGATAAATGTGCTTAAAAAGGCTGTACACATGATTTTATTTTTAATAATTGATATGAAATGCGCTGATTGCGTTAAGGAAAAGTCTTATGCTTTTTGAGTTTATCGCAACCATAGCGGCTGGGTTTGGTCTAGCTGGGATAGCACTAGTTATCACTCACCTCAGCAAACTTGCAGGTAAGAAAGCGCCAAGATGGCTTATTCCATTATTTGGTGCGATAGGTATTTTTGGCTTCCAAATAAGTCAAGAATACAGCTGGTTTGGTCAACAGCTTGCACAGCTTCCTGAAGGCGTTCATGTCGTCAAAAAAGTTGAAGAAGGTACGTGGTTTCGTCCATGGTCGTACGTTAAACCACAGACGTTACGCTTTATAGCGGCTGATAGCGGACACGCTCGTGCTAACGCCGATAACCCAGAGGTTTACTTGGTCAATTTGTATTTGTTTGAGAGACGTAGAAGTGTACAGCAAGTACCGCAAGTGATCGACTGTGCCGCCCCTGCTCGTGCAGACTATGTATTACAAGAAAAAGACAGTAAGATGAGTATCGATGAGCATGTGAAACAAACGACTGCTTGGCGTCCATTAGAAAAAAATGATCCGCTATATATCAATGTTTGTATTAATAAAAAATAACTCAATCATTGAAGCCACTGTTAGCTGACTTATCGTTATCTTTATGAATTATTGAACAGTCTGTCTAAATATATTTGCCGAAAAATAAGGCTAATAACGATTATTCACTTTCGTATAAGCATGTTTAGAATTGGCACCCAACAACAATCCGGCGCATAGACCACCAAAATGCGCCGCAAATGAGATACCTTGCTGCGGTATCAAACCTTGTTTGATAGTCAGCCAATAACCCGTACCCATCACAATACAGGCAAGTAAATAGCCCCAACGCCTAGCGAACACTGCCCCACCTATCATAAACCCAAGCATCGCAAAACACAGCCCTGAAGCGCCGATATGAATCGTCAGTGGCGAAGCTATTATCCAAGTCATTATACCTGAGGCGATGATAAGCTTAAGAATAGTACGATAAGCGTTATTCTCAAATAAA
The DNA here is from genome assembly GCF_000013905.1 of Psychrobacter cryohalolentis K5. NCBI lineage: Bacteria > Pseudomonadati > Pseudomonadota > Gammaproteobacteria > Moraxellales > Moraxellaceae > Psychrobacter > Psychrobacter cryohalolentis. The sequence continues at coordinate 2,768,903 of NC_007969.1, forward strand.
CCAAATAAGAACAAAATCTGCATCAGTGTCAGCGAATTTCCCACTAGATGTGAGAAATTACTATGCATCGTCCATGAGGCAAATACCCCTATCATACTGCCAATATCCAATGTTCTTGGTACGATACCGAAAATATTCCATAGACCAAAAAATACGGTGTCATTAAGAAAAAACATCACCCACATTGGTATCAGTACAAAAGCATATAGACCAAATACTTGCTTAATGCGTACGATTACAAGCGTTGCCAATTGCTGCCACTTCATCTACTGTTTTATCCTTTTTATCTTGTTAAACGCATGTTAATGACTGGTAGATAAAATCGTCGTTTCTACGGGTTTAAAAGATAGCGATGACGCATCTTTATTGGCAGTTAATATACTACTGGCGTGTAATAGTGAGGTTGAATGATAAGGCACGAGCGCCGTTGGTACAAAGCTACGAGCCGCATCGATATGCTTAACTGAATCATCAAAGAAAATATGCGGCGCAAATGTTTTAAGTACTGAAGTCTTTTCAAGCCCTCCCAAAAAAAACGCCATATCAATATCTACGCCCCAATTACGCAATGTTTTTATCGCTCGTAAGTCAGCTGGGGCATTGCGAGCCGTCACCAAGGCTATTTTCATCGGACAAGAATGCAGGCTTGCTGGCAGACGCTCTTGCATTTTGGACAGCTTAATCAATAACTCTGCATAAGGGCCTTTTTCTATCGGTAAATCGCGCATTTTGGCTTCACGGTCATGAAACGCTTGCAACCCTTTTTGCTTATAAAGCAGCTCGCCTGAATCATCAAATAACACTGCATCACCATCGAAGGCAATACGCAACTGCTTGGTATCCAACTCATAAGTATTGACTGGCGTGGCATCTAATATCGCACAAGCACAGATATCAGCATCTGCAACCTGCTGCGCATCTTCAAGATTGGTCGTCAAAAACAAATCTACATTAAAATCTTTGATATAAGGTGCAATAGGGCTGCCAGATATAAATGCTGAGCGCGAAATGGTTAACCCATGTTCACGTATTGCATTTAGGACTTGAATACCTGTATCAGGGCTACTTTTTGAGACAATGACCACTTCTACCAAGGGTGCATTGACACCGTCATTCTTATTATCACAATCATGACAATAATGATTTAAATTCAATAGTGCTTTAATCAGCGGATAACCTGCGCCAATAGTCAACGGTTCATTTTCACGCTCAGTCATATAGTTGCGGAACTCTTTAACGGCATCGTGGGGACGCTGCTGTAAAAGCGATATGAGATGATTCTCAGACTCTGACAAATCAAATAAAGCGGTTGCAGAAATCGCGACTATGAGCGTGTTACTAAAATCGACAGCCATAAATGTTTACTTCTATTCTAAATATTCAAAATGGTAGCGTTTTATTTTACTACATATTTAGGCAAGCCGTGTGGCTACTCCTGCTAATCACAACAATCCTCAATATATTTTTTTTATGACAAAAAAAAGACTGCAATCGCAGTCTTTTTTAGGTTTCAATCAACACTTAGCTAATATCAGTACCATCATTAATAACAAAGCTTACAATCATAATGACATGATATTTACTGATTTTTCCATCAGTAACCCCTACTTTTTGCTCTTTTATCCAAGCGCCTTCAACATTGTTGACGGTCTTAGAAATCCGCTCAATACCTTGTTGAATAGCATCTTCAAAACTGCTTTCAGAGGTACTACTGATCTCGATATTCTTAGCAATAGTCATAGTATTTCTCGCATCCATGTGATTCTAAAATGAGTGTTTTAAGACAAGCTTATCGTAGAGATGCTACTTCAAAACGATGTCTCTCAATTATTCTAGCGTTATACATAGTACGCAACAATGCTCCAGTGTTATTTTATGTAGGAATTAACTTAGTAGCACTAAAGATATCGCTGGGAACGCGACCAAAATGACTAAGCGAATCAAGTCAGAGACAATAAAAGGCATCACCCCCTTGAACATATCGGACAGCTTAATATGTGGTGCCATTGCCTTAATCACAAAGATATTCATACCCATAGGCGGTGTAATGAGTCCGAGCTCTACGGTTAATACTGCAATAATACCAAACCAAACCGGATCATAACCTAACGCAACAATGATTGGGAACACTACCGGAATCGTAATCACCAGCATCGCTAGGGCATCCATGAACAAGCCTAACAGAAAGTACATAATCAAAATGCAGATCAATACTATCATTGGGCTAACTGCCAATGTACCAATCCACGTCGCCAAACTATAAGACAAGCGCGATACTGAGATAAAGTAGCCGAGTGCTTCAGCACCAAGTAACATAAAGAAGACCACCGCAGAGAGGGCAAGCGTCTCAATTAATGATTGCTTAAGCCCCATCATTCGCATGCCTTTGGCAAAAGCATAAGCCCAAGAGACAAACGCCCCAACTGCAGCGCCTTCTGTTGGGGTAAATAGCCCAAAGAAAATACCCGCGATAATCACGATGAAGATAAAGCTAAAGGGAATAAGACCTGTCAAAGAGATTAGCTTTTGTTTCCAAGAAGTAGGCTCCCCACGTTGTGCTAAATGTGGCTTCCAGCGTACCATGATCATAACAGTGATTGAGTACATCACCATGCCGAGCATACCCGGTAAGAAGCCAGCGATAAACATATCACCAACTGACTGCTGGGTTAGGATGGCATAAACCAGCAGTGCAATACTGGGCGGAATCATGATTCCCAAAGTACCACCAGCGGCTAAAATACCGCAGGCAAAGCCTGGCTGATAACCGTACTTCTCCATTTGTGGCAATGCTACTTTGGTCATGGTAGACGCTGTCGCCAATGATGACCCTGAAATGGATGCAAAGATACCCGATGAACCAATACCAGCAATACCTAGACTACCCCTAACGCCACCAAAGATAGTTCGAGTAGCATCAAATAACTTCCCTGCCATACCAGAATGAGAAGCAAAGACACCCATAAGTATGAACAATGGAATAGCACTAAAATCATATTTCGCTAAAACATCAACGGGTAAGTCTTTGAGCATCTGCACCGCACCAATCGGTGCTGTCACGGCACCAAAGCCAACCAAACCAACACCAAGCATCGCAAGTGCAACAGGAACACGCAGCATGACCATCGCAATCATACATAACAAACCAATGGCACCAATAATTTCTGGACTCATGCGCCTGTCTCCTCAGCGTCAAAGAACTCGCCTGTTTTAAAGATGTTGATGGATTCGATCAATGAGCGAATGGCAAGTAAAACGCTTAAGAAGGCACTAATAGCGTAAATGGGCATCATAGATATTCGAAGGTCTTGGGTGACTTTTCCGTACTCTATTGCATCAAAAGCGCTTTCATAGAGACCCCATGCGAACACGATACCAATGATAAAGAACCCCATCATAAAGGTGCCCATCATGTAACCTTTAACGGCTTTTGACATCTTTTGTGTGAATACATCGACAATAATTTGTGAGCGTTCAACAAAAGCAGCAAAAGCACCAAGTAAAGCAAAGAGCATAAAGTAAGAGACAATCTCAACACTGCCTTTGACCGTAAATCCAAACTCACCACCGGTGAGCTTGAATACATAGCGGGCAATAACATCTAGCATGGTGGTCAGTACAATGATAATGAGACTGATACCACCAATGAATTGACATAACCTTGAAATGAGGATGCTCAGTTTAACTAAAAATACCATGCGAAACTCCTTTAGGTTAGACCTTACAGGCTGCACTGGCGGCTTTTGCTTTAGCATAAACGCCCTCTGCATCTAGACCTAGCGCTTTAACATCAGCAAGATATTTATTGGTGCCTTTCTCAAGCGGTCCTTTCCAGTTAGGATCATTTAATGGATCAGGGATTTCAACGATTTCATCACCTTTTTTCCTAGCTGCTTCTATTGCCATATCATCATGTTTATCAAATACTTCACCAACCTTATTGGCAAGCGCCATACCTGAATTTTTATCCAGTACCTTTTTCAAATCATCCGGTAAACTCTCATATTTATCTTTATTCATAGTCACCATAAGCGCTGAACTATAAAAAGGAATATTGGTATGGTATTTGGTAATTTCGTCAATTTTAAAGGCGGTCACAGCTTCCCATGGAAAACTCAAACCATCAACGACGCCGCGTTGCAAAGACGTATACATGTCATTGGCAGGCAAGCCTACTGGTGAGGCTCCCGCACTTTCGATGATGTCGCCAGCAACCGCAGAAGGACGACGAATACGCATACCTTTCATATCTTCAGGTGTACGAATTAATTTGTTCGTTGTATGCAACGCACCCGGTCCAGCACCATACATAAACAACATATGCGTATCTTCATATTCACCAGCTAAAGTACCATCTTCATATAGAGTTTGGAGCATACAACCCATCTGAGTCGCTGAGTTTGATAAACCAGGAAGCTCAGTAATCTGAGTTAAAGGAAAGCGACCATTGGTATAGCCGTGTGCTTGTGAGCCAATATCTATCGTGCCTTTGGCAGCAGATTCATAAGTAACGTCTGCTTTAGCAAGACCAGCTGAAGGATATAACTCTACTTTTAAACGACCATTAGAATCTGCTTCTATTTGCTTAGCCCAAGGTTCAAAGACCTCTGTACTAATAGAGGAGGTTGCTGGCCAAAAATGAGAAAAGCGCAATGTGGTTGTTTCTTGAGAAGTTGCTGCAGAAGCATCAGTACTATCAGAAGCTTGATTAGAACAACCTAGAAGGCTAATAGCTGCTAATGCACCTATTGAAAAAAGAGGAGCTAACTTCATTATCAATTCCTTTTGATAACCATGGATAGGGTATGAGTCTTTACTAATAAGTTAATTATAAGGTCAATTTCCGTATAGACTCTATAAATACTTTTAATTAACTAAAGTTGAAATACTCTTTAAAATTAGCAGCTATAACGATATAAGTCAAATCATTTTAAATGAATAACAAGGAATATATTGAATATAAGATATAGCGATTTTCATAACAGAAAAAGCTTATTTGAGCCTTTCAGCTACAAATAAATCCTCTTATTTCCAAACGTCAGGCAAAGAAAATCCCCCGGCTAGATAACTAGTCGGGGGATATTTCAGAATAGAGAGCTGACGATGACCTACTCTCACATGGGCGAACCACACTACCATTGGCGCGACGATGTTTCACTTCTGAGTTCGGGAAGGGATCAGGTGGTTCCATCGTGCTATTGTCGTCAGCAAAGGGGGTTAGATATGAGTCTGTTATTATTGTTTTGACGTCAAGATATTATCTATTGGTCGACCAACTTGTAACCTAACTGAATCAAGGTTAAAGGTGATATCGAAATTATATATATTCTATAGCCTAGGCTATACAAGATAGATTAATTAGAGCTTTCATACAAACCACTTGGGTGTTGTATGGTCAAGCCAAACGAGCAATTAGTACAGGTTAGCTACATGCATCGCTGCACTTCCACACCCTGCCTATCAACGTCGTAGTCTTCAACGGCTCTTTAGGGAAATCTAATCTTGAGGTGGGCTTCTCGCTTAGATGCTTTCAGCGATTATCCCATCCGAACGTAGCTACCGGGCAATGCCACTGGCGTGACAACCCGAACACCAGAGGTTCGTCCACTCTGGTCCTCTCGTACTAGGAGCAGATCCTCTCAAATTTCCAACGCCCACGGTAGATAGGGACCGAACTGTCTCACGACGTTCTAAACCCAGCTCGCGTACCTCTTTAAATGGCGAACAGCCATACCCTTAGGACCTGCTTCAGCCCTAGGATGAGATGAGCCGACATCGAGGTGCCAAACACCGCCGTCGATATGAACTCTTGGGCGGTATCAGCCTGTTATCCCCAGAGTACCTTTTATCCGTTGAGCGATGGCCCTTCCATACAGAACCACCGGATCACTAAGACCTACTTTCGTACCTGCTCGACTTGTGGGTCTCGCAGTTAAGCGCGCTTTTGCCTTTATACTCTACGACCGATTTCCGACCGGTCTGAGCGCACCTTCGTACTCCTCCGTTACTCTTTAGGAGGAGACCGCCCCAGTCAAACTACCCACCATACATTGTCCTCGGTATTGTTATACCTGAGTTAGAACCCCAACATGACCAGGGTGGTATTTCAAGATTGGCTCCACAAACACTAGCGTGTCTGCTTCAAAGCCTCCCACCTATCCTGCACAAGTCAGGTCAAAGTTCAATGTAAAGCTGTAGTAAAGGTTCACGGGGTCTTTCCGTCTAGCCGCGGGTACACAGCATCTTCACTGCGATTTCGATTTCACTGAGTCTCTGCTGGAGACAGCGCTGCCATCATTATGTCATTCGTGCAGGTCGGAACTTACCCGACAAGGAATTTCGCTACCTTAGGACCGTTATAGTTACGGCCGCCGTTTACTGGGGCTTCGATCAAGAGCTTCGCTTACGCTAACCCCATCAATTAACCTTCCAGCACCGGGCAGACATCACACCCTATACGTCCACTTTCGTGTTTGCAGAGTGCTGTGTTTTTAATAAACAGTTGCAGCAGCCTGGTATCTGCGACTGCCAACAGCTCAAGGAGCAAGTCCTATCACCATCGGCAGCGTACCTTCTCCCGAAGTTACGGTACCATTTTGCCTAGTTCCTTCAGCAGAGTTCTCTCAAGCGCCTTGGTATTCTCTACCTGATCACCTGTGTCGGTTTAGGGTACGATTCGTTTATAACTATTGCTTAGAAGCTTTTCCTGGAAGCATGGTATTTGCCACTTCGCTGTACAAGTACAGCTTGCTATCAGATCTCAGCATAATGACAGTCCGGATTTGCCTAAACTGTCTGCCTACATCCTTTCACCTGGACAACCAACGCCAGGCTGACATAACCTACTCCGTCCCTCCATCGCATTATAAACAAGTATCGGAATATTAACCGATTTCCCATCGACTACGCCTTTCGGCCTCGCCTTAGGGGTCGACTCACCCAGCCCCGATTAACGTTGGACTGGAACCCTTGATCTTCCGGCGTGCGAGCTTTTCACTCGCATTATCGTTACTCACGTCAGCATTCGCTCTTGTGATACCTCCAGCATGCCTTACGACACACCTTCACAGGCTTACACAACGCTCCCCTACCACTTGAAAACAAATTCAAATCCGCAGCTTCGGCTCCTAGTTTGAGCCCCGTTACATCTTCCGCGCGGGCCGACTCGACTAGTGAGCTATTACGCTTTCTTTAAAGGATGGCTGCTTCTAAGCCAACCTCCTAGCTGTCTATGCCTTCCCACCTCGTTTCCCACTTAACTAGGAATTTGGGGCCTTAGCTGGCGGTCTGGGTTGTTTCCCTCTCCACAATGGACGTTAGCACCCACTGTGTGTCTCCCGGATATCACTCATCGGTATTCGGAGTTTGCATCGGTTTGGTAAGTCGGTATGACCCCCTAGCCGAAACAGTGCTCTACCCCCAATGGTGTTCGTCCGAGGCGCTACCTAAATAGCTTTCGGGGAGAACCAGCTATCACCGAGTTTGATTAGCCTTTCACCCCTATCCACAAGTCATCCCCTAGCTTTTCAACGATAGTGGGTTCGGTCCTCCGGTGCCTGTTACGGCACTTTCAACCTGCTCATGGATAGATCACTCGGTTTCGGGTCTATGCCCTGCAACTAAACGCCCTATTAAGACTCGGTTTCCCTACGGCTCCCCTAAACGGTTAACCTTGCTACAGAACATAAGTCGCTGACCCATTATACAAAAGGTACGCGGTCACCCTAATAAATTAAGGCTCCCACTGCTTGTACGCACACGGTTTCAGGTTCTATTTCACTCCCCTCACAGGGGTTCTTTTCGCCTTTCCCTCACGGTACTGGTTCACTATCGGTCAGTCAGGAGTATTTAGCCTTGGAGGATGGTCCCCCCATCTTCAAACAGGATTTCTCGTGTCCCGCCCTACTTAATATGTTAACGCTAATGTTTCGAATACAGGACTATCACCTACTACGGTCAGCTTTCCCACGCTGTTCTTCTACATTAGCATTAATCGGCTTCTCCCCGTTCGCTCGCCGCTACTTGGGGAATCTCATTTGATGTCTTTTCCTAAGGGTACTGAGATGTTTCACTTCCCCTCGTTTGCCTCTTGTACAAGTACAAGATACCTACCTTATGGTAGGTGGGTTTCCCCATTCAGAAATCTCCGGATCACAGGATATTGCCGCCTCCCCGAAGCTTATCGCAGGCTGTCACGTCTTTCATCGCCTCTGACTGCCAAGGCATCCACCATGTGCGCTTCATTACTTGACCATACAACCCCAAGTAGTCTTTCTCTAACCTTTATTACTAAAGATAGGAGTTAGATTTCTAAGTGCTATATAAGCCTAATTATGATAACGATATCACCTAATTTTATACGCTTGATTCAGTTCTCTTTACTTTTTTAATAACTCACTACTGGGATAACAACTGATGTCGTTAAGTAGTGAGTTATTAAGGTTAGAAACAACGCGTGAACACGTGTTCCTAACCCAGACTCATATCTATGTTTTTAAATAGTCTCTGTGCTCTCGTCGAGTCACAGATTCTGTATAAAACAGAAAGAAGTAATCTTGTCTTTGTTAAGACGAATCACTTGTTTCTATTTGATACCTATTTATTTATTAGCATCTAAAGAAGTTTATTATGTGGTGGAGCCAAACGGAGTCGAACCGTTGACCTCCTGCGTGCAAGGCAGGCGCTCTACCAACTGAGCTATGGCCCCTAATAATGGTAGGCCTGGGCAGACTTGAACTGCCGACCCCCGCGTTATCAACACGGTGCTCTAACCAGCTGAGCTACAGGCCTGTACGAGGCATATACCTCTAGCTAATAAACTAGCTTAAACTAAAGAACAACTTGTTGTGAATTCTTGCTGACCGAATGCCATCTATAAGGAGGTGATCCAGCCGCAGGTTCCCCTACGGCTACCTTGTTACGACTTCACCCCAGTCATCAACCACACCGTGGTGAACGCTCCCCCGAAGGTTAAGCTATCCACTTCTGGTGCAATCAACTCCCATGGTGTGACGGGCGGTGTGTACAAGGCCCGGGAACGTATTCACCGCGGCATTCTGATCCGCGATTACTAGCGATTCCTACTTCATGGAGTCGAGTTGCAGACTCCAATCTGGACTACGATAGGCTTTTTGAGATTCGCATCACATCGCTGTGTAGCTGCCCTCTGTACCTACCATTGTAGCACGTGTGTAGCCCTGGTCGTAAGGGCCATGATGACTTGACGTCGTCCCCGCCTTCCTCCAGTTTGTCACTGGCAGTATCCTTAGAGTTCCCGGCTTAACCCGCTGGTAACTAAGGACAAGGGTTGCGCTCGTTGCGGGACTTAACCCAACATCTCACGACACGAGCTGACGACAGCCATGCAGCACCTGTATTCTAATTCCCGAAGGCACTCCCGCATCTCTGCAGGATTCTAGATATGTCAAGACCAGGTAAGGTTCTTCGCGTTGCATCGAATTAAACCACATGCTCCACCGCTTGTGCGGGCCCCCGTCAATTCATTTGAGTTTTAACCTTGCGGCCGTACTCCCCAGGCGGTCTACTTATTGCGTTAGCTGCGTCACTAAGTCCTCAAGGGACCCAACGACTAGTAGACATCGTTTACGGCGTGGACTACCAGGGTATCTAATCCTGTTTGCTACCCACGCTTTCGAGCCTCAGTGTCAGTATTATGCCAGAAGGCTGCCTTCGCCATCGGTATTCCTCCAGATCTCTACGCATTTCACCGCTACACCTGGAATTCTACCTTCCTCTCACATACTCTAGCTCAACAGTATCAGATGCAGTTCCCAGGTTGAGCCCGGGGATTTCACATCTGACTTATCGAGCCACCTACGCTCCCTTTACGCCCAGTAATTCCGATTAACGCTTGCACCCTCTGTATTACCGCGGCTGCTGGCACAGAGTTAGCCGGTGCTTATTCTGCAGCTAATGTCATCGTCTCCGGGTATTAACCGAAGAGTCTTCTTCACTGCTTAAAGTGCTTTACAACCAAAAGGCCTTCTTCACACACGCGGCATGGCTGGATCAGGGTTTCCCCCATTGTCCAATATTCCCCACTGCTGCCTCCCGTAGGAGTCCGGGCCGTGTCTCAGTCCCGGTGTGGCTGATCATCCTCTCAGACCAGCTACAGATCGTCGCCATGGTAGGCCTTTACCCCACCATCTAGCTAATCCGACTTAGGCTCATCTAATAGCGAGAGCAGTAAACTGCCCCCTTTCTCCCGTAGGTCGTATGCGGTATTAATACGAGTTTCCCCGTGCTATCCCCCACTACTAGGTAGATTCCTAAGTATTACTCACCCGTCCGCCGCTCGACGCCTGATAGCAAGCTATCATCGTTTCCGCTCGACTTGCATGTGTTAAGCCTGCCGCCAGCGTTCAATCTGAGCCATGATCAAACTCTTCAGTTTAATCTTGCTATGAAGTCCTTTAAAGAGACTTCTAAACTTGGCTCATCTAATCTGGCAAAATCGCTAAAAATTATGTTCGTAATGAATTAACTTTGAGTTTTTTTACTGTCTTAAATGATAATTTTTATAGTTAGAATTCTATCGAAAAGATAGTCAACCAACTTTATTTTTTAGCATTCTGAATCAGCAAAAATCCACACAAGTTGTTCTTTAGTTATGCTTTTAAATAATGTCTCTACTGTCGTCCAGTAAGAGTATTCTTACTAAATATGCTAAACCAATCTGGCTTATCCTATTTAGCGAGCTGACCATCATATCATGTTTTAATAGTCTGTCAACTTCTTTTCTTAATTTGTTTCTTTAAGTTAACTGGTTAGTTATTGTGTAATCACACAGTAGCTACTTCCAGTTCGTCTTAATGAGGTGCGTATTATAGACGCTTTAATTAGTAAGTCAAGAAGTAAATTATTTTAATTTGAGTTAACTTAAAAGTAATTTTTTCGGTTGGCTAAATTGTCTAAGCGATAAACCACTCCAACCCGCCTTCCTCTCCGACTGGAGGGCAGTATACTCTGTTTTAGTAGAGGGTCAAGGGGGTTTGCCCGATATTTTGGCGATTATCTACTCTTATCATCAATACCATCTATTTATCAGTCAGTTAGGGTTGAAAGTGGTTTTACCTTTACCAAAATCAATTCTTGTCTTTAGTTAGTGCTTATATATAGCCTCATAGCTTCTTCTATATAACACTTTTATAGCTTACCTATCTTTTTGAAGAAGTCTTTATAAGCAGAGACTTTTTTATCTAATGCTAAAGGATAGGCGCGCGAGGTAGAAGGCAGTCTATATAAGGTTAAACTATTAACATCAGCTTTTTTATTATCTTTATCCTGCCACTTATAAGGATAGTCCATACTTTGATTGGTTTTAGGGTACTTCGATTTGGCAGGTGGTTCAGCTAATAAGTTCAGTAATACCTCTGTTGCCTTACCACCAGTCGTGAATAGCGCCTGTACTTTCGGTACTTGCGGCAAAATTGTGTCTAGATCGACAGTGGTCACGACCGTAAGGTCTTTATCAGACGCATTGCCAGTTTCGCGAATCGCTTGTACTACCGTGGGACAAGAGGCAATACCACGCTCAAACATAAAGGCTCTAATGCGCTCAGGATCAAAGCGTTTTTCGTCCCCTACTCTAAAATAATCCGCATCATCAAAAAATACGCGTCCATAAATGCGCCACATGTCATTTTGAAAATTGGGATAATGGAACCTCATTGCCCATTTATCGGCAGTGGGCGGAAAACTGCCCATCATCATGACGGTGGCATCAGGTGGTAGGACAGGACCAAAAGGATGGGTTTCGATATTTGCGCTATCGGTCTTTAATTTCTGTGTCCACACAAAGTCGTTAGCAGCTTTTTGTGGATGGATAGGATTATTCGGTGAGGTTTTGGTCATAAGATTCTTCATCAGAAAAGCGGTTTTTTTGCTATCATAGCAGGGTTAAACACTACTTCATTTGTTATAGCGCTATATAGTCAAACATAGTCGGCTTAAACAAAACCGAGCTCGTTATAAATGCCTTTGGCTTACTTTTTGTTAAAGTATTAAGCTTACTATTGATGGGCTAAATATAGGGTTGAAGTGCAGTAAGTGTTGTATCTTTTATACTAATCAAGCATCAGACCAAAAAACCAAGAGAATACTTATGAGCGACTTAAAAATCACTGTTATCGATCACCCGTTAGTCCGTCATAAACTCAGCCTTATGCGCGAAAAAGACTGTAGTACTTATAAGTTTCGTACATTAACCAAAGAGCTTGCGCGCTTGATGGCGTATGAAGCTAGCCGCGATTTTGAAATTGAAACCTTTCCGATGGAAGGCTGGTGTGGTGAAATCATTGGTGAGCAAATCATCGGTAAGACGGCAACTATCGTACCGATTTTACGCGCGGGTATTGGTATGCTTGATGGGGTGCTCGATTTGATTCCTACGGCAAAAATCTCTGTCGTTGGTTTACAGCGCGATGAAGAAACCTTACAACCGGTGCCGTTCTTTGAAAAGTTTGTTAGCCACATGGACAAACGCCCAGCCCTTATCATTGACCCAATGTTAGCCACTGGCGGCTCGATGGTTGCAACTATCGAAATGCTTAAGAAAAACGGCTGTACCAATATCAAAGCCTTGGTATTGGTTGCCGCACCTGAAGGCGTCCGTGTAGTCAATGAAGCACATCCTGACGTGACTATTTATACTGCTGCATTAGATAGTCATTTGGATGAGCACGGTTATATCATTCCAGGTCTGGGCGATGCTGGTGATAAAATCTTTGGTAAGCAATTATTTAATAAGTAAGCCAAAGCAGATAAACTAAGACAAGCTGTCGTCTCAAACAACATGACATATGTACAAAACATCAATGATAAGGATATAAGATGAACGTATTGATTACAGGCGCAAGCGCGGGTTTCGGTAAAGCGCTGGCTGAGCGTTTGATTGCCAATGGTCATCGCGTGATTGGCTGTGCCAGACGCTTAGACAAACTCAATGCTTTGGCAGAAACTTTGGGCGAGGCGTTTTTACCTGTGGTCATGGATGTGAGTGATACAGCGTCTATCCCGCAAGTCATTGCGGATTTGCCTGCTGATTTTAAACAAATCGATGTCTTGGTAAATAACGCTGGACTGGCACTTGGTACAGAACCTGCTCACAGTGCTAGTCTTGATGATTGGATGCGTATGACCGATACCAATATTAAAGGTTTAATGGCGCTGACTCACGCGGTCTTGCCAGCCATGGTCGCACGCGATAGCGGTTATATCATTAATGTCGGCTCAATTGCCGGAAGTTGGCCTTATTTTGGTGGTAACGTCTATGGCGCGACCAAAGCCTTTGTCAAACAGTTTAGCTTAAATTTGCGTGCGGATCTCATCGGTACGCAAGTGCGCGTGACCAACCTTGAGCCCGGTAATGTTGCCGGAACTGAGTTTTCAAACGTGCGCTATCATGGTGATGATGATAAAGCCGCTCAGGTTTACGACGGCTTTAAAACCATGACCGGCGATGATATCGGCGATATTTTATTATGGTTGATTGAATCGCCTGCCCATATTAATGTCAATCGCTTGGAAGTCATGCCTGTCGCGCAAACTTATAACGGACTAACGATTGCTAAGCAAGACTCTTAAAATTTTAGCTGACTGTTTGGCCTATTAACGTAATTCATAAGACCGAAGCAATATAGTCGCATCTATGTTGCTTCTTTTTTTGCTACTGACATTCTCTTCATTGACCAAGCGCAACTCTTGAAAATCTAAAATCAGTACTTCATTACGCAAGCGCTCGCTAGTGCGTTTATTGTGCCGTATCGGAAATCCTAAGACTTGTTTACCTTTAATCACTATCTGATTGATAATCGTGGTCGAATTATTGATGGTAGCTTTTTCACTTAGCTTCTGAGCATTAATGATGGCGGTAACAGGATTAATAGTTGTAATTAACACCTTTGTCTGACGTACACTTTTTGGTAAATCCCCTGCAAAAAACAATACCTGCTCTAATGGTAAATACTGCGCGTGACGCATCAATTCCTGACGAAACAGCGAAGGCATATCAATATTAAAACTGTCTTCTGTTTGCTGAGAGAACGCCGTAAAATTACGATGTAAATAACGTCCAAACACGCTGCTATTAATCCAGTCTTGATAAATATCATTGGCTAGCAATTGCTTGGTGAAAGCATCGGCGTCTAGTGTGATATTTGCTGTTAACATCTCCATCAATAATGTCTGTGGACTAGCAAAGTTCTGCTGCTGCCAGATTTGCGGATATAGGCTGCTATCAAGCAATGGTAAATTTGACTTGTTCATAGACTGATATCCTTATATTTTACTTGCTGACGTTTGATTCGATTGATCACAGTCTATGACAAGTCGCTACTTTTACCACTTAACTGCTTTTAATCCTAAACAGCTTTTATGTTATGGTCAGTTACCTATTTTAATATAGCAGTCTTTTAGAAATGAGATAAAGACTTTTGCTACGATACATTTTGGCTAAATCGACTTGGTAAAACCGCTTAATGAAAACAAGATGCATTACCTTATGAAGAGAAACTTAATCAAACTGCCTGCTAACTATCAATTGAAGACGATTGATATTGCTTTAACTGACGGTACGTTGCTACCAGTGTCAGTGATAGGAAATGGTAAACCCATGCTGCTCTTGCATGCCTATGGTATGGATACGCGTGAGTTTTTGCCGTTTATTTTACCCTTAGTTGGCAACTACGCATTTTATCTACCGCATTTGCGAGGGTTTGGGGCGGCAAAAGATATCAAGCTAACCCAGTTTGATTTTGTGCGCCAGTATGCCGATGATATCAGTATCGTCATTGAGCAAATTTGCTTGGCACGCAATATAGAATCCTTGCCAGTTGCCGCCATCTCGATGGGCGCGCAAGTGATGTGGGCGTATTTTGAGCGTTATGGTAGCGCAAGAGTTAGCCGCTATTTGAATATTGACCAAAGTCCTGCTATTCATAATCAACCTGATTGGCAAGGTGGCTTGTTTGGCACGCGCCAGCAAGAAGTATTCGATATCTTTCATGAGGTGATTGATAAGACTTTGCCTTATGCTGACATCAAAAGCTTTACCCATCTGCCTTTTGCCCTGAAACGCCGTGCAACGGATGTCGAACGACTGTTTTCGTTATTATCCGTCAATCGCACGCGCTCAAAAGCTTTTATACAAGTGATGACCTATAAAAACGATCCCAAACTTGCACTTTATGAACACAGTATTTGGCATCATAAAATGCGCTGCTTACAAGCCTATCTGACCTTACCCTATGACTTCCGCGGCGCGATAGAACAGGTCACTATTCCAGTAGTCAATCTGATTGGCGGGCGCTCCAAACTTTACAATGCTAAGTGGCAGCAAAAAGTCACCCAGATGCTACCCAATGCAACTGAGGTCGTGTTGCCACGCTCAGGTCATGCAGTACCAATGGATGAGCCAATTGGGTTTTATAAAGTGTTAAAGAGTTTTTTGGAAACTTAAGCATAACATTACGATGTCACTTAAAAACTCTATAATCGACACTATAACTTTACAACACGTCATAGTAATTACTCAAACCTACTTTTATACTAAAAAGCTGACGTTCGCCTTCATTAACCAAAAAACCAAATCAAAAAAGTGCGTCATTATAAAAACTTTATAATAATATAAAAAGGATCTGAACATGCCATATGTAAAAGTTGCAACACAAAACGAGCAACCTGTCGAACTGTATTACGAAATCCAAGGTACTGGCAAACCTGTCGTGTTAATTCATGGTTGGCCATTAAGCGGACGGGCATGGGAGTCACAACTTCCTGCGCTGGTTGAGGCTGGTTATCAAGTGATTACGTATGATAGACGTGGTTTTGGGAAATCCTCCCAGCCATGGAATGGTTATGATTACGATACTTTGGCACAAGATTTAAAAGCCTTGATGGATGAGCTAGATTTAACAAATGCTACTATCGTCGGCTTCTCTATGGGCGGCGGCGAAGTGGCACGTTATCTTGGGAAATATGGTTCTGAGCGTGTCAGTAAAACAGTATTAGCCTCTGCTGTGCCGCCTTATTTATATAAAGCAGATGACAATCCTGAAGGTGGTCTAGAAAAGCAAGATATTCAGGAATTCTTAGATGGTGTCAGCGGTGACCGTATTGCCTTCCTAAATGATTTTACTAAGCAGTTTTTTACCCCAAAAGATGGCACATTATTAGTTAGTAAACCATTACGCTTATATAACCGTGATATTGCTGCATTTGCCTCCGCCAAAGCTAGCTATGATTGTGTCAAAGCTTTTAGCTATACCGATTTCCGTGATGACCTAAAAGCATTTGATGTACCAAATTTGGTCATTCATGGCGATGCAGATCAAATCGTACCGTTAGAGGTCAGTGGTCAGCGTTCGCACGAAATGATTGCAGATAGTCAACTTCATATCGTTGAAGGCGGCCCGCACGGTATCAATGTGACGCATGCTAAAGAATTTAATGAAGCTTTAATTGCTTTTTTAAACAGCTAATGAATTTTGTATATAAACAAGAAAGCGACCTTGAATGGTCGCTTTCTTGTTTATAAGTTATCAGAAAATTCTTAGGTTTAATCAGCCAATTCTTTTATAAGCTCAAATCGAGGTAACTGCTTACCATCTACCGTGACAGTTTCAGAAAACATCACTAACGGTCTTACCCATACGCCATACTCACCGTAGAGACAGCGGTAAACGACTAAGGCTTCTTCGGTTTCTGAATGCTGCGCGGTATGCAATACTTGGTAAAGGTTGCCTTTATAATGGCGGTAAATGCCTTGGGGGATAGGTTTTGTCATGATTGCACCCTAATTTTTATTATAAATGCACGAATCAAATACTTTCTCATTATACTTACATCGCAAAAATAGATAAGGTCGACCATCATGTCGACCTTATTCTTACTCTCAATAGCTTATCTCAATAAATTATTAAGCTACTGTCACTTTAGCATAAGCCTTTTTGCCTGCTTGAATCACGACTGTCTGACCAGAGGTTAAGCTAAAGCCCGCGTCGACGACTTCGCCATCTACTTTCACCGCGCCGCGTTTAATCATATCTTTAGCCGATGAGCTATTTTTGGCAAGCTCTGCTTGGTTTAATATCTGCGTGATAAATAATGCGTCCTGCCCTTCTAAATCTAAGGTCACTTCTGGTAAATCGACTGGCAATTCGCCATCAGCAAGCACGTTACCCGCTGATTTATGCGCATTAGCAGCAGCATCGGCATCATGGAAGCGCTCGATCAATTCTTCGGCAAGAATGCGTTTGATTTCTTGTGGATTGCGACCGTTTTCCATCTCTGCCATTAACGCTTCGACTTCTTCCATCGGCTTAAAGCTTAAAAACTCAAAGTAGCGACGGATTAAGGTATCTGGCATCGATAGAAGTTTTTGGTACATGGTACCCGGAGCATCATAAATGCCGACATAGTTACCAAGTGACTTCGACATTTTATTAACGCCGTCTAGCCCTTCTAAGATTGGCACCGTGATACAAACTTGTGGCTCTTGACCGTAACGACCTTGCAAGGTGCGTCCCATTAGGATGTTAAAGGTTTGGTCAGTACCGCCAAGCTCAACGTCGGCTTTTAGTGCGATAGAGTCATAACCTTGCACCAATGGGTAGAGAAACTCATGGATAGCAATTGGCGTTTGCGCCGCGTAGCGTTTAGAGAAATCATCGCGCTCAAGCATACGTGAGACGGTCAATTGGCTAGAAAGCTGAATCATATCGCCTGCTGACATGTCTTTAAACCATTCAGAGTTAAAGACGATGCGGGTTTTTTCTTTATCCAAAATCTTAAAGACTTGCTCAGCATAAGTCTGAGCGTTGACTTTGATTTGCTCATCGGTCAATGGCGGACGCGTGCTGTTTTTGCCAGAAGGATCACCAATCTTGGCGGTATAATCACCGATTAGAAAATAAATCTCATGACCCAAATCTTGAAAATGCTTCAGTTTATTAATCAATACGGTATGACCCAAATGTAAGTCTGGCGCGGTAGGATCAAAACCTGCTTTGATACGCAGCGGACGATTGAGTTTTAGCTTCTTAACCAAATCATCTTCAGATAAGATTTCTTGTGTACCGCGTTGGATTATCGCTAGTTGTTCTTCTAGGGTATAAGTTTGGGTGGTCATGATGCTCTCTTTATTGTCTTTATTTAAAGGGTAAAGCGTTTGGGCTATTTAGAATCTCGTAGCCATCAAAAAATGTTAGAATTTGACAGATATACTAGCGTTTTTTAAGGTAAATTGCCATGACCAACCCTGCATCGATTGCTGATAGTCAGCATAATAATTTTTCAAATCTGAGTTTAGATGATGATTTTGATAGCCGTCTAGATAATATGGACGATTTAAACTATGCCACCTTGACCGATGCGCTCGAACAAACGGTGTTTGAAAACTTCGATGATGGCTTATATATAGGTATGATGTCGGGCACTAGCTTAGATGGTATGGACGCGGTCCTTTGTCAATTCAGTGAGAAAGATAATACCCAACAACCGATGCACGTGTTAGCGACTCATAGCCAAGATTTCCCACCGCGTCTGCGTGAAGTGCTACTAGCATTGTGTCAGCCTAATGGGATTCAAGCATTAACGCCATCCGATGATGAACCAAATAGCGAATTAGACTGGTTTGGCTGGGCAAGTAAAGAATATGCAGAATTTTCAAGCGACGTGGTTAATACGTTATTGCAGCAATCAAATACTGATAGTGAATCTGTACTAGCGATTGGCTGTCATGGTCAAACGGTACGCCATCGTCCGCAGATGGGTTTTAGCTTGCAATTGGTCGATGCCAATATCATTGCTGAACGTACGGGCATTAGCGTCGTCAGTGATTTCCGTCGCCGTGATATGGCAGTTGGTGGTCAAGGTGCGCCTTTGGTTCCAGCTTTTCATCAAGCATTGTTTGCGGTGCCTGATAGCACGCGTGTGTTATTAAACTTGGGCGGTATTGCTAATATCGCTGTCTTGCCAGCGATTTCTAATGACCTTGTAGATTCTAATGAACACTCAGAAAATCAGCCATCTGATAGCGTGGTTGGTTATGATACCGGACCTGCCAATCTATTATTGGATGCGTGGACAACATTGCACACGGACAAGGATTATGATGCGGGCGGTACATGGGCACAGTCAGGTCAAGTCGTTGAGCCTTTACTGAATCAGCTATTAGAGCATCCATTTTTTAAGAAAACCTATCCAAAAAGTACGGGGCGTGAAGATTTTAACTTAGCATGGCTACAAGATGAGTTACAAAAATTCGACCAAGCTTCTGCTGATGTTCGCTACTCATCCGCCGACGTACAAGCAACGCTCACTGAGCTGACCGCCATCAGTGCCAGTGCGCAAATCAATTTATTTATCAATGCTAGTAGCAGTAATGCTGTTTATGTCTGCGGCGGCGGGGCGTTAAATAATTATTTAATGACTCGCTTACAAGTACACCTGCAACGATGCAAAGTAGAAACGACAGCCAGCTTGGGACTTGAACCAACTTGGGTCGAAGCCGTTGCCTTTGCTTGGTTAGCAAGACAAACACTTATGGGTGAAACCGGTAACTTGCCTGCCGTGACAGGCGCAAGTAAAGGCGTGGTATTGGGACAAGTATGTTTTGCCTGAGCGGTCAAATTTTAGTTTACATGCGTACACCTATGTGTTTTATAATGGCTTTAGAAATACACTCCTCTTAGGATCTGTCAGTATAGGATATAGCGAATGAGCCAGCACAGCAGTTTACCGAACGACTCACTTATCGACCAAGCTACGAATAGTACTGTTAATAACCCTATTGCCACCGCTCAGACAAAAAAACGTCATAAGCCTCCACATTTTGAACGCACTGATGAGATGCGCGTTGTCGTGACAGGTATGGGCGCGGTCACGCCATTGGGATTAGATGTCGAAAGCTCGTGGGCAAAACTACTCAAAGGTGAAAGTGGCATCACAGCTATTAGTCATTTTGACGCATCGGGTTATCGTGCGCAAATCGCAGGCGTGGTCAAAGACTTCGATCCAAAGCAATATATGAATGCTAAAGACGCACGCCGTTATGATGATTTTATGCATTATGCGGTTGCTGCTTCCTCGATGGCGCTACAGCAAGCAGGTTTTATCAATGAAGTAAGCGCTGCTGACGCTCCGGTACAAGGTGTTGATCAAGAGCGCTTTGGTGTCATTATAGGCTCAGGTATTGGTGGTATTCAAAACATCGAAAATAGCCGTGATACTTTACGTGAAAAAGGTGCCAGTAAAGTCTCTCCCTTTATCATTCCAGGCTCTATCGTCAATATGGCAGCAGGGCTGGTGGCGATCAAACATACTTTAAAAGGTCCGAACCTTGCAACGTCCACTGCTTGCACTACAGCAACTCATGCAATCGGTCTGGCAGCGCGCTTAATTGCTTATGGCGACGCCGATGTGATCCTAGCAGGCGGTAGTGAAAAAGGCTCAAGTCCACTTGGTATCTCAGGTTTTGGTGCCATGCACGCTCTTTCAACTCGCAATGACGAGCCAACTCGCGCTTCACGCCCATTTGATAAAGACCGTGATGGTTTTGTACTTGGTGATGGCGCAGGGGTCATGGTACTAGAAAGTCTTGCTCACGCAAAAGCGCGCGGTGCGACGATACTGGCTGAATTGGTTGGCTTTGGTATGAGTGATGATGCCAGTCACATTACTGCGCCGCCAGAAGACGGTAGTGGTGCAGCACAAGCGATGCGTAATGCTTTAAACGATGCTGGTATTGAGCCGTCAGTCATTGGTTACGTAAATGCCCATGGCACTAGCACGCCTGCTGGTGATGTCGCCGAATCTATCGCCATTGAAACGGTATTTGCCCCTGTAAAAGATAGCATCTTGGTAAGCTCCACCAAATCGATGACCGGTCATCTACTTGGCGCTGCGGGCGGCGTTGAAGCCATCTTTACTGTGCTTGCTTTGCAACATCAACAAGTACCGCCAACGATTAATTTGGACAATGTTGAGGATAACTGTAATCTGGATTATGTTGCCAACCAATCGCGCCAAGTTGAGAACTTGCAGTATGCCGTATCCAATAGCTTTGGTTTTGGTGGCACCAATGGTTCATTGATATTTGCCCGCTGGCCACTCAATCATTAAGGCGTCAAGCTTATGAGTGAAACCTTGTAACCTTGGTGGCAGATTTACTACGATTGTCTACTTGCAGCCCCTTATCATCCTTGCGTATGATAAGGGGTAATTTTTGCAACATTTATGGACGATACCATGTCAAGCTATTCATTTTCTCATCAGTTTTATCAGCGCTGGACGTGTGCACCAGAGCCTATCCGTGCCTCAATCATCCAAGAACTCACCGATATCACGACTTTATTGAAAGCTGAAACGCCATTTGAAACTTTTGTTTTTAGCACCCATGACCTAGATGCACACCTTGATGATCTCTATGAGAATCACGAAGCTGAGCAAGCTATCGCCAAGGCAATCGCTGATAAACAAGCGGCAGAACAGGCAAGTGCTGAACAACAGCGTTTAGAAGAACAAAAAATCAAAGCAGAAGAGACCAAACGTCAAGAAGAAACTCACTTAACAAAGGAAAGCAGGTTAAAAGAACAAGCTTTAGAAGAAAAAAATAAGCCTAAAGAAACTGAAAATACTCAAAAAGAAGTAGAAAGAGAGACACTGTTTGCTGATGATAAAAATCGTTTAGAAACAGCTATAAAACTAGAGATAGCTGATGCAGATGAAACAGAAATCGACGATAAAGTTGATACTATCATAAATGATGATTCTGATAATGAGGAACATATTGCTAATAGTAAAACCATTAGCGAACATGCTAATGCCATTGATGATGACAGCATCAAAAATGACAGCACTATTAAAAATGATAGCAGTATTAACGCCATCAACAATAAAGCCAGTTTAGCGATCAGCTTAGCCGTTAAAGATGCCAAACTCAGCGTCACTCATAAAGACTTAATTCATGAGCTTGAAATGCAGATTGACGATTATTTGAGCGATCAGATGATGCTGATGTCTGAAAACCTAAAATCTTGGCTACGTGCTGAGATGACTCAACATCTAAGCGAGCAAGACAAAAATCTTTCTAACGGTAATCTTCCAAAAAACTAAACGCATTCTCTGAACAAAAAAAAGCCCCATAAATATTTACGGGGCTTTTTTATGCTTGCTTAAAAATGAGCAATGTTTATATGGCTTGCGTACGCTCGGTTAGCCAGTCAAGTGCTGCGCCATCGACGCGATTTTTTAGCTCTGCATATACTTGGCGATGATAGTCATTCAGCCAATCGACCTCTACTTGACTTAATAATGATGGCTCAATCAAACGCGTATCAATTGGGCAGTAAGTAACAGTCTCAAAATTAAGGAAATTACCAAATTCCGTCTCTACTGGATGAGAAACACGTTTATTAACCATCAAGTTTTCGATACGGATCCCCCACTTACCTTCGCGGTATAGACCCGGCTCATTACTAGATATCATACCTTCTTTCATCGCGCGCTCTTTTGGCGTACTGGCACTATAAGCAATCACTTGTGGACCTTCATGGACATTGAGGAAGTAACCAACGCCATGACCCGTACCGTGACCATAATCCATTTGAGCTTGCCATAGTGGCGCACGGCAAATCGCATCAATCAGTGGTGAGGCAATACCATCAGGAAAATGTGCTTTTGCTAAAGCAATATGTGCTTTAAGTACAGTGGTAAAGTCGCGTTTGTGTTCCGTGCTTACTTGACCGATGCCAACCACCCGGGTGATATCTGTGGTGCCGTTTTGATATTGAGCACCTGAATCAATCAGTAGCAGTCCGCCTTCGCCTTCATTTACATCTAAATAGCTGAATTTTTCTGGTGTTGCGCGGTAATGCGGCAAAGCACCGTTTTCATTGAAACCTGCGATAGTGGGGAAACTTGGCGACACATAATGTGGCTGCTGACTACGTACCTCGATCAGCATACTATCAACATCCAGCTCGCTTAAATGCTCACCGTCTGCTAAACGCTGCTCAAAGGTGGCAAAAAACTCACATAATGCTGCGCCATCTTGACGCATCGCTTCACGTACATGATCGATGTCAGCGTCAGATTTAACCGATTTTAGCAAAGTACTTGGCGCCATTTGCTCAATAAAACCTACGCCATCGGCCATTTTAGATAGCGTACCCACTGCCACTTTACTTGGGTCTAATAGCAATAAGTCATTGGCTGTGAGCGTACCCAATGCGTCTTGCACTGCCTCATAATCAGCAATTGCGATACCGCTATCTTTCAAGCTTTGTGCTATCTCGCTATTGACTTTATTATTATCAATAAACAATGTCGCGTCGTTTTCGCTAATGAGCATATGTGCCAAAAACACAGGATTATAATCAACATCAGCGCCGCGTAAGTTGGTCAGCCAAGCAATATCATCTAAGCTCGAGAGCAGATGATGCGTCGCCCCTGCCTCTGCCATACCCACACGGACGGCGACAAGTTTGTCGATAGCAGACTGCGCTAAAAACTGTGCATCATGTACATATAAACTGGCTGCTGGCAATGCTGGACGGTCAGTCCATACTTCCGTCAATAGATCACGCTCAGTAATTAAGGTAATATCATTGGCTTCAAAGGCATCAAGCAAGCGATCTTGCTCAGCGATAGACAGTACATTGCCATCGACTGCCACGCTATCACCTTCCGCCAAATGCGTAGCCAACCAATCGATATGGTTTGGCTGACCCGGTGCTAGCTTCTCTAAAGTAATACCCGTGCCATCCAACTGCTCAGCTGCATGTACCCAGTAGCGGCTGTCGGTCCACAGACCAGCAAAGTCAGCGGTAACGACCAATGTACCGACCGAACCGGTAAAGCCTGACAACCAAAGCCTCGCCTGCCAATATTCTGGTAAATACTCAGACAGATGCGGATCAGCAGAAGGGACAATAATCGCTGTCAGGTCTTGTGCTGCTAGGGTTTGACGTAAGCTCTCGATACGATCATGAATGGCTTGTTTATTCATTAGGTAATTCCTTATGAGTGTTTAAAAATTAGTATTTAAAAATCAGCGTTTAAAAAATAACGTGAGGCGACTATGGATAGCCGTCTTATTTGAGAAATTGCTTTGGTTCTTCATGTGAATTAAAAAATAACAAAGATTAGGCAAATGATATTAGGCAAAGTCATTTTGCATAGTAATCAGACAAGGTTGATGAAGCGTAAGAGTAAAAACAATACCCTTAGATGTTTGGGCAGACAGTCAGCTTTCAATAGCCTTAGGTAAATATCTTAGCAAGTTAAAAAATAAGACATGCTACCCATAATGGTAACACGTCTTATCATCAGTCACTGACTTGGACCACTTCTAATCAATAACTGGTTATCTAGCTGGCTTGATCCGCATGCTCGCTTTGTTTGAGCATATTATTGATAGGTTTTGCCAATAATAGCAAGATAACTGCCGTTACTACCAAAAAGACAGTCATAGTGGTAAACAATCCGGGTAATCCTTCAATCTTATCTGCTGAGACATGACCACCAAAGAATGCCGCAACTAAGTTGCCCAGTGCAACAGAAGCAAAGAACAGCCCCATCATCTGCCCTTGCATACCTTTTGGCGCAAGCTTCGTCATAGCAGACAACCCAACAGGGCTCAGTGCCAACTCACCAAGCGTCAGTAGTAATAGACTACCAACCAACCATAAAGGTGATGCCAAGCCGCCATCAGCGGTTAAGATGCTTTTTGATGCAAATATCATCAAGGCAAAACCGGCAGCCGCAAGCAACATACCAAGCGCAAACTTCGTCATACTACTTGGCTCAAGACCTCGATTGCCAAGCTTGACCCATAAAATACTAGCTATAGGCGCTAATATTAAGATAAACAACGGATTCAATGATTGAAACCAGATACTGGGTACTTCAAACCCTAAAACATTTAGATCTGTATAGCGATCGGCAAACAAGTTAAAAGACGTTGGTTGCTGCTCAAAACTTGACCAAAATAGCGTCGAGCCAATAATCAAAATAAAGCAAATCAACAAGCGCAGCTTATCTGTTTTATCCAGTCTTGGTGAAATAGCCATTACTGCAAAATATAAGATGACCACTGCAGCAATGACATAAGTCATATATTCTGCGACCATTTCAGGGTTAAATGGCATGATACCAGTGGATACTAAAATCACAATGGCAACTAGCAAAGCTAAGAATCCTGCAACCCACTGACCGACGTTTTTAAACAGTCCTGTCGATTGCTCCCATTCAGGGGTGATGTTTTTGGCACTGGCATAACGATTTAACGTCTTTTTAGCAGAAAAGCGGTAAATGATTAGCGAAGCCAACATACCAAGTCCACCAACGCCAAAACCTATATGCCACATCCCTTTTTCTTTAAATACACCCACAATCAGTGCTGCCAATAGCGCGCCAATATTGATACCCATATAAAATAAAGTAAATCCACCATCGCGGCGCGAATCGCCCTTAGGGTATAAGGCACCAACCATCACTGAGATACAGGTTTTAAACAAGCCTGAACCCAAGACGATACAGATGAGCCCCATAAAGAACAGCGTCATACCGAACATAGCAGAAAGCGCGATACACAAATGACCCAAAGCAATAATAATACTGCCCCACCATAGCGCACGCTCTTGACCCAGCCAATTGTCAGCTAGCCAACCGCCCGGCACGGCTGCTAAATACAACGAACCGGCAAAAATACCATAAATGGCAGAGGCAGTCACTTCATCAAAGCCAAAACCCCCACTACCGACAGTCGCTACCATAAACAATACCAGTAGCGGACGGATACTATAATAAGAAAAACGCTCCCACATTTCAGTGAAAAATAACGGGCGTAGCGGCTTAGGATGTCCCATAAAGCCGTTTTCTAGCGATGCCAATTCGGCAGCACTCACCTCTGATTTTGATTCTATATTCATAAATCTATTCCCTTAAATTCCACTTAGATAATGCCCCAATTCCTAATTCTTTTAGTCAGTGGTTTTATAGGCGCAATATTGTTTCACCTGCTCGGAAGCAAGTAAAGAGAGAATTGGTCAATAATTACACAAACAACCATAAAAAAACCCCGCTCTCCATAATTGAGAACGGGGTTTTTATGGTTGTGCTGAGTCGTAATCATAGCAGCAATGGCAGTGTCACTAATTAGAGACTGAACGCTACATTTAGAGACTTAATTATAGACAGCTTGCTCATCACTATATTTATGCTATCACTCTAAAACAGCAAAATTACTGTGCAGCAGGCGCTTTTTCAGTAGTTTCCGCTGCTACTCCATCAGCAGGTTCTGCTGTTAAATCAGCATCGGCAACTGCCGCTTGACTTACTGTACCTTCAGCAGTAGCTGTACCTGCTTCTGCGCTAACAACGGCACTATCAGCGTCAGTTGCTGGAGTCACTGTCGCATCCGCGGGAGTAGCAGTCGCCACTGCGGTATTATCTGCTGCTGGGGCAGTAGCAGGTGCTGCCTCTTCGGTTGCGGTTGCAGGTGCTTCTGCTTCAACTGCTGGCATAGTTTCAGCAGTGATATGCTCTCCCGCTGGGCGCAAGAAACCAGAAATACCGATCAATAAGACGATACCTAAAAATAAGGCAACACCGCCTAAAGTCAACAATAGCTCTTTTTTAGGGTTGTTTTCGACAATATGTTCTGACATACCTTATCCACCTTGCACAAAATATTTAAAATATTGGGCTATTATATCGCAATTTATGTCGATTTGTTAAAAGCCTCAACTAATTAAAAGTTTTATTATCGAAAAATATGATAGCCACCGTATATTTACGGTGTAATTAATCAATCGTACGTGTTTGAGGCGTCGATCGTTTGCCAAGATAGCTCAATAACAATAGCAGCGCAATCACGATTAAAATAGGATAATTACCAAAGCGCATAAAAGGGGTATTACCGACACGCGCCTGAACATCGCCACGTAATACGGTACGCTCAAACTGCGGGGCACGTTTAACGATACGCCCTTTGTGGTCAATAATAGCAGTCACACCCGTATTGGTCGCGCGCATAAACCAGCGTCCATTCTCTAGCGCGCGCATCTGTACCATTTGCAGATGTTGCAGCGGACCCGCTGAAGTGCCAAACCATGCATCGTTTGAGATGGTCAATAAAAAGTCAGTATCGATAGCATTTTTGCGCGTGGTATCAGGATAAGCAACTTCATAACATACTGCCGCGCCCAGATTATGCCCACGTACACGCAGCGGTGATTGGTTATCACTACCGCGGCTATAGCTCATGATATCTTGGCTACCAGCAAGATTTGGCAAGATATCTAGCATACCCTCAAAAGGAATATATTCGCCAAAGGGGACCAAACGCTGCTTTTTATACATCCCTTCCGCATCACTACCAAGCGCAATCACACTATTATAAAACGGCGGGTACTTATCCATTTTTGGTTCAAAGTCTGCTTGATCTCGATAAGGAATACCTGTGACCCATGTGGTATCGGTTTCTTTTGCCATTTTTACCATTTCATTGATAAAACCAACCGCTTCATCTTGAAACATAGGAATAGAAGATTCCGGCCATACGACAATATCACGTTCCCATTCTGTACTGGTCAAAGTTGCATATATTTTTAGCGTCTCTACTTGGTATTCAGTCAGCCACTTTAAGTCTTGGGGGATATTGCCCTGAATTAACGACACCGACAAATCAGGTGTGCCCTTTGGCTTCGTCCATTGTGGATTGATGAGCCATAAAGAAGTACTAATGATTAATAGCGCAAACGTGGCAATCAGATAACCACCGCGACGGCGAAATTGCTCCACGATACTGGCTGCTAATAATACGGCCACAAACGATACAGCAAACACGCCAGCGACCGGTGCCAATGACGACAGCCAATACTGCTCAGTAAACGCATAACCGACAAACAGCCACGGAAAGCCTGTAAACAGCCAAGTCTTCATCCACTCTTGCAATATCCATAGCGCGGCAAATGATAACGGCTGCTTGCCAACCAGCCGATTAAAAGTCAGCGCCAAAAAGCCATGGAATAACCCCATGCCCAGACCCATTAGCGCAATCATAATCAGCGCAAGCCATACTGGCGTATCACCATACACATGAATGGACGTATATAACCAAAACGCCCCCACACACCAAAGCCCTGTGCCATAAGCCTGACCAATAAAAAATGCTCGCTTACCACTCATCTGTGGCAATAATAAAGCGTATAAAATCGCCGGAGAGACCAAAGCCACGGGCCAAAAGCCATAAGGCGCGAGTGCAAAGATAAATATTGCGCCTGCCAGCCACGCAATCAATATCGTCAGCACCAGAGGTAAGCCCTTTGGCTTCTCAGGGTTTAGACGTTTTTGCAAATCAACAGTAGACAGACGCATAGCAGTTATCCAAAACTTTATTATTCAGTAATTTCAAATCTTGATGATTCAATCGACGTTTCATATAAAAACAGGCATATTATGCTCAATACAGCCGTCAAAAATCAAACTTGCTCATAATACCAGTCTGTCCAAAATAATGGGTAAATTTGCGTGTTTTATCGATCAATTTATCGACCAAAGAGTGATTACAAATGCTAAAAAACAAAAAAACACGATCGCAATCGTGTTTTTTGTATGCTTATGACCTTTATTAAGCGTATCTTTAATAGCTCTAATCAATAGGCTCAACTTATTCAACAAAGTGTTTAATGGCTGCCAATCAAGATTTGTTGTTCAGGATTAATTTTAGTCAGCTCAAGATTTTGAATAAAACGCCCTTCGACATCAGTGATAGTGATTTGCCAATCGTCTATGACCACGCTCTCACCTTCTAAATCTCCGACATGACCAAGGGTCTGCATGACCAAGCCACCCATAGTATCGACATCAGTATCATCAAAATGACAGCCAAGCTCATCGTTACAATCTTCAATCACGGTAGACGCTTGGACACGCCAAGTATTGGGCTTTTCAGGGTCAGCGACGATATTATTAATGTCACTGTCTTCATCAAAATCATCATGCTCATCGACGATGTCACCGACGATTTCCTCAAGCAAATCCTCCATCGTGACCACACCACCAAAATTGCCAAATTCATCGACAACAATCGCCATATGAACTTGGGTACGCTGTAATGAGCGCAGCAAAGTATCAGAGCGTGCACTTTCACTGATATAGAGTGGCTGACGCACCAAATCTCTTAAGCGCTTGCTACTGATTTTCTCTTCTTCATCGCGCACCATGTGCACCAACAGAGGAATCAAATCTTTTGCCAACAGAATACCAATGACCGCATCGTCATCTTGGCTATCAAAAACCGGATAGCGCGAATGGGTGGTTTCAAGGATGATATCCATGACTTCAGCGAGGCTGGCGCTTTCGTGTAGCCCAACCACCTGCGGGCGCGGTGTCATGATTTCACGCACTTGTGTTGCAGGCAAATCAAGCACACCTTCTAACATATCCACGGTGTCAGGTTCTAGAAATTGGCGCGAGTCTTGCACCAAACGTATCAGTTCATCTCGGGTTTCGGGGGCGGTCGATAGCCAGCGTTTTAAGCCGCGCATCGACCAACTACTCGGGCTTGGAGCATCTTCAGACATGATGGTGTGAGTTAACCTCTTTAATTAATGTAATGGCAATTAGAATCATAAAAATGATAGATGGGGATAAAAAGGCTAAATAAAACAGTCAGCTTATCATTAAGAGGATATTAAAGCACAAATCATCCATCTTAATCAGGTTTACTTTATCGCAAGGCTTGGCGACATTCAACGTCAAATTCACTCAAATTGTATTGTCAGTGTGTTGCAATTTTTGCTATGGTCAAAGCCTGTTTCTTTCTTAATAAAAGCCAACACAAAGGCAAAATAAACCTTATGTCGCTACGTGCCTTTTTTTCTCGCCTATTTTCGTCGCACTCAACTGGTCATCGTTCAGACAATGGCTTAGGCAATCATCAGTTAAATAATGAAAAGGCAAATAGCACATTGAATAAACCATCGAATCGTAAGCCACTAAAAACTAAGCCGACCAAACCCAAGTGGCGATATTATTTGCTGCAATTTTTTATTGCGCTAACGCTGTTACTGTCAGCGGTTTGGCTATTGCTAGCGATTTGGTATCAATTCGGTGGTCAATCAGTTATCGCGTGGTTCACAACCATTACTGTCATTGGACTACTGGCAGCACTACTTGCTATTCACTTGCGGACAAGCATGGCTGAGACACTGATAAACAGGCTCACTGGCATAAGGAAAGTGAATAGTAAACGTATTTCTGCAAAGACTGTTGTTAAAAGCCTTATAGCCACTTATACGGCATTTTGGCTAATCGGTCTTGGCTGGTTTTTCTCTATTGAAGCAGAGCAATCACGTGACTGGATGCCAGAAGTCTCTGAAAGAGTCACTTATAGGCGCGATCCTAGCAATCCTGATCTGATTACACTCACCAATGTACGAAATTTTGATTGGCATACCGACACAGAAGCGACAGAGCGCTGGGAGACGCGCACGATTGATATGTCTAAACTATCGGGTATCGATGTGAGTAATTCGTATTGGATGGGACCACTGATTGCTCATACTTTGGTGAGCTTTCGGTTTGAAGATGAGCGCCCGCTTGCCTTTTCATTTGAGATTCGTAAAGAGAATGGCGAATCGTTTTCGGCATTGGCAGGATTTTTTAGACGTTTTGAATTGAGCCTGATTGCCGCTGAAGAGCGCGATATTATATACACACGTACTAACGCGCGCGGCGAGCAAGTCTATTTCCCATTAGCCATCTACAGCAGCATGAAGTCAAAGCATTGTTTGAGTCATATTTGACAGCCGCTGATGAGCTCAATGCCAAGCCTGCTTGGTACAACACTTTAACCAGCAACTGTACCAATATTATCTTTTATATGGCGCGTCTGGTCAGTGATGATCGTCTGCCATGGGACTACAGGATTTGGGTCTCTGGTTGGTTGCCCAATTATCTTTATGATGCCGGTATGTTAGACGCCAATCCCGAAAATAGAGGACAACCTTGGTCGATGGATACCTGGTATGAGCGCACCCATATCAATCCAAAGGTTAAAGGATTTCAGAATAGCAACGATATTCATGGCAGCGAATTTTCACGGCAAATTCGACAAAGCATTCCTATTCCGCCATTGGCTGATTCGCAAAATATTGCCGAAGCAAATGCTAAATCTGCCGCTCAAGCTTCACATTGATATCGCTTCTATTAAATGTTTTGACAACCAAGAGTTAGAGATTGTTAAGGCTTTACCCAATTTACCACGCGCGTTTCCATCTCTTCATCATCCATACCGATCTCAGTCACGCAGCGCCCTGCTACGCCGACATTGGCAGCGCGCATTTGTTGCTTGGTTGCCACTGCATTTTGGGTCAATAATAAATGCCAATTTGGCAAGCTTTGCCCTTTATATAAGCGTTTATAGGCACAGTGCGACGGTAGCCACATCATATTTGGCAGATTATCAATCGTCAGCTGAATGCAATCTGGCACATGCTCTTGGCGTGTCGAATAATGCGTGCAATAGCCGGTCGCACAGTCCATTAGCTGGCAAGTTACATCGGTATATTCAACCAAATCTTCATCAACATTACCCTGCTCGTCCTCATCAATATATTTAATCAAGCAACAGCTACCGCAGCCATCACATAAGGCTTCCCATTCGCTAGGGTTTAATTTTGCTAGCGTATAGCGTGACCAAAACTGCGGGCGCAGTGATTCAGTCGAGCCACCTTCAAATAATAAAGGCGTGTCCGTAGCAGCTCTTAAGTGGGATTTATCGTTATTTAACAAATTTAGGGTCATAAAACTGCCGTATCATTTTGACAAAGAGCGTTACAGTATTATAGCTGTTTTTGACTAAGTTGGGCGTTATGGTAGTAAAGGTCAGCAAATAGATCACTCAAAAAATACAGATATCTGATACTTATAACGTAAATTTCATTACCTAAAAAAGGACAATACTATGTCAATTAAGACGTTTGAATTAATCAGTACCACTGAAAATGGTATTCAATTGATTAGCTATGTCGCATTACCAGAAAATGCGACAGATGATAATCCTGTCGCTGGCATTTTGGTCGCGCCCGAATGGTGGGGCGTAGTCGAGCATCCAAAGAATGTCACTGAACGCTTAGCAAAAGCAGGCTACGCCGCGGTCGCTATGGACGTATACGGTGAAGGTAAACTGACTTCTGATGCTGCACAAGCAAATCTGTGGATGGAGCAAGTATTAGCCGATCAAGATATGCTGATGGCGCGCTGCCGTTTGATTCTCAATGACTTTAGTGATCAACTAGCCGTTGATAGCGATAAGTTAGGTGCAATTGGCTATTGCTTTGGTGGCAAAATCGTCCTTGATATGGCGCGCGAAGGTATGCCCTTAAAAGCAGTCGCTACTTTCCACGGCAACCCATCACCGAAGCAGCCTGCCAATGAGCAGTTCACTGCTAAAGTATTGGTTGCTCATGGTCGTGATGACTCTATGGTATCTATGGATGCGATAGAAGGTCTTAAGTCAGAGCTAGATGCGGCGAACGTTGATTACACTATTGATGTTTATGATGGTGCTAAGCATGGCTTTACCAATCCAAATGCGGATGAGCGCGCTGCTAAAAATGATGTTGATCTTGGTTATAACGAAACGGCGGCCAAACAGAGCTGGGACAATATGCTGGAGTTTATGAAAGACAATTTGGCATAATAGCTTTTTATACTACTTTGACATTCAATAAGCTTATTTAAGCCCTTTCAATTTCGTTGAATAAGCTCATTTGTGGCGTGTTGGGCGCGTCACTCTTGTGCTTACAATCAAATAGCGTCATTATCACTCAATGGACGGACAGATTGAGTGGGAATGATGCTATATTTTTTGATGGGTTCTTTAGGTTGGCTGGTTGTAATTACTTTAATAGTAATTATGATTGCCCTTTATATTAGGCTGCATCAGCAATTGGCACAACTGCGTCAAGACATGGCGCAGCTAAAGAGCGAGCTTGAGCAGCAAAAGAATAGTACCACTACTATAGAAGATACTGCTGTAAAAAGTATCTTTGACATCGAATTATCTGGGGATGATGCATTGTCATCAACAGAAAAATCAATGCCGCCCCCATTACCACTTAGTGCTTTATCCTCTAATCCTCTATCAAATAACTTTGTATCAACATCTGCAAAACAATCATCAGTTTCCAATAGCCAGCTTTTGATCGATAAAGCCGCTAATGCGCCGATAGAACCTGACGAGCGCTCATTTCCTATTGTTACCTCACTTCTTCATTCGATTCAAAACTGGTTTTTGGGTGGCAACCTAGTAGTGCGTGTTGGAGTATTGGTTTTACTGATCGGCGTGGTTCTACTGCTGCGCTTACTAAGTGACTTAATCCAAGTGCCTATTAGCGTCAAGCTAACAGTCATTATTATCCTAGGATTAGGGCTGGCAGGATTAGGCTTAAAGCTAGCGGCAAAACGCTTTGCGTATGGTATTAGCTTGCAAGGTACTGGCTTAGCCATTGCTTATTTGACCACATTTTTTGCCTATAGGGTCTATCAGGTGATTGGTAGTCTGCCAAGCTTTATAGCGCTTGGCATATTATCAGCAGTCACGGTCGCTTTAGCGGTACGCCAAAACGCTTTTCCTTTGGCATTATTAGCATTATCCGGTGGATTTTTTGCACCGATTTTGACCAGTCAAGATACTGGCAGCTTAACGATACTCTTTAGCTATTACTTGTTATTAAATATTACCATTGCCATTATTGCCCATTATCGCCCATGGAAGGTGCTCAATTTATTTGGCGCGAGCGTCACATTTGGTTTGGCATACTACTGGGGATTGACTGAAAATTTAGCGGTAATTATTGATAATCAGCGTTGGACGTTGGTATTACTCGTCGCGCTACATGTACTGCTGTATCTATTCGTCGTCATTCGCTATGCACAGCAAATCATTGCTTACAATGATACTATTTCTTATGACAATAGTGACGCCACTACCGTTATGGCTACTGATACCGACCAGACTGCTGATATTAAGAGTCAGCATGCCAGCTATGTGTTTCCTATTGATATTGGGCTACTGTTCTCTGTACCGCTAATGGCATTTGGTTTATTTTCAGCGTTACTGTACGATATCAATCACGCTTTAACCCTCACTAGCGCAGTTTTAGCCGTAATTTATTTGGGGCTTGGTTGGACGTTTATTCAGCGCAGTCAGCGTTATGCATTGATTATGGAAGGGATGCTGGCATTAGGCTTTGGCTTTTTAGCATTAGTGATTCCGCTGGCATTAAATGCAGAATGGATTGCCTTCGGCTGGTCGGTTCAAGGATTAGCATTGGTATGGTTTGGCAGGCGTTCTCTTCGTGCATGGTCAGTATTATTGGGTTTAGTATTGCAGCTAATTAGCATTGGTATGTTATCAAATACCTTTGTCATTACCCTTGATTACTATCCAACGCTCGCATTAACCATTTCTGCCATCAGTGCAATTGCCAGCGTCTTTATCTTACGTGCCAGCAATTCGCCTATTTCATTACCTATTTCATTACCTATTTCATTACCTATTTCATCGCCTATGACAGCGACGCAAGGCTCAATGCCATCTGTCCACGATTATGAAAATCAGCTTAACGCCAATAATACGCTGTCCGAATACGGCAAAGCGTTAGGCATTAGCGAGACAGCAACTCAGCAATGGTTTGAAAGTATCAACAACCAAAGTATCGCGTTTAAAATCATTTGGCAACGTCCTTCTTTGATACGGCTGTTAACGCTCACTGCGGTGGGTTGGCTGCTGTATGTGTTAGTCCTCGATTTTGACCAATGGCTTGCCAACTGGCAATTGGCAACATCGACGCTTATTGCCTTAGCAAGTGTCGTTAGCATGATTATTTATCATTTTATCAATCAATATCGTTCATGGCGAGAAATCAGACAATTTAGCCATAGTATGCTGCTGTTATTTTATGCGATGCTGATCTTACAACTGCCACAACAATATGAATTTGACTATCAATGGACAGCCTTTTATTGGCCGATATTTACAACGTTGTTCATTGGCTGGCTGATTCTTGGTCAATTATGGCTAAAGACGTGGCATAACAATGCTAATAACGACAACAATAACGGTGCAAAATTAAAAGGTCACGATAGTGCAAGCTGGCTTGGTACTGGCATTATAATTTTGGCTGAGGCTGTACATTATGAATTGCCCGATTCAAAAGGCGTGATGACCATCCTTGTGCCGGTTGCGCTTATGCTAGCTGGGCTCTGGTTGACGTACCGTCAGCAAAATAATAATCTGACGAAAAATTCATCTTCACCGCCCCCTATGTATTGGTTTGACCGGCAACGTGCACTATTAGGTTGCGCCAAAATATTTGTGCCATTAACATTGTGCTGGGTCATTTTTACCAATTTCACCTATGATGGCGTGATCTGGGGACTGCCCTATTTGCCCCTGCTTAACTTGTATGATGTAACGTTGTGGCTGGTGTTGTTTTACGGATTGGGCGTTTATTTATTGCGTCAACGTGGCGCGCACTCGCAAAATCTATTTAGCGCCATTCGTAAGAGTGACACGTTGTTGATCGTACTAGCGCTGATTAGCTTTTGGATACTCTCTAGTATGCTGGTCAGAACGCTGCACGCTTTTATTAATACACCGCTGTGGATAGCGGAATTATATGATTACCATACTGGCGGCGCATGGGATAGTGAGCAAGTGCAAACGGGTCTGACGATTTTATGGACGCTACTGGCATTGGTCGCCACCATTATCGCCAGTCGTTACCTCCAGCGCGCGCTTTGGTTTATGGGCATTGGTTTATTGGGTATTGTGGTCTTAAAATTGGTCTTAGTTGATTTGTCACAGACCGAAGCGATTTGGCGAGTGATTTCTTTCCTTGGTGCGGGTAGCTTGATTTTATTGATTGGTTATTTGGCACCGTTGCCACCAGCGCGTGATGGAACAGCAGAACAGGTCGAATCATAGTTTCTTATTAGAGCAAATTGAAATTATAGCGTAAGCACTGTTAGCATTATTACTTTTTAGCATCCGTACGTGGCTTATGTAGTAAACTGAACACCATGAAAAGTAAATGACGATCGTCTTACTTTGAGCATTTTTTATAAAAGGTTATGAAAGCAGATGGATAAGAGAGTAAGTATTCAGTGGTTCCCTGGGCATATGAACAAAGCCCGCAATGAAATCAAAGAAATTATGCCGCAGATGGATGTGGTTATCGAAGTGATTGATGCGCGTATTCCTTATAGCAGCGAAAACCCGATGGTCGCTGCATTACGCGGTGAAAAACCGGTCATCAAAATCTTAAATAAAGCTGATCTTGCTGATCCTGAGCTGACCCAAGCGTGGATGGACTATCTTGAGCAGCAAAATGGTGTTAAAGCCATTGCTTGTGATACCGATAAAGCCAATGATGTCAAACGTATCATTGCTATCTGTAAACAACTCGTCCCTAATAAAGTCGGTACCGGTCGCCAAATCAAAGCCATGATTATGGGTATTCCAAACGTCGGTAAATCGACTTTGATCAACACTTTGGCTGGGCGCGCCGTGGCTAGAACAGGTGATGAGCCGGCAGTTACCAAGTCTCAGCAATTGATTAAACTTGATGACGATATTATGCTTTATGACACGCCCGGTATGCTGTGGCCAAAAGTCGAAAACGAAAACTCTGGCTATCGCTTGGCTGCAACAGGCGGCATTCGTGATACGGCGTTTGATTTTGCGGATGTTGCTGGTTATACCGCTGAGTATTTATTAACCGCCTATCCTGAGCTGCTAAAAACCCGCTATAAAATTGAAGAACTGCCTAAGACCGATTGGGAGTTTTTTGAAATAGCGGGTCGCAATCGCGGCTGCGTGCGCGCGGGTAATAAAGTCGATACCTACCGGATGTCTGAAATCCTAGTTAATGAGCTGCGTAGTGGTAAGATTGGGCGTATCACTTTGGAGACGCCTGCTATGACTGAGGCTGAAGAAGTCGTCGTCGCTGAACAACGCATTGCAGCAGAAGAAAAAAGAATCGCTAAAGAAGAAGAGAAACGCTTACGTCGCCTTAAAACGCGGAAGAATCGGAAGTAGACACTAATTAACATAGCTCGTAGGGTGCGCCTAGCGCACCTGTTTTATCTTTATAATTCACCTTTAACTTATCTGAAAATCCTCACAATCTCACTTGGCAAACAATACAGTTAATTGCCATTTTATCCAATGGTGCTCACAACTAAGCTCACCTACTGTTGTCTTGTATCAATCGTATTACACCCCATAAATAACCTTAATCCCAAATTTTATACATCCCTGTTAAATTTACAAGGAATACTCTTGCATACTCAATTTTCTCACTCATTAACTTCTTTAGACGCATTCGCCCCGCGCCTCCTCGCTTGGTTCGCCGATAATGGTCGCCATGACCTGCCTTGGCAACAGCACCAGACCGATACGCCAAATCCTTATATTGTTTGGCTATCAGAAGTCATGCTACAACAGACGCAAGTGACCACCGTGCTGCCCTACTTTGCCCGTTTTATGGACTCCTTTCCGACCGTGCAAGATTTAGCAGCAGCAGAATGGGACACCATCGCGGAGCATTGGGCGGGGCTAGGTTACTATGCGCGTGCACGTAATTTGCATAAAGGTGCGAAGCAATTGGTCGCTGTGATTGACGAGACTGGCGACTTTCCGCAAACCTTGGCAGGTTGGGAAGCGATATCAGGTGTTGGTCCTTCGACCGCTGGGGCGATTATGTCAATGGGCTTGCATCGTTATGGCGTCATTTGCGATGGTAATGTTAAACGGGTACTGACACGCTGGGCAGCAATTGATGGCGATATCACTAAGTCCGCGACGACTAAAGATTTATGGGCATTGGCAGAGCGTCTAACGCCTAGAGAACAATCAGGATTGTTTGCGCAAGCAATGATGGATATGGGTGCAACTTTATGCACGCGTAGCAAGCCTGCTTGTCTACTATGTCCACTACAAGATGATTGCTTAGCGCATGCGCAAGGTCGTGAAACGGAATATCCAGTGAAGGCTAAGAAACAGCCTAAACCGAGTAAATTTAGTAATGCACTGCTTATTGAAAACGAAAATGGCGAAATACTTTGGCTACAGCGCCCTGACAATGGCATTTGGGGCGGACTGTGGAGTTTGCCGCTAGCATTTATAGAAAAAATTAGTGGAAAAGTTGCCGTGAAGGATGCTGACAAGAATAAAAATAAGGGACCAATTGCAGCGAATGATAATCAGCTTTTAGAAGTAGCTAGTAATGAAAAAATATACGAGACAGAATTTACTACTGCTGAGCAAATTATTAATGAGTGGTTGGATAAGAATAAATTGAGCGCAAAATCAGTTAGCAACACACTGCTTGATGACGCACCGATTAAACATTCATTGACCCATTTTCATTGGTATTTAACCCCGCAATCGGTAACTTTAAACGATAAACAGGTGACTGAGATAACCAAGGCATTGCAAGCAGCTGAAATTAATATTAATTGGTTGAATACTGATGATGCACAGGCAACGCTAGGCTTACCAAGAGCGATGGTGAAAATTTTAGAATAGGATTACATATATAATCATTAAAAAATCCGCTTAAAATAACGATTGTATACGCCATAAAAAAGCGACTCAGAATAATTCTAAGTCGCTTTTTCTATTTATAGCAATATAAAAACTTAAGACTTCGGCACTCGCAAACGCATCAAGCCTTCTTGCTGTACGGTCGCCACCAGCTTACCATCTTGCCAAAACTGACCATGATTGAGCCCCATCGCATTGGATGTCGTATCACTCCACATGTCATATAGCAGCCAATCATTTAGGTCAAAGTGACGATGAAAATGCATCGAATGGTCGATACTAGCAGCTTGCAAGCCGCTGGTCATAAAGCTGATACCATGTGACATCAGCCCCGTGCCGACCAAATAAAAATCAGAGGAAAACGCCAATAATGCTTGCTGGATAGCAATCGGCTGATTACCCAATTCACGGATACGTAGCCAGTTCGCTTGTTTGGGCTTCATTGGTTCCGGATGGATCGGGTCACGCGGTTTCACCGGTTTAATCTCGATATGACGACGGCGCATAAAACGAGATTTTAATGCCTCTGGAACTTTACCAACATAGTCTTCTTTTAGATCCTGCTCCGCAAGTAAGTCTTCAGGC
This sequence comes from Psychrobacter cryohalolentis K5, assembly GCF_000013905.1. Lineage (NCBI taxonomy): Bacteria > Pseudomonadati > Pseudomonadota > Gammaproteobacteria > Moraxellales > Moraxellaceae > Psychrobacter > Psychrobacter cryohalolentis. The sequence goes on from NC_007969.1 coordinate 2,808,132, forward strand.
GGTGGATAAACAGGCATATCTTCTTGATACTCTAAGCCCTCTTCCATCGGTGAAAAAGAGGCAATCATTGAAAATATCACTTGCTCAACCGGCGGCTTACCACGTACTTGCTTATACTGAATTGCCGTTACTTCGCGCGCGGACAAACTACGCCCATCACGTAAGCGGCGCACTTGATAAATCACCGGCTGGTTAATATCACCGCCGCGCAAAAAATACCCATGCAATGAGTGACAAGGCTTGTCTTCATCAAGCGTATGCGCTGCTGCCATGATCGCTTGTGCGAGAACTTGCCCACCAAAGATACGGGCACCGACATAGTCATGGCTTTTACCTTCAAATACATCAGGGCTGACTTCGATGAGCGCGACGGTAGCCAATAGCTCATCTATTAGTTGTGAATAATCAGACATGACGATTACTTTCCTTATTTTTATCAATAACGCCAAGCATCTAGATATAAGCGCCAAAGAATATCAAGACGATATGGCTTGAGCCGATATGGCGTTTTAATTTAAATAATATGAAATCAATAGCAGTAATATACAAGATAAATCTGTAGATGAGCAATAAATGGATTATCGAAAACTCATGATAAAAAGTCATAAATAAAAACGAGATGCTTAAATACACCTCGTTTTTACTATTGTATTAAATTTATGGTTTTACTGCCACCAATACACGGATAGAATCTGGCACCAATGACAAGCCCGCCAATGCTTGCTCGCCTTGCAATTTTAGCTGCTCTAAACGCTCAATCTCTGCTGGACGCACGTTTGGATTGATGGTTTGTAGATGCTTAAGACGTTTGATCTCACGCGACCACTGCTGGCTAAAGCGGGCACTTGCTTGTTCACCAATCTCAGTCAACTGCTGACGAGCAATATCTTCCGCTTCATAGTAACGCTGCTCGATGACATCGCCGCGTACTTTAATCACTTGGCGGGCACGGTTTTTATCCAGACGCTCAATGTGCGGCATGATCATATCGGCACTGATACGCGCTGACAAATCGCTGCCCTGCTCACTGATAAAGACGCGGATATTTTGCGTGCTCAAGGTAGCAGGCAAGTTAAGCAGTTTTGGCGCAATGGCTTCTACACGGAAATTCACTTCCAACATTACCATGCCCTGTGGTACCGCAGCGCTTTTTAGCATTGCAACCGTGGTATTACCAAAGGTGCTGGTACTTGCTAGCTCATAAATCGCCTGCATCAATGGATGTTCATGAGTAATAAAAGCAATATCCTCACGTTGCAGCGCTTGCTCACGCTCAAAAGTCAACGTCATACCATCTTCATCACCGAGTGGCAAACCATCGATATAATCACTAATCTCAGTGCTGTCAATCGGTGAAATCACCCACGAGCCATCGCGTTGGATATTGTGCTCGATATTGGCTGAGGCAAAAAAGCGCTCGATAAACTGCGGTAATAGATTGTGCCCATCAAAATCGCGCATGGCATCAGCGATACGTCCAGCAACGCGCGGACGGCATGAGTTGTATTCTAATAGACGATCACGACCAGCTTGCAATTGTGTTTCAAGTCCCTGTCGTGTCTGTGCTGCTTCTGCGATAATATCTGCTAATATTGCACGATTGACGTCGTTATCGGCACCCTCAAGCATCGGTTTTAGCTCTTGGATATACTGCTCTTGTACGCTCTGCGCTGTTGGTGAAATCTGATTAAACATATTTAGCGCATTGTTATACCACTGATATAGACGCTCTTGCGCGGTACCTTGGACATAAGGTACATGTAGCATAATTTGCTGCGTCTGCCCGATACGATCTAGGCGACCGATACGCTGCTCCAAGGTATCTGGATTGGCGGGCAAATCCCATAATATCAGCTGGCTTGCAAACTGAAAATTACGACCTTCCGACCCAATCTCTGAGCATAATAATATCTGCGCGCCTTCACCATCAGCAAAGAACGCCGCGGCTTGGTCACGCTCAAGCAAGGTCATCTGCTCGGTAAAGATAGCAGTCTTAATACCCGCATGTAGACGCAATACCGCTTCCAAGCTCTCAACGGTCGCACCACTACGGGCAATTAACAGTACTTTTTTGTGCTTAAGCTCACCCTTTAAGATATCAATCAGCCAAGGCACACGTGGGTCGTCTTCCAACCAGCCACCATCAGGTTGATTTTCTTCGCCCCATAGCTGTTCACGCAATTTACCATTGGTTTGATAGCTGTCGACCCATGCTTCAGGTAATGGCAGTGGATAAGGCTGGCTACTACGACCATAAAAACCTTTTACACTCTCACGAGTATTACGGAATAAAATACGTCCCGTACCATGGCGATCTAGCAATTCGTTTAGGGCATAAGTACGGAGTTTTTCGTCTTCGTTAATCGTTGCTAATTCATCGATACTAATCGTCAGTAAACTGCTCAGTGCGGCAATTTGACCATCACTTAAAGGTTTATCTTCTATTAATAGGCTGGCGACGGCTGCCGTTTCTGCAAAAGCATCTTGACCATCGATAAACTCATCTAAGTCATCAAAGCGATCTGGGTCTAATAGACGCAAACGGGCAAAGTGACTTTGCGCCCCAAGCTGCTCAGGTGTCGCCGTCAATAGCATGACTCCTGCCGTCTCTTCAGCAAAATCTGCAATGAGGTCGTACTTATCATTGCCGCCTTGAGCTTCATCCCAATGCAGGTGATGCGCTTCATCGACGACCAATAAATCAAACCCTGCTTCCATCGCCTGATCATACAAGTCAGGATGATCAAGAAGTAAGTCCATACCAGCGATGACACATTGCTCAGTCATAAAGACATTTTGCTCAGGGTCATGCTCTTTAATCGCTGCGGTACGCACCAAATCAAACAGCGCAAAGTTGAGATTAAAGCGGCGGCGCAGCTCAATCATCCACTGGTATTGCAGACTGTCTGGTACAAGAATCAATACACGCTCAGCTTTACCAGTCAGTAGCTGCTGATGAATAATCAAACCTGCCTCAATAGTTTTACCCAAACCAACTTCATCAGCCAGCAACACACGCGGTGCGATACGTTTGCCAACTTCATGAGCGATATAGAGCTGATGCTCAATGATATCGACGCGCGCGCCCATCAAGCCTTTAAGCGGGTGACCTGCAAGCGCTGATTGCATACGCAAAATATCTTGACGCAAATCGTACCAATCACTGCGCTCAATACGACCTGCTAGCAAACGCTCAAGTGGTTTCGCCAAAGTAATATTAGCAGCCAAACGGGTTTCCATAATGGCTTTTTCATGCTCATTTACACTGTACTTGAGCACGCCCATCACTTCTTCAACAGCATTTACTGTATAGCTCTTACCTGCCTGATCAGAGATACTATCGCCGACTTTAAACACCACACGAGATAACGGCGCAGAGTTTTTTGCATAAACGCGCGTCTCTTCACTTTGCGGAAATAAAATGTGCACACATCGGTCGTCTACATCGATGACCACACCTAAGCCCAGCTCGGACTCCGTATCAGATAAATAGCGTTGACCAACGGCGAATTCGGTGCTGTGCAATGAAGCGATAGAGATAGTCATAGGGCGATGTCTTTTTGTACTCAGATGATAAGAAAATAGGTAGTTTACGATGCAAGCCATGCTTGCTGGATCAGTCACATGGACGAACTGATAATTATTGGATATACGTTTATTCAATATACGGTCATTCAGTATATTGTCACGAGATATATCAGGCACATCAGCTTGTAAGCCAAATCCGTCGGTAAAACAGATCATTATATAACGTTAGCGCTTAGATGAGTGCGTTAAGTTCACTTTTCAAGAGCAGATTTCTGCAAGATAAAGTCAAGGCTAAGCATAAGTTGGGCTTATAAACCAATAAGATAACGACTCGCAAGTAAACAAAAAATATTGTTATCGTAAAATTGTTGCTGTATTGTTAAAAAATGCAATAGAACATCTCTCTTAATACCAAGGCTATTCAATTTAACTAAGTCATTAGACTTTTAGCTAACTACTACTTATATAAAAAATAGCATAGACCTCATAACCGTTATCGATGCTTTATCAGCGATTATGAGTATGCTATTGCCTGTAATAGTCCATTAAGTTATAAGTTGACTTTATTATCATAATTTTAAGTTATGTTAATACTGTTTTTAGTTGATGTTTCTGACTAATGTTTACAAGCCATTTTGATGAAACTTAACCATATATTTAGTTGTAGCCAATCCATCCCATTGGCAATTCTTTTTGTGCTCCCTACTCCCAAGGACAAATCCCGTCATGAGTGCCTCTAAAAAAGTTGGCTTTTTTAATCAAGTCAGTACCCAAGTTACCACTATTTTGTTCATTGCTTTTGCGGTCGTACTTGCGGTCGTTGTCTATGTCGTTGATAAAGAAGGCCATGATAAAATCCGTCTTGAGTCAGCAAAGCTGGTCGCTGAACGTGGTAATACCGCGGTTAATAGTATCTCAGCCGACATCAATCGTGTCATGCGTAGTGCCTTGCTGTTACAGCAAAGCGCGCAAACGCTGCCACCGCAAGAGAATATTTTGCAAGTCAGTACCGCCAATGCATTCGATAAACGCGACTATAACTTATTGGGTAGTGGCGGCATTTGGCCAGAAAAAGGCGCTCTTGGTGCCAATACTGCAACCCATCCGTTTTTGATGGTACGCCAAAACGGTGATTATCAAGCGGTACTAAGCGATCCAAACCCAACCAATCCTTATTATCAAGAAGATTGGTTTAGCGTCTTAAAACTACTCAAACCTGACAGCTGTATCTGGAACCATGTTCGCGCCAGCCAAACCAAAGGCGAGCTTGCCATGAGCTGCGGTGTCGCAATTGAGCGTGACAATCAGTTTTGGGGTGCCAGTACGGTTAACTTTACCCTAAACCAGTTGCAAGAGAACATCGTCAAGTTGAGTGAGAGCTCTGGTTCAGGCTACATTTTATTATTAGATAACAGTGATAAGGTAATCGCCTCATCTAACCCTGAACGCTTAAGCTATATTGATGAAGCAACCGGTACACCACTTGATATCAAACAAGTTATCAACTCTGACCCTGCTTGGAATCCGGTATTAAACTTCTTGGAAACTCAGCGTAACGAGATTATCGAGCAAGTTGCAGCTAGCGTGTCACCGCAAGTTCAGCAAGTATTGAATACAATTGATAAAGCAGAAACAGGTGATTCCAAAGGTTATTATTTGGTCAACTATGCTGCTTACCTAAATAACGGTGAAAACAAGCAAAATGCTATGGATAGTCGCTTGCTACAAAGCTTTGAGCTGACCAATGATAACTTTTATAACGGCAGTCAAGCCTATGTCTTTGAGATTCCTGAAACCTATTGGAAACTTATCGTTGTCCAACCTGATGCTGAGATTAACGCCATTGCCGACAATTTAAGTGAAAACTTGATTAACTGGATTGCGTTAGCGCTCCTTATCACCGCTGGTATTATCTACTTTATGCTAACTTTCTTAGCATTCAAGCCATTGAAAGAAACCACTGATAAAATTTCTCTCGCAGAAAACATCATTAATAACAAGCAGTACAACAAGCTAAGCTCAGTTAAATTTAAGACAGGTCGCAACGAGATTGGACTGGTAAACGGCTCTATTAACGACCTATTAGATCGTATCCAATCTAACGAAGGTAAGCTTGCCAATATCAATCAGCAGCTAGAAATTAAAGTAGAAGAACGTACTGCTGAGCTGCAAGATACGCTAAAAGAGCTGAAAAACTCACAGCTGCAATTGATTCGTTCAGAAAAAATGGCGACGTTAGGTCAAATGGTTGCTGGTGTTGCTCATGAAGTAAATACGCCATTATCTTATGTGCAAAATAACCTTGAAATTATCGGACAGCTAACTGAGCAATACGAAGAGCTGATTGAACTGGTACAAGGGTTAAAAGCCGTTAAAACTGATGCCGCTGCTGATGGCAAAATTGACAAGCTATTGGCAGATATCGTCCGTGCGTCTGATGAAATCCAAGAAGATGATTTGTCCGCTGAGCTAAAAGAGCTGATTAAAGACTCGCTATTTGGCGTCGAGCAAATCACCGAGATGGTGCTTAATCTTCGTAACTTTGCCCGTCTTGATGAGTCAAAAGTGAAGACCATTGATGTGCGCGAATGTATCGAAGCCTCGCTGAAAATCGCGGGTAACTCTATCAGACATCAAGAGATTGTCACTGATTTTGCGCCGACACCTGAAATTAAATGCTCACCGTCACAGATTAACCAAGTCTTGGTGAACTTGCTTAATAACGCCGCGCAAGCCATGGGCGAAAAATCTGATGGCAAAATCGAAGTGCGCACCCGTGCCGATGACAGCAATGTTTATGTTGATGTCATTGATAACGGTAAAGGCATGAGCTCAGAAGTGCTCAGTCAGATATTTGAGCCGTTCTTTACCACTAAAGGCGCAGGCGAAGGTACTGGTCTTGGTATGGCAATCAGTCAGCAGATTATGGAGCAGCATAATGGCGACATTAAAGCCGTATCGACTGTAGGCGTTGGCACAACCTTTACCTTAACGCTACCCATTAATAATGATCTGACAGAAAAAAGCCTAGCGGCATAATCGCTAGGTTCTGTTGTTATTTTAATTGCTATTTTAATGATTATATAAAACTATATCACTGTTATTCATCATAAGGATATCATCATGAATGAATTAGAAAATGACACCAGTAATAACATCAGTACCGCTGAGTTAGGGGTTGAAGCGAAACCGAAGCTGGCTTTTATTGACGATGAACAACGTATTTTACGTTCGATGAAACTGTTGTTTCGTAAAACGCATGACGTTTTTATTACCACTGACCCGACTGAATACATCGACTATATCAAAAACAACCATGTACACGTTGCAGTCAGTGACCAACGTATGCCTGAGCGGGTTGGCGTTGATATCTTGCGCGAAGTAAAAGACGTATCACCTTCTACCATGCGTATATTATTAACCGGCTATGCTGATTTAAACGCGATTATTGGCTCTATTAATGATGGTGAAATTTACCGTTATTTAACCAAGCCATGTAAATCTGAAGAACTGCTCGCTGTCGTCGGACGCGCCACTGAAATCGCTTTGACTTATAACCCAGACGAAAACGCTGAGCAATTTGACAGCTCAGGCAACAAGCAAACGCTATTGGTCATTGATGAGACCAATGAGTTGATCGAGCAAATACGTAAGCAATTCTCTAATAACTATAAAGTGCTGCACGCCCAAGGTTTAGAGGAAGCTTACGATTATTTAGCGAACGAAGATATCGGTGTTTGTATTACCGACATCAATGTCAGTGGCGAAAATATCGCGCCGATTATCTTTACCCTAAAGCAAGATGCGCCGCATCTGGTGGTCTTGGTACAGACCGAATTTCAAGATGCTGGCTTGCTGATTGATTTGATTAATAAAGGTCAGGTTTATCGCTGCTTACCAAAACCAATGCGCGCAAGCCTCCTTGAAATTAGTGTCAATCGTGCATTCCAGCACCATGCAAAACTAAAAGCCAGCCCTGAATTGGTCAAACGTTATGAAGTCGAGCACGATCCTGAAAACGATGTGCGCATTGACTTGAGCAGTCGTGTACGTAGTCTGATCGGTAAATTGCGTAAGCGTTTTTCTTTATAAGCGCAAAAAAATAAGTAAGCGCAAGAAACGAGTGTCTCAATAAATAAAACCTCTATTTCAGCTTGAAGTAGAGGTTTTTGCTTTGCGCTTTTTGACATGTTTTTTGACTAAATGCAGCAACGTGCTACATTAAGCCGATAATAAACAAAACCTATTTACGATAACAACGAGATAAGGAATCATCATGCAAGCGGTTTTTTTAGATAAAGGCACTTTTTCTGATAACGTCGATTTGCCAGCACCCGCTGGCGTTACTGATTACATTACTTACGATGATACGCCTCAAGCACTGATCATTGAGCGCTGCAAAGACGCCGATATTATTTTTACTAATAAAGTGCAAATCAATGCCGAAGCGATTGCTAATTTGCCAAAGCTAAAACTTATTCAACTGACCGCTACGGGTATGAATAACGTTGACCAAGATGCTTGTGCTGAGCATAATATCGCGCTCTATAACGTCGCCGGTTACGCGGTGAAAAGCGTGCCTGAGCATACCTTTATGCTGATGCTAAATGCCATGCGTGCCGGTCTGCATTATCATAATAAAGTCACCGATGGCACGTGGGCAGATAATGGTAATTTTTGCCTACTTGATATCCCGCTTATAGATTTGGAAAATAAAACGCTGGGTATTATTGGCATTGGTACCATTGGCAAACGTGTCACTGATATTGCGCGTGCTTTTGGCATGACGGTATTGTGGGCGGAGCACCAAGGGCGTATGCCGCGTAATGATGACTATACAGCGTTTGAAGACGTACTGGCGCAGTCCGATGTACTGAGCTTGCATTGCCCGTTAAATGAGAAAACTCAGCACCTTATTAATGCAGACACCTTGGCCAAAATGACTAAAAAACCTCTACTTGTCAACGTCGCTCGTGGTGGTATTGTGGATAGCCAAGCGCTTGCTGATGCCATTAACAATGAGCAGATTTTAGGGTATGGCAGCGACGTTTTTGAGCAAGAACCCATAGCTGCCAATGATCCTTTACTGGCTCTTGGTGAGCATCCACGCGTGATATTTAGTCCGCACAATGCGTGGGGCAGCAAAAGCGCGCAAGAAACCTTATGGCAAATGCTTAGTAAACAAGTCAGTGATTTTATCAATCAAGCTCAGTAATATTAATAATTAGCAAATTCTAACGATTAAACTGTAGCCACTCATCTTTGATTTTACGGTATTTGAGCATGATGCGATCGGTGACATAGTTGTTGTTCACCCGCCAAGGATAGCGATCACCTTGTTTTGGCAGCTCATCCTTGGCACGGCTGACATACCCTGCTGATAGTGCCCCAAGTACCGTATCTGCCTGCGTTTTCACTTTTTCGTGCTCAGTCTCAGCCTGCGCACATACTGTTTTGTATCCTTCTTTATTCATATAACTCAGTAAACGCAGCACATACTGACAGGCCAAATCAATCTTCAATGTCCAAGACGCGTTGGTATAGCCAAACATGATTGCCATATTTGGTACACCCTCAAGCATCACTGCTTTGTAGGTCATTCGTGCGCCTACATCGATCGACTCCCCATCGACATATAAAGCTGCACCGCCTAGCATCTGTAATTTTAGACCCGTCGCAGTAACGATGATATCTGCGTCCAAATGCTTGCCTGATGCTAATGCAATACCCGTTGAGGTAAACTGGCTTATGCTATCGGTTACCACTTCAGCGCACTTGCTATGCAAAGCTTGAAACAAATCGCTATCAGGTACCGCACACAAACGCTCTTCCCAAGGATTATAAGCCGGCTTAAAATGGGCAACATCCACGCCACTACCTTTAAGCTCTTTTCTAACTTTATGGTTTAATAGCGCTTTCATCATCTTTGGCGCATAAATCGCCACCCGATAAACACCTTGTTGAAACATCACATTGCGCGTACGCAACAAGGTGTACGCCTGTGCTTTTGATAAAGGTGAGAATTTACCTGATAGCCAGTCAAGCGCATTATCATCGCCTGGTACGCTTGCAACATACGTCGGTGAGCGTTGCAGCATGGTGACATGACGGGCACATTGTTTACTACTTTCATCGACCAATGCCGGTATCAGTGTCATCGCCGTCGCGCCACTACCAATGACGACGACCTTTTTATCGTCGTATTGTGTTTCTTGCCAATGCTGCGGGTGGACTATTTCACCTTTGAAATTTTCTTCATTTTTAAAATGTGGTCTATAACCAGTTTCATAGTCATAATAACCGGTCGCTCCAACGACAAAGTTTGCCGTTAAGCTCAATACTTCACTGGTAGCATGATTTTTAATCATCGCCGTCCATTGCTGACTGTCGCTTGACCATGATAACTGCTGTACTTCATGCTGATAGCGAATATGCTCTACCACTTTAAACTCGCGTGCTGTATCAGCAATATAGCTTTTAATGTCTGCACCTTTTGCAAGCATCTTATGATCCAACCACGGACGGAAATTATAGCCAAAAGTCAGCGCATCCGAGTCAGAACGAATACCAGGATAGGTAAACAAATCCCATGTACCGCCCAAATCCTCACGTTTTTCTACGATTAAAAATCGTTGGCTATTAAGTTTGAGGCGTTTTTTCTGCTTAACGCTTTTACTATCAAAAAGACTTCGATGACTTTTTTGCGAGCTCTGCTGCTGCAAATGGCAAGCCATGCTGATGCCTGCGATACCCGCACCAATAATCAGTACCTCATAATCTGCAGGAGCATCTGATGAATAAGGTTTAGCTTTAAAGCGCTTCTTAAGCGCCTGCTTGGCAGTAGTCATATTAAGCATAATACAATCCTTGTTTTTGCAAGTTGGCTGACCTATTAGAGCGCAGGATGCCTTACTAATTTTCCATAGCAGCTTTACCTAGCAACTTTATCTAGTAATTTGCAACAATACTAGATTTTAGTTTATTTTAAAAATACTAAAAAGGCGTTGGACTTTCCCAGTCCATCCACGCTCCAAGCGTTGGATGTTTTAGGCGCAGTTGCTGTGCATGTAGATTTAGTCTTGGCGCAATATCCAATGCAATACCTTCTGCATAAATCGGGTCACCAATCATCACATGTCCGATATGTACCATATGGACGCGCAGCTGATGACTACGACCAGTGACTGGTTTTAATAGGACGCGAGTTACTATTTGACCATCACATTCTTCATGCGCCAATATTTCATATAAAGTCAGCGCATGTTTTGACCAGTTAGGATCGACGATATGACGCGGTTTGGTTGCAGGCTCATAGCGTACTGGTACCGATATCTTGCCAGTAGCGCCAACGCTGTCCCATTGACCAAACACTCGTGCTTGATAATTTTTTTGCGGTAGTCGGTCGATGAACTGCTTACTAATATTGGTTTGTGCCGCTGCATTTTTGGCGAAAATAAGCAGGCCAGAGGTATCCATATCGAGGCGATGAATCAGTTTGACGGCAGGATTGGCACGTTCAAGGCGAGCTAGCAAGCTTACTTTTAAGCTCTTACCGTCGACACTCAATAGTCCTGCTGGCTTATCGACTACCCAGATATCTTCATCTTCATAGACGGTAACTTTTTTTGCAAATGTTTGAAAAAAATCAGGCGAACGGGTTTTTTCTTCAGCATTAAGGGCATCGATTTTTTCATCTGTAAAGGGCATAAATGTGGGCTACTTATATGAATGGACTTATATTAATCAGTTCGGATATAAAAATCAGAATCCGTTATAGAATCAAAATGCAAATAATCTTAATGAGCAGTTAAAAGCAAAAATCAATACAGTAGGTAACAGATAAAAGCCAACCCTGTATCCTTATGTGTCGATTTATTGTGCTAATCGTAATTGTTAAACAATTTAACCAGTCTACGTCTGTCAACTTTAGGCAAACATGTTAATATAATGGCAGATTTATACACATTCTTAACATTCGTTAGCTGGTCATCATTTTGGTATGACATTTATTGTTTTATCGATAAATGGTGATACATATAATAAAACAAGAGAGAAAAATTATGTCAGACCTTATTGTTAATACCACTGATGCCAACTTTGACCAAGACGTCTTACAATCTGACGTGCCAGTATTAGTTGATTTTTGGGCAACATGGTGTGGTCCTTGTAAAGCAATCGCACCTATTTTAGAAGATTTAGCGACTGAGTACCAAGGTAAAGTTAAAATCGTTAAAGTTGACGTTGATAACAACCCACAAGCGGCAAGCCGTTTTGGTATCCGCAACATTCCTACCCTATTCGTATTTAAAGGTGGCGAAAAAGTGGATTCAGTCATGGGCTTACAGCCAAAAGCTGAATTGGCAAAAGTATTAGATAAGCATCTATAAATTAACGCATGCTTGCTTTGGTCATTCTTAGTAAAAGCGCTGAAAGCATCGTAAACATCAAAGCCATTATCTGATACAGATAGTGGCTTTTTTGTTGATTTTATGAGCAAAAAGCTAGATTACTTTACTTTTTTGGCAAAAATTATTGACAATACTATCTTTAAGCCCGTATAGTCTGCTGATAAGAGAACACTAATGGCTCTCCTAAATATCTTGTCGCTATTCTCCTCGTGTTTATCAACAAAAACACCATCGTCATTATTAAATACCACTACTGACCGAATGACTAAACACAATGACTGATATTGAGTTTTTGACGCAGACTCTTATGTAGATTTCTTTATCTTCACCTTTTATAACTTGTCTGCCTCTCTTGCGACAAGCTCATAAACTGACACATAAAATCAAAACTACATAAATTTTAACTCTGTATATATACCCTCTATCGCCCTAATAACATTGTTTTAATCACTGTCGTGATTTATGAATAATGGCATCTCTCATCTTATCAACTGCTAACGACCTATCTATGAATCTTACTGAATTAAAGAAAAAATCAATCGCTGAGCTACTGGCCATCGCTAAAGAGATGGGTCTTGATAATATGGCACGTAGCCGTAAACAAGACATTATCTTTGCCATTCTAAAAACTCATGCCCGTAACGGTGAGGCCATCTATGGTGATGGTGTGCTTGAAGTGCTCCCTGACGGTTTTGGTTTTTTGCGCTCATCTGAAGGCTCTTATTTAGCAGGTCCTGATGATATCTATGTCAGCCCAAGCCAAATTCGCCGTTTCAGTCTAAAAACTGGCGACAGTATCGCAGGCACGATTCGTCCACCAAAAGACTCTGAGCGTTATTTTGCACTATTAAAAGTCGGTGAAATCAACTTTGATACGCCAGACCGCTCACGTCATAAGCTTATCTTTGAAAACTTAACGCCATTATTTCCAACTGAGCAGCTAAAACTTGAGCTAGGTAACGGTACGACTGAAGATTTGACTGGTCGTATTATCGACCTGATCGCACCGATTGGTAAAGGTCAGCGCTCTATTATTGTGGCACCGCCCAAAGCGGGTAAAACGATGCTGCTACAGTCAATAGCACAATCGATCACTCGTAATAATCCTGAATGCTACCTCATTGTGCTGCTGATTGATGAGCGTCCAGAAGAAGTCACCGAGATGGAACGTACTGTACGCGGTGAAGTGGTTGCCTCAACTTTCGATGAGCCGCCACAGCGCCATGTACAAGTGGCTGAAATGGTCATTGAAAAAGCCAAGCGCTTGGTTGAGCACAAGCAAGACGTGGTCATTCTGCTTGACTCGATTACCCGTCTTGCCCGCGCCTATAACACCGTTATTCCTTCATCAGGTAAAGTGTTGACCGGTGGTTTGGATGCCAATGCGTTAGAGCGCCCAAAACGATTCTTTGGTGCTGCTCGTAATATTGAAGAAGGCGGCAGCTTGACCATTATCGCCAGTGCCCTTATTGATACTGGTAGTAAAATGGACAGCGTTATCTTTGAAGAATTCAAAGGTACCGGTAACCAAGAGATTACCCTTGAGCGTGATCTGGCAGAAAAGCGTGTCTTCCCTGCCATTAATATCAAAAAATCGGGTACACGCCGTGAAGAACGTCTGCTTGATGAAGATAAGCTGCGTAAAGTTTGGATCCTGCGTAAATTGCTACAGCCGATGGATGGTGTACAAGCAACTGAGTTCTTATTGGACCGCTTAAAAGAAGCCAAAACCAATGATGAATTTTTTGAGCAAATGAAGCGTAAATCACAAAATTGATTTTAAATCTTTTACGACAATAGAGTTATATAAATAATTGACGTTTTACTCATAAAGGCTGCCTATAAGGCGGTCTTTTTGTTTTTATTACTATTGGCTCTATCATTGGGAATAATTCGCGTCGAGAACAGTTAGCTTACTATCAGGATAAATACAATAACCCTAAGCAAAGGCACTACCAATGACACAGTGAGGCAACATAATTTACAGCTTACTTGCAAAGCTTAGCGTTTTTACTACGACCAGATTTATATATAAGGGCTACTATAAGGGTTAAGAACATACTGAAATATATACTGTATACTTAGTATTTTAAACTTGACGATTTAATAGGTGATATTATGAAACTTGCTAAAACTATCGCAATGACGGCTCTAACTAGCTCTGCTCTTATTATGGGTGGCTGTGCTACTAACGGATATAGCACTGGTCTAAGTAATACAGCTAAAGCTGCCACTGCTGGCGCTGCTGCCGGTGCACTGATCAAAAGTAAAGGCGATAGCAAAGATATCGCTCGTGGTGCAATCGCTGGTGCTGCTATTGGCGGCGCTGGTGGTTATATCTATGATCAAACCAGATAATCAGTTTTGGGCAGCTCTTTTGGCGCATATATTTTAATGAAAGATATTACCTAGCCAACTAGCTGACAAAAAAGCCTGCAATCAATTGCAGGCTTTTTTGTGTCTAACCATTACTATAGTCAGGGAAAAGTAATATCAATACATCAAGTGCTGCTGATATTAATTTTTCTTGCTTGCTGTGCCTATGCAGACAGAGGCTGCAAAAAATTTATACCAGCAGCACTGTAGCGTTTTTGAGATATTTTAACTATACCAATCAATATAACTGGTTTTATAATAATCAGTGCTATAAAGCACCGCTAAACGTATCACAAGTTTGCACATTACCGCTCTCTAGACCGCGCGTAAACCACTCTACACGCTGTTGGCTAGTACCATGAGTAAAGTTATCAGGTACTACCGCCCCGCCTCCTGCACGTGCTAAGCGATCATCACCAATCTGACCAGCAGCATTGATAGCTTCGTCGATATCACCTGCTTCTAAAAACTGTACGCGCTCTTGATTGCGCTGCGCCCAAACACCAGCAAAGCAATCAGCTTGTAGCTCTTGTAGGACAGACAATTTATTTGCTTGTGCCCGAGTCACTTGACGGCTGGCCTCATTTACTTGCTGAGTAATACCAAGCAAAGTCTGTACATGGTGACCTACTTCATGGGAGATCACATAGGCTTGGGCAAAATCGCCCGCTTTGTTCTGATTGTCACTATCCCCGGAGTTTTGGATATCACCAGAGATACCAAGCTTTTGACGCATCTCTACGAAAAACGACGTATCTAAATAGACCGTTTGATCACCTGGGCAATAAAAAGGACCAGTCGCTGAACTGGCACTACCACAAGCAGAACTGACTTGCCCATTAAACAAAATCAGTGACGGCTCTTTATATGTACTACCCCCCTCATTGAATATTTGATGCCAAACCTCTTCAGTATCTGCCAAGACAACTTTGACAAACTGTGTATCCCGATCGTCACTGGTAGCTGGTTCAGTAGATGTATTACCACCGCCTGCGACCTCTTGACCTGTTTGCAATGCGGTCATGGGATTTACCCCAAACACTAGCCATAAAATACCAGCAATAATGATACCGCCGATACCGCCGCCCATTAGCTTACCGCCACCACTACTAGTACGCACATTAGTACTGCCACGTCTGCCTTGCCATTTCATAATCCTTCTCCCAAAAAATACGATATCTTATGCCACTCATATCGATCATGATTCATGTTATATAGTTTTTAGCTCAATCCTTTGATGTCATATCTTGATAACCTTTGCTAATTTAATCTGCCACAGACTACAAACTGCTTTAAAACACTTAGCGCTTTTTTATATTTACAGCCAGTTATTATGACTACCATTTAGCATTACTTATGTATCCGCTATCTTCTTTATTATGCTGTCATAAATAGCGCAAACAGATACAAAGTACCAGACATAAGAAATTTCTCTGCAATAAGCAGATGTCGTTGATTATACGTCGATTAATTTGACTTTTTGTATGGATAATTATGTAAAATAAGTAAAATAAAACCCTATTTACAATTTTATTGTAACTTAATTGTACAACCTCTTTCTATGCAGAAAGAAATCATATAGAATGCGTGGAAGCTGAGTAGCTGTGACTAAGACTAGTTGAATATCTGAGACATCTCGGATGTTCAACCTTTTTTGCTGCTACTGCTCATTTAATTATCCCGGAGAAAACCTTATGAACTTAAAATTACTTGCTCTAGCTGGTATCATGACTGCAACTATGGGCTTAACTGCCTGTGATAGCAACAAAGAAAACGCTGCTGAAGATTTATCTGACGCTCAAGAAGAAGTAACTGATGCTTCTGAGCAATTAGACGAAGCTGCTGCTGAAGGCGAAGCTGTTCCTGCTGAAGCAGAAGCTGCTGTTGCTGGCGCTGAAGCTGATATCGCTGATGCACAACTTGCTACTGCTACTGACGAAATCGATGCTGAAGTACCTGTAGACGGTACTACTACTAGCGTTGACGTAGCTAGCGAAACTCCAGCTGTAGACGCAGCTGACGAAGTTGTAGTTGAGCAACCAGCTCAGTAATTTTTATTTTTATAAATAAAAATACTGTACTAAAAAAAAGAGAGCTTATGCTCTCTTTTTTTATGCCTGCAATTTATGTTTTATATAACTGAGACAATGTCGCATAAAAAAATGATGGCTATAACAGTCGATTTAATAGACAACTGCGAACCATCACTTTTAATCTTACTCACTACTATTATTGGTCAAATAGGCGCTCATCGACCTGTTGACGGAATTTTTGTCCTGTTTTAAAGGTCACAACGCGGCGCGCTGATACCGCGACGGGCTCCCCTGTCTTAGGGTTGCGTCCTGGGCGACTATTTTTGTCTTTAAGCTCAAAGTTGCCAAAGCCTGAAAGCTTGACCTCTTTGCCATCAATCAAACTCTCTGACAGTTCGTCAAAAAAATTCTCTACCAAACAGCGACCTTCTTGGCGCGTTAGGTTTAGATGATTCATCAAATGCTCAATCATGTCAGATTTGGTTAAGGTGCTCACAGTACGACTCCTATGCTATGTCGTGATGTCGAATATCATGGTTTAGCGGTATGAGAATTAGTGTTAGCTATTATAAAGGTTTTTGTGCGTCTTTTTAATAAAGTCTGCATTAAAATCCTTTATTAATAACTACTTAACTTACTCTATGAATAAAATCTTCTATCAGTTAATAATTTTTATAAATAGCAAAAATCCATAGCCTCATTTATATTGAGGCTATAGAGTATTTGTCTTTTTCGATTAGAGGTTAGCTGTCACGTAGCTGTGCTGAATGCTCAACCGTTAATGCTTGTACCACTTTATCAGTGACCGTTTTTACAGCGTCATCCGATAAGGTTTGCATTTTATCTTGCCATATCAAGGCAAATGCTAATGAGCGTTGACCTGCTGGCACTTTTTCGCCTTGGTATACATCAAACAGCCAAAGATCAGTCAAGAGTGCACCTGATGCCTTACGTATAGTTGACTCTAGTGTTTGAAGGCTGATATCGCTGTCTACTAATATAGCAATATCGCGGCGTACTTGCGGGAATTTGCTTGGAGTGGTGATGGCATGCTGTTCACGAGCAAGCGTTAGTAACGGTGCCAATGACAACTGCGCAACCCACGTAGCTGGCAGATCCAACTGTTTAGCGGTATTAGGATGCAGTTGACCCAACCAACCGACATACTGATCATCGATATAAAGCTTGGCACTTTGACCCGGATGCAAGAAAGCTAGCTCACTACGCTCATAGCGGATACGCGCACTATCCATTTGTGCAGGTAATAACTGCTCAATATCATGCTTAAGATCATAAAAGTCTAATGCACGGTTTTGATACGCTTGCTCGTCCCAAATATCTCCGACTGCTACCAATGCAATACTTGGCGTTTGCACCAACTCGCTAATACTTTGACCAACAAAGCTAAGCCCTGTTTCAAAGAAACGCACTCGCGGCTGCTGACGATTTAAATTATATTGTACACAAGGCAATAAGCTTGATAGCAAAGTACGGCGCATCACGGCTAAGTCACTAGAGATAGGATTGGCCAATGCCAACACTTCGCCCAATGCTTCATCATCAAGCAAGGCTTCTATTTTTGCGTCACTAAAGCTAAAGCTAATTGCTTCCATATAGCCATTATCGACTAGCGAAAGCTTCATCTCATGCGTCAAATCTGCGGTATCGTCATAATCCATGCTGACTTGCAGGTGCGGCAAGACGCTTGGAATATTGTCATAGCCATAGATACGAGCAATCTCTTCGATCAAATCTTCTTTAATGCTCATGTCAAAGCGATACGATGGCGGCATGCAAATCAGGCTATCTGCTTGCTGCTCTACCTTAAAGCCTAATTGAGTCAAGATACGTACCATGACTGCAGGCTCAATCTCAATACCGATGACATCACGGACTTTAGTAATCGGCAGTGTAATAGGTGCACGAGCCGGTAAATGCTTGCTACTTTCGACTGTGATTATTTGCCCCGCTTGAGAATTCGTTACACTGGTAATCAAATCAACAGCACGCGCTAAAGCAAGCGCTGGCAATTCAAAGTCTACCCCACGCTCAAAGCGTTGTGAGGCATCAGTATGCAGACCAAAACGGCGTGCGCGTGCAGCGATAGCCAATGGATTAAAGAATGCGCTCTCTAACACAATATTGGTGGTGCTATCAGTCACACTACTGCGTTGACCGCCCATAATTCCGGCAAGTGCAAGTGCGCCTTTATCATCAGCAATGACCAATTCATCACCGGTTAAGGTAATAGTTTGCTCATTCAACAAAGTAATCGTTTCTTCAGACTGTGCCAAACGCACAACGATATCGCCCTTGATAGTATCAGCATCAAAAGCATGTAGCGGCTGACCCAATTCCATCAAGACATAGTTGGTCACATCAACCAAAAAGTTGTGCGAGCGTAGTCCTGACTGAACCAGCGCATCTTGCATCCACTTTGGCGTATCGATACTACGATCGATATTGCTTATCGACTGTAAAAGGTAGCGTGGACAAGCTTCTACAGCACTGACTGTTACAGCTGGCATCACTTCGTTTTGAGTGAAATCGATATTATCAGGGATATTTGGCATTTGTAACGGCAAATCGTTAATGACGGATATCTCGCGCGCAATACCACGTACGCTAAAACAATCACCACGGTTTGGGGTGATAGAAATATCCAATATTTGATTGTCTAAGCCCAGATATTCACGGATATCCATACCAATTGGCGCATCTGCTGGCAGCTCAAGTAAACCATCGATGCTGTCGGTTAAATCAATTTCAGAAGCGCCACAGAGCATACCGTTAGAATCGACACCGCGTAGGTTGCCATTTTTAATTGTGAAGCCTTTTTTGTCATCACTTGGCAAAACTGCACCAACAGTCGCAACAGGCACTTTCATACCAATAGTCACATTGGGTGCACCGCAAACGATTTGTAACGGCTCAGCTGCACCAATATTGACCTGTGTGACACGTAATTTATCGGCATCTGGATGCTGCTCAACGCTGATAACTTCACCAACGACCACACCACTGAAGGCACGGGCGACTGCAAAGCGATCATCAATCTCTAGCCCTGCCATCGTGAGTTGTTCAGCCAATTGCTCACTGCTATTGTTGGGGTTTACCCATTGACGTAGCCACTGTTCGCTAATTTTCATAAGTATCTCGGATCAGAATTTTATAATAAATATTTTGAAGTAAAGGTTGGCACATTAACTTGTTATATTAACAAGGAGCACTTTTTATATAAATAAAGAGCACTCTAGCCAAACTGCTTTAAGAAGCGTACGTCGTTTTGGAAAAACAGGCGCAAATCATCGATACCGTAGTACAGCATCGCAAAGCGCTCAATACCCATACCAAAGGCAAAACCAGTATATTTTTCGGCATCAATACCGCAGTTGGTCAGCACTTGTGGATGTACCATACCGCAGCCCATGACCTCAAGCCATTTACCATTATCATCGAGGATATCAACTTCAGCTGACGGCTCGGTAAATGGGAAAAATGACGGGCGGAAACGTACGGTTAGCTCTTTGGCAAAAAACGCTTCCAAGAACTCACTAATCAAGCCTTTTAGCTCAGCAAAAGTGCTCGACTCGGTAACCATTAAACCTTCTAGCTGATGGAACATCGGCGAATGGGTTTGGTCCGAGTCATTACGATAGACGCGACCGGGACAAATAATACGAATCGGCGGCTCATTCTTTTCCATGGTGCGAATTTGCACGGGACTGGTATGCGTACGCAGTAAATAATGCGCATCAAAATAGAAGGTATCGTGCATCGCCCGTGCTGGATGATGCAACGGAATATTAAGCGCTTCAAAGTTATAGTAATCGCTCTCAACTTCAGGACCAGTGGCTACATTAAAACCCGCTTGTATAAAATACTGCTGCATACGCTGGGTAATCATGGTCACAGGATGCAAATGACCTTTTTGACCACCGCGAGCAGGCAAGGTGATATCAATGCTCTCGCTTGCAAGCTTGGCATTTAGTGCAGCCACTTCTAGCTGCTGCTGCTGCTCTGTCAACGCATCTTGAATACGGCTACGGACTTGATGCAACCAGCCGCCGTAGGTTTTTTTATCGTCGCTGCTGAGTTTACCCATCTGCTTTGACCAGCCAGTTAAGGGACTCTTTTTACCGGTCAATTGCACCCGCAAATCTTGCAACGCACGCACATCAGTTACTTGTAGAATCAAGGCTTCAGCGGCACTAGCCAACTCATTTAGCTGAGCTTCATTAAGATCGCTTAGCTCTGTGGACAAGGTCGGTAGCGCCGACAAATCGGTGGTAGCAGCAGGGGTAGTCATAAGACGCATTCTTCCTGATTTAAACGGACTATTAATAATAGTGATAGGTAATTGTAGGGATTTGACCAAATATTGCAAACCATTTACCCATTCATGTGACGATAATTTCAATGATATGAATGGCTTGAATATTTAGACGATGATAAACGCTATCCTATAACAGCGTATGTGATTCTGGTACTAAAAGTAGGCAGTCAGATAATGTGATATAAAAAAAGCCACCGACCAGCGGTAGCTTTTATTAATATCAACCTATTAATCAATATTATTCCTATCCATGTAGATAACTACTTATCAATAATGATTTAAAAAGCAGCCTACCTAAAGGAAGGTTAATATTTATGCTAGTTCCGCTTTAGCTTTTTCAACCAACGCTGTGAAAGTCGCTGCATCATGCATAGCGATGTCAGCAAGTACGCGACGATCGATTGCAATGTTAGCTTTTTTCATGCCATTGATAAAGCGGCTATAGCTTAAGCCGTTTAAGCGTGCACCAGCATTGATACGTGCAATCCAAAGACGACGGAAAGTACGTTTTTTGTTGCGACGGTCACGATAAGCATATTGACCAGCTTTGGTCACTGCCTGTACCGCTACGCGGTAAACACGTGAACGGGCACCGTAGTAGCCTTTTGCACGCTTTAAGATTTTTTTGTGACGACGATTCGCCTGTACACCACGTTTTACACGGGCCATAAATTACTCCAAGATATTTTTAATCATTATTAAACGAATCACGATGTCATCAGATAATAGACATCGTTATCAAATTGCAAAGTCATATACTTTTAATTCAGTCGCTATTCATTAAACAGCGCTTAATTAAAGATAAATGACGATAGCCTATTAAATGTATGGGCACATACGACGAACTGCTGCTTCGTCAGACTTGTGCACCAACTTAAGACCACGCAACTGGCGAATACGCTTAGGTGATTTCTTGGTCAAAATATGGCTTTTGAATGCTTGCTTACGCTTAAAGCCGTTCGCTGTTTTTTTGAAGCGTTTAGCTGCACCGCTTCTGGTTTTCATCTTATTTTTCATGATGATTTGCCTCTTTTTCTGTTTTAGAACCTGGTCGTCAAATAGTCAATAATGATTAGTGGCTGTAAAAACAGGCACCAAACCTCTATTTGCCTCGAGGTGGGAGGCGACATTTTAACAGATCGTGCGCTGTTTTGCCAAGGAAAGTTTTAACGCTGTTTAGCGTATGTTGTTCTTTCTAATCACAAATACCTTGCTGCTTATTTTCGTCTTTCAAAACTTGGTTATTAGCCACTTAAAGCACACGCTTAGAAGCAAAAACTGAGCAGCCACAAGCGATAGCTAGATGAAAACAAACTAGGCGAATTAAAAACACTGTTAATTTGCAATTCTTGCTGTATCAAAATTCAGCTCGAGTATAATTGTGCTGTATTTACTGATTTAACATATTGAATGTCAGCTTAAGCTGTGTTTAAGTAGAGACTGCGTGTTGATAAAGCGCTTACATGAATGACAAATAGGCTGAATAACTATTATTTAGCGAATACTTAGCGACTTTTTATTATTTTCTACTTATAAGATGGCAACAAGATTATGACTTCACCTGATTGGCTGGCTGCCGTAAATTTTAATGCTGATGGTTTGATTCCTGCAATTGCACAAGATTATGTGTCAGGGCGTATTTTGATGATGGCTTGGATGAATGCCGAATCCCTACAATTAACCGCACAAACGCAGACGGCAGTGTATTTTTCGCGTTCGCGTGGCAAGTTATGGCATAAGGGCGAATCCTCTGGACATACCCAACGCGTACATGATATTCGTCTAGATTGCGACGCCGATGTGATTGTCCTTAGCGTCACTCAAGTCGGTGGTATTGCTTGTCATACTGGGCGCGAGTCTTGTTTTTATCAGCGTTTGGATTTATCAGGGCAAACGCCTGCATGGCAAACCGTCGATAAGGTATTAAAAGATCCTGCTGATATTTATCATTCAAGCGATGCAGAAAAAGCCACTCCTAAAACTAATGAGACGCAGGCTCACGATGTAATCCCTTCAGATGCCAATACCAATGACACTACTAATCGCTCTATTTTGCAACAGCTTGACGGTGTATTGGCTGAGCGCAAGCATACGGATGCCGATAGCTCATATGTAGCAAGCTTATACGCCAAGGGTTTGAATAAAATCTTAGAAAAAGTTGGTGAAGAAAGTACAGAGAGCATCATCGCTGCCAAAGACTTTGCTAATTGCAATGAAAATACGGATAAAACCCAATATGACGAAGCGCGTCATGAGCTTATCTATGAAGTCGCTGATGTTTGGTTCCATACTTTAGTAGGTTTGGCTTGGTTCGATATCGAATCAGAGGCAGTATTAAATGAGCTAGGTCGACGCTTTGGTCTCTCAGGTATTGATGAAAAGGCGGCTCGATAGCGTTTTATAAGATTAGCCATTACCCTGTTTGATTATTGTTGCTTTCACCTTTTTGTCATAACAGCAGGTTATAATATAGTGACGTGTCACTTCGCATAAGCGGTCGATAGCTTTTGTGTACGATCACAATATTCTATACACTCAACGTATTCCTATAAAGACTGAAAACCAAGACATAAGGATAGCATTATGGGCAGTTTTTCCATTACGCATTGGCTGATTTTATTGGTGGTGGTGGTTGTCGTATTTGGCACCTCCAAACTGAGAAATGCTGGTAAAGATTTGGGCGGCGCGGTCAAAGGTTTTAAAGAAGCCGTCAAAGATGAAAATACTGAACATGCCAAAAAGCAAGTGGTGCTCGACCATGATGGCAACGCACACACTGAAGAGCGCCCAACAACCACTAAGGTTGATGACACGCATAATGTATAGCATCTAGACAGTGACATCGAAACATTATGTTTGATATTGGGTTTTCTGAATTATTGCTTTTTGGCGTCATTGCCTTAATCGTCTTGGGGCCAGAAAAGCTGCCCCAAGCGGCGCGTACCGCTGGGCAATGGTATGCCAAAATTCGCCGCACGGTTTCTACTTTGCAATCTGAAATCGAAGCGGAACTTGACTTAGCTGAGACGCGCCAGCAAATGCAAAAAGAGCTGGCCAAAATTCGCCAGACTGAAGCAGAAATGCGCCGTGAAATGGCAGAAATGCGCGGCAGTATGCAAGAGTTTGAATCCTCGAAAAACCAGCATTTAAAGGCATCACGTGATCTAGTCGATGATGCTAAGCCAAGGCAAAGTAGCCAAGGCAGTAGTGAGAATGATGATAATCGACCAGTGAGTCCAAAATCCTTTGACTATGCCTACGATAATAATAGACAGGCTGAGAAACCAGAAAGCTCTGAGCAGCCATCGGCACAAGGTGATAACGACAGTCTAAAAACTGACTTTAATGATAACGCCAATCCAGTGATTCAAACCATCACAACTAGACCATGGGAAAACATGTGGTTTCGTCTTGGTGCTTATGATAAAGCGCGTCGTTTGCCGCAACCGCCCTACTTACCAAATTATAAAGCCGATATCTTACTAAACAGCCATATAGACAGTCTTTTACCTAAACAGGCTTCTGTTAATGAGCAGGAGAGTCATTAGTGGGCTTATTTAAACGTAAAAAAAGCCGTCAAGAAAAAGTCACGGATTCAGATATCGATATTTCAACAGCTACCATTGATGGTAATGTCAACAGCAATACTGAGGACTCTGGCGATATCCTAAGCTCACTTGGTGATATGCCCATTACTGAGCACTTAATTGACCTACGTAGACATCTCATAAAGATATGCGTCGCGGTACTGGTAATATTTTTAGCCTTGGTCGGATTTTCACGCGAGCTCTATGATTTTTTGTCCAACCCATTGGTTGCCCAGTTGCCTGCCAACTCAACGATGATCGCGACGGATATCACCTCTAACTTTATGGCACCGATACGCCTGACTGTCTTTGTCGCTGCATTCTTTGCAATGCCCTACATTTTGTATCAAATCTGGTCGTTTGTCGCACCCGGTTTATATAAAAAAGAGAAAAAAATCGCCATTCCCGTTTTAATGTCCTCTATATTTTTATTTTATGCGGGTGTGGCTTTCTCTTATTTTATTGTCCTTAAAGGCGTTCTCAAATTCTTTATTATGTTCGCGCCGCAGAACGTCTTGCCGATGACCGACATCGACAGTTATTTAAGTTTTGCACTCAAACTCTTTATGGTATTTGGTTTAACCTTTGAGATTCCAGTCGTCACCTTGCTATTGATATTGACTCGTGTCGTCTCCATTCAGAGCTTAGAAGATAAACGCCGTTATATTATTGTCGGCTGTTTTGCCGTTGCTGCGGTCGTTACACCGCCTGATGGGGTGTCGATGTTGATGCTCGCCATTCCGATGTGGCTACTATTTGAGCTAGGATTATTTTTAGCAAAAATTTTAATTAAAGAAGAACATAGTCCTACCTTAGCAAGCGATACAGGGTTAAATAAAGAATAACATCACTAATCAGACACTTATTCCAAAAACAGCCAATGCGCTAATCTGTTAATATAACCAGCTTATTTGTACCTTTATTTTCTATCCGTTTTTTTATTATTGTCATGTGCACTTGCAAGTATTTTGCAATTTCATATGACGAGCCAGCCATTGTCTATGCAGTGGCTTTTTTTACCCCCGTCATTTTTGATCCGTTTTACTCTTTTAGGTAATTTTTTATGTCCGCATCTATGCCAGCTTATATGAGCGATCCCACTGATGAGCAACTGAGCGCGCTCAACATGGCGATGGACCACAAGTCATTTAAAGTGGTGGCGTATGCGGGTGCTGGTAAAACGACGACCTTAAAACTGATTGGTGAGCGTTTGCGTGGACGTGGCTTATATTTAGCTTTTAACAAAACAATTGCCAATGACGCTCGTTCAAAGTTTCCACCCCATGTGGAATGTCGCACTTTTCATTCGCTTGCCTATCGTCATGTCGCCCGTGATATCACTGCTAAGCTGTCGTTGCCGCGTTTTTCACCCAAACGTCTGGGTGATGATTTGGGTTTGCAGCCCGTCCAAGTGCGTCGGCAAATGGATGGTATAAACAAATATATTACCCTGACTCCAGCCCGATTATCGCGTTTTGTCAGTGACGCCGTCAGCAGTTTTTGTAGTACGCATGCCAGCTACCCTGCACCAAGGCATATTGAATTTCCAAGCTGGCTCGATGAGTCAGATGCCGAACAGTTGCGTGAAATGCTCTACCCTGCCGTTGAGCAACGCTGGCTACAGTCGATTGATGCACGTCACCCTGCTGGTATCGGGCATGATATTTATCTGAAGCTTTGGGCATTATCGAAGCCAAGCATTCCAGCGGATTTTATTTTGTTTGATGAAGCCCAAGATGCCGATCCATTGATGATGGGAATCTTGACCCAGCAGCCACGGCAAGTGATTTATGTAGGTGACGCTCATCAGCAGATTTATGAATGGCGCGGCGCAGTCAATGCAATGAAAAAGTTGCCATTACCGCAAACATTATTGACGCAGTCTTTTCGCTTTGGCGAACCGATTGCTGAAATTGCCAACACCTTACTCAAAGCATTGCAAGAAGATGTCCCGTTAAAAGGCAATCCGAATAAGCAATCCTCCACCGACAAAGGCATGGTACACAGTAAAAAAGACGCCATTCTATGTCGCACCAATGCTGCTGCGATGTCGCAACTATTGACTGGACTCAAGCTCGGTCACCGCGTGGCGCTACAAGCTGATACCGATCGTATGCTTAAATTTTGTCAGGCCGCCGAAAACTTAAAAAATGGCAAATCGGCGTATGGCGTGCCCGAGCTAGCGTATTTTTATAATTGGGGTGACGTTCAAGAGTATTCTGAAACTAATGAAGGCAGTGATCTAAAAACTCTGGTGAAATTGGTCGATGATCATGGCACCAATGTCCTGAGCCAAGCAGTGAACAGCCTCACCAGTATCGAGAATGCTGACTATGTCATCTCCACTGCCCATAAGGCGAAAGGGCTCGAATGGGGAAAAGTGCAGCTGGACGATGACTTTTATTATGATGTCACCACCAATGCCGTCAAGATAAGCCCAGAAGAATTGCGTTTGCTCTACGTTGCTTGTACACGTGCGCAGAGTAATTTGGACATCCATAATATCAAAGACTTGATATCAGGCTTACAGACAGGCAAAAAAGTTATTTTTGGTAATACTTAATCTTCCTAACTTAATCAATCTTTGTATTTGCCACTCTAAACCTCTAGCCTATCTTTCTTTATGGCAACCTTTTAATAGCACCCTTTTAGCAGTGAACAACAAGCATGAATAATAGTCAGCAACTTCAAATACGTCAGAAAACAATACAAAATCTATTTGCCAATCCTGTCCGACTCCTTGCACCAATGGAAGGTTTGACCGACCCGTTAATGCGGCAAATCCTCACGCAAATTGCATCAGACTTGGGTCGCCCTTATGATTGGTCGGTTAGCGAATTTATCCGTGTGACTCAGCATGTCTTACCCGCGCATGTATTCTATAAATACGTTCCAGAATTGCGTCATGATGCCAAGACTGCCTGTGGCACACCGATTCATATCCAGTTGCTCGGTAGTGAAGCGCAACTCATGGCAGACAATGCGGCATATGCCTGTGCGCTTGGTGCACCTGCCATTGATATCAACTTTGGTTGTCCTGCCAAAACTGTCAATAGCCACCGTGGTGGTTCGGTATTACTGGATGAACCCGAAACCATGTATCAGATTATCAGCGCGGTGCGTCAAGCGGTACCTGCCGACATTCCAGTCTCAGCCAAAATTCGTTTAGGTTATACCGATACCAGTCTCATGGATGATATTCGCGGCGCGATTAAAGACAGTGGTGCTGATTGGCTAACTGTTCATGCACGAACCAAAACCCAAGGCTATAAGCCGCCAGCCTATTGGGACAAGATTCAAAGCTTTAATGCGCTTGATATTCCCGTCATTGCCAATGGCGAAATATGGAATGCAGAGCACGCACAAAATTGTATGACGCAATCGGGTACAGAGCATTTGATGTTGGGTCGCGGTGCAGTTACCCGTCCCGACTTAATTGCACAGGTTGATAGAGAACATAGTCAGACTTTAAATAATGAAACAACATTGTTATGGCAAGACCTGATTGCGCATCAGATTAAATTTTTGCAAGGCACGGCAAAAAGCGACATTGTATTGGTCGGTCGTTATAAACAATGGTTAGCGATGCTCACCAAAGGCTATAGCGAGGCGAAGATATTATGGGACAGTATTAAAAGAGAGAAAAATAAAGCAGCTATCATTAGCGCACTACAAATGAGTGCACAGTAACGTTAGCTGCTTTTATCTTATAAGCATTAGTTTTTTCAATCAGCTGCTACTATACACTGACTCGAATAGCTAAATAAAAGAGCATGAGACAGCAGGCAATAGAAAGACCCCAGAGGATAGAGCGGAACATCGCCAAATTAGTGATGTAAGCCACGCAAAAACCAATGCGAATGAACACGTATAGCCAAGCCAATGTATTTACAATCAGCTGTGGCACAAAAAACAGCATCGCTGCCAAGACTGCAGCTAAGAATACCGGTAAAGTCTCATAGCTATTCTCCTGCGCGGCATTAGCACGTGCAGCAGCGCCCGTCGTACCTTGTAAAAAATCACGTGGATGGGCATTGTCAGCCAAATTAAAGCCGCCGAGCATTTTTGCAGTCAATGCCATTGTTAATGGCAACAGACTTGCCACTACCATTGCCCAAATGGCTGACGATGCAGTATCAGAGACCAATCCTAAGAATAAATTCATCAATATACTCGCCTTTATCCTGCGATAACTTCAAAGTCATGCGTCACATTGACCCCGCCTTGCACCAACATACGACTGGCTGAGCAGTATTTTTCTGCAGATAATTTAATGGCTTTTTCTACTTGGCTGTCTTTGACGTCTTGACCGGTCACGACAAAATGCATATGAATATCAGTATAGACAGCCGGTACGGTTTCGGCACGTTGAGCAGTCAGCTCACAACGTACGTCAGTCACATTTTGACGCGATTTCTGCAAAATCGCCACCACATCATAGCTAGCACAACCTCCAAGCCCTAGTAGAATCAGCTCCATTGGACTGGCGCCTTTTTCTTTATCAGCATCGATTTGTACATTATGACCTGACGGTGATACGCCCATAAAAGCTTTGTTTTCTTGCCACGTGACACTTGCTTTAGATTCTGACATTTTTAATGTTCCTTGTTTTATTTAATAATAGGTTCTTATTTGTTCGATATTATTGGTTCAATATATAAGAATAACTTTATCGATTTAATACTTTATCGTTGATTAAGATAAGCAAAATATGACTAGTGTAGCATAAGCTAAAACCCGCATTAATGAATCAAAAACTCGTATTATTACTTATATTATTAAGTAAGCACTTATAACGATAAGACACTAAAGCAAAAACTTTGACAACAAAATAACTTAGCTAAAAAATATACAAAAGTCTGCTTAAATATCTTTATATAACCTCTTGATTTTAAATCATTAAAGCTGTGAAACATTTTATAGCAAAATACTGTTACACATTTTGCTCTTTTCTTGGTTTAATGATGGTAATGAATCTTATTTTGCCAAAGTATCGATAGCAATCACCCTATAATAATTATGATTGCTGTCACTGTGCCTTGTTGAAATAAGCTATTTTTAAACATTTTAAAAGGTTACGTCATGATAGATGCAGACGGCTTTCGCGCCAATGTCGGCATCATCTTGGCAAATACACAAGGGCAAGTTCTGTGGGCAAAACGTATTGGTCACAACGCTTGGCAGTTCCCTCAAGGCGGTATCGACCGTGGGGAGACGCCGATGGATGCGATGTATCGCGAGCTCTGGGAAGAGGTCGGTCTACATCCGCGTCATGTCGATTTGCTAGCGGTTACGCAAGATTGGTTGCGTTATCGTCTGCCAAAACGCTATGTGCGTCATGGGCAGTACCCTTTATGTATTGGGCAAAAACAGAAATGGTTTTTGCTACGCTTAGATGAGCCAAATACCCAACACATCCGCTTTGATGAGGGAAAACCAGAGTTTGATAACTGGCAATGGGTCAGCTACTGGTATCCACTTGGACAAGTGATTCACTTTAAACGCAGCGTATATCGTCGCGCCTTGCAAGAATTGGTGCCCGAGCTACCGCTTCAACAAGGGCTTATTATTCCGGAACAAAACAACCATTTGTTGGTGGAATAAAGTCACCAATTTTTAATGCAATTAGCACAATAACAAATACCGTTAGTGATATTTAATATTACTAACGGTATTTTTTTCACTGGATTTTTCTTAATAGCTAATGAGTACATTCACGGCTGACGATTTCAGCTTGAATGCCTGAATCTTTAATAGTATTTCGCCGTAACGTTAAAATACTTTGTGTCCTTGTACCGTAGCTTGGCACGGCATTATTGGTAGTCTCCTTACTAGCAACGCCAGTAAGATTGGCGCCTTCAATATAAATCGAAGACAGCGATTGCTCTATTTTGATATCGATACCAGTATTTGGTAACTCTTCTTCTGGTGCTTGAGTATTATCGGACAATACCTTAAAAGCAGCGTCTTGCCAGTATTCAAAATCACTATTTTCGCTAATTAATGGCAATATTTCTTGACGTAACCTGCCACGCAAACGCTCTGTCTTAAACCAACCCTCTTCTGGCTGACCATTAGAGAATACGTGCAAGCCTCCATATAAGGGTGTTGGTGCATGACCACGGTTATTAACGACAACCGCTTGCTTGCTATCGCCGACAATCAAATTAAACCCAGCATATTCTTGCAGACTGATTTTCCGTGCAAATTCCATCGGGCTTAAGCAACTGGTCAAAAAATCAGCGACCAATTCACCACGTGAGCGCTCATCATTACTTGCCTGCACACCATCGCGAAAGTTCAATACTGCCGCCCAGCGACCATTTTGCTTATAAAAGTCAGCATGCTGCTCTTGATGAATTCCTAACCACGTACCGCCACTTTGCGCATCGCGCCCTGCAAAAATGGGCTTATCTTCCCATTGATGTAGTGGTTCTGTGGGGCGCTGTAAAAACTCATCGCGATTGGACAATAAAACCAAAGGCAGCTCATCAAATAACTGCCAAGCAATGGCGACAATACACATAGAATTCCTTTTATATGATTGTTATATAGTCATTTCAATATAAAATAGGCTCGTTCAAAATAGGGTTATGCTGGGATAAATTTTCCTCGCTTGCTATGCGCTTCGCACTCCAGAGGCTTCATAAAATTTATCCCAGCAGCATTCCCATCAGGATTGTATTTTTTAAATTGAATCGATTATATGGTTCTGATTTAACATTAATTCGTGCTTAATTTTTTATCCGCAGGATAGCTAATTTGATAGATCGACTGCACAACTTGAGATTGTTGACTCGGTAAATCGAACTCCCACGCTACCATTCCTTTGTTATCATTCCAATTTTTTTTGCTAATCGCTGGTGTATGCGTCGCGGTTACTTTAATGCTGTCATCGCTACTCAAGGGTTCTGCGCCTAACACTTGCATGCGCATACTACGATTGTGCTGATTGGTAAATTGATAAGCCTGAGTGATGGTTTTGGTTTGTTGACGATTAAATACGCCTTTATCGCCTTTTTTGTCTTCATCAGCCAGCTGTTTCACAAGCAAGCTCGGATCAACACCAAAACCAATCCCCTGCTCTTTTAGACTCTGATAATCATAGCGCGACTGACCAACATAGTTATCGTCGCGATACAGTTGCAATGAACCATCTGCCCAAGCTGGCGTCAAAAACGGCGCAGACGCATACCAGTAAGCGGCAGCTTCGATGCTTGGTGTACTCCGTAGCCACAGCTTACTGATGCCGGATTGTTCATCTATCACTGTGCGTACGCGCCTGCCATCACTGGGGATACTCACGCGCTGCGGCAAGCGATACTCAGTGATACCGTTTTTATTTTGGCTGCTAACCGTAAAACTCGGTAGCGGCGCCATACCACCTGCACCGCCATAACTGTCGCTGACAGAAACAACAACCACTGGAGCAGCTTCCATCATTGG
The DNA here is from genome assembly GCF_000013905.1 of Psychrobacter cryohalolentis K5. NCBI lineage: Bacteria > Pseudomonadati > Pseudomonadota > Gammaproteobacteria > Moraxellales > Moraxellaceae > Psychrobacter > Psychrobacter cryohalolentis. The sequence goes on from NC_007969.1 coordinate 2,839,846, forward strand.
TTGTGCATAACGGCTCAACTTAGCTTGCTCTTCTTCATATAATGACAAACGTTCAACTCTTGGTAGCTGGCTGGTCGTCGTTTGATTGGGATTGACAGTACTCAAAATAACGGGCACGTTGTTCCAATTCTCGCCTGTTTGTTGGGCGATGATGGCAGAGGCGGTGATGTTGAGTTGTTTATTATCGGTATTTAAACGCGCTTGATAAGTCGGCTCCCAGCTGGCACCGCGTACTTGATAATGTAATTTAACACTACTAGCAGAACGGCTAGCGGTACGTACACTGACTTGGGTGACATTACTTTGTACTGACGAAGTACTGTCAGCGACCAGCTGATTTAAGTTGTCTTTAGCACGAGCTTCTCGTTTTTGTAGCTCTACTATTTTTTTGTTAATACTGGCGGCTTGCGTTTCTAAGTCGCGTGCATTATTGGCAAGGGTACCAGTAGTAGTGATTTGCGTGACTTTGGTTAGGTTTTGCAAATAGGCTTTGGTCAGGCGTGCGGCTTCCAATTCGGCACTGATATCCGCTAGATTATTCTGCTGAGTCTGTACATTAGCTGCCCCTTGATACTGGCACTGCGCTGCTTGCTCGCCACTCAAAGTTTGAATACTGACTTCACCGATATTGACATTGCCCAGTGCTTGCACACTAATACTGTCGGGTTCAATCGCAGGCGAAAGACAGGAAAAAACCAGCGTCTGCTCACCTGTGCCACTGATGGGCAGTACACGCGTGACACTGGCTAAGCCTTGATAAATGGTAATTTGTTCGATACTACTGGTTGCTGCTTGCGCCGTCACTGGCACAAAAAAACTGAAGCCTGATGCGACTATACACAATAAAGATAATCTGGTTCGCTTAAGGTTTGGCGATTGCACATCAACTGCGGTAGTTAACCGTTTATCGTGCAAAAATGATCGTGATGATAAGGTAGCAGACATGATAATTCCTTAGAAATTGATGCGCTTTTTTTCATCTTATCGGTTTTTTTAGCGCTTTGCTATTCATTCAATAAACCATACATTTATCATAGTGTTCGCAAGGGATGAATTTTGCTATTATAGACAGCATTTAATTACCAATAATGATGATGCCCTTATGATAATTCATCCTCAGTATAATCCTGTAGCGCTGTCCTTGGGTCCAGTAGAAGTACACTGGTATGGCTTGATGTATTTGCTCGCATTTGCTGCCGCTTTTGGTCTGGCTTGGTATCGCAGCAGCAAACGTGACAATTGGACCACCGATATGGTGTCCGATTTGGTCTTTTATGGTGCACTTGGTGTCATTTTGGGCGGTCGTATCGGCTATGTGCTGTTTTATCAATTTGGCGAGCTATTACAAAACCCTGCCTATTTATTAAAAGTCTGGGAAGGCGGTATGTCTTTCCACGGCGGTTTTATTGGTGTCATGGTAGGCATGTGGTTCTTTGCTCGTAAATATAAAAAAACAGCCTTCCAAGTATTCGATTTTATCGTGCCTTGTGTACCAACCGGTTTATTATTCGGTCGCATTGGCAACTATATCAATGGCGAGTTATGGGGACGCGTCTCAGACGGTGGCTATAACTGGCTGACTTATTTTCCGCAAGCCGCTGCCTTTGATATGGAGCAATTACAGAGTAATCCACAATTGCAAGAGCTAATGATTGAGGTTAATGGTCAGTATGTGCTGCCGCGTCACCCATCGCAGCTATATGAAGCCTTTGCCGAAGGTCTGCTGCTATTTATTTTCTTATGGTGGTATTCATCAAAGCCGCGTCCACGTATGGCTGCCTCTGCTGTATTCTTACTAGGTTATGGTATCAGCCGATTTATCATCGAATTCTTCCGCCAGCCTGATGTTGACCAAGGATTTATTTTATTAGGTTGGATGACTAAAGGACAGCTATTGAGCGCACCGATGATTATCGCTGGTTTGATTATGCTAATTTATGCTTATAAGCGTGGTATTTATGATTGGGGTAAGCAAGCCGCTTATTAAGCTTTATCTTCTTCATGCACCACGTTAAGAACTATATTAAAGATGCGTTTTAATAGCGCAGAAGAGTAATTTTATGACCATGAACAGCTCTATCATTAAAAACGAGCAAGCCTATTTAGACCTGCTACGCCTTGTCCTTAATGAAGGCACTGAAAAAGGTGACCGTACTGGAACGGGTACGCTTAGCCATTTTGGCGCGCAGCTACGTTTTAATTTAGCCGATGGTTTTCCACTATTAACCACCAAAAAAGTTCACTTAAAGTCCATCACCTATGAGCTCCTATGGTTTTTAAATGGTAGTACCCACGTCGATTATTTACAACAAAACGGCGTACGCATCTGGAATGAATGGGCAACGAGCGAGCAAACGGCGCGCTTTAATCGTCCTGCAGGTGACTTAGGTCCTATTTATGGTCACCAATGGCGTAATTATGGCGCGACCACAACTGCAGATGGGCAGTATAACTCTGACGGTGTCGATCAAATCGCACAAGTGGTTGAACAAATAAAAACCAATCCTAACTCGCGGCGCTTGATTGTCTCTGGCTGGAATCCGGGTGAAGCAGATCAAGTTGCGCTGCCACCTTGTCATACGTTATTCCAGTTTTTTGTTGCGGATAATAAACTCTCCTGCCAACTCTATCAGCGCTCAGCGGATTTATTTTTGGGCGTACCTTTTAATATCGCAAGCTATGCCATGCTTACCCATATGGTGGCACAAGTTTGTAATCTAGAAGTTGGTGAATTTATTTGGACCGGTGGCGATTGCCATATTTATCAAAACCACCGTGAGCAAGTGGAGCTGCAGCTGACCCGCTCGCTTTATACGCTGCCGACATTAGCACTTAACCCTAATGTAAAAGATATTTTTGCTTTTAATTATGAGGATATCAGCGTTGATGGCTATGAGTCTCATCCAGCGATTAAGGCACAAGTTGCGGTATAGCGCCTGTTTATTCAATTGTATTTAAATATATTTAAACATTAGCAAAGGATAATTTATGAGTTATGCCAACACCGAAGTTGCCCAAATCGCGGCTATCAGTAGCAATCGCTGTATTGGTAAAGACAATGAGCTACCGTGGCATATCTCAGCCGATTTGCAGCATTTTAAAAGTATGACAACCAAACCAAATGACGGTGCGATACAGGGTATCGTGATTATGGGTCGCAAGACCTTTGAGTCAATGGGCAGCAAGCCGTTACCTAAACGTGTGAGCTTTATTATCAGTAGCCAGATAGATTATGCTGAGCAAAAAGGCTTGGTAGGTAGTGAAAAAGCTTATGTAATGCATAATTTAGACGATGCCTTAACCCAAGCAGCAAGCCTAGCGCATGGTGCGCATCTTGATACGATTTGGGTAATTGGTGGCGAGCGCGTGTTTAGCGATGCATTGCTGTACACCGACCGTATCGAACTCACTCACGTCGATACTGAAATCGTTGATGGCGATGCCTTTTATCCTGAGCTGCCAAGTGAGTTTGAAGTTGCGCAAGAATCTGAGCAAATGCATGATGAAAAAAGCGCGTTAGATTTTAGATTTGTGACTTATAAAAGAAAAAACGCTGAATAATAGTAAAATTTTAAACAAAACGTAAAAAGAGGCTATCCTAAATAACTCTAGGACAGCCTCTTTTTTCATGTTCAAACTTTATGAACATAAACCTAAATTTGACGAACATTACCTAGACTACTCATGCAGCACTTTATAAACGGTTTTTGCGAGTACTGGTCCAATACCTTGTACGCCTGCCAATTCTTGCTGCGAGGCACCAAGCAATTGCTGCATGCCGCCAAAGTGATTGAGCAAATCACGACGGCGCTTTTCGCCCAGTCCTGGTATTACTTCTAGCACTGATGATGAACGACGCTTATCACGCTTTTTACGGTGCGCTGTAATCGCAAAACGATGCGCCTCATCGCGGATATGCATTAATAAATGCAGCGCCTTGCTATCCATAGGCAAGTCAAGTGGCTCATGGTCAATAAAGTGCAGAACTTCAAGTCCAGCCTTACGTCCTTCACCTTTTGCCACACTGATAAGCAAAGTATCACCAAGGATACCCAACTCAGTCAGCACTTCTTTGGCTATACCGAGCTGCCCTTTACCACCATCGATAAGCAATAAATCCGGCAATGGCTGCTTCTTATAACGCCGTGTCAAAACCTGCTTCATCGCTGCATAGTCATCACCGCCGACAATGTCATGGATAGCATACTGACGATAATCACGACGACGCGAGCCACCTTGATCAAAGACCACACAGCTACCAATCGTCGCCTCGCCCATCGTATGCGAGATATCAAAACACTCGATACGGTCAATGGTACGATCCGTGACTTCAGTCAAAACATCTTTTAACGCCCCAAAGCGTGCATGTAACTCTAAATAATCGCCAAGTTTGGTTTTTAGTGCATTATTAGTATTAAGTTTTGCTAAGTCTAACCATTCAGCACGGTGCTCACGTACGCTGGTTTTGATAACGACCTTACTACCAAAGTGTGTTGCCAACGCCTCACTCACTGCTAGCTGATCTGGTAATTCATCGCTCAATATAATCTCTGCTGGCAAATCATCCGTCACCTGAAAATAAAATGAGGTGATAAACGCTGATAAATTGTCTGCAAGAGGCTCACTGCTATCGACATCAGGGAAGTAGTTCTTACCGCCAAGCACGCGCCCACCACGTACCGTCAATACGTTGACACAGGTCATGCCTCCTTGACTGGCAATAGCAATCACATCTGCCTCACCCTGCACTGTATAAACGGCTTGCTTGGCTTGTACTTCACGCAGCATAGAAAGCTGATCGCGATAAAAAACTGCCTTTTCAAAGTCTAGCTCTTCAGCAGAAGCTTCCATTTTTTCAATCAAAGCAGTATGGATATCGCTAGAGTCACCTTTTAAGAAACGAATAGTATTATTGACGTCCTCGCTATATTCTTCTGGCGATACTAAGCCCACACATGGCGCACGGCAACGCTTAATTTGGTATTCAAGACAAGGACGCTTACGTTGCTTAAAAAAGGTATTGGTGCATTGGCGCATTTGAAACATTTTTTGCATGAGCACCAGTGTTTCTTTTGCCGCATGCGCAGAAGGAAAAGGACCGAAAAAGCGACCCTTTTGGTGATTGCCTTTACCACGACCATAAGCCAATCTTGGATAAGGCTTATCTGCTGAAATAAACACATAGAGATAGGATTTATCATCGCGCAACAGTACGTTATAAGGCGGACGATATTCTTTAATCAGATTTTGCTCAAGTAACAGCGCTTCGGTTTCACTGCGGGTAATGATGGTTTCAATATTATGTATCCGTGCCACCAGTGCTCGTGTCTTAGGATGATCAATGGTTTTCGCAAAGTAGCTGTTCACACGGCTCTTGAGTGATTTAGCTTTGCCGACATATAAAATATCACCATTTTTACCCAGCATTTTATACACTCCCGGCAAGTTTGGCAGGCGCTGGATTAAATGTTTAAGACGGGCTTTCTTGTCATCGATGGGACTCGATTCTGAGACATTGACCATAGAATTTATTGCTCTCAAGATACTGATATACAGATGTTTATGGGGCGATGGTATGGGTTTTACAAGAACCCTTATTAGCTTATCAATAACCATAAAAAAAGCCAGCACCAAGGCTGACTTTTTGCAGAAAAACAACCCTACAGTGCGACTAGTGACGGAAATTTGGTAATAGTGCTGGGATACCTGGCAACATACCGACGATAGCCATAACCCCGGTCAGTATCACAAAGGTGATCACAGGAATAATCCAGCGGCTCATTTTGGTTAGACTGGCACTACGCTCTTTAGAGCCAATTAATCCTAAATTATCAAGCACCAAAGTAATAGACCAACCGAAGGCAGGATTCACCAACGCAGATGCAAAGACGACAATGGCGGCAGACTGAGTAGTTTTACCCTCACGCGTCATCTCCATCCCAGCTTCAAGTAGCGGTATAAAGACGCCAACGATGAGTGCCACACACATCACTGGCTCCCAGATTGCCAAGTCCATAGGATAACCCCAAACACCTGCGATAAGGCAGAATAGTCCTGTCAAAATCGCACCAGCTGGAATCGGACGCTTGGCAATTGCTGCAGGTACGATATACGTACCCCATGACGACGCAAAGTTCGCCCCACCGAGCACAGAACCTACGACCTGACGAAACGATGCACTGGTCATCGTATCATCAATATCCATCAGTACACGTTCAGTACGTTTGGGATAGCTGATTTTCTGAAAGACCTGATGACCTAAAAAATCTGGCGACCACATCGCCACTGCTAACACCGCAAAAGGTAATACCACGATAAAGCTCTCAACCGTCGGTAATCCTAACATCCAACCGGTATTTTCGCCCCACCAATACATAGGGCTCATATGCGGTAGACCGGGTGCGGTTTTAAAGGCAAAAGGTGCACCCATAGCAAATGCCACGCCACCGCCTAACAAACAGCTCAACGGCACAGCCAGCCAGCGCTTTTGAAAATTTTCTAACACAGCATACAAGATAATCGTCAGCAAAATCACTACAAAAGCAATATGCGCCATGCCAATGCCCTCTGCCCATGCAAACAAGTTTTTAACTTGTGATATCGTACCAATAAAGCCCAAGTAGAGCAGCAAACCACCGCACACGCCTTTACTGGTCAAATTTGCTAGTAAACTGCCCCCTTTACTGATTGCCAATAATAATCCAAAGGCACCGATGAGCAGCCCAAAGGCCATCGGGTGACCACCAGCTGCGACAACAATAGGAATAAGCGGAATTAAAGGCCCATGGGTACCCGCAAGGTTGGCGGTCGGTAGTAGAAAACCTGAGAATAAAATGACAAAAAACGAAACAATCAATAACTCATAACGGACGTTTTCTAAGATAAAAGCATCACCCAAACCGAGTGGTCCTGCAAAGGTCGCCGCAATAGCACCCACCATCACGACTTTACCAATGGTCGCAGCCATCGCTGGAATGGTATCTTCGTACTCAAAACGATAATCACGGAACGGCAAATTAGGCCGCCAGCGTTTCGGCTGCATGATTTGCAGTTCATGATTGAGGTAGGCATCACGATTTTTAAAACTTGAATAGGGCTTATGTAATTCTACATAACTACTTTGAACATCATTATCAGAAGGGGTTGGCTGCTGCGGATTGGCATCTAAAGGGGGAAGCTGCGTGTTACTCATCACATTTCCTTGTGTCGACCGACGTTTTAGTGACTGGTTATCCACTTACTACTCTTACGATAAGTGTTAAGCCACTGAAGAAAAAATGCAGTCATTGTATGTCATGAGACTTTAGAACGCGAATGTATAACGATTCGAATATACTATAAATATAGCAGCCATTAATAACATAAAGTTTCATTTTAAAATAAATACAAACTTATTAACTACTTAGTGACTAATAAAATAGTAGATTGTAGTCATTATGATGATGGTTCCTATAATTAATAATGCGTTATGGTACATAAAACATCGACAATCACGCATAGACAAAAACAAGGCGCTAAGATTTGAATGAAGTTACGCTTTAGCTCTAGCGCCTTTATAAGTTTTTCACTATGATAAATACCTTTTTACCCATAACGATTGAATAATAGCAGTCTAAAAATCAAGAAGTTCCCTAGGATAAGTTTATGAGTTTACTACCCAAAAATCTTGAGACGCTAAAACGTAACGCTAAAAAAAATATTATGCCATTGCTCACGCCTTATCTGCTCAAGCTACGTATCAACACTTATGCACCTTATATCGGTGCCGGCATCAAGATTGAGCATATAAACCTTGACCAAGGTTTATGTGTGGTCAATATGGGACTAAATAGTCTAAATAAGAACATTGTAGGGACACAGTTTGGCGGCAGCTTATATTCAATGGTTGATCCATTTTATATGCTCATGCTCATGCATCAACTGGGTAGCAGTTACGTCGTTTGGGATAAAAGCTCACATATTGAATTTATCGCGCCGGGCAATAGCAAAGTTACTGCTCGCATGAAAATCCCTAGCAGTGAGATTAAAGCCATTCAAGAGCTGGCAAAAGAGGGTGAACCCGTCTTTCGTGAATACCAAGTAGATATCGTGGACGATCAGCAAAAGATCATCGCTATCGTCACCAAGACGCTATACATACGCTTGCGTAAGTACAGCAAATCTAAAGACCAAAACAGCCGTATTGAAAATCTCGATGATTAAAGGCAACGTTTAAAGCTTTAATTTAAGTCTGTGATTTAAAGCGACAGAAACAAAAACCCCAATCTGGCATTCGCACAGATTGGGGTTTTGTCTTTTTTGGTATGACCCGCTTATTTATATGATAAACCTATGAATAAGGGTTTGTATCTACTGTCGCCTTACTCTAGTCAACTGTATACCATACAGCTCACTAAAGATGGCAAACTTTTGCTTAAATACCAGGTGCAGTTTCAACTGCATCAGGAACGCGAGCATCAGTTTTTGCCTTAACAACTTTAGGCGCACGCGGAGCAAGCTTCTCGCGGATACGTGCTGATTTACCAGAGCGCTCACGTAAGTAGTATAGTTTCGCACGGCGAACAGCGCCACGGCGTTTCACTTCGATGCTATCGATAATTGGTGAATGCAATTGGAATGCACGCTCAACACCAACGCCACTTGAGATTTTACGTACGGTAAACGCTGAGTTTAAACCGCGGTTACGCTTAGCAATTACAACGCCTTCAAAAGCCTGTAAACGCTCACGCTCACCTTCACGTACTTTTACTTGAACCACAACGGTATCGCCGGGTGCAAAGCTTGGGCGCTCAATCAATTGAGCATTTTCGATGACCTGAACCAATGGATGCTTGTTGCTCATGAGAGTTATCTCCTCACATTAGATAATAGAGGCTTGACGCATATCACCTGTTTGTAATAATTAATTATATCTCTTTTTAATAAGACACAACGTAAGTAGGTTATGACAAACGGCCATTATGCTATGACTCGTTTTGTTATTGCTCAAAATTTTATTACTTAACTGTTTATCTTTTTAACCGCTATTTTTTATCAGCTTTTGCTAATGCCTTTAGCCACTTTGCTTGCTCTACCGTTGGCGTAAACGCTTGCCATAAGTCTGGACGACGCGCTTGCGTACGTTCGACTTGCTGACTAAAGCGCCACTTCGCGATATTGGCATGGTGACCTGAAAGTAACACTTCAGGCACTGCCATACCCGCAAACTCATGCGGCTTAGTATAATGTGGACAATCAAGCAAGCCATCGACGAACGAGTCTTGCTCAGCTGACTTATCATCACCCATAATATCAGGCAGACGACGTATCACACTATCCATTAGCACCATTGCTGGTAGCTCACCACCGGTAAGCACGTAATCACCAAGTGATATTTCCATATCGACATACTGCGACAGTAAGCGCTCATCAATGCCCTCGTAACGACCGCATAATATAATCATGCCATCATACTCAGTCATATCGACCACACTACTCTCACTCAGCGTCTGCCCTTGTGGCGACATATAAATCACCGGACAATGCGCTTTGTCGACACGGCAGCCATGCTGACTTGCTCGTAGGCGCGCATCCTCAATCGCTTGGGATAATGGCTCAGCCATCATCACCATGCCAGGACCGCCACCATACGGACGTTCATCAATACGGCGATAATTATCACTGGTAAAATCACGCGGGTTGATGCATTCAATCGTTACTTGCTTCTGAGTGACTGCCCGACCTGTGATTCCAAACTCACGAATCGTGGCAAACATTTCAGGAAAAATACTAATAACGGCAAAATACATCAGATGTCTACTTGCGCAGTGGCTAATATTGGCTAAATAAATCGGTACTACTATTAACAATCTTAAGCGATAAAGTTAAAGCTTATACCACTAAAGCTTGTTTTAATAATTTCTTATTAACCCTTACTGATTAATAATGGCTTATTAATAGTCACTTGGCCATGCCACTAGCACTGTCTTTTCAGTCAGATCGACTTTCACTACAGTTTGCTTGTGCCATGGAATTAGGCGCTCTTCTTTATCCAAGCTGTCTGTCGTTGCCGCAACCCGCATAATAGCGTGGGCGCCAGTTTCAAACATCTCAGTAATATCGCCTAGATATTCATCCTGCTCGTTCATCACGCGCAGGCTGACCAAATCCGACCAATAGTATTCATCCTCAGCAGGTTCTGGCAAGATGTCTTGCTCGACCCAAAGAGTTACCCCATTCATGGTCTCAGCAACATTGCGATCAGGAATCTGCTCAAACTGAGCCACAATTCCTGTGCCTTGCTCACGCCAAGCCTTTACTGTCAAAGGTTTCATACCGGTAGCGGTTTTCATCCACCAAGGCTTGATGTCAAATATCGCCGTACGATCGTCTGTTTCACTAAATACCCAAAGCCAACCTTTGATGCCATAAGGCTTTTTGAGCTGACCAATTTTCATAAGGGCACTAGCGTTTGGAGCAGACGACATAACGGCTAACCTAACAATGATAAAAACAGCGATGATAAATAAAAAGCTATTAAAAACGATAAACGTCGTCAAAAGCGATAAACAGTTAATGGCGTACCCTGGTTAGACCAGTTACGCTAGGTATTCTTAAGCCAACTGATGGATGCATAAATGCACTATCAGTCTATTGCAGCCAAAACTTAAGCAGTAGCTTCAGTTTGAGCAGCAGACTTATTATAAGCTTTTGCTAATGAAGCAACGCGATCAGAAGGTTGTGCACCTTTTGCGACCCACGCATTATACGCTTCCATGTTCAAGCGCACTGCTTCTTCAGAATCTTTAGCGAGTGGGTTAAAAAAGCCAATGTTTTCAATATAGCGACCGTCACGCGCGCGGCGTTGATCAGCAACAACTACTTGATAAAATGGGCGTTTCTTGGCACCGCCCCGTGCTAAACGAATAACAACCATGTGAATTCTCTCTTTCGCAGGTATACCAAAAAGGGCATAATTATACCACAGTCTTATTTTATTGAAAACATAAACTGTGCTTATTTAATTATTTATTAACAATAGCTTAAATCGTTATGACTGTAAATAAGATTCATCATTCACGCTGCTAATATGATGGATACTCCTCTATCATATGCCTTTATCTTAAGCGGATGATATTGCCAGCGTTGTCGATGAAAGCTGGCAGCGTTATTAATGGGTTATGCTATCCTAGCAATAGCATCTGTCACTGCCTCATTATAATTTGGATTCCTATGACCACGCCAAACCCACCATTGCCTCATAAAAGCTGGTTACCCCGCTCTTACTCTAATAGTCTGCTAACCACTCTAATGGTGGCTTTTATTGTTCTCATTAGCGTCGGGGTATCAATTTTGTTTTTTTGGCGCAGTCTATATTTACCAGAGCTCAAAAGCCATGCGCGCTATTTGACCAGCGAGCTTCGGCTGATGAACAGCGCCAATCGAGACTGGCGGGACAATCCTGAAGTTCGTCAGTGGATTTATCAGCACTCACATGTAGTAGTGGTGGATAACCCAAGTGACTTTCCAGAGGTTGCGGACAAAGCTTTTGTCAGTGTTTTTACGGATGTGTTGCAGCGAGAAATCAGCGCACAATTGGGCCGACCAGTTGAAGTATATTTTAAATTTAAACCAACCCCTCAGCTTTGGGTACAAGACAGTCGTGATAGCAGTTTTTGGATACGCGAACCTGTGGTCTATTATTCGCAGTACAGCCCTACTTTATTGATCTTGTTTTTGTTTGGGCTACCCATTTTGACACTGTTGACGATTATTTTATTAGCCCGTCAATTAAACCGTCCTCTACGTTATCTTCAACGTGCTGCTACCAACTATATTCAGTTGGGTCATGCAACAACGCTACCGACCCGTCATGGTCCTACCGAGATTCGCCAAGTAAATATGGCTTTTAACCGTCTGTTTACTACTCTTAACCAGGCGCAAAAAGAGCGTACGATTATGTTAGCTGGCATCTCACACGATTTGCGTACCCCGCTGACTCGTATGCGCTTAACTGCTGAAATGCTGCCCGATGATTTTTTTCGTGAAGGGTTGATTTACGATATCGAAGATATGGATGCTATTTTAGAGCAATTTATCTCGTTTATGAAAGATGGCTCCGATGAGCCTGTACGCCTTACCAATTTAGATACCATATTTAATGAGATTATGGTGCAATTTGCGCCACTAGAGTTTATTTATCAGTCAGAATGCAGCAAGCTTGTGCCCGTACGTCCTATGTCGATTAAGCGCCTGATTATCAATCTGGTGAATAATGCCAAGCGTTATGGTGAACCGCCTATTTATCTGTCTGCTGTTGTCATGCCAACCTTTGTAGAAAAAGAGGTGATAGAATACAGCGATGTCGTGACCGAAAATACAGTCAATAAAGAAGCAAAAGAGCAGTTGATTATATGTGTGCGAGACTGCGGCGATGGGGTGGCAGAAGACCAACTCGAGCGTGTCATGCAGCCGTTTGAGCGTGGCGAATCAGCGCGTACCACTCAGGGTAGTGGACTCGGCTTGGCGATTGTTGACCGTATCGCGCGCTTGCATCATGGAACAGTTGAGGCTATTAATCATCCAGATGGTGGTCTACAAGTCTGTATTCGCATCCCTCTCATTTCAGAAGTTGCCGGAGAGCAGCCTTTGGATATCAATCCCGCTACAAAGCCATTTATTGAGACAGTTGATACTAAATAAAATAGATACCTTATTTTATGGGGCGAGACTGGGACGAATTTTTCTCGCTTAATCACTTTTATATTGAACTGATCATAATAGTGCCAATCAATCATACTAAAAAAGCAACGACTGGCTATCGTTGCTTTTTTTGTTATTTTTCTTTAGATATAAAAACTTCAACGGTTATAAAACTTATTACTTGTTGCCAATAACTGGTGGAATATACTCAGCACTGTTAGTAAACGCTAAAGGCTGGGTAATCTCATCCTGCGCTACCTTTAGCGTCTGAGTAGTACTTGGCTGCTGTAAGAATAAATAATATCCTAGTGTGACAGCATTTAATACCACCAAACCCCCAAATAAATACGGCATCCGTTGCCCTCCTCCATTAAAGACTAAATAACAGCAATAAATAACTTGTTAGCGTCATTTATGATCAGTTAGAAATAACATAGCTACAAGTGAAATAGTATTTCGATAGACATTTTGATACCTTTATAAAAGTCATCTTAACAGCACTGTTTTATTTCAAAAGTATATTAACGATGCTTATGCATCAAACTCACGCTCACTCTTATCTTGGGTTAATTCATCGGCTGCTAGAATTTGTGTCAGTGGCTTGATAGGCCATGTCATCACAAACCGCGCGCCACCAAGATCTCGGCTCTCATCAACCTTCATACCACCATTAAACCAAAAAGCAATGCGTGATACGATAGACAAGCCCAGACCGTAGCCACCTGAGGCACGGGTCCGACTATCGTCTAAGCGGGAGAATGGAATAAAGACCTTTTCGCGATCTGCTTCTGGAATACCGTGACCATCATCTTCAACGCTGACAAAGGCATTGCCCTTTTTGACCCCAGCACTAATGATAATCGTAGTCTCCGCATAACGCAGAGCATTACCAGCCAAATTTTGAATCACTCGATGTAAGTAGCGTCTATCTGCTATCGCCTCTACTTTAGCATTTGGCAGTTTGGTGACAATTTTAATCGGTTTACCCAAGGCATTGGTTTCACGCTCAATCTGCTCAAGCAGCTCTCGAAGATTGACTGGTTCCAAATCTAGTTTGGGCGAGCCTTCTTCAAGTTTCGCATAGGTGAGAATTTCATCAATCAAGCCATTAAGCGCTTCGATATCTTCATCAATAAAGTCACGCTGCATAAAACGCGAATCTTCATCATCAGTATCTGCCAGCATATCAACAGCAAAGCGAATACGTGCAACGGGCGTACGTAGCTCATGTGACACCGCTCGCGTTAGCTCTCGCTGCGACTCAATCAAACGCTTAATATGAGAAGTCATGGCATTAAAGGTTGCAGCTAAACGGGCGATTTCATCTTGACCAATCACCTGTACTTGACTTTCAAGATTACCTTTACTGACCTCATTCACCCCGACCTGTATCAGTTGTAACTTGCGCTCAAGCGGGAAAATCAGTGCATACACACCCAAACTAATTAAAAACATACTGATCAAAATCATACTGACGATCAAGTTTAGTGGGAACCAATTAAATAAAGGTACTGGACCGATCAAAATTGCCATATCACTAATTTCAGACGGCACAATGACTTTGATAGATGAGTTACTTTTACTGGTATTGGTATCTTGCAATAAGATAACCACCTCATCACGGCGCAAGCGCGCCATCTGATCAGGATCCAAATTGAGCGCCGCTACTGCTTTAAATGCTAAAGGAAATGAAAACTTTTCTTCTAACTGTGCCAAACGTGCACGTTTATCAGACAAAGTAATATAATAGGACAAATCATCTAGCAAAAATACGGCGATAGCTCTGACTTGCTGTTCAGTCACTTGTGAGATACGCGCAGTCAAAACACCTTGATTGTCTGGTAGGCGATAATAGACATCAGCAGTGGTCAGTTGACTGATATAGCGTACGACCGTGTTTTCTTTCTCAAAACGGCGCAGCTCGCTGGCATTAAAATCAACTTCATCGATAGACACGATCTTAAATTCTGAGCCAAACAAACTACTGGCATCAGACAACCAATAATCACGTTGCGCCTCGTTTTCTTGGTGAGCCAAACCCTCACTCACGATATGAAACGCCCCTGTCGCCATATTTTCACGATAAGATTGGACACGCTCTTTATTGATGGTATCCATCAATAGCTGGGCAAATAGTGCCACACACAAGCAGACTATCAATAGCCCTGCATAAATACGAACAAAAATACTGTGTTTAAGAGAAGAGACTAATGACATACGTGCCGTGACCAACCTGATGAATAAGCGTTATCAATAGATATAATACCTATTATAGGATAATATTTGCTGTGATATATATTTATATGATAATTAAACTGGTACATAAAATTATCGCTTAATTAAACCACATAACGCAGCAATTAAGGTTAAAAACTTAATATTTAAACCCTAAAAAACCAGCTTTACGCTGGTTTCTTATTGCATAACGAGGAACAATCAAGACTTATAGCAAAAGTCGGCGATTAGTTGCCTTCTTTTACGAACAGATAGCCTTTACTACGTACGGTTTTGATACGTTTTGGGTTTTCTGGATCATCACCGATTTTTGGACGAATGCGTGAGATACGGACGTCAATAGAGCGATCTTGACCATCGTACTCAATACCACGTAGACGCTCAAAGATATCTTCGCGAGATAGAATACGACCAGCATTAGAAGCAAGCAACCATAGTAGATCATATTCTGCACTGGTGAAATCTACTAACTCATCACCTAGATTCACTGAACGACCACCATTATCGATAACCAATTCACCAAACTCTAGACGCTGTGGCACATCTTCTGACGGGGCGTTTTCTGAACGGCGCAATAACGCACGAATACGCGCTAATAAAACACGTGGCTGAGCAGGCTTAGCAACATAATCGTCGGCGCCCATCTCAAGACCCAATACTTGATCCATATCTTCAGTACGAGCCGTCAGCATTAAGATAGGGTTTTGGTAATGTGGACGTACTTCACGACAGACTGTCAAGCCATCGCTACCTGGAAGCATGACATCAAGTACAACCAAATCTGGCTGCTCACTGACAATACGACGAATGGCGCGATTACCATCCGTTTCAATCGCCACTTCTAGACCGTTTTTGACCAAATAATCTTGGGTCAACATGGCCAGACGCTCATCGTCCTCAACAATCAAAATTCGGGGGGTGTTGTCATCATCATTCGTTGTCATTGTTATATCCTCTAATACATCTCATTTAAAAGTAGTCAAAATAAGAGCAGTAAAATGAATAGCACTACAAAATAGTGCAACTGCTGTTTATATAGCTGTTACAAACTTGGCAGCACAGTATACTATTAATCCTGCAGCTTCTTATACTATAGCTTATAGTCGTTAACAAAACCTATAAACTACGACCATTAAAACTTTATTTTACGTGCAAAAATCATACCGTTTATCATATTCAAAAAGCGTCAAATAACTTTATTTGCTGATAACCGTTTCGCTATGTCTAAAGCTTTCAATCGTAAGCCTGATCACTAAGTAAAGCGCATAAAACAGCTCAACTCTATAAGTTAGCAAACTATTTTCCAACCCTTAATATAACCATATATTGCCGTTGTTGCTAGTAGCTTTTTGGCTAAAAGCTAAAAACCATCACTATCCAATAAAACCAATAGCCATAAAAAAACAGCCCATAAAGGACTGTTTTTTTATTATTGCTTACAAGAATAAATATTTACCCTTATAAGCAAAAAATATTAAGCACGGTTTTTGTACTTACGGATGGTCTGTAGCTGAGCAACAGATTCCGCCAATGACGCCAAGGCAGCATTAGTTTGTACGGTATCAGACTGATTGACCAGCATTTGCTCCGCTTTCTTACGTGCTTCAACGATTTTACTTTCGTCAAGGTTATGTGCACGCATTGCTGTATCAGCCAATACGGTAACCATCTTAGGCTGTACTTCTAGCACGCCACCTGAGACATAAATAACTTCTTCTTCACCGTCTGGCGTTTGCACTCGCATCGCACCCGGTTTTAACAAAGTAATAAGCGGTGTGTGACCTGGCAATACACCAATCTCGCCTTCGGTACCCGTCGCTATTAACATGCTAATTTCGCCTGAATACAACTCTTCACGAGCACTTACGACGCGACATTGTAACGTTGCCATACTTAATTCCTTACTATCAAAGCGCGATCAAAAACGCAACACGTTACTAAAGAGTAGATATAAAGTTTATATTACACCTACTTTTTAGCGAATACTAATACCACTTACGCAGCAGAAGACTTCATTTTTTCAGCTTTAGCAACGACTTCGTCGATACCGCCAGCCATATAGAAGGCTTGCTCTGGTAAGCTGTCATATTCACCTGCGATGATTGCTTTGAAGCTAGCAATGGTATCGCGTAATGGTACATATTTACCAGGTGCGCCAGTGAAGACTTCAGCGACATGGAATGGCTGTGATAAGAAGCGCTGAATTTTACGAGCGCGATAAACAACCAGTTTATCTTCTTCTGATAACTCATCCATACCCAAAATCGCGATGATGTCTTTTAGTTCTTTATAGCGCTGTAGAACTTCTTGAACACCACGAGCAACGTTGTAATGCTCTTCACCAATAACCAATGGATCAAGCTGACGTGACGTTGAATCTAGTGGATCAACTGCAGGATAGATACCTTGTGAGGCGATATCACGGCTTAGTACTACTGTCGCATCTAAGTGAGCAAAAGTAGTAGCAGGTGATGGATCGGTCAAGTCATCCGCAGGTACATATACCGCTTGTACAGAAGTAATAGAGCCTGATTGCGTAGAAGTAATACGCTCTTGGAGCATACCCATTTCTTCAGCAAGTGTCGGCTGATAACCAACCGCTGATGGCATACGACCTAGCAGTGCTGATACTTCAGTACCGGCTAGTGTATAACGGTAGATGTTATCAACAAACAACAATACGTCACGACCTTTGCCAGTAGCAGGATCTTTCGTATCACGGAAGTATTCAGCCATGGTCAAACCAGACAGTGCAACACGTAGACGGTTACCCGGTGGCTCATTCATTTGACCGTATACCATCGCAACTTTAGATTTGCTAAAGTCTTCGGTGTTTACAACGCCAGCTTCTTGCATTTCGTGATAGAAATCGTTACCTTCACGCGTACGCTCACCAACACCCGCAAATACTGATAGACCTTCGTGCTTAAGCGCGATGTTATTGATTAATTCCATCATGTTGACGGTTTTACCAACACCAGCACCACCAAACAGACCAACTTTACCACCTTTAGCAAACGGGCAAAGTAAATCGATTACTTTAATACCAGTCTCTAACAGCTCAGTACTGTTTGATTGTTCTGCATAGCTTGGCGCTTCACGGTGAATTGACCAGCGCTCATCTGCTTGTACTGGACCTTCTTCATCGATAGGACGACCAAGAACATCCATGATGCGACCTAGCGTACCGATACCAACTGGCACAGAAATTGGGCCACCAGTATTGGTAACTGGAAGGTTACGCTTGAGTCCTTCAGTAGAACCCATAGCAATCGTACGTACGATGCCATCACCCAGCTGTTGCTGTACTTCTAAAGTAGTTTCGGTGCCATCAACTAGCAAAGCATCAAAAATCTTAGGTACTTCATTACGGTTGAACTCAACGTCAAGAACCGCGCCAATAATCTGTACAATACGACCGCTACTCATTGCGTTCTCCTGGAAATTCTGTATATATTGGGTTTTATAAAGGGTTTCAATTATGAAACAGCAGCAGCACCGCCAACGATTTCCGATATTTCTCGGGTAATCGCCGCTTGACGCAGCTTGTTATAAACCAACTGTAAATCGTTAATTAGGTCGCCAGCATTATCTGTCGCCGCTTTCATCGCAACCATACGTGAGGACTGCTCAGAGGCAATGTTTTCCATCACCGCTTGATAGACGATAGACTCAATGTAACGTCCAAGCAATTCATCAATCAATGTTTTGATATCAGGCTCGTAGATATAATCCCAACTAAGTTCTGTCTGAATGCCGCTCTCTTCTTCACCAAACGCACTCTCTGGTAAAGGCACCAACTGATTGACCGTTGGCTTTTGGGTCATTGCATTGACAAACTTATTATAAACCACATAAATGCGGTCTATTTTACCGTTAGTATAATCGTCAAGCATTGCTTGAACTGGCGCATTTATCTGCTCAAAAGTAGGTTTATCACCATAATCAGTTACGGCTGAGGTGACTTTACCACCAAAGCTTTTAAAGAAGCTGACACCTTTAGCGCCAATGACAGCAAATTCAGCTTGTACAGACTGCTCTTGGTATTTCTGAATATTCTTAGATAAGGCTTTGAATAAGTTAATATTCAAACCACCCGCTAGACCACGGTCAGATGTGATGACAATATAGCCAACTCTATTGACTGGACGGCTTACCATATACGGATGTTTATAATCGGATGAGGCATGCACCAAATGCGAAATAACCCGGCGCATACTATCAGCATACGGGCGACCCACTTCCATGCGCTCTTGGGCACGGCGCATTTTACTGGCGGCTACCATTTGCATAGCGCGAGTAATTTTCTGGGTGCTTTGAATACTGGTGACTTTGGCACGTATTTCTTTTAAGTTTGCCATAATGATTCCAATATAAGAGGGTTAAAAAAGCATTGGCGCATGCAACAATATTTCAATATAAAACGGTATTCTCATTAACAATGTACAATTTAGCATTGCATCATTGTTTAAATGTTTTAATATCTTGTGGCATGACGCAACCATATACCATGAGTTGTGACTAAAGTGGCGCTGCTGTCTTAATAAAAAGCTTATCAGACAACGCGCCACTCCATAAGCTCTAACACTAAAGCCACAACAAAACTGGCTTAACCCGTTAAATTAATAACTGTGATTTTGTTTAAAAGTCTCTAAAGAAGACTTTAAACGACCTGCGATATCATCGTTATAATTCGCAGTGTCATCAATCTCTTTCATTAAGTCAGCTTGCTCATCATGCATGTAGCGTAAGTAAGCTTCTTCAAAAGAACCGATTTTTTCAACTGGTACGTCTGCTAAGAAACCTTCGTTTGACGCATAGATAACAGCGGCTTGCTCAGAGATTGACATTGGCTGATACTGTTTTTGCTTCATCAATTCAGTCACACGCTCACCGTGGTCAAGCTGTTCACGAGTCACATCATCAAGATCTGATGCAAACTGAGCGAATGCTGCAAGTTCACGATACTGAGCCAGTGCGGTACGGATACCACCAGACAGTTTCTTAATAATCTTAGTCTGAGCCGCACCACCAACACGTGATACCGAAATACCAGCGTTCACAGCCGGACGGATACCTGAGTTGAATAGGCTTGACTCTAAGAAAATCTGACCATCAGTGATTGAAATCACGTTAGTCGGTACAAATGCAGATACGTCACCTGCTTGGGTTTCAATGATAGGTAGAGCAGTTAAAGAACCTGTTTTACCGACCACTTCACCATTGGTGAATTTTTCTACATACGCCGCGTTTACGCGTGATGCACGCTCAAGTAAACGTGAGTGTAAATAGAATACATCACCAGGATACGCTTCACGACCTGGCGGACGACGTAATAGTAGTGAGATTTGACGATACGCGACTGCTTGTTTTGATAAATCATCAAATACAATCAGTGCATCTTCGCCGCGGTCACGGAAGTATTCACCCATCGTACAACCTGAGTACGGTGCGATATATTGCAGTGCTGCTGGCTCTGATGCTGACGCTACTACAACAGTAGTATATTCAAGGGCGCCAGTTTGCTCAAGCTTACGTACGACGTTGGCAATGGTAGAACGTTTCTGACCGATTGCAACATAGACACATTTAATACCAGATGATTTCTGTGCAATGATCGCATCGATAGCCATCGCGGTTTTACCCGTCTGACGATCACCAATGATAAGCTCACGCTGACCACGACCGATTGGAATCATGGTATCAACAGACTTATAACCTGTCATTACTGGCTGATCAACTGACTGACGATCGATAACGCCTGGAGCGATCTTCTCAACTTTGTCAGTCATTTTGGCATTAATAGGACCTTTGCCATCAATAGGGTTACCTAAAGCATCAACAACACGGCCTAGCAACTCAGGACCTACCGGAACTTCAAGGATACGACCAGTACAATAGGCTTTTTGACCTTCTTGTAGTTTTAGGAAGTCACCCAGTACTACTGCGCCAACAGAATCACGCTCTAAGTTGAGCGCCATTCCGTAGACTTCACCTTCAAACTCAATCATTTCGCCGTACATGGCATCTTCAAGACCATGAATCTGCACGATACCGTCAGATACTTTGACAATCGTGCCTTCATTCTTTGCAGTTGCACCCGCATCAAGGTCTTGAATGCGCTGCTTAATCAGGTTACTGATTTCCGCTGGATTCAATTGTTGCATTGCCTTGTTTCCTTTAATTTATGATAACCCGCCACTGACGTAAATGCTCTTATATCACGCATGCTTAATTAAGCTACGTTAATGATTGGCATTAGGCCGTTAGCTGTGTTTTTAACTGTTGTAACTTGCCGCGCATCGAATCATCGATGACTTTGTCACCGACTTTGATCGTAACGCCTGCCAAAAGACTGGCATCCACCGATTCATGAATCACTACGCTAGCATTTAGCGAAGCAGCAAGACGTGCTTGTAGCATATCACGCTGATCATCGGTTAATGGATAAGCAGAGGTCACATAAGCGTCAAGCTGCTTTAAGCTTACTGCCTTGTGACGGCGATAATGCTCATAAACTTCAGGAAGCAGCGCCAGACGCTCTTGTTCTGATAACTGTTTAACGAAGTTACTAAATGCTACTGATACTTTTGAATAGCTGGCGTTGCTGTCAGGGCGAACCCCTTTATTTGCATCTAATAACTGCTTAAAAGCAGAATCATTAGCGCTAGCTACTTGCGTATCATAAAGATCGACCAAAGCAGCTGACTTATGCTCAGCAGAAACAGCTGGATTGTCTAGCCAAGTACTGAACGACTTGTCATTGACAACGGTGGCGGCAACAAATAAGAAGTCTTCCCACTCATTTACTGCCCCGTTTTCATTGGCATAGTCAAACGCGGCTTTAGCGTACGGTCGTGCTAAGGTTGATAAGTCAGCCATTATATCCTCACAATTACAGCTTCGCCGCCAGTTGGTCTAACATGCTGGCATGTTTTTGCACATCGACTTTGTCTTGCAAAATCTTTTCTGCACCAAGTACCGCCAATTCAGCAACTTGGGCACGTAATGATTCACGTGCTTGATTGATTTCTTGGTCGATAGAGGCTTGCGCTTGTTGACGAATGCGCTCGCCTTCCACTTGGGCTTGCGATTTTGCATCTTCAACAAGTTGATTGGCGCTTTTATTTGCTTGCTCGATCAGAGCAGCAGCTTTAGTCTTTGCAAGATCAAGCTCCTGCTGTACATCTCGCTCCGCGGTCGCCAAATCTGCTTTTGCTTTTTCTGCGGCATTTAAGCCTTCAGCAATTTTACGCTGACGGTCATTAATTGCGCCGATAAGTGGTGGCCACACGAATTTCATGCAGAACATCACAAAGATTGCAAAAGCAATGGCTTGACCGATGAGGGTAGAATTGATATTCACGTGATCACCTCTTTGTTAATGAAAAATCAGTTTCATTGATCATATTTGATAGCCAAATTTTGGCTATGGTTAAGATACAAACTTTGACTACCAAACATTTACAACTGAGCTTTCTGATTAACCTGCTAGAGGGTTAGCGAACAACAATAGCATAGCAATACCAACACCGATCATCGGAATAGCATCAAGAAGACCTGCTACGATGAACATACGAGTTTGCAACTGTGAACCAAGTTCTGGCTGACGCGCAACGCCTTCTAGGAATTTACCACCTAGAATAGCAAAACCAATACCTGTACCTAGTGCACCTAAACCGATAAGTAGTGCTACTGCGATAACTGTGTAACCACCTAATACTGGATCCATGGATGTATCCTCATTTACCTATTGAATGTCTAATTAATGTTCAGTTGATGATGCAAGTGACATATAAACTATCGTCAGCATCATAAATACGAACGCTTGAAGTGTAATAATTAAGATGTGGAAAATAGCCCACGGTACTGATAACGCCCATTGAATCCAAAACGGCATTAAGGCAATCAGTATGAAAATCAACTCACCAGCATACATGTTACCGAATAGTCGTAAACCTAAAGAGATAGGTTTCGCTATCAGAGTAACAAACTCTAAGATAAAGTTGATGGGTATTAAAATAATTTGTACGATAGGATTTTTGGCACTAAACGGATGCAGTGTTAGCTCGCCAACAAAGCCGCCCAAACCTTTTTCTTTGATACTATAAAACAGAATCAGTATAAAGACAGAAAAAGACATGCCAAGCGTGATATTAGGATCCGTGGTTGGAACAATCTTAAAGTACACATGATGTGGATCATGTCCCATCAGTGCGCCGATTTGGCCAGCAATCATAGGGATAAAGTCGACGGGTAGTAAATCCATCAAGTTCATTAAGAATATCCATACAAAGATAGTCAACGCCAAAGGCGCAATCAGCTTTGAGGTACCACTATACGAATCACGAACGTTGTTATCAACGAACTCAACGATCATCTCAACCGCAGCCTGAGTTTTACCCGGTACGCCTGAAGTGACTTTCCTAGCGACCATCCAAAAGATGGCACAGAAAACAATGCCTAGACCAATTGACCAAAGCATAGAATCAAGGTGGATAGCTTTAAAGCCCATTGCACTAGCTTCTTCAGCATTATAGGCAACTTTCCAACCTTCGCCCGGCAGATAGCCGTACGTCCAGTTCGTTAAGTGGTGAGAGATATATTCTGTTGTTGTTTGCTCGCCTGCCATAATGTCAGCTTCTTATTAATCAACGATTTAATCAACTACCAAAAATATGGTTGTCATCTGATGAGATTTTAGTATGTTTATCTGCCTTGCAACAAAGCAAGCAAGTGACTCATGCTAACACGCTCATGTAACCAATAACATCCAACCCATAGTTCTATGACTCATGCTGATTTGATAGCGTAAGATAAATTTTAGCTATCAAAAAAGGGCTTATGATAGTTCAGTAATAGCCCTTTACATGTGTACGCAAAATTCTTATGTATATGTTTACTTATTATCACTGTGTTTTGACAGTCGACGCTTAATACAGCGCTGTTAAGTAAAATATTTAGCTGCATATATTAATGCAGGGTTGTATTCGTGTAAAGTCAATTGTGACTTTTTTATCCGCTGTATGAATAAGTTAGCTGCTAGTGGCGTTTAACACCGTTGCTTCGCATCTATAATTAAATTGTAAGAATTTAAGTATAAATAGTAGTAAACGCTCATTTCGCGCTCCCCTACCCGCACATTACTGCACGCTACCTTATATCAAACGCTCATATCACGATAGTTGGTACTGTCCTAAGACAATTATTATGCTTCGACTTTCTAAAATCAGTCATAGAGAAGCTGGACGGCAGGGTGACTTGCTAAGCGCAATGAATACTGTAACTATGTATATAGTTATCATTTATTAACACTAGCGTATATGCCACAACATCCAACTGTGACTAATTTGCATTACCATAAAACCGATAAACAGCGCTGGCGCAGATAGGGGTTGTACGGTAATAAAAATTAGTGCGAAACCAAACACAGTCAATAGCCATTTGGCCATCTGACCCCGATAAAGCTGGCTAACAATATGTAAGCGCGCGCGATAACCGGTATACCAAAAGATAAAAAAGGCAAAGACAGCTTGTGTGGCAAAACTTAGCAAGGCACCAATAGCGGTGCTTTTTGCAACGGTTAGCGCACTGTGCAGCCACATCGTATCTACAAGCCAAGCAATAATAATAAGGATAAACAGTATCCATGCTTGACGTTTGATATAAATACCAATTTTATCTTTTTGTGTGCGTTTGGCAGGCTTGGTCATGGTATTTCTATAGCCTTAAACATTTGGATTATATCGCTATCTAATATCATCGCGACACTATTATCCGTGAATGGCTCACTCTACAGATGTTACCTTTTAACCAAAATTAAACGCCACTTATTATAGGGAGCGAGCCCCTTTTAAGCAAGTAAAATATACCTTTTATCAGTCACCTAGCTCAATCATCAAGAATTCATATACTTAAGCGTAGATAACCAGTCTTTGACCGGCACTATATCACAGTCTTTAGGGATTCTTAATTAACAGTTTCAATCACTTATTCTAATAAGTCCATTATGATATACATTGGCGAATCTGCTGTGCCATCGTTTGCCACCCACTGACAAAGTCCTTACTATTACTCATATCTTCTGCCTGAACGGTTTCTTGAACGGGCTGTAACTTGGCAAGTAAACCTTTGGCAGGCGCACTTGGACTGACCAGACACATTTTCTTAGCGGGGCGCTGCTCGTTAAGCCAGCGTAATTGACTGGCTTTTGGTGCTAAATGATCGTCAGTACTTAAGCTGCCGATGAGCTGTAGGTTCATGCTGTTTTCCATATATTGATAAGCATCATGATAAGCCCAATACGGCAAAGGTTTTTGTTTAGCACTACTGTTTGCCACTGCTGCATCCATACGTTGGGCAAATTTTTGTGCATTGGCATGATAAAGTTCTTTATATTGCGGATCGGCATGACTATGTATGACGGCAAGAGCACGGGTAATGGCTTTGGCGTTGTTAGGATCCAACCAAATATGTGGATCAAGCGTGCCAGCGATAGGCTTGCCTTTGATATCACGCAAAGGATGGCGATTAAAAGCATCAAACTTAAATAAAGCGATAGAGTTAGGCGCGTCGTTTAAATTTGCTGCCAAGTTATTTTCTAACGGCTCACCAAACCAAACCACAAAGGTACTGTCCTGAATCGCTTTGATATCGCCGGGGCTGATACTACCATGATGCCCTACCTCTCCTGCTTGTAATAATTGCTTGGCAGGGGGTGCGCCTTCAGTAACTGCTTGGCTTAACAAAAATAATGGATAATTACTCACACTCACCGTTGCCGCTTGAGCTGGTAACGCCAAAAACCCTAACATCAACAAGCTAGCTATTAAGAAGTACTGCTGTGTTAATTGCTGCACCTTATGCAAAAGATTCTTTTCCTGAACGTTTAAGCTGTTATCTACAATCGGCGTGGCTTTATGAGAATTGGCAATCATGCGTTATTGATCCTATTAAGTCATTGAACTGCGATATCTTTAATATATTAAGTTTCCAATCATTATGTTATACTATAACATAATTAAATCCCACTTTTATTTTGCATTACAGCTATTCTGTTTTTGCTAACCGCAGTCCAACCTACAAAAGCGATGTTGATTAAAAGTAATAGTAAGGTTTGGCAAATCTACGTATTGATATAGCCATTTACCGTTATACTGTGCGGAATTTAATTAAAACCGAATACTTTCTGCATTTATTGAAAATGCTTTTGGGAGTTTGTGCTATGCCGACCACTTCATCGAACTGTGAGCATGCTCATGACGTGCAAGATTTTACGCCACAGGATGTGACCGAGCGTCTAGAAGCAGCAAAAGAGCAGTCTCGTATGCGAGGTGTGCGTTTTACCCCCTTACGGCAGCAGATATATACGCTGGTATTGCAGGCCAATAAACCAGTGGGTGCTTATGATTTAATCACTCAGTTACAGCAAATGCGACTCTTAGATAATGACAGTGAGCTTGAGGGCACGAAAAATGTCGCACCGCCAACTGTATATCGCAGTTTAGAGTTTTTATTGAGCGAAGGCTTGATTCATCAGCTGACCTCTATCAATGCTTATGTACCTTGCTGTCATCCACGCGCTCATCATACGGCAGCCTTTTTAATTTGTGAGCAGTGTCAACGCGTACAAGAGTGTAGCAGCTTACCTGTGCAAGAGATGATGAGCTTTGCTGAAGAAGATATCGGCTTTACCGTTGCTCGTAGTGTGATTGAGCTGAGCGGTCGTTGCCAAGCCTGTCAGTAAAAATTTAGATTACTGTTATATTTAAACCTATTCCCTATCCATATGCGCGGTCATCTGATGAATAATACAAGTAAGCTGCTGAACTTAAGCAATGTCAGCTACTATATTGGTCAACAACGTTTACTGTCTAATATTAATATTGACATTGCAGTCAATGAGACGGTAAGCGTTATTGGTCCCAATGGTGCGGGCAAGTCGACGCTGGTTAAGCTTATTTTGGGACTGATTGTACCAACATCTGGACAGGTCACGCCTTCTGAGCCTTTACAGATAGGCTATGTGCCGCAACGATTTTCTGTGCCACCAATACTGCCATTACGTGTCAGCGACCTTTTAGCGCAAGCCTGTAAAAAACGCCTTACGGCAGAGCAGCGGCAGTTTATATTTGATAAATTATCATTGACCCATTTACTCTCGCGGCAGATGCTGCACCTCTCTGGCGGTGAAACTCAACGGGTATTATTGGCACGGGCGTTATTAGATAAGCCCAACTTATTGATTTTAGATGAGCCGATGCAAGGTCTTGATCCTGAAACGGAGGTTTGGTTGTA
Source organism: Psychrobacter cryohalolentis K5 (assembly GCF_000013905.1). Classification (NCBI taxonomy): domain Bacteria; kingdom Pseudomonadati; phylum Pseudomonadota; class Gammaproteobacteria; order Moraxellales; family Moraxellaceae; genus Psychrobacter; species Psychrobacter cryohalolentis. Next base: position 2,867,059 of record NC_007969.1, read on the forward strand.
TCAATTTATTGATGAACTACCGGAATTTTTACGCTGTGCTATGTTAGTAGTCTCGCATGATTTGCACTGGGTCATGAAAGGCAGTCGAAGAGTGATTTGCTTGAATAAGCATATTTGCTGTGAAGGTCAACCGAGCGAGCTTGCCATCAGCAGTGAGTTTCAAAAGCTATTCGGTCATCATTACGAGCAGCCGTATGTCCATCAGCCGCATGCCTGCGAGCATCACGCACCAAGCTAGATATAATAAAAATCAAATGACTTAAATCAAAAACGACCTGATTACCTTTTTTATAAAAATTTACGGATATGTATTATGAGTGCTTGGTTAGCCATTATTGCGCCTGCTTGGATTGCCGGTAGTATTTTAGCATTGCTTTCAGCACCTTTAGGATGTTTGGTGTTGTGGCGACGTATGGCTTTTTTCGCTGATGCATTAGCACATGGGACATTACTAGGTGTGGCACTGGCGGTATGGTGGCAGATGCCAATGGGTATCGGTATTGCGTTGGTAAGCGTGATGGTGGTATTGGGACTGGCATTTATGGATGATGAGCGCTTACCAGCCGATGCTGTACTAGCAGTGGTTGCCGTATCCTTACTGTGTCTGGGATTATTAACTTTAACCCAACTAACCGATCAGCAAGCAAACGTCTTAGGGTTCTTGTTTGGTAACTTGCTTGAGCTTGATTGGGCAGATTTGCCCTTAATTGCTGGTAGTGTACTAGTCGGATTAGCATTACTCATTTATATATGGCCTGCCCAAATTAAATTGGCAACCCATGAAGCTTTGGCACGTATACAAGGCATTAACCCTACTCGCCAACGTCTGTTTTTTATGGGCGTATTAGCAGGGTTCTGTGCCATCGCTTTGCAAGCTGTTGGCAGCTTATTGATCAGTGGCTTATTGGTATTGCCAGCTCTTACTGCTCGCCTGTGGTCAGCGTCACCAAAACAGATGGTGATTATCGCCCTATTTACAGCACAACTTGGTGTGACACTCGGTGTATGGGGTAGTATTTGGCTTGATATCCAAACTGGACTCTCTATCGTCTTAGTCTTAGCCAGTTTGTTCTTTACCGCTTTAATCATCTCAAAACTGACCACATCAAAATCCATATTGGCAAAGTTTTGGTCGCCACGCCGTTAGAAGGTAGGCCATTTGCCATAACACACTATAGCCATAGGTAATGCTCTCAAATATCTCTTTCCCTTGCACAACTTTATTTCATTAAAATTGCTAAAGCTTTCATACGTTTAATGTTGTAAAATTTCACTAATGCTATCAATATGATAGTTAATAGCGCTTTACGCAAGAGGGAACACCCTTCTTATCAGCAGTCTAAAATGCGCTCTATAAAAACGACATTGAGAAATCAGGTGAGCTGCCATGGTGCATTTAATTATCTGAATATCCTAAAAGTGTTCATTGTTAGTCTTCGATAAGGGACAAAATTTAATGCCAAGCTATCCTGTGAGTGCCGTCAGCACGCCAGACGGACAGGTGAATGTATTGCAAATCACTGATTTGCATCTATCATCACATGTGCCGGCTTCTGCTGATGAAACCAGTAGTGAAGTCGCTGTTTGCCAATATAGTTTTGAGGCAATTATCAAGCAAGCATTGAGCAAAGAGATACGGTGTGATTTAATTATTGTAACAGGCGATTTGGTCAATAAAGTAGAGCCTGCTATTTATGACCATATTTTTACAGTATTGAAGGAGACGGGTATTCCTTTTGCCTGTATTGCTGGCAATCATGACGTGACTGATGAGATGGGTGAGGATTTACCTTTTTACCAACGGACGCTGATTGCGAGGGCTTGTGACCCACGTCTGCTTAGCCGTCATTTGATTGAATCTGAGCATTGGCAGCTGCTTTTACTAGACTCATCGATTACTGGCAAAGTAGAAGGCGAGATTACGGCGACCGACATTGATTGGGTACGTGAGCAGCTAGCATCTTGTGCTAAGCCCGCGCTCATCGCGCTCCATCATCATGTATTGCCCGTAGATTCCGAATGGATTGATAGCCATATGGCAGAAAATGCAGAAGAGTTCTGGCAGCATATAACCCCTTTTGAAAATCTTAGCGTTATTATCAATGGGCATACCCATCAAGAGCAAACACGCCATTATCAAGGTGTCACTGTATATAGCACTCCTTCTACCTGCTATCAATTTAAGCCGTTTGAAGACAATTTTGCCTACGATAAAAATATGCGCCCAGGGTATCGTTGGTTGCAATTAGCCAACAATGGAAAGGTTGCAAGCTGGGTTGAAAGACTAGATACTTGACGACCAGTTTTATTGACTAGAATTGATTACTTGTCTGGCTATAATGGTGCTTTGAGTCTGTCGGCTATATTGTTCGCTGATTTTGCTTGATTCGTTATAGAATGGCTGGCAAAGTATAGGTTGATATCGATATAACTAATCAGATTTTTGTCTTGAGAGCTATATTTTGAAGACAGCATTACAAACGATAAATAGTGATAAAAATCACAACAGTTTAATATATCATTAGGCAATATTATAATAGCTAGGATGGCTACATCGACCACAATTTAAGTGTTCACAGTCAGTGACTTATTATTTTATTTAGGCATAACCATTTAAATAAAAATATTTATGACAATATACTTGACTATTGATACGTCATTATCAGCATATTGAGACAAACATTTTAATCAGATCAGCTGTGTTACTAAGTGGTAAAACGTTTTATAAAGGGAAAATTTATAGCGTTTGGTAAATTGATAACGTCTGGTCTTTTGACAGCACGTTTTATTGAATTAATTTGAAAAAGTAGGATACCCATATGAGCACCCTGACCACGAATCCAAGTGATGTTAAGTTTACGCCTTATGCACCTGCCAAAGACGAAGAGTATATGTCTGATGAGCAGTTGGCACATTTTAAGGCAATGTTATTAGACTGGAAGCATCAGCTTATCGGTGAAGCGGATCGCACCAAGACTTATATTCAAGATGAGTCGAGTGCCATGCCAGACATCAATGATCGCGCCACTCAAGAAGAAGAGTTTGCGCTGACTTTGCGTACACGTGACCGCGAACGTAAGCTTATTCGCAAAATCGACAAGTCTATCTCAGAAATCGAAAATGATGATTATGGTTTTTGTGAAACCTGTGGCGTAGAGATTGGTTTGCGTCGTCTTGAAGCACGTCCAACAGCAACTCAGTGTATTGATTGCAAAACATTGTCTGAGATTAAAGAACGCCAAAACCAAGGTCATACCTAAAAGCGCTTAGGTTTGCTAAATACAAGATATAGTGAACTGAAGCGGTTTTGATCAAGCATGACAATAAGGACGAGCGACCATTGATTGGTCGCTCGTTGCGTTTTATAAATAGGCTTTACGCAGGTTGACGAGTCACCAACAAAATAAGCGTATTTGTTAAATATCTTTTTATAGGTGGATTGTTTATTCTATTCATCTCTCTAGTCATTTTACAATAACTGTCTATGTTGAAAACGTTTACCCCGTCTAAGTCAGAAAAAACCATGCCAACCAATATTGAATTGACGCAGCCTATCGGCCGTTTTGCGCCTTCACCCACAGGTGAGCTGCATCTAGGTTCGTTAACGACCGCGCTTGCCAGCTTTTGTCATATTAAATCACTCGGTGGCAAATGGTTATTACGTATCGAAGATACGGACACCGAACGTTGTGACAGACAGTTTACCGAGCAAATTTTGATAGATTTAGAGGCGCTTGGGCTCAACTGGGATGACGATGTTATTTTTCAATCTGAGCGCATTGATATTTATAATGATTATGTCTGTTCAGTATTAAGTCCTTTGACTTATGGCTGTCAGTGCTCACGTAAGCGTTTAGAGCATTATTGGACACAGCAAGAACAACAAATAGCGCTTAATGATGTAAAATTATCCACTGACTTGTCTATTAACGATAATAGAAAAGTAGATAGTGATCTACAGCCCAATAGGCAACGCTATCCACGTTTTTGTATTGAGAAGGATTTAAGTCCTATACAACATAAACTGCGTATACAGCTGCCAGATTACTGTATTGGATTTAATGATGGTATTCAGGGCATACAGTGGGATAATCCGCAGCAAACTTTAGGGGACATGGTGGCTCGACGTCAAGATGGCATGATTAATTATATTTTGGCGGCAAGTCTTGATGATGGACTACAGCAAGTCACCCATATTATGCGCGGTTTGGACATCTTACCGATGACGACTGCTCAAATCAGTATCATGCAAGCAGCACGCTTACCGACGATCAGTCATTGGTATCATCTGCCTTTGATATGCAATTCAGATGGTCAAAAACTCTCTAAGCAAAATCTTGCGCAGCCTATCGATACCCGTTATCCAAGTGAATTACTTGCGTATGCGTTAAAGCTATTAGGGCAGTTACCAGTCGAGCATGACTCGCCAGAGCGTATGCTAAATCAAGCAATTGCTCAATGGGATAACACGCCATTACAAGGTAGGCAGTCTTTAAATATGCCCGCTATTTAACAAAAAAACGCCGCTATAAGCGACGCTTCTCTAAATCAAAAACACCAATTAGTAATAGCGACATTGGCTTTTTTCAATCTCAGGACTTTCTTTATAAATCTTTAGTAGCACCGCCACCATCACTAAGCTAATCAGCATTGATGAGCCACCATAACTAAAGAAAGGCATTGTCAAACCTTTAGTCGGAATTGCACCCATATTCATTGCAGCATTGATAATGGTCTGTGCAATAAACACGACCGCAATGCCAAAAGCAGTATAGCTCATGCGCATCTGCCGACGCTTTAGAGCGGTATAACTAATACGCATAGCACTACCGATAATCAGCGCTTCAAGTATTAGAATCATCGTCACCCCAACGAAACCCAATTCTTCACCCGTAATGGCTAATAAAAAATCGGTATGCGCTTCTGGCAAATGCGACAGTTTTTGCACACTTTCACCATAACCAACGCCGGTAAACTGTCCACGGCCAAAGGCAATTAAGCTGCGTGCCAACTGATAATCCGTATCTTGCACATCATCAAATGGGTCTAGAAAAGACATCACTCGTACCAATCGGTACTGTACTGTTGCAACCATTAATACTGCGCCGCCGACAGCAACCGCACCCAAGGCGATAAACTGTTTGTAAGGAGCACCAGCGATATAAAAAATCGCAAAGACCATGCCGATAATAACCACAAAGGAGCCAAAATCTGGCTGCGCTAATAATAGAAAGGTTATCATCCCAACCACCAACGCAATCCTTAAAAAGCCATCCCAACCATTACGAACTTCGAATGAGCGCCGTACGACAAAATCTGAGACAAATATAATCATTACAAGCTTTGCAAGTTCTGCTACCTGGAAGTTGAATCCTGCTAAGGTTAACCAGCGCTTCGAGCCATTAATGGGCGTGCTAAATAAGGTCGCAAATAGCAAGGCTCCCGTAATGGCTAAGAGTATAAATTGGGTTTCGGTCTTATATAAGGTCTTTAAGGACACAATCCGATAAGAAATCGCTGCGATAACCAGTCCAATGCCCATGTATAGAAGCTGATTATAAAAAAACTTTAGCTCTGTCATGCCGCGGCTAAGCGCAAAAGGAATAGACGCCGAAGCCACCATTAATAGGCTCAGCACCAACATACAGCCAACGCTAGATAATAAAATCGCGCGCGCAGATGGCATAGATAAAACGCCATCTGAACCGTTATGTTGTCGAGATTGAAACGAAGAACGAAAGAGAGAAGAGAGCGCCATAATTTTATATACACTAGCAAACGAAAAAACACGGCGTTTATGCAACGCCACCGTTTAAAAATTAAAAAGAGATATTGGTGAATAGACTTGACTAAAAAGTTGCGCATAAGCAACACAGTGTCGATTAGAAAACCTTCAATTAATACTCATCAAAGTATTCACTGTCTCTGCTACAGTCTGTAATTCCTGACCGTAATGCTTGTCTTTGACAGTAGCAGCAATTTATAAGCAAAACAATCATTTATCCAGAAAATGCTTGTCGTGTTTACGATTATAAAGCGCAGGTCACATAATATTGTAACAAGGCGCTTTATAAGACCGAATAGGGCTATATAGATGCTTAGGTTTTGCCGTTCATGATCGAAACCTTTAAGACACAACATCCAATTGTTTAACGAGCTGGCTAAAGTGCTCGCCGCGCGCGACAAACCCATCAAACTGATCGAAGCTTGCACAAGCAGGTGACAATAACACTGCCTGTACTTGCGACAAACTACTTGCTGTTACTTGCTCAATCGTCGCAAAAGCATTTTCTAATGTCTGACATTGATGTAGGCTGACCTCATCGCTGAGACCCGCTGCGCGTAAATGCTGCTCAATCTGCTTACCATCTTCACCAATAAACAGCACTTGACTCACGTATTGATTGATAAAGGGCGAAAGTTCACCGAACTGCTGACCTTTACCTTGACCGCCCAATATTAATAGCAGCTTACCGTCTTTTGGCGCATAAACTGCACCTAAACCTTCAACAGCCGCCATAGTTGAGCCAATATTAGTGCCTTTAGAGTCATTAAAATAATCAATGCCAGCGACTGTAGAGACATATTGGCAGCGATGCTCAAGCCCTGCAAACTGCTGCAAAGTAATGAGCATAATTTCAAGCGGCAAACCAGCAAGCTCGCCCAATGCCAACGCTGCTTGGGCATTGAGCAGGTTATGACGCCCTTTTATCTTGAGTTTGTCTGCCGATATTAGACGCTCTGTGCCGCGTGCTAAATAAGTCTGTCCGGCGGTATCCGTAATAAGTCCATAATGTCCTTTATTAGGCGCATGGATACCAGTACTCAATCTTGGCAAACTGTCTGATACCAGTGGCCGCGTCAAAGCATCTTCTCGATTAATCACTACTGATTTGGCACCTTGAAAGATACGGTGTTTGGCTTGGTGATAGCCGAGCATATCGCCATGACGATCTAAGTGATCAGGCGACATATTGAGGACTGTCGCGACCTGCGCTCCTAAGTTGGTGACCGTTTCTAACTGAAAGCTGGATAACTCTATAACCGCCAGCTCCATCTCTTTATTACTCAGTAGGCTCAGCGCTGGCACACCAATATTACCGCCTACGCCAACATTGATACCTGCATCTGCCGCCATTTGTCCGACCAGTGTCGTAACGGTGCTCTTGGCATTTGAACCTGTAATCGCAACGATTGGTACCGTACAAGCCTCACAAAATAGCTGAATATCACTGACCACTGGAATATTTGCAGCTCGTGCCGCGGCAATGGCGACATTATCTAAAGAGATACCAGGGCTGATAATAATCCGTGCCGCTTGTTGTAATAATTCGGCATCGATCGCACCAAACTGCCTGATATCAATAGTAGCAGGTAGCTTATTTGCTAACGCAGGATTTTCTTGATTGTCAGTGACGGCAACTTGGTAGCCTTGCTCGGCCAAATAATGCGCGACCGATAACCCCGACTGCCCCAAACCGACCACGACTTGTAAACCACTGCCTTTATGAAGTAAGGTTTCTGTTGCGGTGCTAGCGGTCATGGCTTTTCCTTTTATGAAACGAACAAATAAATAAACAAAATGATATCAAGAAAACAGACAATCAATGTACTGCACATATCGCCTGAACCATTTGATTAAAATGAATAGTATGATAACGGTATCAACCATATTTCGGTACTGATTTTTCAATGCTTTATACAATGAGACGGCGGTTTTTATATTGAGTGGCTAATGCTATAATAGCGACCTTAGTAAGAGCGACTATATTGACGACAACTTCAGCATAGCATTTTAGTTTAGCATGTTGTCACGATTATCGTGCGACTGTCGCCTCTTATTGGCAATGTTTCATATTACGCTAATAGTATGATAGGCATGTTCTCCCTTATTTTTCATCATATGTATTTTTATAATTTTTCTGACGGTTTATCTGTCTTCTTCTACCGCAGACCATGATTGCGGACACAGTTTTATCATTCTAGAAATGCTCATCACAATGCAATCATTCTGTCACTGAGTAATGATTGCTTTTTTTGTCCCCAACTATATGCAGTTTACTTATGACATCTTTTTTTGGTAATTTACGTGAAGAGTGGTTTTCCAATATTCGTGGCGATACCTTATCGGGTTTAGTCGTTGCTCTGGCACTGATTCCAGAGGCCATTGCCTTTTCTATCATCGCCGGTGTCGACCCAAAAGTTGGTTTATATGCCTCATTTTGCATCGCAGTAGTCATCAGTTTCGTTGGTGGACGTCCGGGTATGATTTCGGCAGCTACAGGAGCCATGGCACTGGTCATGGTTGACTTGGTTGCCGACCACGGTCTGCAATACCTACTTGCTGCAACCTTATTGTGCGGTGGTATTCAAGTCGTTATGGGCATCTTAAAGCTGGGTAATCTGATGCGTTTTGTATCGCGCTCAGTCGTTATCGGTTTTGTGAATGCGCTGGCAATTTTGATATTTGCCGCGCAGTTGCCTGAGCTCAACCCTGCCACTGAACGCGTTGGTCTGACGGTTTATATAATGACTGCCGCAGGTTTGGCGATTATTTATTTATTTCCCCTCATTCCTAAAATTGGTCGCGTTATTCCATCGCCACTGATTTGCATTGTAGGTTTGACAGCTGTTGCCATGTATATGAATCTTGATATTCGTAACGTTGGCAGTATGGGCGACTTGCCAGATTCATTACCGATGTTTTTGCTTCCTGATATTCCCCTAAACTTGACTACCTTACTTATTATCGCGCCTTACTCTATCGCGCTTGCCATCGTAGGTTTGTTGGAATCTATGATGACAGCAACCATTGTCGATGAGCTGACCGATACGCCAAGCGATAAAAACCGCGAATGCCGTGGTCAAGGTATCGCTAACGTCGTATCAGGATTCTTTGGCGGTATGGCTGGCTGTGCAATGATTGGGCAGTCAATGATTAACGTAAAATCTGGTGGGCGTACCCGTTTATCATCGCTCATCGCTGGTGTCGTACTACTGATTATGGTGGTGTTTTTAAATGATTGGGTCAGCTTGATACCGATGGCGGCGCTGGTAGCTGTGATGATTATGGTATCTATTGGTACCTTTAACTGGCAGTCTATTCGTGAATTTAAGACCCATCCTATGTCATTTAATATTGTCATGCTAGCGACAGTTTTGACCACCGTCTTTACTCACAACTTAGCATACGGCGTCGGTGTTGGCGTACTATTATCTGCTTTAGCTTTTGCTAACAAAATTGGTCAATTCTTAACCGTATTTAGCGAATATGATGACAGTAGCAATACACGTTATTATTACGTTCAAGGGCAAGTGTTCTTTGCATCTACCACGCAGTTTTTGCAAAGCTTTGATACCAAAGAGGCATTAGATAATGTTCACATCGATGTGAGCCAAGCGCATTTTTGGGATATCAGCGCAGTAGATACTTTAGATAAGCTGGTGATACGCTTGCAGCGCGAAGGTATTGAGGTAAAAGTCGTTGGATTGAACAGTGCCAGCCGTACGCTTATCGATCGTTTTTCGATTCATGATCGCCGAGATATTGGCTTATTAGATTAGCACTGTATGTGTGTTATCAAGCTGATATAAACGAGTGGTTTATTGATCAGTAATTATATTGGTATATAAATCAGGTTGGGCAGTTGAGCGCCATATCTCGACTGCCCAGCTTGCATTTTAGTTATTGAAATGATGTGATGCCTTTATGAGTAATTTGAAGCCAGATAGCGTAATTGCCTGCTTAGACTGCCCAAACCATGTGCAAGCTGTATTGGAAGCAAGCATGTGGGCGTCTATCCGCTTGCAAGCCCCGATTGGACTGCTGTATTCAGTGCCAAGCTTACAGCAGAAGGCAGCCGTTGATTATTCGGGCTGCCTCAATATTGATGATGAAAATACCTTACTAGATCAATTCACTATAAAAGAGCACTTGAGTAATTGCGAGTTAAAAGCGCAAGGTAAGCTTCTTTTACATCAAGCAAGCAGCTATTGTGAGCAGCAACGTCACAAAATCAAGACTTATACGCTGCATCGGCATGAAAAGCTCGATGACAGTATTAATTATGTCGATGACCAAGCCCAACTTATCGTGATTGGTCATCATGTCACTTGTAAATCGACTCTAAGCCAGCTTATCCGCTCAAGTCACTGCCCCATTTTGGTGACTCATGCACCATTTTTGCCCCCTACCAGTGCTTTATTTGCGTTTGATAATAGTCCTACTTCGCACAAAATGCTGAATTGGCTATGTAAAACACCTTTAGTGCGCGCCTTGCTGATCCATATCGTCATGGTCGGCAAAGAGAACTCTGAAAACTGCGATGCATTACGTGAAGCCTACGCGCGCCTAAAACAAGCTGGTATTAAATGCAAAAAAACCTTGCTCGACTGCCGTGATGTCACTGCAGCGCTAACCTACTATCAACGTGACAACGATATTGGTCTACTGATGACAGGTGCTTTTGCCCAGCCGCGTTTGATTGAGCTGCTCAAAGGCAGTGACACCAAAAAGCTATTAGGTAGCACCACTACTCCGTACTTATTGTTCCCCAAAGCCTAAAGACAGCCTCTTAGCTTATTCTTTTTGACACTCAGGCTACTTATTTATCGATATAGAGACTACTCTTTATATCGATAAACAGGTAGCCTTTGTCTTTTCTAGCTGTTTTTATATCCTACAATCATTTAGCCAATCATCACAGGAAATAAAGCCATATCCTCCCCCAAGTGATTAAAAAGTTAGTTATAATAAAGTTTGTATTCATGTAACGTTACAGGTTAATTGTCTATTTATACACAGTAAAACGAGGATTATGTTTGCTGTATAAACGCCATTTTTGTCATTGTGCTAATGATTTTGAGTAAATGCGCCTTATTTTACCTTCCCCCTTGAGTAAGTTTGGCACAATTCTTGAATCATTTAATATAAGCATGATCATAATATGTTGCATCAAATGGCATCTATTGACCTGCGACATCACCCATATAAGGATTTTTTTATGAAGCTAATCACTGCGATCTTAAAACCGTTTAAGCTCGATGATGTGCGTGAAGCGCTTTCTGACATTGGTGTAAAAGGCGTTACCGTCACTGAAGTCAAAGGTTTCGGTCGTCAAAAAGGTCATACTGAGCTCTATCGCGGCGCCGAGTACGTGGTGGATTTTTTGCCTAAAGTAAAAGTGGAAGTGGCGGTGATGGATGAGATGGTTGAGCCAGCTATTGAAGCTATCACGCGTATCGCTAGTACCGGTAAAATCGGAGACGGTAAGATATTTGTGACCAATCTCGAGCAAGTCATTCGTATTCGTACGGGTGAGACAGGTCCTGACGCTATCTAAGCGCAAGACTTACTTATAAATATCTCTTTATAGGTCATACCGATCTCTGTATTGCATATATTCAAGGGGGAATTAACATGCAAAATCAAATCTTTGAGCTCCAGTACGCGCTAGATACGTTTTACTTTTTAATGTGTGGCGCGCTTGTCATGTGGATGGCTGCGGGCTTCACAATGCTAGAGGCAGGGCTGGTTCGCTCAAAAAATACTGTCGAAATCCTAACAAAAAATATCGCGCTTTTTGCGACTGCCTGTACCATGTATATGATATGCGGTTATGCCATCATGTATGACGGCAATCTGTTTTTGAGTGGTATTGCAGGCACCGAAAGTTTGGTCACTGATGCATTAGCTACCTCAGCTGAAAACGGCTTTAATGGCGATGCAGTTTACTCCAGCGCGTCCGACTTTTTCTTTCAAGTTGTCTTTGTAGCCACCTGTATGTCTATCGTCTCAGGCGCGGTCGCTGAACGTATGAAACTATGGGCATTCTTACTGTTTGCCGTGGTGATGACTGGTGTCATTTATCCATTAGAAGGCAGCTGGACATGGGGTGGCAAGGAAGTCTTTGGCTTATATAGTCTAGGCGACTTGGGTTTCTCTGATTTTGCAGGCTCTGGCATCGTACATATGGCAGGTGCGGCAGCGGCGTTATCAGGTGTATTACTCTTAGGAGCGCGCCTAGGTAAATATGGCGTTAAAGGCGAGATACGCGCTATTCCTGGTGCAAACTTACCACTGGCAGCGCTTGGTACCTTAATCTTATGGATGGGCTGGTTTGGCTTTAACGGTGGTTCTGTATTAAAACTGGGTGATATCGCTAGCGCCAATTCTGTCGCTGTCGTGTTTTTGAATACCAATGCCGCCGCTGCTGGTGGAGCGATTGGTGCGTTGCTCATCGCACGCCTTATATTTGGTAAAGCCGATTTAACCATGCTCTTAAATGGTGCATTGGCAGGTTTGGTTGCCATCACTGCAGAACCTTTAACGCCGTCAGCACTACAAGCTACCTTATTTGGTATGACTGCTGGTGTCATCGTTGTCTTATCGATTTTACTACTAGACAAAATAAAAATTGACGACCCGGTAGGCGCTATTTCTGTCCATGGTGTGGTGGGTTTATTTGGTCTGCTTATTGTACCGCTGACCAATCCGGCAGCGTCATTGCTTGGTCAACTAGTAGGTGCTGCGACTATTTTTGCATGGGTCTTTATAAGCAGCTTAATCGTTTGGAGCATTATCAAGTTTGTCATCGGTCTGCGTATCTCTGAAGAAGAAGAATATCAAGGTGCTGATATTGCCGAATGTGGTATGGAAGCCTATCCAGAATTTATAAGATAGTGGATATATTAATAACTCTGCTTTAAGAATGCTGTAGTGCTGCTAGCAGGGATTTCAAAGTCTCTGCCACGCATTGCTCACAGTTTACGATGAACATCTATCCTAGCAAAGCTATAGTTAGCTTATATCGCTTTTGTTTTGAGATGAATATATAATCAGGATCTTAATTTTACTTTAAACAGAGATATAACAACAGATACCACTAAAAATCCCGCAAAACCTTTCGGCAATGCGGGATTTTTTTATCCTTTATTAAGACTTAGCTTAATAAAGAGAGTTACAGTAACTCAGACTTATTTCTTTTTCCACGTTTGGCTACGTGAGAATGGCCCTAAATGACCTTTTAGATCAAGATTGCTACCATTCAAGTTAGCAGTCAATTTATAAGTCTTGTTTTTTTCAGGGTCAGTAATCTTACCACCACTGTATTTACCATTACCATCAGCTTTTAGTCCAGAGATAATCGTCATACCAACGTGCTTCTGACCCTTCTCTGACACGGTGCTGATAAGCTTACCAGTCAACACGCCATTTGACTCAGTGATTTTAACCACGCCTTTTGGCTTGCCTTCGTCATAAGTCTGCCAAGTAGTATTGGCTAATGGATCAGCAGCGAATGCCATGCTTCCTAAACTGATACCAGCAATTGCTAATGTAGTTTTTGCGAATAGTTTCATAAATAGACTCCCTTCATTCAATGATTATTAGAAACGATATGTTTCTATGTCCTAAGCTCATCCTTTGCCAACAATTTTTTATTACAGCTCAGTGGTACTATATTCAGTTTTCGCTCATTAGTACAGCAAATACCAAATGACCAATTTACTCTTTATAAAAAATCTGGACAGCATAAGCGTTGTCTTGACCCATTATAAGCAATTTTAAGAATTTGCCTAGTAATTTTTTTATAGTTTATTATTTCTATAAAATCAAAACTATATCAATAAGTTACAAGAAAGGATTGTCTATAATTTTGCCCGATTGGTCATCTTTTTCTTTTGACTTAGCCTCATCATTAATATAGAGACTTTTACTTTCGAAGGCGCTTAAAATTTTACCGCTAAGCTCATGCAGCTGCTTTGCCTGCTCATATCCAGTGTCATTTAAGACCAGATTAATGTCCCCATAAATAATAATTCTATCTTCTTGATTTTCAATCACCAGCTCACCAATTTGCATGCTTTGGTGGTTATTAGCAAATGGGTCAATCATTTAATCCCCCTTTTTTCATAAGTAGCATATTACAGGATGTATCAGAATCACACAGGTCCAGCAATATTTAAACGATCTATGTTTGCAATTGTGCCATGAGCCATTCAAAAATTGCTACTACGAATAGTATCCAAGCAGGCTCTTCTACCTCTGTGGTTGGTAGATCTATCGCTTCACCAGCCTTTAGCGGTAAATCCAGAGCTTGTACTTTAGTTTTTGCATCAAGTACCGGCAAGACGTCAATACCAATTTTAGACGTCAATTCGTCAATACTAATTATTTCTATACGCTCAGATTCGTCGTTTGGTGCATAGTAAACACCTGCTTGATTGATCGCTGGGATATAAACGGCTTTAAAGAAATGACTGGGCACCAGTACTCGCCCTGCTAGTTGCTTAGCTTTTTTATCAGTAAATGCAACCCCTGTGACAGTATAGACTTCACCATATTGCTGCGTTAAATAGCGAGTCGCCGATTCAATATTGCGCCAGATATAGCGATTATTACGTGGTGATTGCGGGGCTATATTAGCAAGGCTAAAGCTATCATACTGCTGACTTCGATTGGCCATGTCACCATTAGGCGCTAAATGTCCGCGGTCATAACCTGAGCCTGAATAGTCAGAGAGCTTGGCACGCATGGACTGTGGCAATCGGCTTTCTTCATGAAAGCTGTCTTCACGGTCGATTTGTTTGGCCTGCTGTAAACGCTTACGATCCAGATATTCTGCTGACCATAATGGTGTACGTGATATACCAGAATACATGACAGCGAAACCGTCCATACATAGTGCTTGGGTATTATTACTGAGCTTAGTATTGCTGAATTCAGGATAGACACCGCCATAAAATGATTGGCTGCATTGTGTGAAATCCTCAGCATGTGCCGTTGATACGCTTAAAACGGTAGCAATTATTACCGTTATCGTGCTGTTTTTTAGATTAAATCTTCGCTTAAAAACACTTCTCATGCAACTTTCAACCATTTATGCTTACTATTACGTATGCTCTATCCTAGCAGGCGTCTACCAATAAAGAAAGATACTGCGCACACCGTGACATTTTAAATGCTATCCGCTATACTAGGTCCTGCAAAAATCAGTGCCTGTATATCATATACAGTATTTAAAAGCTTGGAGTCCTAATCAGATTATCAATGGTCTGTGCAGTATTTAAGTGAGTATGACTCAAAACGGTGAAGTGGGTGAGTGGCTGAAACCGCACGCCTGGAAAGTGTGTATACGTTAATAGCGTATCGAGGGTTCGAATCCCTCCTTCACCGCCAATCTTAGTTATCCCCTGTTTTCCTAATCTGTCCCATCACATCCTAAACACTCCTTAAACCCTTTAACAGCAAGACTTCCAGTCTATGCTTACTGTCTATCCCTGTCCCAATCATTCCCATTCGAACCTATGTATCCCACGTGTTGTGTTGGTCTATCCGTTGGTCTATTATTCATATACGCCTCAATTAGACCAACATTCGATCTCAATCTATATGGCTTAGACCAACATAATCGTCTATAAGCTTTAAAAATATAGCTTGTAGGTATAAGGAATAGACCAACATGTTAAGTGATGCCAAAATTCGTAAGCTTAAGCCAACTGATAAATGCACCCCTTCTCGCCCAGACAAATATAGTGATCAACAAGGTTTACAATTACTGGTACGCAGCTCAGGAACGCGGACATGGGTAAGCGCATATCGCTTTGATGGTAAGCAGCAGAAAACTACTTTAGGTACATACCCACAAATGGGCTTGGCAGAAGCAAGAGTAGCTAACGCTGACATTAAAGCTTTAGTAGCCAATGGAATCAATCCAAAGAATAAAAAACGTCAAGACAAGCTTGCGAATGAGCAAGCTAAAACGTTCAATGATTATGCGGTTGAATGGCTAGAGGAGCGTGAGCGCAACGTAAAGCCTCGCACCTATCAGCAAGACTATAATCGCATGCACAAAGACGTTATACCTAGCTTTGAAGGCATTGCTTTAAAAGATGTGACGTTTGAAGATTGTAAATTAATGGCAGATAACATTGAAAGCAGGACTAATAATGAAGGGGCCTCACCACGAGAAGTAACCAGACGCACTATTGATCTTGTTGGGAATATTCTTAGAAGAGCCATGAGAGAGCGCCTAATCGAGGTAAATCATACAGATGGGCTTAAAGAGCTATATCCGAAAGCGAAGACTAAGCACATGAAACACGTTGAGCTTAGCGAGCTACCTAAGCTCTTACAAGACATTGAAGGCTATCATGGTCACGATCAAACTAGATTAGGTATGAAATTTCTAGCATATTCTTTCTGTCGTACTATCGAGCTAAGAATGATGAAGTGGGAGCATATTGATTTTCCTAACCGTCTCTGGCGTGTCGATATTGATAATCTTAAAATCGCGCGTAAGCATGTTGTTCCTTTATCAGATCAAATGCTAGCGGTTTTGGAGGAAATGAAGCACATCACTGGACAGTATGAATACGTTTTCTATCATACTGGTATGCACCAGCCTTATAGCGAAGAGTTCATCAATAACGCTTTAGACATTCTCGGATATGGAGGTAAACAAACTGGACATGGCTTCCGTCACATTGCCTCAACTAACCTAAACGAGCTGGGATACATGGGTGATGCTATTGAAAAGCAGATGGCGCACGACAAGAAAAGTAGCATCAGAGCTGTATATAACCATGCTCAACACTTAGAAGAACGACGCAAGATAATGCAAGTATGGGCGGACTTTTTAGACCTACTTAGAGACAAAGGCGAAGTCATAGACTTCCAGACAGCTCGGCAGCAGATTGAGAAGTCAATGATTGTGGAAAACCAAACATCCCTATCAGATTTAGATAGTGATGCTTTGATAAAGGCTTTGCAAAATAAAGGTCTAACCGGTGAAGATATAAAATCATTACTATCTCTATAGCAAAGGCTAATAAATTTCATTGCCATCCACATCAAGAAATTTTAAATTATATTCCGAGTTAATTAGAATATCGAGCATTGCAGTTTGAGATAACCTATTAACTTCAGCCATCTTCTCAAGTCTCGCATGTGTCTGGATGGTTAATGGTAAATGATAGCTTTTTTTTGTTTTACCAGCATCACGATATTTTTGTTGGCTCCAAGCTCGCTTCATCTTATCTATAATTATTTCTTTACGGTCGTTTGTTACATACTTATTACTATTGTTTATTGACGCTTCAGACAATGGGTAACTTATAATATCCAAAGAAGCTAAAACATGACTTCTTACTTCTTTTAGAGAAGCCTTATCTCTTATTATTTCATTATAGATACCAGTCTTTCTTAAATAATCCTTAGTCCACTCTATCTGCTCTTTGTTACTTTCACTTATCCACTTAGAATAATTATCTTTACTAGATATTGAAAACCAAATTCTTTCTATCTTACTCAACAGACTAATTTTAGAATCTATAGTATTTTCATTAATCTTATTATCGAAAAATCGATATACCTCCTCCATTAAATCATTACTATTAATATCAAACCAGTTATAACCATTTTCTAAATATAGAATGCTCAAAGTAAATATTTGACCTCTTAAATTATTTATAAGCCAATTAAACTCTCTATCCGGTATTACCTTATAAGTCATTTTCGAATAAGCGTCTTCAACGTAATCTCTGAATTTATCATCACTTGATAACTGCGCAATAAACTCTTCATGTCGGTTGGTTGAACCAACACTAGAAAATCTAATGTTCTCATTAGAAGATAAATACTCTTGCATCCAAATAACTTGCCTTTTTGTTAAAGACCTAACATTTTTATCAAAGTATGATTTATTATTGAATTCTCTTTGACGTTTTTCATTACTATAATTTATAGACATACAACGACCTTTTTGTTATAAATTGTTAATATCACTAGTGATATTTTAGTATAATAGCTTACGTATTCTAATAATCATTATATAGTAATAAAGTATTATTTAAGATGATTTTCCATAATATTTTGATAGATTTTATGCCACCCTTCGCTAAGGAATATAAGAGTTCTGCCTTTGAAATCACCCTAATATAGCTAATATATAAATATCAGGTAACTTTCCCTCATAACACTCCTAAGTAAGCAATCATTTCCTCCTAGGCTAGTATGTAAAATCTCTAGTCTAGACTTATAAAAGGCAATACTAAACGAAAAATAATAGCTTGGTATTATAATATCAAATAACTAGGTAGTAATAAGCTAAGAGATTAGCTCTTAGCTACTGATATTATAAAAATACTTATTCATATAACCCTATGAGTCATTAATCTTATAGGTGAAATAATGCTACATCCATTTATCAATCAATCTAAAATTACTAACGACGTTGATAGACTTGTTAAAAACTTGCTATTCAATAATCTTAGCTCTAAACACTTTCAAGATCAACTGAACGAATTATATCGTCCATTCATGTATATGCATTACTCAAATTATTCTTTAAATTACTCTCAATCTATTAACGCACTTATGGACAGCTCCATTATGTTTATTGGCGCTGAGCATCCCTGCAATGTTATTTGGGAATACGACATGACTCAAAATCTAATTACAGAGCTTTTGAAATATAAGGATAAAATTAGTACAGAGCGTTATAACTGGCTTTATCAAGAAAAAAGAAACAAAGAAAGCTTAGATCTTTACTTTAAAAACCTAATTGAAAGAAGATCAAGAGTATTGGTTATCTTTATCGAGCTTAAATATTTAAAAGACCAACGTCATAATGTAAATATTCACAGTTTTCATAATCATATGAAAAAACTCAGAAAACTTATCAGTAAGAGGAACTCTTGTTTTAAACACTTAACTGGTTATGCATGGGCATTAGAACAAGGTTATAAAAACGGTGGTTTTCATTGCCATTTAGTTCTAACTTACGATAATTCAAAAAAGTACTCTGACTGGCTTATAGCTAAAACGATAGGTGAGAAATGGCAAGAGATCACAGAGGGCGTCGGTACTTATCATAGTTCTCACGATTCTGAGACTAAGCGTAATTTTGAGATGAAAGGTAAATTAGGTGTTGGTAGAATACGCCGTGATAACCCTCAAGAGGTTGAGAACGCTTTTACTGTAGCAAGGTATCTAACAAAGACTGATAAATACGATCAAAAACTCAAAGTGTGGTTGCCTAAAATGCAAACATTTGGACATGGTGAATTCAAGGAAGAATAGAGGCTTATCTAAATAGTAAAATAATTTCAGATATATATTATTCCCATGAGAGCAGTCAGGGAGCATTGCTCTCCTGACGGTTTAACCCAATCCATCCTAATTAAAGGTCTGCTTAATCGCAGGCCTTTTTTATGCGCTTAATTTAAGGAGCTTATATGCAAACAATCTGTCCTTACTGTCACTCATCAAGGGTGATGAACAATATGGATATTGGCAATCCATTTAGTATCTTTGAACAGCTGTGTACGCCAGCAGCGTTATCTGGTCTTGGTGTGAGCATCTGTAGGTATTACAAAATCAATTCCGCTATCGGTGTAGTAGTAGGCACGGCCCTTGCCTCTGCGATCAGCTTGGCTAAAGATAAGCTACAGCAGCCACCTTTGATCACTCTGGCAGCAAGACCTAGTTATACCTGTAATACCTGCTCAAAAACTTTCAGCATTTAACTTGTCTATATAACCAATAACTCTAATCAAATCTAAAAGGACAATTATCATGGCACATTTAATCGAAACAATGGCATACGTCGGCGAAACCCCTTGGCATGGCTTAGGTAACGAGCTGTCCCCTAAGCAGCCTATCGAGGTTTGGGCTAAGCAAGCTGGGCTTGATTGGCGTATTGAATCCTCAGACGTCAGCTACATGGCAAACAATGACAAAGGGCATAACCTGATTCTGCCCTTTGCTGAGCAGAAGGTGTTGTACCGCTCTGATAACTTTGAGCCGTTATCAGTCGTTAGTCAGCGTTATCAAGAAGTGCAGCCGCGTGAGATTCTGGAATTCTATCGTGATCTTACCGAGCAGTCTGACTTTGAATTGGAAACAGCAGGTGTCTTAAAGGGAGGTCGCAAGCTATGGGCATTAGCCCGTACAGGCCAGTCAGCAACGCTTAAGGGGAAAGATGTCAGTAATGGCTATCTGTTACTTGCAACGGCTTGTGATGGCACTCTGGCGACCACAGCACAGTTCACATCGATACGTGTGGTCTGCAATAACACTTTAGCAATTAGCTTAGCGGACGGAAGCGGTGGCGTGGTGAAAGTACCGCATAGCACCTCCTTTGATGCCGACAAGGTGAAGCAGCAATTAGGTGTGTCGGTCAAACAGTGGAATCAACACAGCTACGAGATGAAGCAATTGTCTGAGCGCCGTGTCACTCAAGCGGAAGCGGCTAATTATCTTAGCCGAGTCTTCAATGATCAGGACAATAACATCATTTTATTTAACAGCGCTAAGAAAGAGAAAGACGCTGTACCAAACGCAAAAGCGATGAATAAGGTGATGCAGATGTTTAATGGTCAAGGACGCGGAGCAGATCTTGATGCAGCTCGTGATACGGCTTATGGTTTGCTGTGTAGCATTACGGAGTATGTCGATCATGAACGTCGAGCAATGAATACAGACAACCGACTCAACTCAGCATGGTTCGGTGCTGGCGCTAAGCTCAAACAAAAGGGTTTAGAGGAATCGCTGCTGATGCTTGCTTAATTATCGATGCTTAAAATATGACAACACAACCAACCACGCCTTTGAGCGTGGTTTTTTTATACCGTTTATTTAACCAATAATAAATCTAACGAAGGAGTTCATCATGAACACAATCGCATTGAACCATATCGCTCAGCTCAGACAAACCAAGCGTACAACCGTTAAGGTGAAAGCGCCTATGGCGACCAAAGCCAATATAGATACTGAAACAGTAAAGCCGTCTACCAATCAATCAACCACCGCAAAACGTCTGGTCAATACCAAAACCCTCAGTCATGAGGACTGGCTTGAGGTACGTAAGCAAGGTATTGGTAGCTCTGACGCTGCCGCAGCTTGTGGAATACACCCTTACTTATCGATGCTTGAGCTGTGGATGATTAAGACCGGTCGTTTGCATTCACACTTGGATGACGATATTGATGGCTACTCACCATTGTACTGGGGCAATACACTAGAGCCGATGGTGGCTAAATATTATCAACAGCACACAGGCAACAAGGTTCGCCGTGTGAATGCCATCTTGCAGCATCCTGATCCTGACAATCACTTTATGCTGGCAAACTTAGACTACGCGATAACAGGAAATGAGAAGGTGCAGATTCTAGAGTGTAAAACCGCAGGGGAACATGGTGCCAAGCTGTGGAAGCATGGCGTACCGTTGTATGTGACGTGCCAAGTGCAGCATCAATTAGCAGTCACGGGTAAGCAAGCTGCACATATCTGCGTGCTGCTATGTGGTCATGAAGCAAAGATTTATAAAGTTGAGCGTGACGAGCGCTTGATTGCCTCCATCATTGAGCATGAGCGGTTATTTTGGCAATATGTGGAAACCGACACTCCACCAACGCCTGATCATAGTGAGTCAGCAGCGAGAGCCTTAAAACAACTTTATCCAACCCCTGAGCCGTCAAGCAAAGTTGATCTGCGAGAAGATGACGGAGCCAATAAGTTGTTTGAGCAATTGCTGAGCTACCGTGACTATATGCAAGAGTTAGAGCAGCGTCATGACCAAGTGAAGCACCAGCTGCAAAGCTTAATTCAAGATAATGAGATTGCGGTATTCGAGAAAGGCGCTATATCTTGGAAGCGCTCTAAGGACAGCATTAGCCTCGATAGCAAGGCACTAACCAAAGCGCATCCTGAGTTGCTCGAGCAATTTAGTAAAACTCGTCAAGGCAGTCGTCGCTTTGTAATCCTTAACGATAACTAAGCCAATAATTCGTTATCAACCATAATCCGTAAATTAATCCACTCAATCAAATAAGCGCATAAACGCCCACCCGTTATAGGTGGGCTTTTTTATGGCTAAATAAAACACATAAGGAATATCACCATGATTAAAGGTCTCACTATAACCCCACCAGTTTTAGGACGTATCAGCATTGGACGTGTCATTGTAAAGGATGGCAAGCGTCTACCTGCCAAAGACGATCAATTCACCATCACCAGCCAAGTTCAAAATAAGGACGGCTGGATCAATCACCCACTAGACGAGAAGCTACGCGAAAACAGCAACGGCAAACTCAGACAAATACCGGTACGCATGCTGTTTAATGATCCTGAACTAAACTTACGTGCTGAGTACACGCTATTTGATAGACAGACCGGACGCCCACTATGCGTAGGCGACGGTGAGCAATGTCAGCGACGCACAAACAAAGGCGTTGAAAACCATCCATGCCCATCACCTGATCGCTGTCCATTGGCACAAGGCGGTGCTTGTAAACCTTATGGAAGGCTCTATGTGAATCTGTCTGAGGATGATGAACTTGGCACGTTCATCTTTCGGACAACTGGCTTTAATAGTATTCGTACGCTTGCCGCAAGGCTGAGCTACTTTGCAGCAGTATCAGGCAATAAACTGTCATGTCTGCCATTACAGCTTACCTTGAGAGGCAAAAGTACGACACAAAGCTATCGCACGCCGATTTACTTTGTTGATTTAACACTGCGTGATGGCATCACACTCAAGCAAGCGGTGCAAGATGCACAAGCGATAGATGCGGAGCTGAGTGAGCATGGCTTTGATCAAGCAGCATTAGAGCAAGCTGCGAAACAAGGATATGTGAATTCATGCTTTGAGGTCGATGGCGATGATTTAGCAGAAGTCGCTGAGGAGTTTTATCCGATGGAAACAGACGCAGCTAGCAATCAGCAAAATAACTCTAAGAGTGAATTCCCCATTAATACAGTAGCTAGTATTGAGCAAGGTCTACGGCAAAGTGTGACGGCTGTGAGTTGATACTGCTAAGCGTATACAGAGCATATAAAGGAGCTGATTAATTCAGCTCCTTTTTTTCGTGAATTAAATAAGAGTAAACAATCGGACTGCATGGGATGCCGTAAAAAAATATAGGACTGGGTAACTGTATGAGAGGAAACGCTCTCAATAACTTACAAGGAGCTAATCGTGGAAAATTTAAATATTAATAACCAAAATAACGCAGCTAACCTAAGTGCTTTACTCATACCAAGAATGGTGCCACTAAAAGATGTCGTCTACTTCACTGCGCTTAGTAGTACAACTATTTACGACATGTTAGATAAAAGATCTAGTCGTTATGACCCAACTTTCCCTCGTCAAGTTAAATTATCAAAAGGCAGAGTAGCTTGGGTTGAGAGTGAAATTACACAATGGTTAGAGTCCAAGATGGCAGATAGGGTTCACTAGGTAGCAATACAAGAATAAGTCACTTTAATTGGCTTATTTTTTTCTTCCTAACGTGATTAGTATTAACCCAAAAACCTATCTCGACATACGCATTAAGATGTAATTACATACCTGACCAATATAATTTTAACCCCTTAAATACAACTAAACCTTCCTGACGCATTTTTTGTAAAAACTCCCTGCTCTATATTCCAATGCTTTTTATATAACAGTTTTAAGCGTTTTATGACAAGTGTTGAAATGAGTGTAAAAGAGTGGATAAAAAATACACTAAAGAATCGTAGCAAAAGGTTAAAAACAACGAGAGTAAGCCATGCAATTATCTAAACGTGAGCATATAGCCCTTGAGCTATTGAAAACTAAAAACTTTTCTACAAAAAAATCTTTTAAACTTGCTGATGAATTCAGCATCTCTTCACTTGATGTTGATCATCCTATTTCAGAAGACTGTGACCTTAAGAAAATATGGCAATGGGCAGATGAGTTTAATATCCCTGAAAGCGAGATTCCTCGTAATAAAGATCAGTTGCTATCAATGAGTCATTTGCAAATACTAAGAGATTACGATGGTAATTCTCGCTGCCTAACCTACTTGCCTGAAGCTATTGGGATACTAGTCAATTTAAAGCAAATTCATTTATTAAATCATGAGCTAACTAAACTACCTGATAGCATTGGTAACTTAAAGAAGCTAATGTTCATATCTGTTGATCGTAACAATCTAACAGAATTACCTGATAGCATATGCAAACTTAGAAAATTACAAGTTCTCACTGCAACAAGAAATTCGTTAATTAAGTTACCTAATGAAATTGGGAGCTTAATGAGTTTGCAACTAATTGAACTAGCAGGCAATAAACTGAATAAACTACCATCTAGTATTACTCATTTGACTGAGCTAGAAATACTTGACATTAGATGGAATCGACTAACTGAGCTACCCGATACTATAGGTCAGCTATCAGAATTACAAGAACTTCACATTGAAGAAAACTTCCTAACGAATCTGCCTGATAGCATTGGTGAGCTATCCTACCTAGAAGAGATTCACTTTGACAATAATCATATAACAAGAGTTCCTGAAGGTATCTGCAATCTTAAAAGAATTAATACCTTAGTCTTGGATAATAGCATATTCGAGAATTCGTCTAATTCAGTTAAGGGTTTTTTAAATGGCATAGAGAGTTTTGAGAAAAAATTATAGTGATAAGACCTAACTAATATAAAAAGGCGAGTCAATCTAAATGACTCGCCTTTTATCATAACTTCTCTAACAAAATTATGAGTCGCAACAGCTTTCAAAAGTCCTTTGAATAAACACAGCTGAAGGCTTCGAGAGCATAAACCTAAGCTATTATAAGTAGGTTTTAGAAGAACTATTCTCCTGGTTTGGTATCAATATGTGCACCAGGTGGTAGACCTTCTAACAACGGTTCATCAAACGTACCACTTTCTATTTGCTTTGCAATCAAATCACTCTTTTGTTGCTGTTGATTTGGGGTAAGACTTTCATCATGATTGACTTTATTTCCATTCTCATCATACTCTTCGATCATTGTACTGTCCTTATACTAATTAGATAAGGAAGCAGTATTAGATGATAGAAACAATATTTCAAGTGTTTTTTACACTCATCTTCTGATTAATTTTTCAATAGACTGTATTCTTGCAAAAGCACCACTGCTAATAACATAAAACAAAATATTAACAATGGCCTATGCGAGACATCTGTTGGATTACATGAAGCAAAAAACTCAAGTGATCTAGTCGCAAAGAAAAATATTCACCCCCAAACCAAGTACATGAATTATGGTCATTTTTTTAGCTCGTTACTGAAGTTTTTTATTCTTTTACTATAGACTGTATGCTCAGATTAAGGCGCATTCAAATAGACAAATATTTATTTTAGATACATGTGAGTAAGAAAGATGAGAGAGATTATTACCGTTGATCAATTAAATTTTAATTTTCTTGGCAAGATTTTTGGTAAAAAAGGCATCCGTCTGACAGAGCAAGGCTTGCTTATAGACACTAAAAAAGGACCAACTGAGCTCATCTCTTTCGCTGAAGTTAAGAAGTTTGCTTATATTGAAGAAGGATTCTTTGGCGCAACTCTATTTGTTCACAACAATCAATCATTGCGAGAACACAAATTTTTATCCAAAACTAACTCTACAGCGTTTTTAGAGTCTATCAACAAAAAGATTGCTCACTCATTACAACCCCATCTCCTTAACTTAATTGAAGATTTTAACCTTCGAGTTTTGAGTAACTACCCTAGAGATTCTAAAATAGAACCAATTAAGTCATTAGCAGATGAGCTGTCTATATTTTATAAAGATGCTAGGGTGCCATGGGATTACTTTAGCAACCCTAATCTGTTTAGCGAAGTTGAGAAGATACACAACCTCTGCCCTATCAAACAAGAAACCTTAGGCGCGTATCATGAAAAAATCAATCTAGAACGAAGAAAGTCTTTTTTTGATAGCGTAGAGTCAAACCCGTTGACTGATGAGCAAAGACTAGGTGTACTTCGCTCTAATGATAAGAACATGGTACTGGCTGCTGCTGGCACAGGCAAAACCTCTGTAATAGTTGCCAAGGCCCTCGACCTTATTGATAGGGGACTAGCAGCACCTCAAGAGATTCTAGTTCTGGCTTACAATAAATCAGCTGCTGAAGAGTTAAAAAAACGGCTTGCTGATAAAGCTGAGAACTCAGGCATCGTATTAACTGAATCCCCTCAAATTTCAACATTTCACGCTTTAGGTAGAAAAATCCTAGGGGATTCTGGTATCTCAACCTATATGAGCGTCTTCACTGAAGACAGCTTAAAGCTTGGTGCGTGGGTAACAGAGTGGCTAATAGAGTATTTAACACAAGATCCCAAAAGAATGGTCGATTTTATATCGCTATTCCCAGAACCTGTGAATCCTTTCGACTTTAAGACTCAAGAAGAGTATGAGCGGCATATCAGAGACAATGAGTTTAGAACTCTCCAAGGCGAGTTGGTCAAAGGGTATCAGGAACTCAGGATAGCTAACTGGCTGGCTATTCATAAGATCGCATACGAATATGAAGCGCGTTATATCAGTAAGCGTAGAATTGACATAGGTTTTGACTACCAACCTGATTTTCATATATCGGACTCTAATATTTACATCGAGCACTTCGGCATTGATAGGCATGGTAATACTCGACCAGATATTGATAAGCAAGCATATGACGATTCTATAGATAGCAAACGTAAACTGCATAAAGAGCTTGAAACAGTTTTAGTGGAAACATTCCATTATGACTGGACTGAAGATGCACTCGAAGCTCGTCTTGAAGAACGACTGGCTGCTGTTGGGGTTATTCCTGATAAAAACTCAGTTGAAGAGGCTTCAAAAGAATTACTCTCTAAACTCAAGGAAGGCAATCAAATTGCCACTTGGAGCAAAATGCTTATTAAGGCTTTACAAGCCACTCGATTTGAAAGGCTCAATGAAAACTCAATACTTGATAGACTAGAAAAAGCCGGCATCTCACAAGCAAAGAAAAAGACACGCATTCTGACTGACTTGCACAACGCGTATGTTGAAGAGCTTGTAGCTACTGATTCAATTGACTTTGACGATATGATTATTCGTGCAATCGCAGTTGTAGATAATGGTCAATATAAACCTCAATGGAGATATATTCTTGTTGATGAGTTTCAAGATATATCAGCTTCTCGGATGGAGTTTGTTAATAGTATTATTGAGAAAGGTCCTGATCCCTCATTAACCGTTGTCGGTGATGATTGGCAGTCTATCTATCGATTTTCAGGTGGTAAACTTGAGCTCACCACTAGATTCAATGAGTTGGTTGGACCACACACGCTAACAATGCTCCAAAAGACCTTTCGCTATAACAATAGCATTGCTGATACTGCTGGGACGTTCATCATGGAGAACCCTGAGCAGTATCAGAAACACATCAAAACACACGACGTGATTAATGAACCACAAGTATATTTACTAGATGATAAGACTGGTGAAGAGAATGGTCTCTATAGTAGAGTAGCTGAGGTTGTCAGCAAGATTAGAGCAAATGACCCTGAGGGTTCAATAGCGATTATTGCTAGGTATAATTATTTGCTAAAAGATTCACGTGATTTTCTTGGTAAAGAAAATTCAAAAGGCATCCATTTTTGGAGCTTTCACAAATCTAAAGGGCTTGAAGCTGACTATTGCATCTTAATTGGGTTTTTCCAAGGGAAAAGCGGCTTCCCTAATGGAAACCGCGAGGACGCTATTCCAGAAGCCCTACTTCCAACATTAGACTCATTCCCTCATTCTGAAGAACGACGTTTGCTGTATGTTGGTATAACGCGCTGTAAAAAGAAATCGTATATTATTGCTAGTCCCACAGCGCCCTCAGAATTTGTTCTTGAATTACTGGCTCCCAAATATGACATCAACATTTTCTCTAAATCATTTCAAGAACGCCATAGAAAGATATTTAAATGCCCTAACTGCGTAAACGGCTACCTACGCTTAATCAAAGGGCAGTATGGCAGTTTCTATAGCTGTAGTTCTGGAAAAGGTTGTTCGGTAGGTAAGGCGCGCGTCTGCACGAAGTGTGAGGCACCATCTGTTGATAGAGAACATGAAAGCTTATGCAACAATAGAGACTGTGGCAATTCAATGAAAATCTGTAATAAATGCGGTCGTCCCATGAAAATGCGTGAAAGCAAGTTTGGTAAATTCTGGGGCTGTAGCGGATATGGTATTCCTGATGATCAATGTAAAAATACAATCAAGATTCGCTAAGCAATATCTCAGTATTACAACCTGTTACTTAATCAGTTCATTATATTAATCGTCAAAAACTATTAGGTTTTTAGGTTAAGGCAAGAAAGTAACAGGAACGCTATGCACAAAAAAGTGCTCACGGTTATGATACTCGGCAATATGACAAGGCTCAGGCATTGATTAATCATCAATGCCTTTTTTAAAGATTTTCCTAAATACGAATTGATTATAGAATAGTTTTAATAAACTAAATCCTGATTGGCTTATTATTATTTTCAACTTAAAAAAAGACTATTTTTACCGTACAGGCCTTATTAAATAAGGATTTCAGCCTCTCTCTAGATAAAGGTGTATTTTTATATTTATAACGTTTTTTAGTAAAATACCTAGACTTAGATAATTAACACCTACAGAAGATTGATTGAAATTTACCTGTGCAAAAATACAGATAATTGTATTGAAGTTTATTGTTTAGGGATGTTTGTTAATAGTGAGTATAATTCTTTTACTCTAACTTGATAGCTAGATTCACCTTCTGGCTTTAGACCATGACGCTAATGTAAAGTCATAAAAATTTCAGAGAAATATAAGGATAAACATGAAGATTGATGCAGATGTCTTTAGTATTCAAGAGCTTGAAAAATACTATTTTGTAGTTCCAGACTATCAAAGGGAATATGTCTGGGAAGCAGATAAACATATTTATCAGTTTTTAGTTGATATAGACGAAGAATTTGAAGCCAATTCTCACGATCAACAAAGCTATTTTATCGGCTCAATCATTGTTGTAAAAAAAGACAGTAAATACGATGTCATTGACGGTCAACAACGTTTAACGACTATTGTCATTAGCTTATGTGCAATGCGTAATATCCTAGAAGACTTACAAAAAAAGGGGCAGCTTACTGACATGAGCAGTAGCATCCTAGATATTATAAAAGGTTGGCTCTTTAAGTTTGACTTGAAGACTAAGTCTACACTTTCTCGCCTTGAGCTACAGTATGATGAAAGCAATGGGTACTTAGAAACTATAATCCAAAAAAAGACATATGAAGGTGAAATAACTAATTCAATCCAAAAGATGCAAAAAGCATATAATCGTATTTTTAAACATCTACAAGACTACTTAAATCAAGGGGTAGAGCGTTTCGAGGAATATACCCAATATTTTTTAACGAATGTTAACGTTGTCGTAATTGAATCGGATAACCTAGGTAGCGCGCTTAAAATATTTGAGACGATTAACCAACGTGGCGCTGGTCTAAATGCAATGGATTTAGTTAAGAACCTGATGTTTAGTAAAGCTAATGCTGACGACTTTGAAACTATCAAAACCAAGTGGAAGCAAATTACTAATGATCTCCAAGCTTGTGATGAAGGGGATAAACCGTTACGTTTTTTAAGATACTTTATGATTGCACGTTATCATAATGGCATCATTCGTGAAGATGATTTGTACTCGTGGATCATATCTAAAGAAGGTAAGGATAAACTACAGTATGAGACCAAGCCGCTAAACTTAGTGAATGAAATGGCTATAGCAGCTAAACGTTACAGCCATTTAGTACAAGCCACAAATAGCGATAGCAGTAATATAGGTATTAATAAATACCCTAATGTAGTCAAGATTGGTTATATAAACAAACAACGCTCACGTCAGCATTTAATGTTATTGATGGCATTGGACTTGAATTGTAATGACGATGTAGTTAACTATTTAGCTCAGCAAATCGAAAGCTTCTTATTTTTCTCTAATACTCTTAAGATTCAAACTAACAGTTATGAGAGGCGTTTTACAGACTGGGCTATAAAATTACGCGGAAAGCGTAATATAGAGGAAGTCGTAAACCTTGTTGATGAAGCTGTCATACCCTTTCTAAGAGGCTATTTATCTGACTTCAAAAATAGTTTTTTGCAGATAAGACACTATGACTATAATCCACAATATCGAGAGCGCTATATTTTAGGTTGCCTAAATACTGAACTATGCAAACAAGCGGGACTAACTCCGCTTAGTCAAGACAACATACAAAAGCTTCAAATTGAACACATTCTCCCACAAACCTTAATTAATTTAGATGCAAGTGATGAGTTTGGCGAAGAAGAACGCGACAAATATACCTTCATGCTGGGTAATACCACTTTACTTGAGAGTCAAATCAATCAAGCTATTAACAATTGCAACGATCTGTCCACTGATTGGTTTGGAATGAAGCAAGCAGAGTATATACACTCCAATTTTGTGCTGACTAAATTATTAAATGATCAATATGCTATTGGCAAAAATACTGGTCTGAATCGCCTAAAGAATAAGCTAAACTGCCAGTTTGATGAATGGACTAAGACGTCAATTGAGCAAAGACAGCAAATGCTAATGGAGCTAGCCTTTGATCACTGGCAGCTTAATGGCAAGCGTTTAGATGAGTATGACAGAGCAAGTACTGTAAATAATATATAGATGTGATTTATTTGAATGCACAAAAACAAGTCACTTCTAATTAGTGGCTTTTTTATGAATCAAATTTGTAAGATAGTAACTAGTGTATTTTACTGTGAGTATGCTTTTTAAGGTTGTATATCGAAGCTTAGAGAAGCCATGCAGATAAATTCCTGCTAGTTAAAACAATAATATAGTTAACTTTTCTATAAAAAGCGTATCAGCATAATATTTTAACTGATTCACTGTTAAGGCGGATATTAATGGGATTAGAAAAAAAGATAGCATTAAACATCTCTAAAGAGCTCTCTAATAAACTGTCAAAGAAAATAGCTGGACAGACTATCAGGTGGATGCAAAGTCAAAGCACTACAATAGATCTAGGCTGCCTCGAAAATCTCTGGGATGATGTTTGTTACCAGTGTCAAGGGGGATCACGAACCTACTCATGGAATCAATATGATTTTGCGGTTGTGACATATGTCATATCACGGCTTGAAGAGCTCAGTGAATATGAAGCTAATGCAATCTGGTTACAAACTGAATATGCCTATGATCATCTAGTCGATATGGAAGACGGTGGTGTAAGCATAGATAGTAGTTTCACACCAATGAACTCATCGCCCTATGTAGATGACATAGCAAAATATATTGCTCATAAATATATTTATGAGCAGGCAGCCAGTTGGCATAACGATAGACTCCGACAAGCTCTCGGATACGATTAAAGGAACTGCACTGGTCAAGCCTTGAATCTTTACTAAAAAGTGTGTAATCGCTTATAACTCACTAACTGGAGAATAAGCAATGGCTACTCAATCTAATACTAAAAACTGAAAAACCTTACCCTATAAGCCTTCAAAAAGAAGGCCTATAGTCCATCATTGAAGACGGCTTTAAAGCTAGGTCGTTAACATCTATACTTAAAAACTAGCTTCGATTTAAGCGCTCATTCTATAAACACTATCATTACCACCACGGTAGCTGGCAAAGATATGCTGATAGACATCTGTTGCTTTAGTATCAACATCTTCATCACTATATGATTCAATAGGTAAGTGCAACATATTCTCATGAATAACGATCTTAACTTGAGCGATTACTTCACGACTTTCTCGCCAACGCTCGATACTTAACTTTTCTACTTTTAATTTATCTAACGTATCCTTAGCGACTTTTTTAACTTTTTTAACATCTTCATTGTTTAGCTCTTTTCCTTTAGTTAATAAATCGAAAATTGCCAACACTTCTTGATCGCCTAGATTTTCTCTTACAGCTCTCTGCTCTTCAACAGATAGATCTCTAACAAAATCGTTTAGATCATCGAAAGCTTTCACTGTATTCTCTAGAGACTTACCAGCATTGTAAGCATCAATGATCTCTTTATAACGCTCATAGAACTCAATCCTTAAAGGATTCTCCTTTAACATTTGCTCCAGCTTATTTTCAATGATCTGTTGAAGCGTATATGTCATAGTATTTTTTTGATCAGACTTTGCGAAAGCAGCTTTCAGCTTGTCAAAATCCAAGTTACTTAAGTCAATATAAACACCATCTACATTATGACTCTGTTTTACGCTAATGCTATCGCTCACTAAACTTTGTAGCTTCTTCATCACTTCAGTGATATCTGCTGATTTGGCTTTTTTATTGAGCTGCTTATAAATAGCCTCGATAGCATTATGATCTTTAGTATGAGACTTGGCTTGTGGCTCAGGAAAGAGGGCTTTGTATTTTCTAAAAACATTCTGCGCCATAACCTCAAAAGTTGCTCGGCTTGTCTCATTTAAGCACACACAGTTTTCTGCTTCTTGTAATTTGCTAATTCTAAGCATTGGACTGGCATTCTTGAGAGATTCAAGATCAAAGCCCAACGATCCAAGATGCTTGATGGTTTCTTCAATAGCAATTTTCAGCTCTACCTCTAACTCAGATAATTCAGGGATTGGCTTTTCAGGACCTGTTCCTTTACCACCTCCACCAGTACCACCTTCACCATATACAGAATATGCTTTTTCTAACTGCTCATAGACATTACCGTAATCAACAATTAAGCCATTCTCTTTCTCATCGTCATAGACACGGTTCGCCCTTGCAATGGTCTGCATTAGAGTATGACCTTTGATAGGCTTATCTAGATATACGGTAGATACACACTGTGCATCAAAGCCTGTGATCCACATTGCACAGACAATCGCTAAACGAAATGGATTATCAGGATCTTTAAATTCCTTTTCTAGGTCTCGCTCAACCATCTTCTTACGATGGGTAGCAACGTCTAATCCAAGCTTTTTAAACTTATCAACTTCATTCTGCTCGCCACTGACCACCACACACACTTCAGTTTCAGTGACTCGATTAAATTTCCTTCCTAGCTCTTGAGCCTCTTGAACATCTTCTGCATTATCAATACGCTTTTGTAGCTCAATTAGGTATTCACCCCAATAGCGCTTAATAAGATCATACATACGTACAGCTGTAGGCTTATCGAGAGCGACAAGCATCGCCTTACCCTGATAACCACGTTCATTGAAGTGCCATACTAAATCTTTGGCAATAGTCTCTAATCGGGATTGTGCCGTGAGTATCGGATAGTTTCTACTAAACTTATGAATAAGCTTCTGTCTTTGATCTTCGGTTAGATCTTCATTCTCTAAAACTTCAGCCATTTCTTCATCAAGCTTTGGATTATCGATGTTAAGCAGCTCTCCTTTATTAAGATAACGAAGAGGCAAAGTCGCCCCATCTTCAACAGCACGTTTAAAGTCATAAACAGACACATAGTCACCAAATATATCTTTGGTCAGCTCTTCTTCGTCTTTGATAATCGGCGTACCTGTAAAGCCCAAATACGACGCATTAGGTAAACCATAAAACCGCATATTGCGTGCATAAGTACCACCTTGTGTACGATG
Organism: Psychrobacter cryohalolentis K5; assembly: GCF_000013905.1. Classification (NCBI taxonomy): domain Bacteria; kingdom Pseudomonadati; phylum Pseudomonadota; class Gammaproteobacteria; order Moraxellales; family Moraxellaceae; genus Psychrobacter; species Psychrobacter cryohalolentis. Next base: position 2,900,429 of record NC_007969.1, read on the forward strand.
AGCTTCATCCGATATCACAATGACGTTCTTACGATTAGTTATTAATGGATATTCGCTCTCTTTATTTGGGTCAATAGAGAACTTATGAATCAGGGTAAATATGTATCTATGGTTTTCCGATAGTAGCTCTCGCAAGTGCTCGCGCCCTGTCATTCCTGACTTTTTACCTGCAATTAATTCTTTTTTATTAACGACGCCAACGCCTGAAAAAGTATCATAGATCTGACTTTCTAACTCGCTTCTATCAACTACCAATAAGAAGGTATAAGACCCTCCCATCTTCCGATGGATTTTCTCGCATAAGAAAACCATTGAGTAAGACTTACCACTGCCTTGAGTGTGCCAAAACACACCAAGCTTGCCCTGCAAATCTTCAATATTATCGACTTGATCGATGACTTTATTAACGCCAATATATTGGTGATTTTTTGCCATCAGCTTAACGACTTCACCATAGGAGGTGTCGAACAATAGAAAGTTCTCAAAAATATCCATTAAGCGTTTTGGGTCACAAGTACCACGAATCATGGTATCTAAGCTAACTACCCCTTCTGCATCTTCCTCAATACGCTTCCAATCAAGGAAGTACTTATAAGGGCTGGTTACCGTTCCTACTTTAGACTCTGTACCATTACTAAGGATAACGAAGCCGTTGCAATGAAAAATAGCAGGGATGGTATCTTTATAATCAGTAAAGTTATCATCATAAGCGTGACGCAGATCCTGATGATGAGCTTTTAACTCAAAGAACACTAGCGGAATGCCATTAACAAAACCCACTATATCAGGGCGACGGTTATATAGATCTCCAACCACTTCTAATTGGCTTACCGCCAAAAAGCTATTATTGCTATAGTCTTGATAATCAAAGACCTTTAGATCGCGCTCTTCAAGTTCATTATCGCTATTAGTGAATTTAACAGGGACACCATCTTTTAGCAGCTTATACTTTTCTTGGTTGATCTTACCAAGCGTTTTATCTGCCGTTTTTTGAGTAATGATGTCGATAGCTTGCTGATAAGCGGTATCAGGCAAGCCAGGATTTAGGGTAACCAAAGCATGGCTTAACTCACGAGTGAGAATGACCTCTGATCTATTCTCTCTTCCAAGTAGACCGTCCTTACCAAAGGTTTCTTTTTTCCAAGCTGTTACGACTTCCCAGCCAAGCTCAATTAATACGTCTTTGGTCGCTTCCTCAACCATGCCATCTTCTGAATATTCGTAGCTCATGATTACCCCGTAAATTACAACTAATTTATATTTTTTATACTTCGATAATACCCATCATCAGACGTGGTAAGAGAATGTCTCGGGCTTCTTGTAAAAGCTGATTTTGCTGATGTAATTTATATTTTAGTTCAAATATAGGTTGAACAATTTCGTCAAATTTTTTTATAAGCGGCTCTTGTGGGAAAAAATCCTGAAATCTTCTAATAAATGACAAACTGTAAAATTTCTGAGCAACCCCTGATGACTGATTATCTAACTTTATCTTGTTTATAGGATTAGTTAAGTAACAATACAGAAAAGAATCAAAACAATTCTTTTTCTTAAAAATAACCACGTTTTTACAGCTATATTCAAAATCTTCTGTTACTACACCAATATTTCCTAACGTACCAATATTCGAAAATAATATATCCCCTTTTTCGATACCACTTCTTTTTCTAATTTTTTCATGATCTTCTATGCTTATTTGATAAGCTGATTCAAAATCAATAATGCCTTTATTAAGGTGTTTCCCAGTAACTAAGTAGCATCCATGATTTACTTGCTTGGGTGAGTCATGAGTACCATCTGTAATTTTTGAACATAAATAATCTAACCCTTTTTTCTCCCAACCCTCTGGCAAACCTGTCTCTGCATCAATTTGTGTGTTCTCATAATTTGGAAATTTCTTACGTACGAACCATTCTTCATAGATGAGCTGTGCTTGCTCTTCTAATAGCTCAATACGTCTTATATTATTTTCGATTAAGTCATAATAGGCTGATAAGATGCTAGCAATTTTTTGTTGGGTTGGTAGTGGTGGAAGATGAATTTTGATACTACCTATATCTCCATTGCTTATATTCGCTTGGTTTCCAGCACCTTTGGCACGCAATCCTACATTTTGAAAAAAATAATCTGTTGTTAAGAAGTAATATAAAAAATTATGATCGCAGATCTTATCTTTTACTTTGAATTTTCCAACACGCTGATTAAGTAAAAGTTTTTCTTTGTGCCTTGATTTAGCGACTCTTCCAACTGCTGATGAAGGAAGTGTTATATGTGAACCAGTCATAGCAATTACAAAGTCATCATATTGAATATGATACTTTTCGTTTAACTTTAAAAAATCTTTATCAACGAAGTCTCCATTATCAATGACAAGCATTTTGTCTTTTAGACTTTTAATCTTAATAATAGGTACACCTGAACTGATAAAATCTTTTGATTTGAAAGCATAGCCATTAATAATTTTAGCAACGTCATCTATAGTATATTCTCTCCAGTCTTCCTTCATAGTTCAACTCCTTGAATCTTTTTCATAAGCTCAGCTGCTTCTTTATTTAGACTGCTAAGCTCTGAGCGGATCTCAGTCATACGCCCTTTATAGTCAAAATCCATATCAATATCGATATTTACGCCCACATAGCGCCCTGGCGTTAAACTATAGTCTTGCTCTTTTAGAGCATCAAGATCCACTACTTTGCATAGTCCTTCGACATCCGTATACGTGCCATCAGGGAAATGCTCAGTGAACCACTCATTGTCTTTACTAACGCCAAGCTCATCGCCGCGAAAAGCATTAATTAGCGCTGTTAGACCCTCTAATTGATCCTCACTGAAATCTTGAATCGTGCTACTGACTTTACGATAAGTGTTACGCGCATCGATCATCAAGATTTTGTCTTTATTTTCCGCCTTCTTTTCTTTATTAAAGAACCAAACGTGACACGGTAGTGATCGGGTATAAAAGAAATTATTAGCGATAGAGACGATACACTCGACATCGCCTGTCTCTATCAACTGCTGACGTATAAGCTTTTCAGCATGACCTGCGTCAGTCGCTGATGATGCCATAACGAATCCTGCGCGCCCAGTCTTATTCAGATAACTGTGGAAATACTGAATCCACAAATAGTTGCCATTACCGATCGTACCGCCTTTGGTCAAAGGTGCGCCAAACGGCAAGCGAGCGTCTTCTGTGAGAAATTTATTTTTCCCATCGATACCACTTACGTTAAATGGCGGGTTTGCCATGACAAAATCGCACTTACCATTGAGATCATGCGGGTTAGTATAAAAACTATTACTCTCTATTATTGCCCCTTCGATACCATGAACAGCAAGGTTCATCTTAGCAAGCTTAGTATTATTACTTTTAAGCTCTGTACCATAGACCGTAATAGCCTCGTTAACACTCTTGTTTGGCATATGGCCTTGTATGAAATGAGCCGTCTGTACAAACATGCCACCGGAGCCACAGGCAGGATCATGAATAATGCCATGATCAGGTTGAATGAAATTGACAATCAGATTGACCAGTGATGGCGGTGTGAAGAATTCGCCACCCTCTTGTGCACCAGCACCTTGCATAGAGAACTTCATCAGGAAGAATTCATAAATACGACCGAAGATATCACCCTTAGCTTTTCTTACCGCATCTTTGTTAAATACACGCACCAAGTCGCGTAATAGCTTATTATCAAAGACTTGGTAGTTTTTGGGAAGTATACCTACTAATGAGGGATACTCTTCCTCGATGAGTTTCATCGCGTTATTGATTGCCTCAGCGATATTTTCGCTTTCAGGTAATGCAGCTAAATAATCATATTTGGCTTTTTCAGGTAGTAGAATCGATCCTGCAGCTACGAAGTCGTCTTTGGTCACCTCGCGCTTTTGACCAGTACGAGGATTGATTGCTAATGACTCTTGAATTTTAACCTTAGCATCTTCATGGCGATTTTGTACAAATCGTAAAAACACTAAACCTAGTAAAGGATCTTTATATTCAGCAGCGGTAAGGGTTGAGTTGGCACGCAGGTTGTCAGCCGCGTTCCATAGATCACTTTCGAGTTGTTTGATTGAAATATCCATAAACTATCGTTTTCCTAACGTATATTTAAATTGTTTTAAATTTGGTTGTTTGAAGGTCTATAAACTCCAAAGCTCACTTTGTATCGCATATTGCTCTGATAGCAGCTTTTGAATAGCTTTTTGTGTTTCTCTGCTTTTATCTATACATGCAATTGCCTGCTCTCGCTCTTCTAAAGACGGTACTATAACAGGTATCTGCTTGAGCTCTTTTAATGAAATATTGGGTATAGTAGCCCCTTTAATCAGACCAGAGATTTGAGTTTGCCCGATATCTGATTTTAGATAAGCGTATAAAACCTTTGGGTTCACTTTGTCAGAAATTGTCCTTATTACTATCGCTGATCGATTTACCATCCAACATCTATCGCCTGTCGTTGGAACATCTTCAGGCACGATACCAAGCTTACCAGCACTACCTTTTAGGATGAAAATAATATCATTCGGCTGTAAAAAACCTGTTTGGTTCTTCGCACGTTCTGACTCTGATATATTGGCTTCTTTGGTTGGTACAGAGATGTCACCAATGTCATTTAGTTCGCTAGCGCCTACCTCTAAGACAGTATAGTCACCTTCGTCTGGCTTAACAGACAATCCACGCTCAAAACGAACGATCCTATCAAGAGTGACTGTCGTTGACTCGCTAAGGATTTTATTGACTCTCTTTTCCTTTGGATCTAGAAGGTAACGCCCGACACTCAGATCATAGTCGTTTTTTTGGATGAGCGATGATGATACTGAGGTTGCGCAATCTAATTCTTTATCAGAGGCTAGATACTCTAAAATAATATCGATATTGCTTAAGCTTAGTAATCGCTTGGTGGTCTTTTCAATAAACTCTTCACCAGTTACGTCTATAAATCTTACCGATTGATTATTACCATTTGGCTCAATGAGTAATAATGATGTCTTTACAGCAGTCCCTGTCCAGATTCCTGAAGGTAGAGATATCACTGCTTTAAGCATACCCTGATCAACTAAATACTGCCTCAGATCTTTCTCCATAGTAGAGTATAAGAATCCTTCAGGAACAGATACAACAACGGTTCCACGACATTGTTTAATCAAATGTAAGATATTAGCTGATTCAACTTTCTTAGTCGGTATAATAAATCTATCGTAGCTATCGATATTATCAGAAATATGCTTTGGCACCATTACGCCCATCGGTGAAAAACTAACACCATGATCAAACGTCTTGAGTTCATTTTTTGATGTTATGTAAGCAGGCTTATCCAATGCATTAGAATATGATACCTCAAAGCTATTTTTGCTCATCAACGATAAAGCATCTGCTATCATTCCTGACTGATTTATTGTTTCATAGCAAACACCTTCAGACTCCTCGCTAGCTATAATAGCTAAAGGAAGTGAAGCTGGTGACATTAGATAGGTCGTTTTACCACTTTTATCCCCTAATAATGCATTTGCTAGCAGGTATACGCTGAAGTCTGCAAAACCCTCACTAGTGGAGGAGGTAAAGTTTGAAATGATCGTTCTGATCGAATCAACTGCTGGGCTTTCTAGAGTGATATCCTGATACTTCAATAAAGTACTTATTGCGCTGTGAATAAATGGCAGTGGAAGATCCTCTAGAGCATTATCATATGAGAAAACCCGCTGTATCTGGCTATCCTCACTTGCTTTAAGAGCGTCTATAAGCGCTAACCACTCGCCTTTATACTCCGCTAAACTTTGACTTAGCTTTAAACCATTCGGAAGCTTGTCTTCTTTTGACAACACCAAGATTGTTATTAGCTTTAATGCGACTTCATTTTCATTGTGTTTTCTAATGCCATGTGAGCGCATAAGATCATAAAAACTCCAGACCAGACTCTGAACGTTTTGGGTATTTTTTTGCATAAGATGAAATTACCTTTATTATTTAGTATTGAAAGACATGCTATTTAAAAGCAAGTCTTCGATCATAGCTGTCTAAGTTATAGGTAGTAATCAATGTACCGCTTTCAGAAACAACGACTACCCCACCTTTTTTTAAAATATTCTTTAGCGTCTTGATAGCCGTCTGAATATCTTTGACATTAAGATCTGCGCCAGAACTTATTTTCTCATAACAGCTTAGTTTCATCTTACTCTCTCCTTTTTACACGCTAGAAGAAACTCGAATTCTACGAGTAGTTCTTTTGCACGTCTTTTATTTACAATGACCTTATCTCCGTCTACTTCTCCGAAAGCCATAACAATATCTAGTTCGGCTTTACCTATAGCACGTTGACTCATCCTTGATACTAAATGCGTTGAAGCTTTCATAAGAATTTCCTTGCAATCATTGTTTGATGCAAGTATTAAACCATAGAAACTCAGTGGTGTAAATAGTATTGATATAATATTTTTATATTAATGTTGGTATTTTAAAGATATTAGTGATTTTATTGGATTTACCATTAGCTATTAAGCTATGTAATAAAGTGAGTTGCTTAGATCAAGAGAGGCTATATTTGAACAAGTCGATCACTTATTAATGAACGAAACAAAGTAAAATAGATAGTAATTAAAATAATAGGAGAGCTCACAGAAAGTGAGTAGGAGATATTGTTATAGCTTTACAGCTAGAAAGTGACAACTGACACTGCAAGTCCAGCGACTGAGCGTTTGAGGAATAAAATATGCTAAAGAGCTTACGTGTTAAGTAGCTCAATAATGTAAATCTTATTCATACTTAGAGAGCTTAGGATTTAACAATAATAAAGGTAGACCTTCGGGAGTAACATATACCACCGCATTTTGTAGGTAGCTACAACACAGGTTGATACTTGTTTGTTCATCTATCGGAAAAGCAAAGAAACTATTCTCTCTCCACGATTCGTCAGGATTTTCACCATAGCCGTCAACGACATTAAAGCCTCGACTAAGCAGCTCATTCTTTAAACCTTCATTTGCTAACTCATTAGTTGTAAGATCTAGATATTCGCCCATAGGGTTCCAAGCCGTGATAAATAAGCCACCACTTCGTATAAATGGCTTTAAAATCAACTCTGCTTTAGCAGATGGCTTATCAATATTTAATACGACATCACCAAAACAATAATGAGTTTGTTGGTAGGCTTCTAAAAGGGACTGGCTTAACATGGGGTAGCTCGATGAGATATTGGTAATAACTTATGCTAGCAGGAAACTGATCTAAATAAACGTATTTAAATTATTACCTTATAACTCAGTTATATTAGAAACCTCCTACTTATATATACTTCAAAAACCTCACGACAACTATCGTCGCCTTAATCACATCTGCACTTGAATTCTGCAACCTCACACCTCTACACTCAAAGCCATCTATCCTACTACTTTTATATAAGCGCTTGGATTTTTGAAAATAGTATATAGAGCATCTATAGTGAGTGCTTTAATTAGTAAACTTGTGTAGGATGGCTATAAAAAATAGCTAGTTAAATTTAATGAAATAAATTTCATTAAATTATTTAACTTAGCACTAGTGCCTCATGATAGTGATGCTAATAGGCACTATTATGATTCATTGATTTTTAATGCAGCCAAATAAATCGATATAACTAAAACCAAAATAATAAACTTTTTTTCTGAAAAACTTTATATTAAAAATTGGAAGTTTTAAATATGTCACTGACTATAGATAGTCCGCCAAATGCGGCGGCACTTATGCACTCTTTGCGAGATATTGGATATGAGTTAGATACAGCTTTGGCAGACATTATTGACAATAGTATTACTGCAGGAGCAAGCGAGGTCCACATTACTTTTGAGACGGATCCCGTAACTAAGGTTGCTATCTTAGATAATGGTGATGGCATGAGTCGGGATGAACTCATAAAGGCGATGACGATTGGATCAAAAAGCCCTCTAATTGAGCGCTCTACTAAAGACTTAGGAAGATTTGGTCTAGGTTTAAAAACAGCTTCTTTCTCACAGTGTAAACGTTTAACAGTAGTTACTAGACAGTTTGATCAGACGTGGGCAATGTGTTGGGATTTGGATCAAGTCACTAAATCTAATTGCTGGGATTTAATACAGCTTGGCGATGACGCGATGGTAGAGATCTATCAGTTCGATCAACTGGAAGACACAGGTACTTTAGTAGTCTGGGAGATTTGTGACCGTCTGCAAGGTGACGGAAATCGCAGCAATGATAACCATGTATTGCAAAAGTTTGATAATGCCGAAAAATATCTAGGACTGATATTTCACCGGTTTTTAGATAAGTCACCAAGTTCTGTATCGAATTTAGACATTGTTATTAACGGTAGAGCAATTAGCTACGTGGACCCCTTCTTTCGCCATAAACCTGCCACTCAGGTCCACAACCTTGAAACTATCAAATATAAAGACGTATACATTAAGGTGCAAGGCTATACCCTACCCCACCATACAAAATGTACCAAAGAAGAGTATGACAAATATTCTTTAGGTAGCTATCGAGATAGCCAAGGATTCTACGTATATCGAGCTAATAGACTTCTTATAGCAGGTGATTGGTTTCGATTAGCTGCAAAATCAGACTTAACCTCTCTAACACGAATCGAAATTGATCTACCTAATAACTTTGATAGTGAATGGCATATTGATATTAAAAAATCACATGCCAAGCCACCTGAGCAAATGCGAGATCAACTTAAGCAATATATCGACACCTATATTCAAGGATCTAAACGTGTTTATAACTCTAAAGGTTATAGACACAAAGGAGATGTCACCCCACTTTGGCATCAATATACCAATAAAAATTTACGCTCTTATCAAATTAATAAAGACTATCCATTAATTTCACAGTTTATGGAAGGTTTAGATGTTAGGCAAACAAGTCAGCTTAAACAGATACTTATTTTAATTGAGGAAAGTTTCCCAGTTGACCAGTTGTATGTGGACTACGCTTCTTCTCCCAAAGAGTTTAAAACCAAACACACCGATGAAGAACTTGAGGAGCTAGCGCTCAGTTATCTTGAAAATTTTTCTAATATTGGGTTTGAGATAAGCGATATAACACTTCTTTTAGAAAAAAATGCACCTTTTAGTGATTACAGCAGAGACTGGGAAAGCTATCTAAAAACATCAAAGGAATAAATCATGAATACGGATATGATTAATCTCATTTACAGTATCAGTGTTAAATTGCTAGAGCTGAACACTAATTTGAGTGTTTCTGAAGCAGTAAGTGAAGCTATGAGCACATTTAATATAGATCAAATGAGCGAGCTGGATGTTTTCAATAATATCGTAAATAATTTAAATCTCTTTCGTAATACTAAGCAAGAGAATGCTCACGTATTGGATGATCAAGAAATCACGCCTTGGCTGCATACGGTCTCTAGTGATAAATATTATAGCGACCGCTATTACACCTATCTACAAAATGAAGAACGATTACCCGCAAGAGTCGTTGATGTCATGAAGCGCACTAATGAAGATATTTTAGAGCGATTAGGTAACCCAAATATAGATACGCCTTTCAAAAGGCAAGGTTTAGTAGTAGGAAATGTACAGTCGGGAAAAACGGCGAATTATCTATCATTGATAAACTTGGCAGCTGATTATGACTATAAGTTAATTATCCTGATTACTGGCATTCACAATAACTTAAGATCACAAACTCAAAAGCGGGTTAATAAAGGATTTATAGGTGTCAACAGTGAGGAGCAAAAACTTACAGGAGTTGGGGTTACTAATAACCCAGTGCTTGATAAAGAAATTAAAGCGAAACAGCCACACTGTTTAACAAGCTTAACTGAAGACTTTAGCGGAAAAATTCGTAAGACAACGGCAGTTCGATTGGAGAACGCTAAGAACCCAGTCATCATGGTCATTAAGAAAAACCATCATACTTTAGGTAATGTGATTAAATGGCTGAGAAATAATGAACAGGGTCAACGCTTTATTAACGAGCCTGTACTAATTATTGACGATGAAGCAGACAATGCTTCAATTAATACCAGTAAACATCCAAATGAGACGACAAAAATTAATGGGCAAATAAGAGAGACTTTTAACTTGTTTCGTCAGGGTTCTTATATCGGTTACACAGCCACCCCATTTGCGAATATATTTATAGATCCTGCCAACCACGATGAAGCTTTGGCAGACGATTTGTTTCCTAAGCATTTTATTTTTACGCTTGTACCACCATCGAATTATCTAGGCCCAGCCCAGTTTTTCTTAGGAGAAGATGGTGAGCCTAATTACGACTCTCCTTACGTAGAGTTCATCCAAGATAATGAAGATAGTATCCCGTTAAAAAAACCTAAAGACTTTGTTCTTACTGAACTTCCTAAAAGTTTGACTTTGGCGCTCTATGAGTACTTGGTAACTATCGTTATTAAAAGTGTACGCTCAGTTAGTAATAAACATACATCAATGCTGATCAATATATCTCATAAAACTCAAGAGCAAGCTGACGCACAATATCTAGTTAGCCAAACGTTAGAAGAAATCAGACTAGCGGTAAAATTTCATGGTGCTAAACCACAGCAAGAGCGTCTGAAAAACCCACATTTAGAGGGCTTGTACCGCAAGTTCTTACCTCACTTAAATAAACAGAACGTTGATGAGCTTTTTACTCAGCTACAAAAAGTCATCGATTCAGTTAAAGTAAGAGTAATAAATAGTGAGAGTAAAGATAAATTAGATTACGATAATTATGAGAACGGTCTAAATGTCATTGCTATCGGTGGATACAGTCTATCACGTGGATTTACTCTAGAAGGATTAACTATAAGCTACCTAATACGTAATACCGCCATGGCAGATACGTTATTGCAGATGGGACGATGGTTTGGCTACCGTGAACAGTATGATGATCTCTGTAAGCTATATATTCCTGACGCTTCATTCGAATGGTATGCATTCATTGCTCAATCTATTGAAGAATTGCGCTCAGAGTTTTCTATTATGGAACAAAATGGTCTGACGCCAGCAGAGTTTGGTTTAAAAGTTAGAACTAGTAATACTGGGCTATTAATTACTGCACGCAACAAAATGCATCATACAGAGGCTGTTACGCTATCAGAAAGCTTTTCTGAAGAAGCTTTTACACTTCGTGGTATTGCACTAAACAATTTACTTAGTCAACGTAAATTATTTACTGATTTTGCGCTTAAATCTGCTGATTTATATGGCTTTAAGCCAGTTTACAACTATGTTAGAGCAGAAAACGATAAGCAATTTCATTTGATTCAAAAAGTTGGCATTGACGAGGTTATCAACCTACTCAATGAGTATGAGCATTCAATCGATGATAATGGCAGGAAAGAGGCGCTGATATCCTATATTGAAGAACGAGAGGATGAGTTGGCAACTTGGGATATTGCAATTCATAAAAGTTATTTAGGTGAAAACGCACTATCTCAGGTTCGTACTTTTGCAAAATCTTGCTATCACTCAGATCATGTCAAAACAGCTGACGGTGGTGGTCGTATTTTAAGACCATGGGAAGAAGCTTTTGGCTTAACAGATGAGCAGTACGCAAGTGCAGAACAACAAAAAGAGAAATCGAAAGTTAAACAAACCGCTCGATTCTATAGAAGAAATAGAAGTCGTCCTTTACTTGTACTCAAGTCTTTCGATCTTTATGTGGGGTCTAAAAAAGAAGGTGATAAAAAGGGTGACGATCCAAAATACCAAGATGTACCAGCATATGCGATTAGCTTTCCAAAATCCAGTAACCATAACCCTGTAAGCTACTTGGTTAATAAAGTCTTTATGGAAGACTACTTTGGTGATGAAGATGAGTCAGACGAAATGGAGGAAGGCTATGAATAATCCAACTGATCTTCAAAGCTACTATACTGATCTGATGAATGAGCTCGACCATAGCTCGACCACGCAGGGTAACTACAAAGAGCTTTTATTCATTGAAAAGATACTTCCTTATATTGAGGAACAAGGCGTCGTTGATGACTTAGAGCTATACCATTTTTACAAACCAGGATCTCGTTATGGGCGTATTGATGGGTTAGGTTTTAACGGCGATTTTAACGACCTAGACTTAGATCAATTAGAACTAGTTATACTCATTAACGACTTCGTTCATGATGACAATATTAAATCTTTAACAAATAGTCGCATTGAACAGTTGAAAAAAGCAGGTATTAACTTTTTTAATAGTGCGTTGAAAAAAGATTTCATTGAAAGCTTAGAAGAAAGTTCAGATGGTTATAGAGCAGCTCAAGAAATATTCCAAAAATATAAACGTATTGAGTCTATTAAGCTTATCATTTTAACCAATGCTCAAATCAGTAGTCGGGTGGCGGATAAAAAGGAAATAGATGAGGACGTAGATATTCCTCTAAAACTTGATATCTGGGATATCAAACGAATCTACGATCTTGAGAGCAGTCAAACAAAATCTGAAGCGATCGAAATTGATTTGAGCGAATGGGGAGGTGCAGTTCCTTCCCTACTGGCAACAGAATCAGACGAACTAACAAGCTATTTATGCGTTGTAAATGGACAGACGATTGCTAATCTTTATGATGAATATGGAGCAAGACTATTAGAAGCAAACGTCAGAAGCTTTTTGCAATTTCGTGGCAAAATTAATAAAGGTATTAGGAAGACGATTAAAACAGAGCCCGAATATTTCTTTAGCTATAACAACGGCTTAACGGCTACAGCATCAGATGTGGAATATGATAAAAGCAAACAGGTTATTACCAAGATAAATAACTTACAGATTGTGAATGGAGGGCAAACTACAGCTTCTTTATTACTGACTCAAAAGAAAGATAAAGCCGATCTAAGTAAAATAAGGGTTCAGTTAAAACTTAATGTAGTGAGCGATGCAAAGTCAGATGAGCTCATTAGTAATATTTCTCGCTTCGCGAACTCTCAGAACGCTATTAAGGATTCCGACTTCTTTTCCAACCATCCTTTCCATCGGACTCTTGAAAAACTATCACGACAAATACTTGCTCCAACGTCAAAAGAAAGGATCAAACCTACACGCTGGTATTACGAAAGAGCGAGAGGCTCTTACTTAAATGCTCAAAGTAAACTAACTGATGCAGGTAAAAAAGCATTCAGATCTGAACACCCTAAAGAACAGTTAATTATCAAAACAGATTTGGCCAAAATTTATCTCATTTTTGACAAGAGACCTCATGATGCTATTAAAGGGGCTCAAATAGCATTTAACGGATTTGCACAGTCAATTGAAAAGGTCTGGGATAATAACCCTGAGACAATAAATGAGTATTTTTTTAAAGAGCTAGTAGCGAAGTTTATTATCTGGCAAGCCTGTAAAAAGTCAGTATATAAGCAGGAAGAGTTTGTTGGTAATACCAAAGCAACCTTGACCGCTTATACAATATATATTATTAAAGCTTTAATGGATAAACAAGGTCTTGAGTTCAACTATCCAAAAGTATGGCAAGATCAGGACGTAAATGAATTTTTTCATGATCAGTTTATCGAGATCTCCATTAAGATAAATGATCTACTCAATCAGTTCAGTGAAGAAACCGGAAATGCCGTATTGTCTATGGCTAAGTCTAAAGAAAACCTAATGAAAGTACAGTCTATTATTGATAAGGGTGATTACTTCTCACTAGATATGATGTTTAAAACACAACTAGTTTCTAAAAATATCATTGAAGAAAAGCGTCAAGATTCAGCTCAGCAAACCAAGACAGTGACTAAAGCTGTAAGTAGCTTGATAGAACTATTCAACACTCCTCCAGCTAAATGGTTAGCTTTAATAAAAGATGCGGAAGAAAAAGATGTGCTGGATGAAAATGATAAGCAAGTTTTATCACTAGTACCTAACGTTTTACTTGGAAAATCTTTAAAGACACCTACTGATAGACAGGTCGATTTGATAAATAAAACTTTAATAAAACTCGAAGATAAAGGGGTTTATTTAGAAGTTGGGTAAGATTTCGTAAGAGATTTGAAGAAGCCTTATATGGACTGCAACAGCAGTTTTTATTGAGTTTGATTATCAACTCAATAAAACTATCAAAAGGTTATTAGATGCCAGTCAAAATAATCGGTGAGCTTACAGACGATGGTGAAACAGTATTGCTGTCTTTATACAGCGATAAGGTAAAAGCAGGCTTTCCAAGCCCAGCAACTGACTATGTGCAAAACTGTATTGATTTGAACACTTTACTTATACCGCCATCCCGCATCAACTTATCTGGTCGAGGTAGAAGGAGATAGCATGTTGAATATCGGCATCTACCCCAATGACATCTTAATCGTTAATCGCTCACTGACAGCTTGTCATAAAGACATCGTGATTGCGCTAATAGATAGACGATGGCTTCACTGCTAGGCAGTTAATATTAGGTGATAACATCATCTTACGTGCGCACAATGACAATTATGCCGATATCTTGGTTAAGGGATCGCTTGAATTATTTGGGGTGGTGGTGAGTAGTATTAAACGGTTTAAGCGGTGAATTTAAAATAGGTCTATAAAGTATTTTTAGCTCTAAAATATTATGCAGTGATGTAAATAACAAACAAATATTCGAATAGACCTAGAGAAAATTAGATGAAAATCATAATACTTATTATCTTTATTTGTTATCTACTGTATGTATTATCACCTCTTTTGAAAAGGCTCAAATACACAGTCGCTTCAGTAAAAATTAACTCGGAGCTAGGTTTTGGTATAAGCTATATTAAAAAAGTATGGTTTATATTTGATGTAGTACATCGAGGAGGAGGCTACTTACTTTTAAATATTGTACTATTAACAGCTTTTCTGATTTTTTACGCAAATAGTCCTGTTTATACACCTTCGAACGACAAGAGCTACGGTTCAAATTATGATAGTGAATATAGTGAAATTCAAATTTACGAAGAAGATATAGATTCTTATGACGATGAATATTCCAACGGAGTAGGTTATGGTTACGTAAATAGTTATGTACGTAGTGATGGCACTGAAGTATCAGGGCACTATAGAACTGATCCTGATGAATACGAAGAAAATAATTTCAGCTATGACGGTAATGAAAGCAATGACTGGGATTATGAGTATCATGATTAATATTCAAAGCCACCTAGTAATATTAATATCAAATCTTTGAATAGTATTACTAATTTTATAATGGAAATACTTAGTTACATTATAATAGATTGTGTTCAATACTTGATAGTTGTTGGTCTATTTGCTGGTCTATATCATTAAATAATATTAATATATTTATTAAAATCAAATACTTATAACCACTGTTTGACTTCCTCCTTCACCGCCAATCTTAGAAATTCCTAGTTTTCCCAATCTGTCCTACCCCCTCCTAAATATCCCTCAAAAACTGTTAAGATAAATCTTATAGTTTTCTCATGCTTGTTTTTCTGATATCACCTTCTACTATTTTCTTATCACTAAATTTACATTAATGGATGATCTCTTCAACCTTAAACCGCTTTAACTCTCTCTTCCACCCTTATCGTTAAATTTGCTTTTCCTAGTAACAACAATAAGACGTTATCTCAAAACAGGGTGCGTTATCATGGCAGCGATTAATCTCTTATCAGACACGCTCTAGCGTCCAAACTAATATCACCATAGAAGATCCATTGAATATATTGCCTTTGAACAATCGTATACCCCTGCCAAAAAACTTCATGATGCCAGTGCGAGTTATATTAACCATTATCGGTAGCCTTATGATCGTCGACTGTACGATTTTGATGGCAGTAGATAAGGTAAATTTTGGTTCTGTTGTACCCTTTTTAGTAGGTATGGTGTTTGTTGCTCATGGTATTTTTTGGCGTAATATAATAAGATTTATCTGCCAAAATAATTGGTTAAGCCGTCTGTGGTATGGGCTATGGATGGTGTTTTTTATCTGGTTGATCAGTTTTGGTATTTTTGTTTATGCATTACAGCAGCAGATTAAACAAAGTGCTAAACCCATACCTAGAGTCGCTGCCATCATTGTGCTAGGGTCAGGTACGGTCGCAGGCAAACCTACACCAACACTTGCCAAACGCTTAGATACTGCCGCGCCTCTTATCAATTCACAAAAAGGCGCACTAGTCATTACTAGCGGTGGCATAGGTTTTGGTCAGACACATAGCGAAGCTTATATTATGGCAACCTACTTGTACGATACATATGACATTCCTCTTAAGCATATTTTGCAAGAAGGTCAAAGCACGAGTACAGCAGAAAACCTTATTTATAGCCAAGAGATATTAGCGGCAAAAGGCATTTCTATCAAAGCGCCCATCGCTATCGTGACCAGTGATTTTCATATTATTCGCGCCGCAAACATCGCTCGGCATCAAGGCTACGTGCAACCTACTATGCTTGCCAGTCCTACTCCGTTATCAATTCGCTATAACGCGTGGTTTAGAGAGTACTTTGCCTTTGTCAGCGGTTGGCTTTTTGGAGAATACTAGACGGTTTTCATAGTACTTCTCTTTTTGATTAGTTAAAGCGATTGATACTTTTTAGATAAAATAATAATAAGGGACGCTGTTATGATCGTAGATATTTTGTTGACGATACATTTTATCCTACTGATACTGATTTCTTTACGGGTCTTATCTCGTCATGATTTGACCTCGCCCGCTAGATTAGCATGGATTGTCATTCTGTTTATTTTACCTTATTTTGGCGTGCTGATTTACTGGATGTTTGGTGAAGTGCATTTGGGTCATGACTTTGGGCAAAAACGCGACGATATCATTAAGCGATTAAATACTCATAGTCCAAGCGTTCTTGGTCATGAGACGACGTTAGAGAAGATGATCAAGCCCGCTTATCAAGCTTCCTTTGCTTATGCAGCAAAAGCCACCGGTTTTCATACTATGGAGGGTAATCAGGCAGAGCTCATGGCAGATGCAAGCGAAACACGCAGACGCATGATTGCTGATTTTGATGCTGCAACAGACCATATCCATGTGCTGTATTACATTTGGCTCGTCGATGGCATGGGTATTGATACCGCGCAAGCTCTCATCCGAGCAGCAAAGCGCGGCGTTACTTGTCGAGCAATGGTTGATGGCATGGGCTCACGGAAGATGGTGAGCTCAAAGATATGGCAAGAAATGCAAGATGCTGGCGTACAAGTCAGTGTAGCTCTCCCACTAACCAACTTTGTAAAAGTAATGCTGTTTAGCCGTATTGATCTGCGTAATCACCGCAAAATTACCGTTATTGATGGCAAAATTGGCTACTCTGGTAGTCGTAACTGCGCCGATCCTGAATTTATGGTAAAGCCAAAATATGCGCCGTGGGTCGATATTATGCTGCGTATCGAAGGACCTGTGGTCGCGCAGAATCAGATGTTATTTGCTAGTGATTGGCTGATTGAAAACCCAGATACTTCGCTTGATAGCTTTTATTATGATAGCACGCCAAAGCCTAATGGCTTTCCTGCCCAAGTTTTTTCAGATGGTCCTACTCAGCGGCACGGTACCACGCCACAGTTTTTGGGTGCTTTGATTAGCCAAGCGCAAGAGACGCTGATTATCTCTACGCCTTATTTCGTGCCCGATTATTCACTCGTCAGTATTTTATGCGCTACTGCCTATCGCGGGGTTGAAGTGACGATGGTTTTTCCAAAAAATAACGATTCCTTTATCGTTGCCGCGACCAGTCGCAGTTATTATTGGCAATTGCTCGAAGCGGGGGTAAAAATTTATGAATATAAACCAGGCTTGTTACACGCGAAGACCTTGACGATTGATGGTGAAATTAGCTTGATTGGCTCGACCAATTTAGACTTACGTAGCTTTGATCTGAATTATGAGAATAACATTGTTTTTAGCGATAAAAAGCTGACGGCGGATATTATTGAGCGCCAATACCAATATATCGCTGACTCAGACGAAGTAACACGTGAAGAGGTCAAAAACTGGCCACTATCTTCTAGGATTTGGAACAACATCATTGCTACGATGGGTCCTGTTTTATAAGCCTCTTACTTTAAGCCCATCAGGTTATTTTGTGAAGTGTCTTGATAAGATGACATAGCGATAAGTAAACTTATAAGTTCGTTGTTTTCTGCAAAATATATATGACAAACTTGGCTTCAGTTGCAAATGTTTCGGTTGCAACTAAAGCTAGTAACGCTTGTCTTTTTTCGCTATGCGCACGATATGCATAAGGAGTCATAGTCAGCAAATCAGCCAAATCATCTGCTGATAATTTTAACTCAGTACTGACATTATAAGTGTTAAGCAGCGTAAAATATGGCGCTAATTCCTGCAAAAACTTGTCAGAATCGTGCTCACGGACATCGTCAAACAAAGCCTCACGCATCGTTGCTAAATGACCGATATCTGGCTTAGCAATGATTAAATAACCCTCATCGCTTAATACTTCATTGAACGCTTCTGGCAGAATGGGACTAAAAATACTGCTAATCCCATTGATCCTTTGCGCACGCAAGGGCAAATGAGCAGCACTGGTTACTAATGGATAAATCACTGCTGTTTTAATACTATCGTTCTTATCTTGCTGATTCCAAAGAGAACTTGCTGCCTTGCTCGCTTTTGCAAGCTCTACTATGGCAGGTTTACTAATATCCGCCGCAATAAGTGTATCCATACCCGTCTGAGCCATCGCTTCGGTATAGTAGCCTTCGCCGCAGCCGATATCCAGCCAATTGACTGGTTTACCAGTTTGTTCAGATGGCAACTCGTTTTTTGCTAACAATTCCACTATTTTTTGGCAGATCAGTGCCTGTAATGGCTGATAATACCCTGCATTTAAAAACCGTTTCCGTGCCTCGATGGACGCTTGACTATCACCCGGTGCTTTAGATTTTTTTTGTTGGACAGGTAGAAGATTAACGTAACCCTGACGCGCCACATCAAAAGGATGCGCAGTTTGTTTTGGGTGCAAGCTACCATCACAGCGCCATGTATCGATTGCGGGCTGCAGTGGCGACTGGCAAAGGGGACAAATAAATAAGGACACAGGCATCTCAAATCATAGCAATATGGCTGTTATTTTACCAAAATTCAGCCATGCTAAGTGTTAAAAGGTATGAGAAAAGATAGTATGGGAAACAAAAAAGCCATCTCAAACTTGTTGAGATGGCTTTTTAACGAAGAATATCGAGATTAATCTGAGTTACTGTTCTAACGCAGCTTTAACGTCATCAAGCCAAGGATAACCAAGATAATGGCGATAATCCAAAACCTTGCGACCACTTGGGTTTCTTTCCAGCCAATCTCTTCAAAATGGTGATGCAGCGGTGCCATACGAAAGACGCGCTTTTTGCGTAGCTTATATGAGCCAACCTGTAGCATTACCGACAATGCTTCTGCAACGAACAGTCCGCCCATAATTGCGAAAGCGATTTCTTGACGGGTCATTACCGCAATGGTACCGAGCATTGCGCCCAGTGACAGCGCACCCACATCACCCATAAACACTTGCGCTGGATGGGCGTTAAACCATAAAAAGCCAAGCCCTGCGCCAATCATCGCGCCACAGACAATAATCACCTCAGAATTGTAGGCAATATAAGGTACGTGCAAGTAATCCGCAAAGCGTACGTCACCAGAGACATATGCCATCGCGCCCAAGCCTGCAGCAACCAAGACCACTGGCAAAATCGCCAAGCCATCCAAGCCATCAGTTAAATTGACCGCGTTAGAGGCGCCATTAATCACAAAGTAAGTAAAGATAATAAAGCCAATACCAAACGGCACTGCCGAAAATGGAATCATCCAATCTTTAAAGATAGGTATTAATAAATCCTGCATCTCGCGAGTCGTCGCAATATCTGGCTGCAGTGTGGCAATATAATATAAAGAAATGCCGACGAATAATGCACCCATGGATAGCCAAAAGTATTTTTTGCGAGCAATTAGACCTTTTGGGTTCTTATATTTAATTTTGAGCCAATCATCCGCCCAGCCTACCGCACCAAAGATAATCATGACAATGAGCAAAATCCAGACATACGGATTATTCAAACGCGCCCAAAGTAAGGTTGATACCCCAATTGCGCTCAAAATCAGCACCCCACCCATGGTCGGGGTGCCAGTTTTGACCAAATGCGACTGTGGTCCATCATTACGAATCGCCTGACCGTACTTAAGTGCACGCAAACGTCGAATAACGCGATTACCAAAAACCATGCTAAAAGCAAGGGCGGTAACGACCGCCAGTAACGCGCGCAGCGTCAAAGAAGAAACCGCATAAAACGGGGCATAATAATGACCAAGCCAGCTAAACAACCAAACTAACACTGCCTACTCCTCGACTAGCGCATTGATAAGTGTTTCCATTTCCATGGAACGAGAACCTTTAAACAACACCGTACAAGGTTGCGCCTGCTGCGCTTGCAAATAAGGTTTCAAGTACGCCAATAAACTGTCTTTATCGGTAAACGCATAGGCATTGATATCAGAAATCTCCTGCGCACCTTCGACTGTATAAGGGGCATATTCACCAACGCAAAGCAGTACATTAATACCTGTGGTCGCAATGGTACGACCCAAGCTTTGATGCTCGCTAACCGCCGCCTCTCCCAGTTCTGCGATATCGCCCAGCACCATGACTTGCGTGCCCGTTTGTGCTGCCAATACTTTTGCTGCAGCTCGCACCGAATGTGGATTGGCATTATAAGTATCATCAATCAGTCGATGCATGCCTAACAGCTGACTGTTCAAGCGACCTTTGGCAGGACGCGCATTTTCAAGTCCAACGACGATATCACTAACTTCAATATTTAATGCATGGGCACAGGCAGCAGCGGCTAAAGCATTATTGACATTGTGCTCGCCCGCTAGTGGCAAGTTGATATCATGGACTTGATTGCCTATATGCAGCTTAAATTCACTGCGCTCAGGCTCGACATCTAAATGGCTGGCACTGACATCAGTACTACCAAAGCCAATCACGTGTGATGTATGCTTTTCAGCGATACGGCGTAATTGATTGGTAAAATCATCTTTATCAGGAACGATCGCAAATTGGCTGTCATTCAAGGTATGGTAAATCTCAGCCTTGGTTTGGCAAATCCCTTCACGGCTGCCAAACTCACCCAAATGCGCCGTGCCAATATTTAAAATACACGCAACATCTGGCTGGACAATCTCCGTAGTATAAGCAATTTCGCCAATATGGTTTGCGCCAAGCTCTAGGATGGCATAGCGATGATGGTCGGATAATTCGAGCAACATCATCGGCACACCCAAATCATTATTTAGGTTGCCACGCGTGATAAGCGTTGGGGCAAGTCTGCCAAAGATACTACCGAGCATCTCTTTACAGGTGGTCTTACCACTAGAGCCAGTAATAGCAATGACGGTTAAATTTTGATGCTGCTGACGACGATACGCAGCCAATTGCCCTAACGCTAAACGGGTATCGCTCACCACTAACTGCGGAATACTATTTGCATCAGCTGTAGCAATAGGGCGGGCGACGATAGCCGCAACCGCACCTTGTGCAATGGCAGTATCGAGATAATCGTGACCATCAAAATTGTCACCCGTTAACGCTAAAAATATATCACCAGGCTTTATCGTACGGGTGTCGGTGGCAATACGAGTGCTCATTACATCGTTTTTTGAGCCGGATTGTTCCTCACTCAGCTGCCAATGCCCGTCGAGTGCTGCGGTTGCTGCGAGCAGATTGTCTTCTTGCCAAACATACAGCCCTTGCGACTGAATGCTGTTATCGTTGTCGGCTGTCATAATGATTACCTTATATATGATGACTACTTACTTATTTATTTATTTTTTATAGTTAACGACTAATACTTTTTAGATAGCATGAAAAACTAACTGTAAGCGCTATTATTTATCTATAAATGCTATACGCGCCCTGCTTGTTTTAAGGCATTTTGCAAAATAACACTGTCGTCAAAATCATAACGAACATGATTAATCTCTTGATAGGTCTCATGACCCTTGCCAGCAATAACGACGATATCATCAGCCGCTGCTTGATTGACCGCATACTCAATCGCTGCTTGGCGCGCAGGCTCAATATGGGTACGCTGATATTGCTCAGTGCTCATCCCTACCTGCATATCTTGCAAAATCGCGTTGGGGTCTTCAGTACGTGGATTGTCTGCCGTTAACACGACTTTATCCGCGCCTGCCAATCCTGCTTGCGCCATCAAAGGACGTTTGCCCGCATCACGGTCGCCACCGCAGCCAAACACTGCCCATAGCTGGCCTTTACAATGAGTTTTGAGACTGGCAAGCACCTGACTTAAGGCATCAGGGGTGTGAGCATAATCGACGATGAAACAACCATCATTCGATGGTACACGCTGCATACGCCCAACCGCACCTTGTAACTGCGGCACCACTGCGGCAATATGCTCAAGGCTAATGCCTAAAGCTACAGCAGCTGCCATAGCAGCAAGTAAATTCGCCACGTTAAAACGTCCCAATAATGGGCTAACGATATCTAAATGATTCATTGTCCCATCGTCGAAATCTGTACGCAGGCTGATCTCTACACCTCGTAAACTTGGCGTGATGTTAGCGGCGACGAAGGTAGCTGTTTTTAGTGAATCTAAGCTGTATGTCCAAACGGTCAAATTGCTAGCGTGTGCGGTGTCAAGCATAATCTGGGCATGCTCGTCATCGATATTGATAATGGCATGGGTCAAATCCGGAAAATGGGCTTTATCAAACAACTTGGCTTTAGCTGCCGCGTACTCTGCCATATCAGCATGATAATCTAAATGATCGCGACTCAGGTTGGTATAAATCGCCACCGACACTGGCATACCTTGCAGACGCTGCTGATCTAAACCATGTGAGCTGGCTTCCAATGCTAGTAGTTCAGCACCTTCTTTGCCCATTTGATACAAAAACTGCTGGACCGCTAAAACATCTCCCGTGGTATGGCTGGCTTGCACCAAAGCACCAAACCTACCATTACCTGCCGTGCCCATGACTGCGCTGCTCATACCTGTCAGCTGCGTCAATTGTGCCACCAATTGGCTAATGGTGGTTTTGCCATTGGTGCCCGTCACGGCTATGACAGTTGGTAATGTCACGGGCTGCTGATACTGCAAACGTGCTTGAATGAGTGTCCCTAAAAAATCACGAATGTTGGGCACATGTAAAACGGGGCAAGGCAGTGCTACTAATTGCTGCTGCGCTTTAGCAGTACTATCATTTGGTAAGGTGATATCGGCATGATTTGATACACTAGTCGTGTTAAGTAAAGCCCTAGGATCTATTTCTGATAGGATAAAAGCCGCATTGTTAGCGGCTTGATAAAGGTGGTCACGGCTTTTTTGGCAATTTGGCGTATGGCTTTTTAACAAGACGAACACGTCGTTGCTGGCTAGTTGACGGCTGTCTAAACAGAACTGCTGGAATGGAATATTGATCACCGCATCCAGTTGAACAGCGGTTATTTGATGCGATGACTCGCTAACAGCTGCGGTCATATTCGCTGTAAATACCTGCTGTAGACTATGTCTATCGTCGCTGCTACTAGCTGCAAGCAGCTGTTGCAAGGTAACTGTGATACTGCTTGGCGACGAGGTAGACAGGGTCATTGGCAAATCCTAAACGGTTAAAACACATCAAATAGTTAAGAGGTGGATATTAAAAAATTTACTTTTATATCTATTGAGCTTCGGTTTTGAGCGGCTTATCTAAAGGCACATTATATAAACGTAGTGCCTCTTTCATGACATTATGGAAAACAGGAGCCACGGTTAAACCAGCATAAATCTGACCACGCGGGTCTTCGATTAACATGACACCGACCAGTTTTGGATTAGAAGCTGGTGCCATACCCGCAAAGACATTACGATACTGGTCAGTATAGTAGCCACCTTTTGGATTGATACGGCGCGAGGTTCCTGTTTTACCAGCAACGCGGTAACCATCAATAGCCGCACCTTTAGCCGTACCGCCGTCTTCTGTGACACTTTCCATCATCTGTACGATGGCCATCGCTTGTTCATGCGCCATAATACGTTTGCTTGGTAGCGCTTTGTCATTTTTATTCAACGTTAGCGGATGCATGACGCCACCTGCCGCCAGCGCTGAATAAGCTTGTGCTATCTGTGCCAGTGTTACCTGTATACCATAGCCATAACTGACCGTTGCCCGTCTCGAAGTTTCTTTTTCTTCTGGTGTCACCACAAGCCCACTGCCTTCACCTGGAAATTGCAGTGGTGTTTTTGCCCCAAAGCCAAACTGTCTTTGCATATTGGTAATGCCGTCAGCCGGTAGAGACAAAGCAATCTTGGTCGAGGCGACGTTACTAGATTTCTGTAGTAGCGTTGCCATCGTGATCCGCCCTAGATTATTATGGTCACGAATCGTATAACCACGGACACGGATAGAGCCAGGATTGGTATCGATTAAAGTAGTGGCAGTGTATTTCCCTGAATCTAAAGCCGCAGCAACGGTGAATGGCTTCATGACTGAACCGGGTTCAAAGACATCAAGGAGCGCACGGTTACGCTGATTTTCACCCGTCATCTCATTCAGATTATTAGAGTTAAATGACGGCCATGTCGATAGCGCAAGTACTTCACCAGTTTGTACATCGACTACCATACCTGTCGACCAGCGCGCTTTTTGCAAACGCCCCGCTTTTTCTAGCTCTTTATAAAGCAAATATTGCAAACGCGAATCAATGGTCAATGTCACATCTTTACCTGGTACTTCTGGTTCAACCTGTTTGATTTCTTTAAGACTGTTTTGTTTGGCATCTTTGAGCACCAAAACCTTACCATCATCACCCGCCAGATCTTTCTCATACTGACGTTCGATACCAGCACGTCCTTCATAACCACCTTCAGGATCGTTGGCATTTTGTCCCATGAAACCTAGTAGTTGCGAGTTAGGCTGTGGCTGCGGATAATAGCGCTGAAAAAAGTTTTTCTCATTAACACCAGGAAAATCAAGCGAGCTAACGCTTTCTGCAATCTCCGGCGTTACTTTATTTAATAGTGGCAAATAATGCGAGCCTGCACCCGATGGCAGCGCTGCTTTGACTGCCACCTCATCCGTTACATCAATAGTAGGGTCGATAGCTGTCACTCTTTTTAGCTCATCGGCTGAGATGTTGGCAGCCGCCGCAAGCGTCGTCAAATCCATATTGTCTAAGCGCTTTTGCATACGTGCGATAAGCTGCGGACTTTCAGGATTGGTGATAATAATACGCTTAAGCTCGTAGTATTCACGGGCATAGTCATGCGGGCTAAAAGAGACTGTCGCAAGTGGTGCACTGACAGCCAATGGCAAATCGTTGCGATCCGTAATCATGCCACGATAGGATTTTTGCGTGCGTACACTGGTGATGAGCTCATTGCCTTTATCTTGATAAAACTGAGTATTGGCAATTTGAATATAGTAAGCACGACCGATAAGTGCCACCAAAATAAGCAGCGCTATACCCCAAATCAAACGGAAACGGTTCTTATCTTGTTCGACACCGCCGCGAGAGGAAGCACCAGATGCTTTTCCCAAAATTGATCTTTTGCTTTTTAGATTTTTGACACTGGTATAAGCACCCTGTTCTTCATTCTTTTTTAAGCGACCAAATAGCTTGGCTTTACGGCCATCATCTGATTTATGGTCAGGCTTGCTACTCGTTTGCCCAGATTTGGCCGCACTAGCACGGCGTAGTGGCTTAGTAACCTTGCCGCTGGCGGGTTTTTTGCTGGTCGCTTTAGCACTGGGTTTTTTATCGCTCATTGTCCTGCCTCCGCTAGGTCAGAATCGGTAGCAGCAGCCTTAACGGGTGCATCGCTCACAGCATCAGCTTCGAAAACATCAGAATCATTCGTCGTTAAAGTGTCTGGAGTACTGGCATCAGGGTCCACGAGTGCAACTGCTGTCGCAGCACCTGGCTGGATAATCAGCTTATCTTTGAGTGTCGGCGAAAACATCCCAAGCTCAGCAACGGCACGACTGGCAATCTGCGGCGTCGCACTAAAGGTCTGTTGTTCAATAAGCAGACGCTGATGCTCAACTTGTAGTTTTCGCTCTTGTTTTTTCATGTCTTGCAAGGTTTTATAATCCTGATGATATTGCTGAACACCTTCAGCCGTTTTGATGCCACTCCATACAATACCAGCCGCCAACAGTACCAATATAGCTACATAGATATTTGATATTTTAAATTTACGCACAAATAAGGCGCCAACATCGGTATTTGATGGCGTTGCGGCGCGGCGGTTTGCAGGTTTGTCGGATATTGCCATGACAATCTCAAAAAAGTGAACTTCAAAATATAAAAAGCGATAACCATTTACGAGTTATAAAACTCTTATAAGCCATCAGCACCATCAATAAAAACAATACCAAGCAAAAAAGTAACTGCTGAGCCTAGCAGATAATGTTTACAGCTTTTTAACAGCCGCGTAATCATTAAAACATTCAGTCATATTTAAACCACATAAGTTAATAATGGCATTCATGGATGAATATCTGCTACATAGTCAGCATCAGTACGTGTTGCCATGCGTAACCATGCACTACGCGAGCGTGGGTTATGACTTATCTCTGCTTTACTAGGACCGACGCGTTTTGGCTTACTAAAGTAACGTGGACGCTTGGGTGGCATCGGCAAATTCTCATCTTCTGGATATTGCCCTTTACTATGACGCTGCAAAAACTGCTTGATACGGCGATCTTCTAACGAGTGAAAACTAATCACTGCTAGCTGTCCGCCTACCTTTAATATCGGAATACTTTGCTCTAAAAAGTTATCGACATCACCAAGCTCGTTGTTAATAAAAATCCGCATCGCCTGAAAGCTCTGGGTCGCTGGATGCTTGCCGCGTTGCCAGTTTGGATGGGCAACTTTTATCACTTCAGCCAATGCTAAAGTAGAGTCGTAACTGTCCATTTGCTTAATGGCACGAGCGATACGGCGACTGTGACGCTCTTCGCCAAACTCATAAAGGACATTGGCCAAGGTTTCATCATCGACCGTCTCAAGCCACTCAGCAACTGACTGCCCGCGGCTGGTATCCATACGCATATCGACCGCGCCATCGCGCATAAAACTAAAACCACGACTGCCATCATCAATTTGTGGTGACGAGATACCCAAGTCTGCCATTAAGCCGTCAACTTGAGTGATTCTCATTGCAGCAAGACTGTCTGTTAACGTCGCAAAGCTATCATGTACCACTTTTACGCGACTGTCGCTATTTGCCAATTCACGAGCAACGCTAATGGCTGTTGGGTCTTTATCAAAAACAATCAAAGTTGCATCATCGGCAAGCTGGCTTAATAGCAAGCGACTATGGCCACCACGACCAAAGGTAGCATCGACATAGATACCGCTTGCTTGCAAGCTATTTTGACTTTCGTCGTCTGTCTGCTTCGGTAGCGCTTTGACACCCAACACTGCGGCGACTGCTTCTTGCAATAGCACCGCATCATGGACAAAACTCAATTCGTCAGACGTAGCTTGATCTTCACTAGGCTCTTGCATAAGTTTTTGAGTAGAAGTGCTTTCTTCAGAAAACAGACTCGCCGCTGACATAGAATGATCAGGGTCAGAAGGATTGTGATTAGCATTTGGCGTATTTTTTGGCTTACTATTCGATATGGACACAAACAACTCAATAGATGATGGTCAAATTGACCAGTAATAGTAAAAAATCAGATGAAAATAAACAAGTTATGACTTACCTAACATTATTATCGCAAGGATACACGGGTAGTCAAGCGCTAGAAGGGCATTTCGTTAAAAATATCCCATCTCTCTGTTATACTAGCGCTATATTTTACGCTATTTTTCAACGTTGACTGCCATTCTTTCGTCCATATTTTCACTTTTCACTACTAGTTTTGACCGTCCCATTCATTAACAACAACATTCTGAGATTTTTATGATGCAACCATCTACTTCTACTAATAGCATACGCCCTGTTCGTACCCGTATTGCCCCTTCGCCTACTGGCTTCCCGCACGTTGGCACTGCTTATATCGCACTGTTTAATTTAGCCTTTGCCAAGGCTCATGGCGGCGAATTTATTTTGCGTATTGAAGACACCGACCAAACGCGCTCGACAGAGCAATCTGAAAAAATGATTTTGGATGCACTACGTTGGGTCGGTCTCGACTGGGCGGAAGGTCCAGATATCGGCGGTCCGCACGCGCCTTATCGTCAAAGCGAGCGTAGTGATATTTACAAAAAGCACGCCGAGCAGCTGATAGAAAACGATCATGCGTTTCGCTGCTTTTGTAGCAGTGAAGAGCTTGATGCCATGCGTGCTGAGCAAATGGCCAATGGCGAGACCCCACGTTATGATGGTCGCTGTGCGCATTTAGCCGCAGAAAAAACCGAGCAATTGGTCGCTGAGGGCAAACCGCACGTCATCCGTATGCGCGTGCCTACCGAAGGCGTCTGTCAAGTGCAAGACATGCTACGCGGTACGGTTGAGATTCCTTGGACCCAAGTCGACATGCAAGTACTGCTAAAAACAGACGGCATGCCAACATACCATTTAGCCAATGTCGTCGACGACCATTTGATGGATATCAGTCATGTGATGCGTGGTGAAGAATGGTTGAATTCTGCGCCTAAGCATCAGTTGCTTTATGAGTATTTTGGTTGGGAGATGCCTGTACTTTGCCACATGCCATTACTGCGTAACCCAGATAAATCAAAACTGTCTAAGCGTAAAAATCCAACGTCTATCACCTATTATCGTGATGCGGGCGTACTCCCTGAAGCGTTGCTAAACTATCTCGGTCGTATGGGCTACTCAATGCCTGACGAAGCGGAGCAGTTTACCTTAGAGGAAATGATTGCCAGCTTTGATATTCAGCGTGTGTCGCTTGGCGGCCCTATTTTCGATATCGAGAAACTCAACTGGCTCAATTCTGAATGGCTACGTGCACTCACGCCAGAAGAGCTAAAAAATAAAATCCTTGAATGGGCAAGCAACAGTGACAAGCTAACCGCTATCGCAGCGGCAATTCAACCACGTATCGAATTGTTATCTGATGCGGTCAATTGGAGTGGCTTCTATTTTCAAAACTTACCTGATATCAACGCTGAGAGCTTTACTCATAAGTCGCTCACACCTGAGCAAATCATGGATATGCTACAGCTGTCATTATGGCAGCTAGAAGTCTTGCCTACTTGGTCAGAAGAAAACATCTACGCCACGCTAAAAGGCCTTGCTGCACATCTTGATATTAAAATGCGTGACTTTATGGCGCCGTTCTTTATCGCTATCGCTGGTAGCACCTCATCGACGCCTGTCATGAACTCTATGGCGATTATTGGTGCTGATATGACGCTGACACGCTTGCGTCATGCGGTTGACGTGCTGGGTGGCCTCGGTAAAAAGAAACTCAAAAAACTAGAGAAACAAGCAGCAGAATTGCCAGACTTTTTGGCAGCAGAATAGTTTCTTAGTTGTT
Source organism: Psychrobacter cryohalolentis K5 (assembly GCF_000013905.1). Classification (NCBI taxonomy): domain Bacteria; kingdom Pseudomonadati; phylum Pseudomonadota; class Gammaproteobacteria; order Moraxellales; family Moraxellaceae; genus Psychrobacter; species Psychrobacter cryohalolentis. The sequence goes on from NC_007969.1 coordinate 2,929,799, forward strand.
TGTTAATAACATTGTTGATTCATAACATTATTAGTGAATAAAAAAGAGGGGTCAGACTAATACTGACCCCTCTTTACGTGAATCTCAGCATTTGCATACGAATACTGATTCTTTATTTAATATTTAAATTGGAAATAAAAATGGTAGCCAAGACCGTCACAATAGAAAGTAAAGATTATGTCTTTAACACGCTAAAAGAAGCGCAGAAATACTACGATGCCATCGTAAAAGAGCTATACGATACCAAGTTGACCCTCACTACCGGTCAAGATTTTGATGACTTAAAGTGGATATATAGCTCTTATTGCAGTTATATCAATCATAATGTCGATCGATTGAAAGAATCTGACATCATTGGTTTTAAAGGTATCAGCACAGTACAACTAAAAGGTGGGCAATATATCCCCACAGAATGCGGTGCAGTTATTTTTTCAGATGGTACTGAAGAAGAATTCTTTACCGATAAAGCCCTAAAAGAGATTGCCATCAAGCAAAATCCACGTTAATTTAAGCTTATTAAGCAGCTAAAATGGCTTTAAACGCTTTTTTTTGCATATTTATGCATTATTTTTAAAATAGCAGTTGACAAGACTGCTGGTCTTACATAAAATACGCACACTCTTAGCGAGGGGCTATAGCTCAGTTGGTAGAGCACTTGCATGGCATGCAAGGGGTCAACGGTTCGACTCCGTTTAGCTCCACCATACTATTTATTGCAAAGCTCAGTTCACTGAAACTTTAACATAAATACTCGCTAGTAGGACGATATCAGCACCTAGGCAATGCTTGCTCTGTTATTAATAGATAAGCTATCTGATATTGTGAAGTACCGTTGTAACCACTGGTTATAACACTCTATGCGTCCCCATCGTCTAGAGGCCTAGGACACCGCCCTTTCACGGCGGTAACGGGGGTTCGAATCCCCCTGGGGACGCCACTATACGGCGTCACTTATTAGCACTTTTGCTTAGCATCAGATTAGACTAATAAGCGAACAATAAAAAAGCCCAGTCATCATACGGTGACTGGGCTTTTTTATGTCTGTCATTTCTGAAAAATGCTAGCAAGGCTATATATACCATTAGGAATATTGATAGAATGCAATGTAAAGGCGCTCTATAAAATGTTGAGCTGAATTGCTATCACAAGGAGGTATTGGCTATGTTTGGTATTGAAAATTATCTGGGATTTATCCTTGCTGCCATTTTATTAAATATAACACCCGGAACAGATAGCATGTATATCATTACTCGTAGTATGTCACAGGGACAGACTGCAGGATTCTACTCTGTATTCGGTATTATCTCTGGTATTTTAGTACATACTTTGCTGGCTGCGCTCGGGTTGTCCGTCCTATTAGCCAATTCACCATTTGCATTTACGCTAGTGAAATATATTGGCGCAAGCTACTTATGCTATCTAGGCTTTAAAATGCTGACTAGCAAACCAGCACCTTTACTTGCCAGTAATTTACCCATTGAAGAAAAATTAGCCTCTACTCGACCGTTAGATAGGTGGCAGATATATAAGCAAGGGGTTATAACTAATACCTTTAATCCAAAAGTAGCATTATTCTTTTTAGCGTTCTTCCCACAGTTTATCGACTCGAGTTACGGTAATAGTATGTTGTCTTTTTTAGGTCTTGGGCTAACTTTTGCCACGACCGGTTTTATGTGGTTCTCGTGCTTGGCATTACTGTCGTCAAAGTTCAGTGAAAATCTGCGTAAGAATCCTACTATTGAAGTAATTTTAAATAGAATAAGCGGTGTGATATTTATCGGCATGGGAGTCAAGCTGCTGACTGAGAAAGGTTGAGCAATAAAATTACCTAAGCACGATAATATTGCATAAAAGAGCCCAATCATATGATTGGGCTCTTTACCATACTAGGTCTAATAAATGACTATGCTGCGTCTTTACTCTCAGCAGCTAACTGACGTAGCACATAGTGCAATACACCGCCATGACGCACATACTCGCGCTCTTTTGGCGTCTGTAACATGACATTGACGTCAAAGCTCTCAGTTGAGCTATCGGCACGTGTGGCCGTAACTTTGGCTGTTTTGCTTTCGCCATTATCTAGACCTGTGATACTAAGGACTTCAGAACCATCTAGATTATAGGTCGCTGCATTTTCACCGTCTTTAAAAGTCAATGGCAAAACACCCATACCGACTAGATTTGAGCGGTGAATACGCTCAAACGAGCTGGTCAGTACCGCTTTCACGCCGAGTAGAATCGTTCCCTTCGCGGCCCAGTCACGGCTAGAGCCAGAGCCATATTCTGCACCGCCAAGTACCACGAGCGGACGTTTATCTTCTTTATACTTCATCGCCGCATCATAGATAGCCATTTCTTGACCATCTTGTAACGTGGCGCTATCGCCATTGAAGTAATAGGTATAACCGCCCTCTTTGCCAGCCATCATGGCGTTTTTGATACGGATATTGGCAAAGGTACCACGAGTCATGACCGCATCATTACCACGGCGTGAGCCATAACTGTTGAAGTCAGCTTCCATCACACCACGCCCTTGCAAGTACTTACCCGCAGGAGAATCAGCATCGATATTACCAGCTGGTGAGATATGATCGGTGGTGATTGAATCACCGAACAACCCTAAGATACGCGCGCCTTCGATATCAGGGATACCTTCCGGCTCCATGGTCATGCCATCGAAGAACGGTGGGTTCTTAATGTACGTAGACTCTTCGCTCCATGGATACAGCTGGCTATCGGCTGAGCTAATGGCGTTCCATGCTGCACTACCGTCAAACACTTCGCCATAGTTTTTACGGAACATATCCGCGTCGATATTATTGGCAATTAGCTCGTTAATTTCTTCTGACGTTGGCCAGATGTCTTTTAGGAATACATCATTGCCTTCTTGGTCTTGTCCTAGCGGATGCGTGGTCAAGTCAATATCGACAGTACCTGCTAGGGCATAAGCAACAACCAATGGCGGTGACGCCAAGTAGCTGGCTTTTACATGTGAGTGAATACGACCTTCAAAGTTACGGTTACCTGATAGTACAGCAGCGGCAACCAAATCACCTTCTTCGATAGCCCCTTCAATCGCCCCTAATAACGGACCTGAGTTACCGATACAAGTGGTACAGCCATAACCAACTAGGTAGAAGCCTATTTTCTCTAGCTCATCCATCAATTCGGCTTTTTCAAGGTAATCAGTTACTACTTTTGACCCTGGAGCCAGTGAAGTTTTAACCCATGGTTTAGCCGTTAGACCTTTTGCAGCGGCTTTTTTCGCAACCAAACCTGCGCCAATCATCACTGCTGGGTTTGAGGTATTGGTACAAGAAGTAATTGCCGCGATAACGACAGAACCATCACGCAATCTATACTCTTCATCTTCGATTTTGACCGTGCAATAAGTACTGCCTTCCGCGCAAAAAGGATTAGGTTTTGCCGCGAGCGTTTTTGCTTGCTCTTGCTTACCGCCTTCTTCATCGAAGCGAACCTTGGCTTCAACTTCTTTCTTACGGTCTTTGGTCATCGCCGTCAAGGTTTCGCCAAATTTTTCATGCATATCAGATAGATTAATACGCTGTTGTGGCAAGTTCGGACCAGCAAGTGCGGGCTGTACTGATGATAAATCCAATTCCAACTTACTTGAGTAGGTCGCTGCTGGCGTATCTGCATCATGCCATAAGCCTTGTGCCTTGGCATATTTTTCAACCAACTCGATTTGTGCTTCATCACGACCTGATAGACGTAGATAATCAATCGCCATTTGGTCAATCGGGAAAATACCGCACGTTGCACCATATTCTGGTGACATATTGGCAATGGTGGCACGATCTGCAAGTGGCATACTGTGTAAGCCTTCGCCATAAAATTCGACGAACTTACCAACCACGCCATGCGCACGCAGCATCTCAACGACGCGTAACACTAAATCCGTTGCAGTAACGCCTTCGGTTAACTTACCTTTTAGCTCAAAACCAACCACTTGTGGGATGAGCATTGATGATGGCTGACCAAGCATTGCCGCTTCCGCTTCAATACCGCCCACGCCCCAACCAAGTACACCAATACCATTAATCATAGTAGTGTGACTGTCAGTACCAAATACCGTATCAGGATAAGCGGTCAGCTCACCGTCGACATCTGCAGCCATTACCACACGGGCCAAGTACTCTAAGTTGACCTGATGCACAATACCTGTGGCTGGTGGCACGACAACGAAGTTTTTAAAGGCATTCTTGCCCCAATGCAGAAATTCATAGCGCTCATTATTACGCTTAAACTCAATCTTTTCGTTAAGATCTATGGCATCTTCGCGGCCATAAGCATCGACTTGTACTGAGTGATCGACGACCAATTCACTTGGGATAAACGGGTTAATTTGCTCAGCTTTGCCGCCAAGCTCAACGACGGCATCGCGCATCGCTGCCAAATCGACTACTGATGGCACACCAGTGAAATCTTGCAGGACAACACGGGCTGGCATAAAGGCTATTTCTTTTGACGCTTCTGCGCCTGCATCCCAATTGGCGACCGCTTCGATGTGGTTTTTGCCAACAGACTGCCCGTCATCTTCATTACGCAATAAGTTTTCTAAAACGACTTTCATGCAAAATGGTAACTTGCTGATGTTTTCGTAAGTCTCAGTTAGCTTGGGTAGACTATAATAGGTATGGTCCTTGCTATCGACCGTAATAGTGTCTTTTACATTAAAAATATCACTCATGGTAGCTTCCTTATCGTTGTTATAGATCCTGAACATAAATAACTCTTGAACTAATATGACTATCAATCAATAAGCATTTATGCTGATAATTGGTGGCTAAATAATAGTGGTTAAATTTTTACTAAATGAATTTAATGGCTAACTTTAGTAGCTGTTATTAACAACTCAAATGAATGACTCATAAGAGTTGCTAAGAAAAATAGACCGCTGTATTTTTATACTAACAAAATCTTAGGTAACAAAAGACATAAGCATATCTTTAGTATTTAACAGTAACGTCCTTTTACCATAACAAATAACCTGAGCTTTGTTAACGTCTAGACGTAGTCAAATCGTGGCACAATCGTAAACGTAACAATGCTTTAGCGGTTAAGCATTAACGGTTAACTCGTAAGGTATTCCCTTATCTTTTTATTTTTGACGGCGACCACTGCGAAACACTTGGCTATCATCATAAAAGTTAGGCTTGGCATTTTCAGCCCAAAAATGCGGCACACCCAAAATAGGCAATGGAGACAGTTTGCGCGGTGTCACATCCGGTTGTGATAATAACGCCTCCATACAATCAGCTACTTTCTGATCCAAATGACTAATACGCTCAGATAGCGATAAGGCAAAAAAATCTGGCGTCACATAAATAACAATACTATGGGCGCATAATGCTTTACGTGGTTGTAGCAGTTTTTCTATTAAGGCATGACCAAAAATATAAACTGCAGCTTGAGAGGCGCTATTTAGCGCTTTTGGTTTATCCCACTGCTCACGCGGTTCTACCAAACTTTTTTGCCAGTCAAAATCCACTAATGCCTCACCAATACTAGGCTCTGCTGTCACTAAAATCGCGCCGTTCTCATCAAATACGGTAATGGTATCGCGGACACGCCCGCGACTGGCACCAATACCTTGTTGTTCGATTTCAAGCATATGATAATAATTAAGCAAGGCTTTGGTCTTTGGAAAGGTTAGCCAAATGCTGCCGTTAAATAAATCATGCAAATTATTACGGGTCGGAATATTACCAGTCGTACCGATAAAACTCTCGTATGCTTCGCCTGCTGGCAACGCATTTTGTGAGACAAATCGTAAGGTTTGGGCTTGATTATTTAGTGCAGGTTTGGTTTGCGATAATGACTGCTGTAGGTCATCAGCCTGTTGCTGCAATGCTGTATTTAAAACCTTGGCGATAATATCAGGCGTATTCTCAATTATATCTGTCTGAGCAGGCTCATTTTTTAAGCCACTTAGCTGAGTAATGGCGTGACTTATATAGCCTAACTGGTTTAAGTGACACAGCCATGGCGCGTGCCAGTCAATAACAACAAAGCTGTCATCAAGCCTGCTATTACCTGCAGACGGGTTATTAATAGAAGCTTCAACAGATGCATTAACAGATGCATTAACAGGCACATCGAAAGGAGCGTTATAAAGATTGGTATTAGGCTTAGCAGGTAAATCAGTAGCGGTCATGTTCACTATCTCTATTAGACGACTGGCGTGGCTATGGTATCATGGAGCGCTTTTTTACGGCTAGACAAGCCGCTCGAAATGACGTTTTCGTGCGCTACTTATTGATGAGTTTTTATGGCAAATTTTAACACCCACTTAAATGTCGCATTCATGGTCAGTGGTACGATGAGTCTAACGGTTTATAAAGCTGGCTTGATTGATGATTCAGGTTTTTTGATGTGTGTGGCGCTCGGTACCATCGGTGGGTTGCTACCTGATTTAGATTCAGATAACTCGACGCCGATTAAACTTGGCTTTAATATTACCTCGTTTATTTTTGCCTTTGGTCTGGTGATGCATTGGCGTAGTGAGCTGAGTTTACTGGCGCTGATAGCATTATGGTTGGCCGGCTACGGCTTTATGCGTTATGTGGTATTTTCGGTTTTTACCAATATGACCGTGCATCGCGGTGTCATTCACTCGGTGCCCTATATGGCGATAATGGGGCTTGGAATGACCTATATCAGCTACGATATTTTAAACTTACCGTTGACGGTTAGCTGGTTTTACGGCTTGTTTTTATTTGGCGGCGCGATAGTGCATTTGGCATTAGATGAGTTATATAGTGTGAATTTATCCAATATGAAAATGAAGCGCTCATCGGGTACGGCGATGAAGTTCTATCAGCATAAAGACAAATGGTGGTATCTGCTACTGTACGTCATGCTTGTGCTCTTGGTATATTTTGCGCCACCATTTGATGAATTTTGGCAGCAGCTACGTGACCCCGCACCTTGGGCAAAGCTTAAAATCGGTCTATGGCCAGAATTGATAAAAAACTGGCTAAATTAAAACTTATGAAGCTATCAAAACGAATAATAACTTGAGTAAATAATGTCAATTTCTCTACAGACCTGCCCTTGCCAAATGAACCCGTCATCGGATGACATTAGCGCGCCGCTACTTTATCAAGATTGCTGCCAGCCTTACCATGACAGTTTATTGAGCGAAGAAACTGATAAAGCTGACGGCATAAAAACTGAAACTGCTGAACGCCTCATGCGCACGCGCTATAGTGCGTTTGTGTTGGTCAAGCCAAACTATATCGTCAAGACTACACTACCCGCGCAGCAAAATTTACTAGATATTCAGGCGATTGAGAGTTGGGCAAAAGAGACGAACTGGGCAGGATTGGAAATCGTCGCGCACACGCCAAAGCTAGGTAAACGTCATGCGCAAGTTGAATTTAAGGCTTACTTTAATGTCTCTGATAATGAAAATGATGGCTTGCAGGCGCATCATGAATTGTCTGCCTTTGTAAAAGTAACAGACAAAACGAACAACAATGCGCAGTGGTACTTTTTAGATCCAACAGTAGAAATGACTATAACCCAAAAACAGCCGTGTATTTGCGGTTCGGGTGAGAAATTTAAGCGTTGTTGTGGAATGTATATTTAATTAACATCCACTATTCACCACTCCTAAACACTCGCCCCAACTGCCCGTGCTACCGCAACGCCTTCCTCAATCGTCAAAAACTTGCGCTGGCTTGGGCTGTCTTTATAAATGACATCCCCATCTTGAAATATTAAGCACTCATTGACTGCCAACTGTTGCCATTTTTCATTTTCAGTCAATGGCACAGTCACTAAGATAGTCACTTTATCTTTATCAGTGGTCACATCACCAAAGTTAATCGCCAAATCATCATCTGCTAATTTCGCTTCACCAAATGGTGCTTTGCGCGTGAGATAAAACAGTAAACTGCCTGCATAAGCCAATTGCCATTGACCATTCGATATCAAGCAATTAAACAAACCGTTAGCGGATAAATAACGACATTGAGTCGTCAAAAAGTTAAACAGCGTTTTGTCATCCGGACGAGTTTTAAAGCTACTTTTCAGCCGATTGACCAGATAACAGAATGCCATTTCAGAATCAGTTGTGCCGACTGGTTGGCAATGTGAGGCATTACCATTGTCTTGCAGGCGCTGGCAGCGTTTAATAAATTCGCTATTCATCTGTCCGTTGTGCGCAAATACCCACTGCTCGCCCCAGACTTCACGGACAAAAGGATGGGTATTCGCCAAACAATTCTGACCTTGGGTGGCTTTACGAATATGTGCGATAACATTCATCGCTTTAATTGGATAATTATTAACCAAATCAGCAACGGGTGATAAATGGCTTGGGCGATTGTCATGGAATAAGCGTAGACCAGTCGAGGCATTGTCCGACTTTTCACTATTAGAGCTGTCACTATTAGTGCATTCGCTACGCTCAAAAAAAGCAATACCAAAACCATCCTCATGACTGTCTGTCATGCCGCCGCGACGACGGAAGCCTGCAAAGCTAAAACCAATATCGGTTGGCGTATTACAGTTCATACCTAAAAGTTGACACATTTATAGAGTACCGCCGTTATCGTCGTCTGTTTCAGGCAAGCTTGCCGCATCCTTATCAATACTATCCAAAATGCGTTTGGCATGCACCAAATCGGTATCTTGTACCCAAAGCACGATGCCAGAATTCATGCCAGGCATCGCACTCAGCGGTTGTAGAGAAACAGTAATATCATTATTACGCAGCAAATTGGCATGTAACTCACCTTGGATATTGGTATCGTAGCGTGCCAGTTTGTGCCAGTTATCAACTTGATCGGTCATGAGGTCGCCTTTATATTTGTGATACAAGAATGCTTAAAAAAATTATACTAATTGATCGAGCGTATATTCTTTAATAATAAAATCGCTGCTATTACCTAAACTATCACATGTTTGCTCAGCTTGCGTAATACTGCTAAACACACCAGCTATCGGCTTTTCGATCTTATTATTAATAGCTAACAGTACAAATACCGTATTTTGTGCTTTTTCAACATGTGACCAATGATAAGCGGCTAGACGCTTCATTAAGTCAGGGTTTTTGACCATGATGTTATCACCGGTACGACCTTCGGTACGGTTATAATGAATGACGTTGAGACGTAATAGCCAAAAAATCACCGCAGCTTTTGCGAGCATCACTGGTAGTGCACGCTTTTCATCTTCACCGAGCATGCGTTTCGACTCATAGCCTTGCAAAAAAGCCGCCATTTTACTGCGGTCAAAATTCACCGACTCGCCTTGTTCAGCCATACCCCATGTGGTACAAAAATCATTAATCGTAATGGCAATATCCATCACATAATGTTCAACGCTGACTTCGGTGAAATCTAATAACCCAGTCAGATGCGCTTCACCTTTTTGACTGTTATTTAAAGATAAGTTCCATAAAGTATTATCAGCAAACATGTCTAAATGACATAAGCCTTTTGGCAAAGTGGCAAGTGGCAAGTCCGTATAAGATTGCCAAATATCACTCATCAGCTTGGCTTCATCAGCTGGCATAAACTGCTTTTCACGGTCGCGTACCTCGCTCCATGGATATAAAGGCACGCCATATTCTTCCGCAGGCTGTAGCTGTTGTAGCGTTTCATGCAATACTGCCAAAGACGCGCCAATTTCATGACACATCGCTTGCGTCGTCTGCTGTGGATGCGAGCCTGCCAAACATGGCACTAGCGTAATAGCTTTGTTGTCATAACGTATGACATAACATTTTTCTGCGCTATCAACCAATGATAATGGCGCCGCTACCGGCAATTTACCATCTAATTGGTTTAAGATAACCGCCATTTTTTCGATGTCTTCTGGTGGACGCTCTTCAAACAAGGTAAACACATAAGAATGTGCGCCATCTACATCGTCAGTCGTCTGAATAAACCAGTTAGAGTTTTTGATACCTTGGGTAATCGGAATGGCACGGGCGAACGATACGCCAAAACGTTGGCAAAAGGTAGCAAATTGGTCATCGGTTAACTGGGTATAGACGGACATGACATCTCACTTATGGCAATTAAAAGAAGGTAAATAGATACGGTAATGACAATGATTGTACCGTGCATGAGCAAACTTTGGTTAAAAGCATAATAATCTTGCGAAAACCTGCCTGAGATGGCAGTGATTTTGCTAGACTAGCGCTTATAGAATGAATTGATTATAAGGTGAAAGACCCTATGTTAGCAAAGCGTATCATCCCTTGTTTGGACGTTGATAATGGGCGCGTGGTCAAAGGCGTACAATTTGTCGATATCAAAGATGCAGGTGACCCTGTCGAGGTAGCGAAACGCTACAATGAACAAGGCGCCGATGAGATTACTTTTTTGGACATTACTGCGACCAATGACGAGCGTGACACCACTTACCATACGGTAGAACGTATGGCGGAAACGGTATTTGTGCCATTAACTGTCGGCGGCGGCGTGCGTAAAATTGCCGATATTCGTAATTTGCTCAATGCAGGCGCGGATAAAGTAGCGATCAATTCTGCTGCGGTATTTACCCCTGAGTTCGTCGGTGAAGCCTCGCAGAAATTCGGCAATCAATGTATCGTCGTTGCTATCGATGCCAAGCGCGTTGCTGATATCGAGGTTGATGGCATTATCATGCCGCGTTGGGAAATATTTACCCACGGCGGTCGTAAGCCAACGGGCATTGATGCCGTCGCTTGGGCAAGCAAAATGGCTGAGCTTGGCGCCGGTGAATTATTGGTAACTTCTATGGATGGCGATGGCACCAAAAAAGGCTACGATTTGGCATTAATGAAGCAAATTACCAGTCGTGTAAATGTACCAGTTATCGCGTCAGGTGGCGTCGGTAATTTACAGCATTTAGCCGAAGGCGTATTAGAAGGCGGCGTCGATGCCGTCCTTGCTGCCAGTATTTTTCACTTTGGTGAGTATACCGTTCAAGAAGCCAAAGCATATATGGCAGCGCAAGGTATACAAATGCGTTTGTAAGACGTTGGTAAAATACAAATATAGTAGAAAAAAATGTTATCATAGCGCTAACTGCTTATTATCATTTGGTTTTCGTTCATTTTACTGCCTATTTATCTGCTCACTAGCCAATTAAATAAGCGATTTGAACCTAGCAATATATTTAGATTCCTAATACTTAGATTCTTATACTTCTATTAATAGCCTATTCGGCAAAGGATTTTTTATGTCAAATTTACAACAGCAACGCAATGACGTGACCCATATTGATGGCAATTTACATCAAAACGAGGACGTGCGTATCGGTATCGTCGTCGGTCGTTTTAATGGTTTTGTCGTTGAGTCATTGGTTGATGGTGCGATTGATGCGTTGCTTCGTCATGGCGTATTGGGCAGTAACATCACTGTGATTCGTGTGCCGGGTGCTTTCGAGTTGCCATTGGTTGCACAGCGTGCTGCTGAGTCTGATCGCTTTGACGCTATCGTTGCTTTGGGTGCGATTATCCGTGGTAGCACGCCGCATTTTGACTTTGTCGCAAGCGAATCTGCTAAAGGTTTAAGCAGTGTTGCCATTGACTATAATATTCCAGTAGCAAACGGCGTATTGACTACTGACAGCATCGAGCAAGCGATTGAGCGTGCTGGTACTAAAGCTGGTAATAAAGGTTCAGAAGCAGCGATGGTTGTACTAGAAATGCTTGCTGTGTTATCACAGTTAGACATTGATGATGGCAGCGAAGACGCTTAATTGCACTCACTGTTAGCCGCATTTATGAGTATAAAATTATTATTTATTGTTTGAAACGGGGCTATGGTTATAACGATAGCCCTTAGCACTTTACAATAGCATTAGCATTAATATTTTAAATGATTATCGAACATCCATCTCCAAGACTGACTAGCAACATTTGCTAGTCGACCACTATTTAACATTTTATTTTTAAACTTATTATCTCAAAAACTAGGTATAGACCCCTTATGACTGACCAACTCAAGCGCGCTATTAGCGCTGCACAAACCGCACAAGTTAATGACCAACAAGCTGAAGCCACGCGCATCGCGAGCAGCAGTGCGGGCGATCAAACCTTTGATATGAGTGAGTCTTCTTATAAGACCAGTCACACTGCTATTCGTAAGGCACGCCGCTTTGCTATGCAAGGTCTATATGAATGGCTGGTTACTGACCGCCGTTTTGATATCGATGGCAAGCTTGGTTGGAAAGCCAATGCCCCGCACGATATTGCTGCTCGTACACGCGCGACTAATGCCATGCATACTGTACATATTGGCTACTATCATGAAATGATGCGTGATATCCCAGAGCAGATTGATGCCTTAGATGCGCTTATTAGCCAGCATCTAGATCGTGAAATCAATAAACTCGATACGGTTGAACATGCCATTCTTTTGGTTGGCGCTTACGAGCTACAAAATCGTTTAGAAATTCCGTACAAAGTGGTACTTGATGAAGCGATGAAGCTAAACAATCACTTTGGTGCTACGGATGCACATAAACTGATTAATGCCGTCTTAGATAGAATGGCAGTTGAGCTACGTGCTCCCGAAGTAGACGCAGATAGTAAAGCCAATCTTCGCACCTCACAAAAAGCAGCAGCTAAGCCTGTTACTAAAGCGGATAAAAAAACAGATATCAATGCTAATAATAGCGATATCGAAGAAAAACCAATAGCATCAAATAAACCACGTATCAGTGCTAATAATGCCAGTGTTAAACGCAATAGTGTCAGTAAAGCTTTGGCAAATATTACTGATTACAAAGCTAGTAAGCAGAACGATACTCAAAATACGGTTGAGGAAATTATTATTAAGCCGACTAGCATCGAAACAGTCATCGTTGATAAAGTAGACGAGATTGCCGTTAGTGCCGAAAACATTGCCAATGATCAGCCAGTAGAAGAAAACATCGCTGCTAGCAATGACAAAGTTACAGCAGAGGTCGAATTACTTGACTCGAATAGCGCTAATTTTGATACAAAAAGTGCTGAATTAAATGATGCTGATGAAAAAAGCCAAGACTAGCCATGAATGAATTTGAGCTGATTGAGCGCATATTTTCACAGATGCAAGCCACGCAGTCATCATCTAACGCTGTCGAAAAGGGCATCGGTGATGATGCGGCTGTGATGGCATTGCCACAAGGCGCGCGCTTAGTCAGCTGTATTGACACACTCGTTCAAGGTCGTCACTTTAGTGCTGATTGGGAACAGGTGAATAAACTGGCATTTGCTATTGGTTATAAAGCGGTAGCCGTTAACGTCTCTGATATAGCGGCTATGGGTGCTACCCCGCATAGCATTTTACTAGCATTAGCATTACCTCAGCGCCTTGCTAATAGTCAGTGGCTGACTGAGTTTGCCAAAGGTTTATTTCATGCTTGCCAGTTATTTGGTGTGACTTTGATAGGCGGTGATACGACCCGTAATGATAGCTTAGTGTTAAGTGTCAGTGCCCAAGGGCTGATTGCCGCAGATACTCCCGCTGTCTATCGCTCAGGTGCGCAAGTCGGTGATAAAATTTATGTGTCAGGTACACTTGGTGATGCCGCTTATGCCTTACAGCACCCTGATAATGCTATCGGTATTGAACTTGCGCATCGACTTCATATGCCAACACCACGTATTAGCTTAGGTGCAGCACTAGCACAAATCGGTGCAACGTCAATGATAGATATCTCTGATGGTCTTTATCAAGATCTTGGTCATATCTGCGAGCAAAGCGGCATCGCTATGAGACTTAATTTGGAAGCTCTTCCTACCAGTAACCCTTTAGCTAGTATCGATGTATCTGAGCGGCTATTGTGTCAATTAACTGGTGGCGATGATTATGAGTTGGCTTTTACCTTACCTCCCCATATCGAGCCATCTTCTTGTACCGACGTTAATACGCCTGTGACTTACATTGGTAATGTGATTGCATTGGCGAGTGATAGAAATACAGATAATGCGGCGCATACACGTCCTGAACTTTATTATCAAGATCAGCCAGTGACACCCACCCATCCCTCACCGTTTATTACTTGGCCCAATCTTACGGGTTACCAACATTTTGCAGGTTAACCCATGACCGATCACGACCTAGTTAAGCCCGATATCCGTAAAGCCAATGATTGCCCTCCTCTGCCAGTCAACGCCACTATGATTGACCGCGCAGTTTATTGGCTCGGTATTGGCTTAGGCAGTGGTTTACCTCGCCGGGCGCCCGGCACTTGGGGTACGGTTGGCGGCTTAATCGTTGCAATACCGCTGCTAAGCTTAGGCTTTATACCATTTTTAATTATTACACTTTTATCTTGCATCATTGGTATCTGGATATGTGGTCGCACCTCAGATTTGATGGGCGGTCATGATGACCCACATATCGTCTGGGATGAGTGGGCAGGTATATGGATTACCTTATTGCCGTTGTCTTATATAGGTATTGCTGACGGTAATTTTTGGCACAATATCTCGCAACCTTTTTCTGTCGCTGCTCTGATCATGATCTTTATACTTTTTCGCTTTTTTGACATCATTAAGCCACCACCCATTGGATGGGCAGATAAAAAAGTCGCTGGCGGTCTAGGCATTATGTTAGATGACATTATTGCTAGCATTATGGCAGCGGCAGTTTGGGTCATTATTTATAATATAATCCTCTAATTTTACATTAGCAGCGCATTTATTTTATCTTGTAACCAGATGGTGATAACAAAACAACTTTCATCATTTAATATTGCTGTTAGCGATAGCTGAATTACAAAGAGGTCACGACATAGCGTTTTAGTTAAATGCCAATTTACGCTATAATCCCAAATTATATTTTGTTACATTTGTAGGGCTATTATGACATCTTCTCTTTCGGTAATTATCCTCGCTGCTGGTAAAGGCACGCGTATGCAGTCGGCTAAGCCAAAAGTGCTACAGACATTGGCTGGCAAGTCATTGCTAGGTCACGTGTTAGACACTTGCCATCAATTGACGGTTGATGACACCATCATTGTCCATGGTTTTGGTGGCGAGCAAGTACAAGATCACATTGACCAGCAATATGCGCATTTGCCCATTACTTGGGTTGCCCAAACTGAGCAGTTGGGCACGGGACATGCGGTCAAAGTGACTCTATCTGAGCTACCAAAAGATGGACAAAGCCTCATTCTTTACGGCGACGTGCCATTGGTTAGCTGTCAAACGTTAGCGACACTACAGGATGCCAATACTGACGGCATGTCTATGTTGACGCTAACCGTAGATAATCCATTTGGTCTTGGTCGTATTAAACGTGATAAAGATGGCAATATTGAAGCCATTATTGAGCAAAAAGACGCCAATAGCGATGAGCAGCAGATACAAGAAATTAATAGCGGTATTTACTGCGTCGATAATGCTTTATTGCATAAATTTTTGCCCAAGCTATCAAATGACAATGCGCAGCAAGAATACTATCTGACCGATATTGTCAAAATGGCGGTTGCTGATGGCATCACTATTGCAGCGATTGAGCCTGAGCATACCTTTGAGATTGAAGGCGTGAATAACCGTCAACAACTTGCTAGCTTAGAGCGTACATGGCAAGGTAAACTTGTCGCCGACTTACAAGAAGCTGGCGTACAGTTCGCTGACCCTACTCGTGTCGATATTCGTGGCACCTTGAGCGCAGGTCAGGACGTGTTTGTCGATGTGGGTGTGGTATTTGAGGGTGATTGTGTCTTAGGTGATAATGTTTATATTGAAGCGGGCTGTGTCATTAAAAACGCCCAGATAGGCAACGCTTGTCATATAAAGCCTTATTGCGTGATTGATAGCGCTGAAGTTGGCGCAGGTGTAGATATTGGTCCTTTTGCGCATTTACGTCCTGAGACCATACTCTCTGACAACAGCAAAGTCGGTAATTTTGTCGAAATTAAAAAATCAACAATTGGTGATGGTAGCAAGGTTAATCATCTAAGCTATATTGGTGATGCCACTATTGGTACTGGTGTCAATGTTGGCGCTGGTGTGATTACTTGCAATTATGATGGTGTGAATAAATCACAAACCATCATTGACGATAATGCCTTTATTGGCTCTAACTCAAGTCTAGTGGCGCCAGTGAAAATTGGTGATACCGCTACTGTGGCAGCTGGTTCAGTGATTACTAAAAACGTTGATGCTCATGCACTAGCCTTTGGTCGTGCTCGTCAAACACAGAAAAATGACTTTAAGCGTCCGACTAAAAAATAATGGCAGCGTTGACAGTTAGTTAAATAAAAATGGCTCTTAGCAATCTCAAGCAGTACGACAATGATTTGTGGTGCTGCTTATTTATATTTATAGATTAACCAGACATCGTCATACATAGAAATACATAGAAATACTAATAATTAAATTTAAGGAATAGTTATGTGCGGAATAGTTGGAGCAGTGGCTGAGCGTAATATCGCCAATATCTTACTTGAGGGACTTAAGCGCCTAGAATATAGAGGCTATGATTCTGCTGGTCTGACTGTCATTCGTGATGGCGAGCTCCACCGTGAGCGCCAAGTGGGTAAAGTTCAGGCCTTAGTCGATGCCGTCGCAGTCAACCCAGAGTTTTTCGATGGTCATATTGGTATTGCGCATACACGCTGGGCAACGCATGGCGAGCCGGCTCAGCGTAACGCCCATCCGCATGTTTCAGGCAAGATTGCTGTGGTACATAATGGTATCGTTGAAAACTACGCCGAGCTAAAAGAAGAATTAATTGCCAAAGGGTACGAGTTTACCTCGCAAACCGATACCGAAGTCGTCGCGCATCTCATTAACGATATCTATAAAGCAACGCCTGACTTATTAGAAGCCGTTCGCACTGTCACTCCTTTGTTACATGGAGCATTTGCCCTTGGCGTTATCCATGTTGATTGCCCAGAAGAGCTGATTACGGTACGTTTAGGCTCTCCTTTGGTGATTGGCGTCGGTATTGGCGAAAACTTTATCGCCTCCGATCAATTGGCACTTTTACCAGTGACCAATCGTTTTATGTATCTAGAGGAAGGCGATATTGCCCGATTAACGCGTAACAGTATTCAGGTTTACGCTGATGGTGTCGAGGTCACACGCCAAATCCATGAAATTGACGCAGCACAACACAATGCAGACAAGGGCGAATTTAAGCATTATATGCTCAAAGAAATCTACGAGCAGCCAGATGCTGTCGCTCGTACTCTCGAGATGGCATTAGATAATGATGAGCCAACTAAACTGCGTGATGATTTTCTGCAACGTCATGAAACGCAATTAAAAGGCATTAAGCACGTACAAGTGATCGCTTGTGGTACTAGCTATCATTCAGGTTTGGTCGCAAAATATTGGTTTGAGAGTCTTATTCGTGTGCCTTGCTCAGTGGAAGTTGCCAGTGAGTTCCGTTATCGCAATCCAGTCGTTATTGATAACTCTTTAGTGATTTGTATTTCTCAGTCGGGCGAGACTGCTGATACTTTATCTGCACTACGTGATATTCAAAAACAGTCTCCTATTGGACTGGTTAGTCTGGCATTGTGCAATGTGCCAACCTCATCATTGGTACGTGAAACGGATATCTTTTTACCAACGCTTGCCGGTCCCGAGATTGGCGTGGCATCTACCAAAGCCTTTACTACTCAGCTTGCAGCACTGATGTTATTGTTATTAAAGGTAGGTGTGACCCAACAGCGCATGACTGATGAAAATTTGAGCACGCTGCTTAGTCAACTGCAACAACTACCGGGTCAGCTCCATGCCAGCTTACACCTGGACGCGCCTATCAAGATCATGAGTGAGCATTTTGAATATAAGAAAAGCTGCTTATTCCTAGGTCGTGGTTTACAGTTCCCAATTGCTCTAGAAGGCGCATTAAAGTTAAAGGAAATCTCTTATATCCACGCTGAAGGCTATGCAGCAGGCGAGCTGAAGCACGGACCATTGGCATTAGTGGATAAAGATATGCCTATCGTGGTGCTAGCCCCAAAAGACAGTATGTTTGATAAGCTAAAAGCCAATATGCAAGAAGTACATGCCCGTCATGGTGAGTTGTTTGTCTTTGCAAGCGAATCCAGTCAAATGGTCGCAGCAGATAGATTGCACGTGGTGTATGTGCCAGATGTTTGCGAAACGCTTGCGCCGATTGTTTATAGCGTGCCAGTACAATTGCTGTCATATCATGTCGCAGTAATGCGCGGTACAGACGTTGATCAGCCACGTAACCTAGCAAAATCAGTTACAGTCGAATAATGTTTACTAATTTATTTTATTTTTTGTCAGCGAGTAATAAAGTATCATATTAGACAATTCATTCTATTGACTCAACTATTAGCCCTTGCTGTTGTTTAATACCACAGCAAGGGTTTTTTATGCGCTCAAAAAAAAGCAAAAATGGCTTAAAGAAAGTAGAGGTACAATACAAAAAAATAGCGATACCCCGTCTTTCATTAAATGAGGTATCACTATATGACTATGCTTCGTGATCTTCAATGACTTTTAGTCTCTTTCTAATACCACTCTATAGCGAGCGTTACCACTCTCTAGGCGCTCAAATGCTTCATTGATCTCAGACATTTTGTACGTTTCAGTCACTGGCTGAATATTATGTCGAGCGGCAAAATCTAACATTTTTCGCAGGGTTGACGGTGATCCAACTGGTGAGCCTGACAGACTGTTTTGAGCCATAATCATTGGTGCAGCTGATATCTCTAATGGAGCTTCTAACAGTCCAACAAAGTGTAGCTTACCTTTTGGTCTCAAAGTCTTGATCACAACATCCCAGTTCATATCGACGTTCACTGTTGATATGATTAAATCAAAAGAACCAGCGGCTTTTTCAATTTCACTATCCTCTCTTGAGTTTAATGAGTGATGAGCGCCCATCTCTTTTGCTTCTTCCATTTTTGATTCACTGGTAAATGCCGTCACTTCACAGCCCCACGCATTGGCAAATTGAAGCGCTAGATGACCTAAACCACCAATACCGATAACAGCGACTCTTGAGGTTGGCGTGATGTCGTACTGCATAAGCGGATTAAACACCGTAACGCCACCGCATAGCAATGGTCCTACCGCATTAAAATCAAGCCCTTCAGGTATCTTGATGACGCTAGTATCTTTTGCGCGCACCTTATCTGCAAAACCGCCATGGTTACCAATGATAGTACCTTCTTGCTCAGGGCATAGATTGTGGTCCCCACCGATACATAGATCACAAACGTTGCAATATCCTTTATGCCAGCCAAGCCCGACTTTATCGCCAAGCTCTAGGTGCTTGACGTGCTTACCCTTTGCGAGGACTTTTCCTGCGACTTCATGCCCACCTACAAACGGATATTGGGTCATTCCCCATTCGTTTTGCCACATCGATAGATCGCTATGGCAGATACCGCAGCTATGTACTTCGATTTCTACTTCATGATCCCCTAATGTGCCAGGATCATATTGATAAGGCACAAACTCACCACCTTTTTCTTTTGCTGCATAGGCATTAATCATAGTTATTCCTTGTTTTCTAATATGTATAGAAACTGGTTTATAGTTCTAGTAATGATCAAGACACGGATAGCATCAAAATATCGATATAAACCGTTTCTTTGATAAATTTAACTGAATCGACTATAACAAAGACTTGCTCAACTAAACCACTAAACTTACCAGTTTCAGACTAACGTCATACAAAGAACCATAATTAAAGCCCATTACCTTGGTAACCTGTCTCCCAATAACACATATTACGACTCTTTTACTTCATAATAGCTTTAACTAATCTAGTAGCAAAAATCTTACCCATAAAAAGCTCAAACTATATCTGAATATAATTTGAGCTTTTTATGTCGCTTACTAACAGTATTACTGTTAGAGCTGCTACTTTTCCTCAGTCATTATATCTGGCTTACCATTCGGAGCAAGCCACTTACCAAACCATCCTGATAAGTCATCCATCAAGGTATAGACCACTGGAATAACAACGAGGCTTAATAAGGTTGAGGTGACTAAACCTCCCAATACTGCTGCTGCCATCGGTCGACGGAAGGTCGGATCGGCATCACCCCAACCAAATACCAACGGCAACATACCAGCGCCCATCGCGATAGTGGTCATAATAATCGGACGCGCACGCTTACGACAAGCATCGATAATTGCCTCAAAACGTGCTAGACCGCGCCGCTGAGCAATCAGTGCATAATCGACCAAAAGAATAGAGTTTTTGGTCGCAATGCCCATCAACATAATAAAACCAATCATCGAGGGCATCGACAGGCTGCTATTGGTAATTACCAAGCCTACAAAGGCACCACCGATAGACAGGGGCAATGCCATGAGAATCGTAAATGGCTGCAAGATGCGTCCAAATAATAATATAAGTACGCCCAAAATACAGACCACGCCGACCGACATTGCAATCACAAAGCCGCTAAATAACTCGGCCATATTTTCTGCTTGTCCTTGATCAATAATAGTAATAGAGGCTGGAAGCTGTTGCATACTAGGTATACTCTTGACCGCTTGTACCAGATCACCAAGCTCACCATTGGCAGGCTGAACAGTAATACTAATCGCACGCTCACGATCAAGGCGACTGATTTGCGCAGGTCCAGTACCAAAGTCGAGTGTCGCAACTTCGCCAACACGCACGCCTTGTCCTGCTGGTAGCGCACTTGGTACATATAAGCCTTCGAGTTGGCTGACGTTTTGCTTAGCGATATCTGGCAAGCGCACGACAATTGGTATCTGCCGCGTATCTAAATTCAGCTTGGACAAACGTTGCTCATAGTCACCAACGGTCGCCACACGTAAGGTCGTGGCGATATCTTGCGTCGTCACCCCTTTATCCGCCATTGCTAGCCTATTTGGCGTGACGGTCAACTCTTGGCGTGGCAGGCTGCGATCACTCGTGACAGCACCAGAACTTGGTAGCTCACGGATCTCTGACATCATCTGCTGTACGGTTTGCTCAAGCAGTTGCGGGTCGGTGCTGGTCAAAGAAAAATTATAACCTGTCTCACCACCACTCGATAACCCGACCGTAAAGCGCGCACCGGGTATTTCTGCCAATATAGTACTCATCTTACGCTCAATCTCTTGCTTAGAGCCGCGCTCTGCTCTTGGCGCAAGTACAATATCTAGACCTGCTATATTTTCTGCCTTGCCACCGCTAGAGTTTGAGTCCATTGTCGCCTGCGCCTCACCTACCGATGTAAAGATATTGGTCACTTCAGGCATGGCTAAAATACGCTCACTTGCCAGCGCGGCAACTCGTTCCGTGTCCGCTAACGCCACATCGGGTGTCAGCTCAATCGCCACCCGTGTTTGGTCAATATCATTATCAGGTATAAAAGAGGTGGGTAATAATTTTACCAAACCCAATGAAGCCACAAACAATACTAAGGTAGCACCCATCGTCATCCAGCGATGATCTAGCGTCCATGAGACCACTTTAAGATACCAATCCATCAGCGCGCTCTGCTTTTCAACGTGCTTCTTTTCTGGTTTCAATATATATGCTGCCATCATCGGTGTGATAAGGCGCGCAACCATTAACGAGGCAAATATTGATAATGCTGCTGTCCAACCAAACTGCCGAAAAAACTGCCCGACAATTCCGCCCATAAACGCAGTCGGTAAAAATACGGCAATCAAGGTGAAGGTAGTGGCAACAACCGCCAAACCAATTTCATCCGCCGCTTCCATTGCCGCCTCATAAGGCGTCTTACCCATACGCAAATGACGAATAATATTTTCAACTTCTACAATGGCATCGTCGACCAGTACACCAATGACCAGCGACAGCGCCAATAAGGAGATAATATTAAGACTAAAACCAAACAGATACATACCCAAAAAAGTAGGTATGACGGACAATGGCAATGCCACAGCAGCCACAAAAGTCGCGCGGATATTGCGTAAAAATAAGAACACCACGACTACGGCAAGCAAACCACCTTCTATCAGCATCCGTAATGACGCTTGATAATCTTCAGCGACTGGCGTTGCTCGATCATAAACCTTTTCAATACTAATATTGCCCACATCTGCTGACAGCTTAGTAAGCTCAGCGTCAACCAGCTCCATGACTTCCACTTCACTGGCACCACGCGAGCGCGTAATATTGAATGCAACCACCGTTTGCCCATCGAGCTTGGCAATAGAGCTTGGATCAGCCGCGCCATCCGTAATTTGTGCCATGCGTCCAAGCGCTTGCGTACCGCCCGTAGGCACTGCAACTTGTAAGTTATTTAAATCGCTTGCACGCTCAACAGCACCAAGTACACGAATGGTCTGCGTGGTTTTGCCGACTTCGGCTTCACCGCCTGAGCTGTCTTGCTGAATACCGGTGATTTGATTGGATAATTGCGTGATAGAAAGCTTTAGACCACTCAAGGTAATAGGGTCAGCGGCAACCGTAATTTCACGCTGCAAACCGCCGATACGGCTAACAGTACTGACACCGGGTATATCAGATAAACGCTTGGTGACGGTATCATCGACAAACCAAGACAAGTCTTCTACATTCATTTTTTCAGCAGCGACAGAGTATGTGACGACTGGGAATCCTGATGTTGAGACTTTGGTGACGATAGGGTCATTGGCAGCGGCAGGCAAATCGCCACGTACCTCACCGACTGCCGAGCGCACATCATCAACCGCTTCTTGGATGTCTTTTTCTAAGACGAACTCAGCGACCATAGTGGCAGCGCCCGTCTGGAGCGTCGTACGAATGTGCTTGACGCCCTCAATACTGGTGAGCTTATTTTCCACCTTTTTTGCAATATCGTTTTCAAGCTGCGATGGCGCAGCGCCCGGTAAAGTAACCGTGACCACCACCGCTGGTAGGTCAATATCGGGAAACTGTTGCACCTTCATTTGCATAAAGCCATAGATACCGCCTAAGGTGAGCAGTACAAACAGCAAGATAGCCACTAATGGATTTTTAATCGAGTAGGCGGAAACATTTAAACTCATGAGCGCGCCTGCGTGTCTGTGCTAGTAGCCTGCTTACCAGTTTGACTCAGACCATCAACGACACGTACCAAGTCACCATTATTTAAAAAGCTTCCCCCTTGCTTTACAAGTCGGCTCTCTGCAGGGAGTGGCTCTGTGAGCATAATACTATCGCCAAAGCGCTCACCAAGGGTCACACGTTGTTGTTTGATACGGCCAATGTTGTGACCGTTTTTACCGTCTTTAGTACTGATATTGGTCACTAGCATCACATAGTCATAGCCGTCATTGCTGACAATGGCGCTATTAGGAACCGTTTGAGCGCTGCTACTACCCAATAAAAACTCGCCCGTTTGATACATGCCTGCTCTTACTTTCGCGTTAGCAGCAAGGCTAGCATAAATGGTAATTTGCCTATTATTATCAGCAGTTGGTGCAATGCGACTGACCTCCCCCATGACAGAATCGCCGCCCGGTAGGCTAACTTGGACTGGTGTGCCAACATTAACCTCACCAATCAGCTTAGGATCGATATCCGCACGCCATTCCAAAATACCACCTTTGATAATAGTAAATAGTGGGTCTCCACCAGCAATCATACCAACTTCAGCCATTTTTTCACTAATAATACCGCTAACCGGTGCAACCACATTGGCATTATTGACACTCAAGCGCTGCGTACTCAGTCGAGCTTTAGAGGCTTGCAGTGACGCCTGCGCTTGTAGTTTAGCCGTACGATAGCGATCCGCTTCTTGCTTGCTAATGGCATCAATATCAATAAGTGGCAGGACGCGGGCGGCATCGGCAGTGGCATTGGCAAGCGTCGCTTTTGCTTCGGCAACATCAGCTTCTGCTTGCAAGACTTGCTGCTCCATCGCGTCGGTATCAAATACAGCCAGTATTTGACCAGCTTTAACACGCTGACCTTCTTCGACCAATATCCGTTCAATCGCTACGCCGTTTACTTTGGCACTGACATTAGCGACATCCTTAGCATTGATGGTTCCGTCAGCACTGAGCGTATTACCAATATTATCTTGGCTTGGTAGCACTGTTTCGACCGATAATACAGCTTGCTCAATGCTAGCATCTTTTAGGTTAGCGCTATCGTTTTGCACATTGTTAGCAACGGGCGACTCATTGCTCGCTTCCTCATCATTGCCCCAGTACTTACCAACCAATACCCCAATAACGAGCACAATAGCCAATACTGGTAATAACCATAAAGGAAATTTTGATAATGGCTTATCTGATAAAGGCTTAGACGTTCGCGCATCAGATTGGCGGTATGGGGGTAGCTCAGATTCAACTGGCAGCTTGTTGTCTTCAACATCGCTCATGATAACTCTCTGTCAATACAGGCAATAATAAGGATATATAATATGAGGAAAATAATAGGTGAAAATAGGCTAGCATTACGTTAAACGAGCATCTTTATATGGTCAAAATGCTGTTTGTGACTACAATAGTTCGTAAATTTATTGAGCATAGCATATATTAAGTTGTCATCTGATTTATATATATAGTGTCTGAGCTTCGTAAGTTCCATACTGACTCAATATCGGCAGATATAAAAACGCTCCAAGCGAACATACTAAAAGTGATAAGCAATACATACCGCTTATTAATGAATTTGATAGCATCAAGATTCTTTTTGTAGATCGTAAGACAAAAAACACAGTCTTAAGAATGTGCGCTATATTTATCCTACTATTCTGTAGTTACTATAAATCTTCTATTAGAAACGATAGCCGACGCCAAGGAAAGTAATATAAGGATCTATATCGAGGTGAGCTTTCGATCGAATCAACTCTTCATTCTTATCATTTTTAACGGTGATGGTCGTATCGCTGTCCAGTTTTGCATAAGACAATGACCCGACTCCAAACCATCTATCATTGAAATCATAAGTAGCGCCAACAGTGACGATAGGTGCAAAAGCGCTTTCTGCCTCCACATCCACGTTCATCTCTCGATTGGATGGCACATTTTCTAGCGCAGCACCCGATTTACCATCTTTGATATTCTGAATTTGATGTCCAGCTGCCTCTAAATCTTTACGAATACCATCATTTAGTTCAATACCGTTAAAATAGGCATACATAACCCCAGCACCGACATAAGGGCGAAACTTATTGACCCCAGATTTGCCAAACTGATATTGCACCCCCGCTGCCGGTAGCCATGCGCGAGCCCTAGATGCCACGCCATCACCTTGTTCTAAATCGGTTATAAGCTGTTCTTTTTTAATTTTAAATTTTGGTAGTGCATATTCTCCTATTCCACCAGCTGTAACCTCACCAGATATAGGTGCATACACTTTCCCTTTACCCATAATATCTACTTTAGGAGGAAATCCGGCTTTGACTTCAATTGACCAGTTATCATTTAGATAATAGTTAAATAGCGAACCAAAAGTATCAACATCAGCAGACTCAAGACCCGTACCTGGACTGCTGAAATTCTCTAAACCGCCAAGCTTAACTTGACCTGATACATCACCTAGAGTAGTTCTAGACAAATCAGTTTCTTCACCTCTAAAGCTTACTACCCCTATAGCAGTTAGGCCTGTATTTACTTTAACTTTAGTGAGCTCATTTTGATCAGGATCAATAACCTCTCTGACAGTTTTTATTTTAACACTGCCGTTTTTAGCGACAGTACCATCTTTAATGGCTGTCGTATTTTCTAGAGGATTGGCCGTGCCTTGTGGAGAGGCATGCAACCAGCCAGCAGAGACCGAAAAGCGTTTAAAGCTACCATCGGTTTTAAAATAATCGAATGCAGCAAAAGTAGACTGGCTAAATAATAATGGTGTGGCGATAGCACAAACGAAGGTTAACGTCTTTTTCATGAAACATCCTTGTTAATAAATTCAGGTCGTTAATAAAAAACATGAATGGCACAGTAGTCATCAGACAAAGCAGATAGATTGCCACTATGAAGTTAATCAAGTTCTCATCCTAACGTCCTGTTAGAATCGATAAAACGACTAGAAATACGCATATTTTAACCATATATCATTATGTAAAACGCGATATCCTAGCAAACGCATGGAAGACACTGTGCCAATCCATTATCGTAAACTGCCACACAAATAATCATAGTTCAATAATAACTCATGAACACATAAGTCAATATTAGTTCATTAAAATAAGAATACAGTGTTAATTATTGGTTGATAAATGATTTATAAAAACCATAAAAAAGCCATTATTTTAAGAAAATAATGGCTTTTTTATGGTAACCAGTAATAGAAAACAGGTTGAGTTAACTATCATTAAGCATTGGTATAACGACTTGCCTCTGGCATCCAACGATGAATCAGTTGGCTGACATCGGCTTTGCGTGCAGGATCTGCAATCAGATGCTTTGCCAAACGCTGGGCAATAGCAAATAACTGCTCATCCCGAATAAGGTCCGCCAAATAATAGCCGACATTACCTGTTTGACGCTTTCCTAATAACTCGCCCGGACCACGCAGCTCTAAATCTTTTTGCGCAATGACAAAACCATCAGTACTATCACGCAATACATTTAGACGTTCAGTACCTGTCTCCGACAACGGCTTCTGATACAACAGCACGCAATAGCTTTTTGTTGAACCGCGCCCGACTCGCCCGCGTAATTGGTGCAATTGCGATAGACCCAATCGCTCTGCATTTTCAATGACCATCAGAGAAGCATTGGGCACATCAACACCCACTTCGATAACTGTAGTAGCTATTAACAAATCAAGTTGTCCTGCCTTAAACGCTTGCATAATGGCTTGTTTATCAGCGCCTTTCATTTTGCCATGCACCAAGCCAATGCGAATATCCAGACGCTCGCTCAAATCTTCATAAGTCGCCTCAGCAGCTTGCGCATCGAGTACACTCGACTCTTCAACCAGTGAGCACACCCAATATGCCTGCCTGCCAGCTTCACAATTAACTGCAATACGTTCAATCACCTCATCACGGCGGTTGCGGTCAATTGTTACGGTAGTAATCGGTGTACGCCCTGGTGGTAGCTCATCGATAATAGAAGTGTCCATATCGCCATAAACACTCATCGCTAGCGTCCGCGGAATGGGCGTTGCAGTCATAATCAGCTGATGCGGTGTGCTACCAGCCACGCCTTTATTGGTCAACGCCATACGCTGCTCAACACCAAAACGATGCTGTTCATCGATAATAACCAAACCCAATTTGGCAAATTGTACCTGATCCTGGAAAAGCGCATGAGTACCAACGACTACTTGTACGGTATTCTCGCTCACCGCTTCTAACGCTTCGCGGCGCTGCTTAGCGGTTTGTTTACCAGCCAACCAACCAACCCCAATACCTAACGGCTCAAACCAGTTTTTGAAATTAACCAAATGCTGTTCCGCTAAAATCTCCGTCGGTGCCATCACCGCCACCTGCCAACCACTATCTAATGCATAACCCGCCGCGCCTGCCGCGACTAAGGTTTTACCAGCGCCAACATCGCCTTGTACCAATCTGAGCATTGGTATTGAAGTCGCCATATCAGCGGTAATGTCCCTCATAACTCTTTTTTGTGCACCCGTTAAATCAAATGGCAACGCACCAAACAATTTATCTGCCAATGGACTTTGGATAGCACATTTTGGCGCTTTATACTGATGCAATTGCTGACGGCGATATAATAAGCTGAGCTGATGTGCAGTCAACTCTTCAATAATGAGGCGTTGACAAGCAGCATGAGTACGAGCGCTTAATTGGGTTAATAATTTGTATTGTTGACCAGCATCAGTATAAGTAGGCGGCGTATGCAGTAATACCAACGCTTCAAATATGGTTAAATTATAGACGTTATTATTAGCCATACTTATAGCATCGGAACTGGTATTATTTTGACTATGATAAAAAGAGGGCTTCGTTCTATTGACGCTACTGTTACTGCTATCACTACTACTAAAACCGTTGTCAGGCACACTACGCGCGAGGGTGGAAAAGATATCTTCTGGATAATCTGGCTCGGTTATCGGTATTTTAGCTGGTTCAAAAGGCACTAATGGCAAATCCGCAACGACTGAAAAATCCTCAGGCGTAAATAAAGTCATCGGCAAGCCCTGACTACGAACCGTTTGCAGTGCAAGCTTAATTAATGTACGCAGCTTATTTTGATGTAAACCTTTAACGCTTGGATAAATAGGCTGTAAACCCGTATTTACTACCGTCTCGTTACTGCTGATAATTTGATATTCAGGATGATGTATCTGCTTACCGTAGCGGCTCACTTTGACTTCACCGAATAATTGTAGATGGGTACCTAGACACATGGTTTGAGCAAGTCCACGATATACCTTAAAAAAGCGTAGAGATATCGTACCCGTGTCATCATCTACAATCACCGTCATGCCGCTGCGATTGGTATCGACATGCACGACGCGACCAGTAATCATGGCGGCTTGTCCATGAGCCACATCGCCTATTGATACCAAGCGACTACGATCTTCATAGTCGCGTGGCAGATGTAGTAGCAAATCAAAGATACGGGCAATGCCCAATTGCGCCAATTGCTCGGCCACTTTTGGTCCAACACCTGCCAGCGCCGTCACCGGCATATCAAGTGCCAAAACGTCTAGTAAATGAGGTGTAGCAGGGTTAACCGATGTGGGCATCAAAAATCCTAACGATGTTAATATAAATTTTACAGGGTCAAGTGTCTTGTTCAAGAATTCATGCTAGCTTATAAGCTGTCTTATCATGTGATAATGATCAATATTCTGTAACGTGCCTAGCTATACCGCTAAATTATTATGCTAACTAATACCTTATGCTAAGCTATTTCGCCATACAACGTCTAGCTGATTTCTGCGTAACCTATTGAGGCATACCCTACTACACCTCTATTTATTCCTCTATGATAATTTTTGATAAGGTTTTTTATGTCCTCTCATTCTATCTGCCACCCTTATTATCATTTTTTATTGACGCTTCGTCTGAGCCTCTTCGCTATATTTGCTATATTGATGAGTGCTTGCAATAGTTTGACGCCAGTCGCGCCAGCAGATACGTCAGTACCGAACAAACCTACGGTAGCTTTAGTATTAGGTGGTGGCGGTGCAAAAGGTTTCGCTCATGTAGGCGTGATTAAAGCATTAGAAGAGAACGGTATCAAACCGACACTGGTAGTAGGCACCAGTGTCGGGAGCTTAGTTGGTAGCTTGTATGCCAGTGGTTATAATGCAAAGCAGCTTGAACACTTGGCACTGACCACCATTGATAGTGAATTGACAGACTTTACCTTATCTAACCAAGGTTTTATCGAAGGTATTAAGCTCAAAAACTTTATTAACGCGAATGTTGGTGGACGAACGATAGAAAACTTCCCCATCTCCTTTGCGGCGGTTGCTGCTGATAAAAACACGCTGAAAAAGACCGTATTTACCACCGGTGATGTTGGGCTTGCGGTACAAGCATCCTGTAGTGTGCCTAATATCTTTATTGCACCGCGCATCCCTGAAAAAGTCGGCAAAAAATATATTGATGGTGGCGTGGTCAGCTTAGTGCCTGTGGATAGCGCCCGTGATTTAGGTGCCGATATTATTATCGCCGTTGATGTGACTGCTGCTAACGCTAGTACATCAACTGTCAATCAAAAACCGAACCTCAATTCATTAACCAGCTTTTGGGGCTTTCTTGAAAATAGTTTAATCGCCAATGCAGTCTATAACGCGAAAGCATCTCAGATTAATCATAGCGCTGCATCAATGCGTCATGAGCGTGATCGTGCTGATATTGTGATTATGCCAAATGTCGGTCATATCAGCTCGCTAGATACTAGCCAGCGTAGCGCTGTGATTGCTGCTGGCTCGCAAGCCACTACCGCCCAAATTCATGCCATTAAGCAACTTATTAACGAAAAATCCAAGAGTAAATATGCCACTCTTTAATTTATAGTGGAAAAAGATATATAAAAAATCCTGATAACTACAGATATCAAAGATTGACGATAAAAAAAGCACCACAGTGATTGCTGCGGTGCTTTTTTGTTGAAGCAGATATCAAAGCATATACTTATTTGACACGCGCACGGTATTTCACTGCGACTGTATCATTAAGACCTACGCCTTCCAAATCCCAGCGTACGGCTTTATAGAATTTTAACGGAATTTCTTGCAACTGATTGTCAACTTTTCCACGTAGCGGCATACGGGCAAATGTATTACCGTCTGCACTACCATAAGGAAAATCAGGAGAAACAGCACGCAGCAATTCTACTTGTTCAGGAATACTCATCGTCACGGTCATTTTACGAACCCGATCCGCATTGGTATTGGTAAAATAGCCTTGATACTCTAAAACATTACCTGACTGCAAACGCGTATTTGCATCCACAGGAACCAGTATTTCTTTACCATTGGCATCAACACTAATCAATGACGCTGTAATTCTACTGTTAACTGCTTGCGCATTTGACTGACTGTTTTGATTAAAGTTTGACTGAACCGCTACTGAATTATTAACGGCTTGTTCTGGTGTGGGTAACATCGCTGATGCTTGCGTGACAGCCATAACGCCAACGAGCGTACCAGCGACAACATGAAACAAGCGGTGTCCAGTCCATGCACTGAATGGGTTCGCAAAATGGTTACTTTTCTTCATGACATTCATTATCCCTAGTTGATGTATCGGTAAAACAAAGCTGGTAAAAAAGGAGCTGGTAAAAATTAGTAGTTTTAAAAATATAGGACAATAAGCAATTTACCATCATATATGGTCATACTCAGTCATGTTAATTTTTAAACATTATTATTTTTATCAATTATCTGCGTAAGCCATCGGTAAAGCAATAGCGCTTAGCATAACAAAAAGCATTTATACGTACATTAACCCTGTGTTGATGTTGTGTATATCGTTAATCTGCTGTGAAGACTCTTTAACGCTACTGAAATAAAAGATAGCTCATAACGACGTTTTTTGCTATGGTAAATCTTTAGCGATCCTTTAACGACAGGCATTCTCTGTCACGCCCTTTTTCTTATTCTAACGACTATTGCTCCCATTATGACTACTAGCGCCATGCCCCAGATTAACCCTGAATACGTCCATTGGTTCCGTAATTCTGCCCCCTATATCAATACCCATCGCGGCAAAACGTTCGTGATTATGTTTGGTGGTGAGGCGGTCAATCATCCAAATTTCAGCACACTGATTCATGACTTTGCTTTATTGCATAGCTTGGGTATCAAGCTGGTATTGGTGCATGGGGCGCGACCGCAAATCGAGAAAAACCTCAAAGATGCTGATATTGAATCGCCACTGCATCAAGATATTCGTGTGACACCTCGCGTCGCGATGCCTTCTATATTACAAGCGGTTGGTGCTATTCGCTTGCAGATTGAAGCGCAGCTATCGATGGGGCTTGCCAACTCACCTATGTACGGCTCACGTATTGATGCAGTGTCGGGCAATTTCGTCACTGCGCGTCCTTATGGTATCCGCGATGGCGTTGATTACCAGATGACAGGCGAAGTACGCTCTATCGATGTTGAAGCCATCAAAAATAATCTACTACACGATCATATTGTAATTTTAGGCTCTATGGGCTATTCGGCAACCGGCGAAGTCTTTAACTTATTGGCTGAAGATGTTGCTCTTAGTGCCGCCGTGGCGCTTGGTGCTGATAAGCTGATTTTCCTAGGCGAAGAAGCCGGTATCAATCATAATGATCGTTTGCTACGTGAGATGATTCCAAATGAAGTCGACCGCTTCTTACGTGACCGTGATCTAAACTGTGAGATTAATTACTTCTTAAGCTGTGCCAGCAATGCCTGTCGCCAAGGGGTTCATCGCACCCATATTATCTCTTATGCCAAAAACGGCGCACTACTTGAAGAGCTATTTACCCGTGATGGTTCTGGCACCTTGATTAGTCACGACCCTTACGAAGAGATTCGCCGCGCTGATGTCGATGACGTGGTAGGGCTGATAGAGCTATTATCGCCGTTAGAAGAGCAAGGTATCTTGGTCAGTCGCTCACGCGAACGCTTGGAGCAAGAGATTGATAATTATAGCGTCATCGAACGTGACGGCATGATTTTAGGTTGTGCAGCGCTTTATCCACTCGATACAGATTCAGCAGAAGTTGCCTGCGTCGCGGTACATCCAGAATATCGCAGCGGTAGCCGCGGCGCTGATTTACTGGCATTTTTGGAGCAACAAGCACGCAGCCATGGTCTACACAAGTTATTTGTATTGACCACTCGTACAGCACATTGGTTCGTTGAACAGGGGTTTGCTGAAGTTGAGGCAAGTGCCTTACCTGAAATACGCCGCGAGAAGTATAATAACGGTCGCAATTCTAAAGTTTTCCAAAAGAACCTTTGAATAATGGCTCATTAACGTCGAAAGCTTAAGTGCTATTTCTTACGCAAAAAGAAGCCCTCTTAATGTAAGAGGGCTTCTTTTAACGTCTATTGTATCAATACTAAATTGGCATTAATTACTGCTAATTACTTTACCTTTAATAGCTCAACGGTAAAGATTAGCGTGCTATTAGGCTCGATACCTGCGTTACCCGCTTCACCATAAGCGATATCAGATGGGATATAAAACTCGTATTTACCGCCCTCTTTCATCAACTGTAGACCTTCAGTCCAACCAGCGATTACTTGGTTTAGTGGGAATTCAATTGGCTCACCACGCTCATATGAGCTATCGAATACAGTGCCGTCAATCAATTTACCTTCGTAGTTTACTTCAACCACGTCCGTAGCTTTTGGCGACTTGCCAGTACCTGCGGTCACTACTTTATATTGTAGACCTGAAGCAGTGGTTTTTACGCCAGCTTTTTTGCCATTCTCTACTAAGAATGCGGCGCCCTTAGTTTTGTTTGCACCCGCTTTAGATTCCATATCTTTCACAAACTTCGCTTCCTGTTCTTTTTGATAGGCCATTAACACTTCTTGCATTTGCTCTTCTGTCAATGCCGCTTTTTTGCCTTCATAGCCATCACGGAAACCTTTTTCAAACGTATCTAGGTGCAGATCCCCAACCGCTTCTTTATTCCCTTCTGCCATCATATAGCCCAAGCTATAGCCTACTTTTTCCTTGGCAGGGCTTTGTTCAGTCACTGAAACACTTTTGGTAGCTGTTTCTTTACTGCCATTGTTTGCGCTACAGCCTGTGATTAATAACATAGCACTAGCAAGGGCACTGATGCTTAGGGTAGTGATTTTTTTCATAAAATGCTCTCAAATTGTAATAATAGTGGCGAGATGTCACATTTATCTATAATAGCAAATCTTAGTTTTGCCTGCTATGACTCACTTGAAATTATCGGTCAAATGTACAGTCTATGTTAATATTTACCGTAAAAATAACAACTTATCACACAAATATAGTAAGACGTTAAGCTTTCTATCTTTAAATTCATAATTACATAAGTTAAGCTAAATTGGTTAAGGAAAGAAATAACAAAAGGTATGTTTTGTTAATAGTGACTACTGATTGTTAAGTATAAATTTCTTATAAAGCACTAAAATCAAATTTTCAAATAATTTTAATTAAAAATACTAATAAATAGGTGTGTGTTTGCCTCAGATGAAACGCTTGAATTAAAGTGATTTTCTTATCTTATAGCAGACACATGATCATTAGAGGAGGACAGGATGAATCCAATGTTTACATCTTTCAACGGTTATCTGGGTGGCCCTATCGGCTCCATCATCGGCGCTATTCTTATTTTTATCATTGGTTGGCTTGTCGCCTTGGGCATAGCTGCTCTGGTACGCGGCGTGCTGTCTAAAATCAATCTCAATCAACGTATGAACTCTTCAACGGGTAAAAGCTATGACTTAGAGGGCATCATCTCTAAGATTGTTTTTTGGTTTATTTTCGTTATCGCTATTTCTGGCGCGTTAAGTCAGTTAAACCTAAACTCTATTTCAGCACCGTTTGCCAATATGGTAAACCAAGTACTCACCTTTATCCCTAATCTTATCGCTGCTATTGCAGTTGGTGTGATCGGTTGGGTAATTGCAACAGTTGCACGTACTGCCATCAATGCTGCACTTTCAAAAACCTCAATGGATGAGCGTTTGAGTGCAAAAGCTGGTGTAAAACCAATGAGCAGCACGATTGCTGACATGGTTTATTGGTTCATTCTATTAGTAGTATTGACCATGGTATTAGGTCAACTAGAGCTTGACGGTTTATTTGCTCCATTAACTAATATGGTTGATAAAATCTTCAGCTTTATCCCTAATATTCTGATTGCTGCTGTAGTATTCGTAGTAGGTTACATCATCGCCAAAGTGGTACGTGGCATCGTAACCAACCTTGTTTCTACTTTTGATGTCCAAAAGCTTGCAACCAAAGCTGGTTTAAGTGAACAGAATAGCTTACCTAACATTGCAGGTTCTTTAGCCTTTCTAGTAGTGATTATTCCAACAATCATTGCTGCTTTAAATGCCCTAAAAATTGATGTAATTGCTCGCCCTGCAACCAACATGCTAAACAAAATCATGGAAGCCTTGCCAAATATCTTTATGGCAATTGCTATCTTGGTTGTGACTTTTTATGTTGTACGTATGGTTGCAAACATCATCAAAGGCTTGCTTGAAAATACGCAAATCAATCAGTTACCTGCCAAAGTTGGTCTTCAACAGACCATGGGTGATAAAAAGGTTTCTGACTTAGTTGGCTATGCCATCGTATTTTTTGCCATGTTATTTGCCTCTATCGCTGCTGCTGACTTATTAGGTTTTGAGCCTATCTCAGCCATTATTGCGATGTTTATTGCTTTCGGTGCTAATATCATCCTAGGCGCAATCATCCTATTCATCGGTTTTTGGCTTGCCAACATCATCGCTGGTGTCGTTGAGCGCTCTGAACAAGGTTCACAGTTCCTAGCAAATATCGTGCGCGTTTTGATCATGGGCTTAGTACTTGCCATGGGTCTAAAAGCAATGGGTATCGCTGACTCTATTGTCAACCTAGCATTTGGTCTAACTTTAGGTGCAGTTGCCGTAGCATTTGCCCTATCGTTTGGTCTAGGTGGTCAAGAAGCAGCAGCACGTTTCTTACGCAAAATGCAGGATAAAATGGACAGAGAACGTGACGAAGCAAAAGCAAAATCTGCTTTGACGCCAAGCTCATCGACTCAAGATAAGGTTGCTGCTTCAGTACGTGACAATACGCCAAGTACAGCTACTGATACGTTTGGTAGCAGCACAACCCAAGTAGATAATAATATCATCACACCTAATAACTTAAGCTCTACCAGTGATGTAAATTCTTCTACGGTTGATATCAATCATATTGCAACTGATGATAGTGATATCGATGGTCCTAATAATCTAAGATAATTTATCGTTATTGATTTATTTTATAAAAAAGACAGCTTAGGCTGTCTTTTTTTATGTTTGATAATAAGTAATTTTAGTCAGTATTATTAGGGCGAGATGCACTTGGAATATTTAAGCGCACTTATGATAGATGATTAGAATGAGCTTTTTTCTTATTATCTTCGGTAATTTCACTAGCATTACTCTGATTACTTTGCTGCAACTGCTGAACCTTTTTAGTCAGTTGGCGCTCGCGCTGGGTCATGGGATTAACTGGCTGAATCCATAAATCAATATCCATAAAAGCATCTTCAGCCTCTATTATAAAATCTATACCCAATACAACCACATGATGTAGTTCTGCCATTGGTAACCGTGTCGCCACATCTAAAGCGATTTTCGCTAAATTTGGGCGTATAGCCGACTTACCATGCTTTCCTTCTGCATCTTGTCCATAAAATATTAGTACATAATGCCGCCCCAAACACTCGTAAGAATGTTGGTGGACAACATAGCCTTGTTGCTGCAACTGCTGCGCTTGCTTGGGATGCTTATATAAAGTACGAACTAACTCATGACGCGAAAACAATGACTCATCTAATATCTGCTGTTGCCAATGAGAAAAATCTGCCTTACTAGACTTCTCCAATGATTCTTTCTGCTTAAACGCAGCAGGATTTTTATAAACTGTTTCTAACATCTGCATGCTAAGTTGTGACCATAAAGCAGCCGCTTGCGCCATATGCTGTTGATACATCTGCTTAGTTGGGCTATTGGTTTTCTGCGCCAGCGACATCGCTATCAATGCCGAGTTAGGCTCATTTTGCAAACCATATTTTATCAACGCATTATCTATCGTGATTGCAGGGGCAAAGAAGTCGGCAACATTTAGAAATCTAGTAATAATATCGTTTTCGGAATTTGTTATATGATCCTTATTATCCTGCTGTGAATGCCCTAAACGATAGTGTAAAAATCGCCATAGCTCGCAAGGTATCTTTAATTTATTTAAATGAATATGCCAGTCATGCCAGCCAAATGCTTGTAATGGCTGAATAGATGCACTTGTATCAACGATCGAACCCTGTACTAAATCACTATCCGTAAAACTATGGGCTAGAGGTTGAACAGGATTTTTTTTGCAAGATTTATTATGAACATCATGTTCAGTATCAATATCAATATCAATATCAATTTGACGCTGGATATCCAAAACCAAGACGTCAATACTACGTAACTGGCTGTCTATAGATCTTGATATATGAGTCTTGCGCCATATATTTACAGCATTAAAAGCTGTCCTACCTAGTGTCTCAATATCAGCTGGCAGCATGTCATTAGGCAAATATATCACCAACTCTACTAAGTTAAGATCGCCCAGTGATAGCTGGTACTGAGAATATTGCGCTTGATAGTTGCTCTCTACCACTGGCATATCCGGCAAGATAATCTTTAAGATATCTGCTCGTAAATAACAAGCCATTTCATTCATAAGATAGCTTCCATCAGACATTACCATCGTCGAATCACTGGGCACAGTCACCACCTTTTTGTCTGAAAAAAATACGCTATTATAAGCGGCGCAATTGGTGTGCAGCGGATAAATGCAACTGCTACGCCAAGACTATTGGATAAAAAATAAACTACATAATAGCAATTATACATGGTCGCTTTCAGCACAGTGACTTGTTATGATGATATAAAAGCGGTACTACTCGCGTATTGAGGAATCAATTAATACGCATGCTACTTTACAATATAATTAGCCCATTTATGTATCAAATAACTCTCTGATGATAACAAGGACTTGCCCATCATGAAACGCTTTAAAGAGAAAACAGTCGTCGTAACAGGTGCCGACTCACATATCGGTCGTGCAACTGCCATTCGTTTTGCGAATGAAGGTGCTAATGTCATACTCGTCGGACGCTCGACCGATACATTAAATCAAATCACTGAAGGGTTTCCACAAGACCGTACATGGATTCATACCGACAACTTTTTAACCATTGCTTGTGACATTGGTGTTGAGAGCCAAGTACAAGAGATGATAAAAAGAGTCATCGATAAGTTTGAATCAATCGATATATTGGTGAATAACGCAGCACAAACAACGCAAGGCAGAAATAGTGGGTTATCTACTGAACAGAAGAGTCCGGCTGTTGATGACTATTTAAGTGAAACCTTGTATGTCTGTCAGACGGCCATGCCTTACTTAATACAGAGTAAAGGTAGTATCATTAACGTTCCTTCATTTGCAGCTTGTAGTAGCGATCAGAGTGCAGCGACTTATGATGCTGCCACCTCAGGTATTACTGATTTGACCCGTACGTTGGCTTCGGCACACAGCGCAGACGGCGTGCGCGTTAATGCAGTAAATCCAAGCGTCACTCAGTCTGATATATCAGATGCGATTCAAAACACCGATATTCAAAATACTGATATAACAGATCTTCAAGCAAATATAGATGAATCATCAGATAATAGTCCATTAGGACGCTGTGCCACACCAAACGATATTGCCGCGGTGATTACTTTCTTAGCAAGCGATGATGCTGCCATGATTACTGGTACCAATTTGCCCGTCGATGGCGGTGTAAGCACTTCTAACCGTCAGTTACCTTTATAAGAAGTTTAGGTGTAATGGACATTTTTCATGCTGGCGTAGGGTCTAACGCTATATACTGTCTATATTTGCAAGGAATCAACGCCATGAATCAAAAAACTGCCCTTTTTGTCGTGATAAACACATCAAAAAGAATGGACGCAAGCTAGGCAAACAACAGTATCAATGTCTGGCTTGCAGACGGCAGTTTTTAGGTGGTAAAAGACTCAATAATCAAACCCTTTGGACTGAATATACCCAAGGGAAACAGACCTACAAACAACTGGCTGATAAGTATCACTGTAGTCTTAAAACCATTCAAAGGCGCTTAGATAAAGTCAGTACCCAGTATCCAGTTAAACGTCCTACGACTGCTAATATCATCATGGACACCACCTACTTTGGTCGCAAGTTTGGTTTAATGGTCTTTATGGACAACACCACTAGAACCGTTCTTTATTACGCTGTAGTGAGTCATGAAACCAACAGTGCTTATAAGCAAGGAGTGGATCACTTAGCATCGTTAGGCGTTGATGTACAAAGCATTACCTGCGATGGCAGACGAGGACTTAGAACGCTTTTTATTAGCACCCCTTGTCAGATGTGTCAGTTTCATCAAATGCAAATAGTGACTCGTTACCTGACTCGTCGTCCTAAGAACATCGCGAGCATTGAACTTAGAGGGCTTGCTTTAGACTTAACACAGCTTAATAAAGCTGACTTCATAGAGCACTTAGATTATTGGTATTTGACTCATGAAGATTATCTTAATGAGCGTAGTACCAATGACGATACTGGTAAAACGTGGTACACCCACAAGCGTCTTAGAAGTGCTTATCGTAGTCTCAGAACCAATAGTGATTGGTTATTTACTTATCAAGAATGTGAGCAGTTAGACATACCAAGCACCACAAATTCTCTTGAAGGTTTGTTTAGTGAGTTAAAGCGACAATTACACAGTCATCATGGGCTAAATGAGCGCCGTAAGTTACGGTTTATTAAAGACTTTTTAGCATCAAAGTCACTCAAATAGCATGAATTATGTCCATTAGCGACTACCTTCTACTTTTTAGCATGAATTTTGTCCATTACACCGAAGTTTACTTATAAGCAACTTTATAAAGCCTTAATGTGTAAGGGCTCAAGATTAATAAGCGCAAACAAAAAACCCCTGATACTCCATATTGAACCGACCCCCATAAGTTGGACACAACTTATGGGGGTATTTTTATGCGTTACGATCTAGACTTTAAGATGCAAGTCATCGCATACTATCTGCAAGGACATACCGGACTTGCCACAAGTGAGAAGTTTAAAGTAGATTCGAAACTTGTACAAAAATGGGTTAAGCAATATCAAAGCGGTGGTATAGACGCGATCAAGCCAAAGACAAGTAAGGCTAAATACAGCAGTGGGTTTAAATACAAAGTGATTACGACCATGCTGACGCAAGGATTAAGTCAATCCGAGGTCGCTTTAACATTTAATATCAGCTCACCTGCTTTAATTAGCCACTGGCACAAAGCATATCGACAACAAGGCATGTCTGGACTAATAACCAAGCCTAAAGGTAGAGCCGCCATGACCAAGCCATTTATCACAAGCAAACCAGATGATGAGAAAACCTTAGCAGAGCTTAAGCGTGAGAATGAATACCTACGTGCAGAGGTTGCGTACCTAAAAAAGCTCGATGCCTTGCTCAAAGCGGAGGAACAAGCAGGCAAAAAGCAAGGCTCATCGAAGCACTAAGACAAGAGCACCCTTTATCTGCTTTGCTAAACATCGCTAAGATGGCTAAAAGTGTCTTTTACTACCATAGGTGTCAGTTTGACGTTAAAGACAAATATGGAGACTTAAAACAGCGTATTACTGAGCTTTACCATCAGCATAAAGGCAGGTATGGTTATCGTAGAGTCACGGCTGCATTAAAGCAGCTAGATTGTCATCATAACCATAAGCTCATCGCTAAGCTTATGCATGACATGAAGCTTAGCGCAAAGATAAGACGTCAGAAGTATCGCTCCTATAAAGGACAACAAGGTAAGATTGCGAAGAACTATTTAAAACGCCAGTTTCATGCAGATAAACCAAATAAGCGCTGGCTGACCGATATTACTGAGTTTAAGGTGGGTGATGATAAGCTGTATTTGTCACCCATACTTGATTGTTATAACAATGAGATTGTCAGTTATACACTCTCAAAGAGACCCACTTATGACTTAGTTGGCAAGATGCTAGAGGATGCTTTGGCAAAGACGAAAGCGTGCCGTGATAACAAGTTAATGCTGCACTCTGATCAAGGATGGCATTATCAAATGAGACTGTTTGGACAGGTGCTGAAACAGCATGGTATTAAGCAAAGTATGAGCAGAAAAGGCAACTGTTTGGATAATGCGCTCATGGAGGGGTTCTTTGGTACCCTAAAGTGTGAGACGATTTATATTGAAAAGCCTAATTCGATTGAAGGTTTAGAGAAACAGATTCATGAGTATATTCACTACTATAATCATGAAAGAATTCAACTCAAACTAAAAGGACTGAGTCCTGTTAAGTACAGAACTCAGTCCTTGATATAAACTAAACCGTCCAACATTTGGGGGTCAGTTCATATCAGGGGTTTTTTATAAATATAATCTGCTACTGCTTAAAAAACTACTCCGCTGATTTATTAACGTCCTGTAGCGGCTGCGATAAACGCTCAGGATGTCTTGGAATTACACCTTGATATTGAGCATATATTTTTGGCAAATCGGCTTCGATATCTCCGGTAGGATAGACCAAAGGCATAAAGCGTATCTCTTTGGTATTGTAATCCAGCGCCACTGGCAAGATTGGCACACCGGCACCCACTGCTAAATAATAAAAGCCTGACTTCCAATTTTTGGTGTACTGACGCGTACCTTCTGGCGACAACCCCAAAAATAATGGCTCACCTGTTTTAAATTTATCAATACTCGCTTGTAATACGGAGCCTTTATTACGGCGATCAATCGGAACAATACCTATCCAATGCAGCAATTGTGCAAGGACCGGCACCTTAAACAAGGTGTGTTTGCCCATAATACTAATTTTCAAATCGAGCGCAAACAAACTAGGTATCGCATATACACCGTCGATATTTGATGTATGCGGAAGCGCTAGCACCACCGCCTGTGGAATATTTGCTATCTCACCAACGGTACGCCAGCCAGCCGCTTTTAAGAATGCAGACGCAATCACTGGCGCAATCTTGTTGCCGCGTCTAGGAACCAAATTCCCAAGCTGTTTTTTATTGAGACTTGGTAATATTTTAGAGCGTTGCGGCTTAGCACTGTTAGCATTAGAGCGATTAAATAATTTTGATGTCATAACGGCACCATGTAGTAGAAGATATCCATATAATACCATTAAGCTGGTATCACTAATCTGGATTTTACATGCTTTTGTTATGTTATAGCTTACTCAATCATGATTATAAATAATGCTAAGCGTCCTAAAAATAGCTATGAGATATCGGCTAGATTACCTTTATCTTCTAGCCATATCTTACGATCAGCAGCACGCTTTTTGGCTAGCAGCATATCCATCACACTGTTGGTTAGTACCATGTCATCCATATCCAATTGGACTAGACGGCGTGTATCACGGTTCATGGTCGTTTCACGCAGCTGCTCGGCACTCATCTCACCCAAGCCTTTAAAACGTGTGATTTGGGCTTTTTTATTGCCCGGTACATTGGCTAAAATATGCTGAAGCTCGGTTTCATCTAACGCATAATGCACTTCTTTAGCCACATCGACGCGATAGAGTGGCGGCATTGCGACAAATAAATGACCAGCATCGACTAAGGCAGGAAAGTGCTTCACGAATAGCGCACAGATCAAGGTAGCAATATGCAGTCCATCAGAATCGGCATCCGCTAGGATGCATACCTTGTCATAACGTAGCTCAGATAAATCGTCAGATGCCGGATCAACGCCAATGGCAATCGCAATATCATGAATTTCTTGACTCGAGAGCACTGTATCTGATGAGACCTCCCACGTATTTAAGATCTTACCACGCAAGGGTAGAATCGCTTGGTAATGACGATCACGTGCTTGCTT
This sequence comes from Psychrobacter cryohalolentis K5, assembly GCF_000013905.1. Classification (NCBI taxonomy): domain Bacteria; kingdom Pseudomonadati; phylum Pseudomonadota; class Gammaproteobacteria; order Moraxellales; family Moraxellaceae; genus Psychrobacter; species Psychrobacter cryohalolentis. The sequence continues at coordinate 2,971,684 of NC_007969.1, forward strand.
CGCACTACCACCCGCAGAATCCCCTTCTACCAAAAACAGCTCAGCCCCATCACGCAAATCACCGCGGCAATCTGCCAATTTACCGGGCAATGCTGGCCCCTGAGTGATTTTCTTACGAGCGACTTTTTTTGCCGATTTTAAACGACGTCCTGCTTTGCTAATTGCCAATTCGGCAATTTGCGTACCCATATCGGCATGTTGGTTTAGCCAAAGACTAAAGGCATCTTTTGCCAATGTCTGCACGGCTCCTGCAGCCTCACGGCTAGATAAGCGCTCTTTGGTCTGTCCAGAAAACTGCGGCTCAGAGAACTTAAGAGACAGGATATAGTTCACCCCATCCCAGACATCTTCTGCGGTTAGCTTTACACTACGCGGTAGTAAATTATGGATATCGCAGAACTCACGCAAGGCTTCTAAGATACCCGTGCGCAGTCCATTGACGTGCGTACCGCCCTGAGCTGTAGGAATCAGGTTTACATAACTTTCTTGAACTGGCGTCCCACCATCAGGCAACCAAGACAATGCAAAGGTAATAGCAGCTCGTTCACCCGCTTTAGCATCGTAATTATAATAGAATGGCGCTTCAGGTAATGTCTCAAGACCATCTAACTGTTCGCTTAAATACTCGACCACCCCATCAGTAAACTGCCAAACCACCTTTTCATCATTAATATCATCGGTGAATTCAATCGTCAGTCCAGCTGCCAAAACCGCCTTGGCTTTCAAATTATGCTTGAGCTGCTTTACATTAAATTTTGGCGTATCAAAGAAACTACCATCTGCCCAAAAGTGCACTTTAGTACCGCGTTTGCGCTTATTTGAGCTAACCGCTTCGGTCAACGGCGTAACGGGCGCACCATTTTCAAACGCCATATCAAACTGTGTGCTATCACGCCATACCGTAACCTCAACACGCGTTGATAGCGCATTGACGACAGAGATACCCACGCCATGCAAGCCACCTGACACCTCATAATTGGAAGTCGAAAATTTCCCACCTGCATGCAAACGAGTTAAAATCAGCTCAATCCCTGATTGGTTAAATTCAGGATGAATATCTGTTGGCATACCGCGTCCATCATCTTCGACAGACAACGAGCCATCACTATGCAGTTGCACTTTGATGGTTTTAGCATAACCCGCTAACGCCTCATCAACCGAGTTATCAATGACCTCTTGCGCCAAATGGTTCGGGCGCGTGGTATCGGTGTACATACCTGGACGACGACGGACTGGCTCAAGACCTTCTAAAACTTCTAACGATTGCGCATTATATTGACTCACAAATGCATCCTTAACTGTTCGCGTGCGTTTAATTCTATTAAACCATTATAACGAAAAATAGCGACATTAACGTTAACAGTCCATCGCTTACGTCATATAATGTCGTCTGTTTAGACCCGTCCTAAATCTTGTAGCATATCTATCACCATTGGCAACTGTTTATCAAAGTCACTAAATCTATGATCACCACCTGCTTGCACCGTTACTGATGCGCCCTGACTCCGATAAAAAGCTTTAGACAATTCAGAATTTAACAGCTCATCGCCTTTTTTCAGTAGCACAGCGACTTTATCGGGATAATTTACTGCTAAAAGTTGATGTTCTGCAAACCATTGTAAATCTGAGGGAGTAATATTCCAGCCGCCCGCCGTCGTATGCAGGACTTTGTTATTAGGTAACCCATCACTGCTATCTCGATTTGATATCGATGCATTATAAAAACGCTGTAGGGTGATATGAGGCTGAGTACTGGGATTTAGCAGTAACGCTGGGCAGCCTAGATGGTTGCTTATTAATGTGGAAAAATAACCACCTAATGAGCTACCGATCAGTACAGTTTTAGCACCTTTATTTAATTCGGTTACCAATTTAACTAACTGCTCAAAAACTTGCTCAGGAGCACTATTCAGGTTAGGACGATAAACATTGATATCAGAATGGTGCTGATGGCAATAATCCTCTAGCAACCTACCTTTGGTAGAGTTCGCATCACTGTCCAGTCCATGGATATAAATCAGGTTCACGTATCATCTCACTTATTAATTTTGTTATGATTATCTTATATAGGCTAGTGAAGCTAAGCATAGCACCCGCTAGACAAAAGTAATAACAATAAAACGGCACACTATTAGTCAGTATTTGCGACATAAGAATGTTGTCATAGTGATTGTATGCAGGTCAAAGGAATGACGGTAATAGCAATGGAGTCGCCATGAACCAACAGTTTGAACTGTTTGATATCACCAATCCATGTATTGGTGTTTGCACGAGCAATAAAAAAGGCTATTGCTTTGGTTGCCTGCGCAGTCGTCCTGAGCGTCAGTTATGGCATGAGATGACGACTGAACAGCGTCGTGAAGTGCTACGGCTCATCGTTGGGCGTAAACAGCGTATTGAACAGATGAGACAGCGTAAAGGAGAGCAGTTAGGATTTGATTTTGAAGACACAGCAGAAGCAGGTAAGCTTTTCTAAAAAGCTCATGATAACGCCTCACTAGGATACGTACTCTAAACTGAATAAATCAGCGCGATTATCCGATAAACCCCACCCTTTCCAAACCGCACACGAAAGAAAACCCCCTTTGCATAAGCAAAGGGGGTTTATCTAGGAATAGAGAGCTGACGATGACCTACTCTCACATGGGCAAACCACACTACCATTGGCGCGACGATGTTTCACTTCTGAGTTCGGGAAGGGATCAGGTGGTTCCATCGTGCTATTGTCGTCAGCAAAGGGGGTTAGATATGAGTCTGTTATTATTGTTTTGACGTCAAGATATTATCTATTGGTCGACCAACTTGTAACCTAACTGAATCAAGGTTAAAGGTGATATCGAAATTATATATATTCTATAGCCTAGGCTATACAAGATAGATTAATTAGAGCTTTCATACAAACCACTTGGGTGTTGTATGGTCAAGCCAAACGAGCAATTAGTACAGGTTAGCTACATGCATCGCTGCACTTCCACACCCTGCCTATCAACGTCGTAGTCTTCAACGGCTCTTTAGGGAAATCTAATCTTGAGGTGGGCTTCTCGCTTAGATGCTTTCAGCGATTATCCCATCCGAACGTAGCTACCGGGCAATGCCACTGGCGTGACAACCCGAACACCAGAGGTTCGTCCACTCTGGTCCTCTCGTACTAGGAGCAGATCCTCTCAAATTTCCAACGCCCACGGTAGATAGGGACCGAACTGTCTCACGACGTTCTAAACCCAGCTCGCGTACCTCTTTAAATGGCGAACAGCCATACCCTTAGGACCTGCTTCAGCCCTAGGATGAGATGAGCCGACATCGAGGTGCCAAACACCGCCGTCGATATGAACTCTTGGGCGGTATCAGCCTGTTATCCCCAGAGTACCTTTTATCCGTTGAGCGATGGCCCTTCCATACAGAACCACCGGATCACTAAGACCTACTTTCGTACCTGCTCGACTTGTGGGTCTCGCAGTTAAGCGCGCTTTTGCCTTTATACTCTACGACCGATTTCCGACCGGTCTGAGCGCACCTTCGTACTCCTCCGTTACTCTTTAGGAGGAGACCGCCCCAGTCAAACTACCCACCATACATTGTCCTCGGTATTGTTATACCTGAGTTAGAACCCCAACATGACCAGGGTGGTATTTCAAGATTGGCTCCACAAACACTAGCGTGTCTGCTTCAAAGCCTCCCACCTATCCTGCACAAGTCAGGTCAAAGTTCAATGTAAAGCTGTAGTAAAGGTTCACGGGGTCTTTCCGTCTAGCCGCGGGTACACAGCATCTTCACTGCGATTTCGATTTCACTGAGTCTCTGCTGGAGACAGCGCTGCCATCATTATGTCATTCGTGCAGGTCGGAACTTACCCGACAAGGAATTTCGCTACCTTAGGACCGTTATAGTTACGGCCGCCGTTTACTGGGGCTTCGATCAAGAGCTTCGCTTACGCTAACCCCATCAATTAACCTTCCAGCACCGGGCAGACATCACACCCTATACGTCCACTTTCGTGTTTGCAGAGTGCTGTGTTTTTAATAAACAGTTGCAGCAGCCTGGTATCTGCGACTGCCAACAGCTCAAGGAGCAAGTCCTATCACCATCGGCAGCGTACCTTCTCCCGAAGTTACGGTACCATTTTGCCTAGTTCCTTCAGCAGAGTTCTCTCAAGCGCCTTGGTATTCTCTACCTGATCACCTGTGTCGGTTTAGGGTACGATTCGTTTATAACTATTGCTTAGAAGCTTTTCCTGGAAGCATGGTATTTGCCACTTCGCTGTACAAGTACAGCTTGCTATCAGATCTCAGCATAATGACAGTCCGGATTTGCCTAAACTGTCTGCCTACATCCTTTCACCTGGACAACCAACGCCAGGCTGACATAACCTACTCCGTCCCTCCATCGCATTATAAACAAGTATCGGAATATTAACCGATTTCCCATCGACTACGCCTTTCGGCCTCGCCTTAGGGGTCGACTCACCCAGCCCCGATTAACGTTGGACTGGAACCCTTGATCTTCCGGCGTGCGAGCTTTTCACTCGCATTATCGTTACTCACGTCAGCATTCGCTCTTGTGATACCTCCAGCATGCCTTACGACACACCTTCACAGGCTTACACAACGCTCCCCTACCACTTGAAAACAAATTCAAATCCGCAGCTTCGGCTCCTAGTTTGAGCCCCGTTACATCTTCCGCGCGGGCCGACTCGACTAGTGAGCTATTACGCTTTCTTTAAAGGATGGCTGCTTCTAAGCCAACCTCCTAGCTGTCTATGCCTTCCCACCTCGTTTCCCACTTAACTAGGAATTTGGGGCCTTAGCTGGCGGTCTGGGTTGTTTCCCTCTCCACAATGGACGTTAGCACCCACTGTGTGTCTCCCGGATATCACTCATCGGTATTCGGAGTTTGCATCGGTTTGGTAAGTCGGTATGACCCCCTAGCCGAAACAGTGCTCTACCCCCAATGGTGTTCGTCCGAGGCGCTACCTAAATAGCTTTCGGGGAGAACCAGCTATCACCGAGTTTGATTAGCCTTTCACCCCTATCCACAAGTCATCCCCTAGCTTTTCAACGATAGTGGGTTCGGTCCTCCGGTGCCTGTTACGGCACTTTCAACCTGCTCATGGATAGATCACTCGGTTTCGGGTCTATGCCCTGCAACTAAACGCCCTATTAAGACTCGGTTTCCCTACGGCTCCCCTAAACGGTTAACCTTGCTACAGAACATAAGTCGCTGACCCATTATACAAAAGGTACGCGGTCACCCTAATAAATTAAGGCTCCCACTGCTTGTACGCACACGGTTTCAGGTTCTATTTCACTCCCCTCACAGGGGTTCTTTTCGCCTTTCCCTCACGGTACTGGTTCACTATCGGTCAGTCAGGAGTATTTAGCCTTGGAGGATGGTCCCCCCATCTTCAAACAGGATTTCTCGTGTCCCGCCCTACTTAATATGTTAACGCTAATGTTTCGAATACAGGACTATCACCTACTACGGTCAGCTTTCCCACGCTGTTCTTCTACATTAGCATTAATCGGCTTCTCCCCGTTCGCTCGCCGCTACTTGGGGAATCTCATTTGATGTCTTTTCCTAAGGGTACTGAGATGTTTCACTTCCCCTCGTTTGCCTCTTGTACAAGTACAAGATACCTACCTTATGGTAGGTGGGTTTCCCCATTCAGAAATCTCCGGATCACAGGATATTGCCGCCTCCCCGAAGCTTATCGCAGGCTGTCACGTCTTTCATCGCCTCTGACTGCCAAGGCATCCACCATGTGCGCTTCATTACTTGACCATACAACCCCAAGTAGTCTTTCTCTAACCTTTATTACTAAAGATAGGAGTTAGATTTCTAAGTGCTATATAAGCCTAATTATGATAACGATATCACCTAATTTTATACGCTTGATTCAGTTCTCTTTACTTTTTTAATAACTCACTACTGGGATAACAACTGATGTCGTTAAGTAGTGAGTTATTAAGGTTAGAAACAACGCGTGAACACGTGTTCCTAACCCAGACTCATATCTATGTTTTTAAATAGTCTCTGTGCTCTCGTCGAGTCACAGATTCTGTATAAAACAGAAAGAAGTAATCTTGTCTTTGTTAAGACGAATCACTTGTTTCTATTTGATACCTATTTATTTATTAGCATCTAAAGAAGTTTATTATGTGGTGGAGCCAAACGGAGTCGAACCGTTGACCTCCTGCGTGCAAGGCAGGCGCTCTACCAACTGAGCTATGGCCCCTAATAATGGTAGGCCTGGGCAGACTTGAACTGCCGACCCCCGCGTTATCAACACGGTGCTCTAACCAGCTGAGCTACAGGCCTGTACGAGGCATATACCTCTAGCTAATAAACTAGCTTAAACTAAAGAACAACTTGTTGTGAATTCTTGCTGACCGAATGCCATCTATAAGGAGGTGATCCAGCCGCAGGTTCCCCTACGGCTACCTTGTTACGACTTCACCCCAGTCATCAACCACACCGTGGTGAACGCTCCCCCGAAGGTTAAGCTATCCACTTCTGGTGCAATCAACTCCCATGGTGTGACGGGCGGTGTGTACAAGGCCCGGGAACGTATTCACCGCGGCATTCTGATCCGCGATTACTAGCGATTCCTACTTCATGGAGTCGAGTTGCAGACTCCAATCTGGACTACGATAGGCTTTTTGAGATTCGCATCACATCGCTGTGTAGCTGCCCTCTGTACCTACCATTGTAGCACGTGTGTAGCCCTGGTCGTAAGGGCCATGATGACTTGACGTCGTCCCCGCCTTCCTCCAGTTTGTCACTGGCAGTATCCTTAGAGTTCCCGGCTTAACCCGCTGGTAACTAAGGACAAGGGTTGCGCTCGTTGCGGGACTTAACCCAACATCTCACGACACGAGCTGACGACAGCCATGCAGCACCTGTATTCTAATTCCCGAAGGCACTCCCGCATCTCTGCAGGATTCTAGATATGTCAAGACCAGGTAAGGTTCTTCGCGTTGCATCGAATTAAACCACATGCTCCACCGCTTGTGCGGGCCCCCGTCAATTCATTTGAGTTTTAACCTTGCGGCCGTACTCCCCAGGCGGTCTACTTATTGCGTTAGCTGCGTCACTAAGTCCTCAAGGGACCCAACGACTAGTAGACATCGTTTACGGCGTGGACTACCAGGGTATCTAATCCTGTTTGCTACCCACGCTTTCGAGCCTCAGTGTCAGTATTATGCCAGAAGGCTGCCTTCGCCATCGGTATTCCTCCAGATCTCTACGCATTTCACCGCTACACCTGGAATTCTACCTTCCTCTCACATACTCTAGCTCAACAGTATCAGATGCAGTTCCCAGGTTGAGCCCGGGGATTTCACATCTGACTTATCGAGCCACCTACGCTCCCTTTACGCCCAGTAATTCCGATTAACGCTTGCACCCTCTGTATTACCGCGGCTGCTGGCACAGAGTTAGCCGGTGCTTATTCTGCAGCTAATGTCATCGTCTCCGGGTATTAACCGAAGAGTCTTCTTCACTGCTTAAAGTGCTTTACAACCAAAAGGCCTTCTTCACACACGCGGCATGGCTGGATCAGGGTTTCCCCCATTGTCCAATATTCCCCACTGCTGCCTCCCGTAGGAGTCCGGGCCGTGTCTCAGTCCCGGTGTGGCTGATCATCCTCTCAGACCAGCTACAGATCGTCGCCATGGTAGGCCTTTACCCCACCATCTAGCTAATCCGACTTAGGCTCATCTAATAGCGAGAGCAGTAAACTGCCCCCTTTCTCCCGTAGGTCGTATGCGGTATTAATACGAGTTTCCCCGTGCTATCCCCCACTACTAGGTAGATTCCTAAGTATTACTCACCCGTCCGCCGCTCGACGCCTGATAGCAAGCTATCATCGTTTCCGCTCGACTTGCATGTGTTAAGCCTGCCGCCAGCGTTCAATCTGAGCCATGATCAAACTCTTCAGTTTAATCTTGCTATGAAGTCCTTTAAAGAGACTTCTAAACTTGGCTCATCTAATCTGGCAAAATCGCTAAAAATTATGTTCGTAATGAATTAACTTTGAGTTTTTTTACTGTCTTAAATGATAATTTTTATAGTTAGAATTCTATCGAAAAGATAGTCAACCAACTTTATTTTTTAGCATTCTGAATCAGCAAAAATCCACACAAGTTGTTCTTTAGTTATGCTTTTAAATAATGTCTCTACTGTCGTCCAGTAAGAGTATTCTTACTAAATATGCTAAACCAATCTGGCTTATCCTATTTAGCGAGCTGACCATCATATCATGTTTTAATAGTCTGTCAACTTCTTTTCTTAATTTGTTTCAACTCGGTAATCTAAGTGATAAGTTGGTTAACTTATTGCCTAGCTTCCTTTGCTGTGGGGCGTATTATATAGATTCTGACTGGAGTGTCAACTGCTTTATCAAAGGTTTTTAAACTAATTTAAGTAGGGTTTAAATAGTCGATATTTTTCAATGGGTTAGAGAAAATATTTATTTGGATGACTTTAGCTCTAACTGGTAAAGAACTATATAGATCGTCTATTTAGCTGAAATTGATCCGCTTTAAGACTGTTATGAGCTTGGATAGCACTTTAAATATCATGTCATGAAACTCATTTAACCAGCTAAATAACTCACGAGCTCTAAAAAACGAACTCAAAGAAGTCTCTAAATCTTCAAATCAAATGAGAAATCCTCTTATTTCCAAACCGCACACGAAAGAAAACCCCCTTTGCATAAGCAAAGGGGGTTTATCTAGGAATAGAGAGCTGACGATGACCTACTCTCACATGGGCAAACCACACTACCATTGGCGCGACGATGTTTCACTTCTGAGTTCGGGAAGGGATCAGGTGGTTCCATCGTGCTATTGTCGTCAGCAAAGGGGGTTAGATATGAGTCTGTTATTATTGTTTTGACGTCAAGATATTATCTATTGGTCGACCAACTTGTAACCTAACTGAATCAAGGTTAAAGGTGATATCGAAATTATATATATTCTATAGCCTAGGCTATACAAGATAGATTAATTAGAGCTTTCATACAAACCACTTGGGTGTTGTATGGTCAAGCCAAACGAGCAATTAGTACAGGTTAGCTACATGCATCGCTGCACTTCCACACCCTGCCTATCAACGTCGTAGTCTTCAACGGCTCTTTAGGGAAATCTAATCTTGAGGTGGGCTTCTCGCTTAGATGCTTTCAGCGATTATCCCATCCGAACGTAGCTACCGGGCAATGCCACTGGCGTGACAACCCGAACACCAGAGGTTCGTCCACTCTGGTCCTCTCGTACTAGGAGCAGATCCTCTCAAATTTCCAACGCCCACGGTAGATAGGGACCGAACTGTCTCACGACGTTCTAAACCCAGCTCGCGTACCTCTTTAAATGGCGAACAGCCATACCCTTAGGACCTGCTTCAGCCCTAGGATGAGATGAGCCGACATCGAGGTGCCAAACACCGCCGTCGATATGAACTCTTGGGCGGTATCAGCCTGTTATCCCCAGAGTACCTTTTATCCGTTGAGCGATGGCCCTTCCATACAGAACCACCGGATCACTAAGACCTACTTTCGTACCTGCTCGACTTGTGGGTCTCGCAGTTAAGCGCGCTTTTGCCTTTATACTCTACGACCGATTTCCGACCGGTCTGAGCGCACCTTCGTACTCCTCCGTTACTCTTTAGGAGGAGACCGCCCCAGTCAAACTACCCACCATACATTGTCCTCGGTATTGTTATACCTGAGTTAGAACCCCAACATGACCAGGGTGGTATTTCAAGATTGGCTCCACAAACACTAGCGTGTCTGCTTCAAAGCCTCCCACCTATCCTGCACAAGTCAGGTCAAAGTTCAATGTAAAGCTGTAGTAAAGGTTCACGGGGTCTTTCCGTCTAGCCGCGGGTACACAGCATCTTCACTGCGATTTCGATTTCACTGAGTCTCTGCTGGAGACAGCGCTGCCATCATTATGTCATTCGTGCAGGTCGGAACTTACCCGACAAGGAATTTCGCTACCTTAGGACCGTTATAGTTACGGCCGCCGTTTACTGGGGCTTCGATCAAGAGCTTCGCTTACGCTAACCCCATCAATTAACCTTCCAGCACCGGGCAGACATCACACCCTATACGTCCACTTTCGTGTTTGCAGAGTGCTGTGTTTTTAATAAACAGTTGCAGCAGCCTGGTATCTGCGACTGCCAACAGCTCAAGGAGCAAGTCCTATCACCATCGGCAGCGTACCTTCTCCCGAAGTTACGGTACCATTTTGCCTAGTTCCTTCAGCAGAGTTCTCTCAAGCGCCTTGGTATTCTCTACCTGATCACCTGTGTCGGTTTAGGGTACGATTCGTTTATAACTATTGCTTAGAAGCTTTTCCTGGAAGCATGGTATTTGCCACTTCGCTGTACAAGTACAGCTTGCTATCAGATCTCAGCATAATGACAGTCCGGATTTGCCTAAACTGTCTGCCTACATCCTTTCACCTGGACAACCAACGCCAGGCTGACATAACCTACTCCGTCCCTCCATCGCATTATAAACAAGTATCGGAATATTAACCGATTTCCCATCGACTACGCCTTTCGGCCTCGCCTTAGGGGTCGACTCACCCAGCCCCGATTAACGTTGGACTGGAACCCTTGATCTTCCGGCGTGCGAGCTTTTCACTCGCATTATCGTTACTCACGTCAGCATTCGCTCTTGTGATACCTCCAGCATGCCTTACGACACACCTTCACAGGCTTACACAACGCTCCCCTACCACTTGAAAACAAATTCAAATCCGCAGCTTCGGCTCCTAGTTTGAGCCCCGTTACATCTTCCGCGCGGGCCGACTCGACTAGTGAGCTATTACGCTTTCTTTAAAGGATGGCTGCTTCTAAGCCAACCTCCTAGCTGTCTATGCCTTCCCACCTCGTTTCCCACTTAACTAGGAATTTGGGGCCTTAGCTGGCGGTCTGGGTTGTTTCCCTCTCCACAATGGACGTTAGCACCCACTGTGTGTCTCCCGGATATCACTCATCGGTATTCGGAGTTTGCATCGGTTTGGTAAGTCGGTATGACCCCCTAGCCGAAACAGTGCTCTACCCCCAATGGTGTTCGTCCGAGGCGCTACCTAAATAGCTTTCGGGGAGAACCAGCTATCACCGAGTTTGATTAGCCTTTCACCCCTATCCACAAGTCATCCCCTAGCTTTTCAACGATAGTGGGTTCGGTCCTCCGGTGCCTGTTACGGCACTTTCAACCTGCTCATGGATAGATCACTCGGTTTCGGGTCTATGCCCTGCAACTAAACGCCCTATTAAGACTCGGTTTCCCTACGGCTCCCCTAAACGGTTAACCTTGCTACAGAACATAAGTCGCTGACCCATTATACAAAAGGTACGCGGTCACCCTAATAAATTAAGGCTCCCACTGCTTGTACGCACACGGTTTCAGGTTCTATTTCACTCCCCTCACAGGGGTTCTTTTCGCCTTTCCCTCACGGTACTGGTTCACTATCGGTCAGTCAGGAGTATTTAGCCTTGGAGGATGGTCCCCCCATCTTCAAACAGGATTTCTCGTGTCCCGCCCTACTTAATATGTTAACGCTAATGTTTCGAATACAGGACTATCACCTACTACGGTCAGCTTTCCCACGCTGTTCTTCTACATTAGCATTAATCGGCTTCTCCCCGTTCGCTCGCCGCTACTTGGGGAATCTCATTTGATGTCTTTTCCTAAGGGTACTGAGATGTTTCACTTCCCCTCGTTTGCCTCTTGTACAAGTACAAGATACCTACCTTATGGTAGGTGGGTTTCCCCATTCAGAAATCTCCGGATCACAGGATATTGCCGCCTCCCCGAAGCTTATCGCAGGCTGTCACGTCTTTCATCGCCTCTGACTGCCAAGGCATCCACCATGTGCGCTTCATTACTTGACCATACAACCCCAAGTAGTCTTTCTCTAACCTTTATTACTAAAGATAGGAGTTAGATTTCTAAGTGCTATATAAGCCTAATTATGATAACGATATCACCTAATTTTATACGCTTGATTCAGTTCTCTTTACTTTTTTAATAACTCACTACTGGGATAACAACTGATGTCGTTAAGTAGTGAGTTATTAAGGTTAGAAACAACGCGTGAACACGTGTTCCTAACCCAGACTCATATCTATGTTTTTAAATAGTCTCTGTGCTCTCGTCGAGTCACAGATTCTGTATAAAACAGAAAGAAGTAATCTTGTCTTTGTTAAGACGAATCACTTGTTTCTATTTGATACCTATTTATTTATTAGCATCTAAAGAAGTTTATTATGTGGTGGAGCCAAACGGAGTCGAACCGTTGACCTCCTGCGTGCAAGGCAGGCGCTCTACCAACTGAGCTATGGCCCCTAATAATGGTAGGCCTGGGCAGACTTGAACTGCCGACCCCCGCGTTATCAACACGGTGCTCTAACCAGCTGAGCTACAGGCCTGTACGAGGCATATACCTCTAGCTAATAAACTAGCTTAAACTAAAGAACAACTTGTTGTGAATTCTTGCTGACCGAATGCCATCTATAAGGAGGTGATCCAGCCGCAGGTTCCCCTACGGCTACCTTGTTACGACTTCACCCCAGTCATCAACCACACCGTGGTGAACGCTCCCCCGAAGGTTAAGCTATCCACTTCTGGTGCAATCAACTCCCATGGTGTGACGGGCGGTGTGTACAAGGCCCGGGAACGTATTCACCGCGGCATTCTGATCCGCGATTACTAGCGATTCCTACTTCATGGAGTCGAGTTGCAGACTCCAATCTGGACTACGATAGGCTTTTTGAGATTCGCATCACATCGCTGTGTAGCTGCCCTCTGTACCTACCATTGTAGCACGTGTGTAGCCCTGGTCGTAAGGGCCATGATGACTTGACGTCGTCCCCGCCTTCCTCCAGTTTGTCACTGGCAGTATCCTTAGAGTTCCCGGCTTAACCCGCTGGTAACTAAGGACAAGGGTTGCGCTCGTTGCGGGACTTAACCCAACATCTCACGACACGAGCTGACGACAGCCATGCAGCACCTGTATTCTAATTCCCGAAGGCACTCCCGCATCTCTGCAGGATTCTAGATATGTCAAGACCAGGTAAGGTTCTTCGCGTTGCATCGAATTAAACCACATGCTCCACCGCTTGTGCGGGCCCCCGTCAATTCATTTGAGTTTTAACCTTGCGGCCGTACTCCCCAGGCGGTCTACTTATTGCGTTAGCTGCGTCACTAAGTCCTCAAGGGACCCAACGACTAGTAGACATCGTTTACGGCGTGGACTACCAGGGTATCTAATCCTGTTTGCTACCCACGCTTTCGAGCCTCAGTGTCAGTATTATGCCAGAAGGCTGCCTTCGCCATCGGTATTCCTCCAGATCTCTACGCATTTCACCGCTACACCTGGAATTCTACCTTCCTCTCACATACTCTAGCTCAACAGTATCAGATGCAGTTCCCAGGTTGAGCCCGGGGATTTCACATCTGACTTATCGAGCCACCTACGCTCCCTTTACGCCCAGTAATTCCGATTAACGCTTGCACCCTCTGTATTACCGCGGCTGCTGGCACAGAGTTAGCCGGTGCTTATTCTGCAGCTAATGTCATCGTCTCCGGGTATTAACCGAAGAGTCTTCTTCACTGCTTAAAGTGCTTTACAACCAAAAGGCCTTCTTCACACACGCGGCATGGCTGGATCAGGGTTTCCCCCATTGTCCAATATTCCCCACTGCTGCCTCCCGTAGGAGTCCGGGCCGTGTCTCAGTCCCGGTGTGGCTGATCATCCTCTCAGACCAGCTACAGATCGTCGCCATGGTAGGCCTTTACCCCACCATCTAGCTAATCCGACTTAGGCTCATCTAATAGCGAGAGCAGTAAACTGCCCCCTTTCTCCCGTAGGTCGTATGCGGTATTAATACGAGTTTCCCCGTGCTATCCCCCACTACTAGGTAGATTCCTAAGTATTACTCACCCGTCCGCCGCTCGACGCCTGATAGCAAGCTATCATCGTTTCCGCTCGACTTGCATGTGTTAAGCCTGCCGCCAGCGTTCAATCTGAGCCATGATCAAACTCTTCAGTTTAATCTTGCTATGAAGTCCTTTAAAGAGACTTCTAAACTTGGCTCATCTAATCTGGCAAAATCGCTAAAAATTATGTTCGTAATGAATTAACTTTGAGTTTTTTTACTGTCTTAAATGATAATTTTTATAGTTAGAATTCTATCGAAAAGATAGTCAACCAACTTTATTTTTTAGCATTCTGAATCAGCAAAAATCCACACAAGTTGTTCTTTAGTTATGCTTTTAAATAATGTCTCTACTGTCGTCCAGTAAGAGTATTCTTACTAAATATGCTAAACCAATCTGGCTTATCCTATTTAGCGAGCTGACCATCATATCATGTTTTAATAGTCTGTCAACTTCTTTTCTTAATTTGTTTCAACTCGGTAATCTAAGTGATAAGTTGGTTAACTTATTGCCTAGCTTCCTTTGCTGTGGGGCGTATTATATAGATTCTGACTGGAGTGTCAACTGCTTTATCAAAGGTTTTTAAACTAATTTAAGTAGGGTTTAAATAGTCGATATTTTTCAACTACTTAACATACTAATTATCTTTACTGTCATTAAATAATGTTGTAAATGCACCTTTAGTCGTAAGTGACCCTATTTAATTATATTACCACTGCCTACTATCAATCTATTTTGAGTAGCTGCTTTATCGCTAAAAAGCCTTTTATTTGAGTGCATTGATATTAGTACAGAAAGCACCTATATATGGAAACTTATTAACGACCATATAGATGGCTATTCATAACAGTCCCTACTCCCCATTTATCTAGTGTTAATAGACATTTTTTGCTATAATAGCTGACTTTATAATATTACTTAATGGCACTTCGTTTATTAAGACTTAGCTAAGAAGCTGCTGCTTTGAGCCTTGCCTTTAAGTAATACCATCTCTTACAACATATCATAGTAATTAGATATAATTGACGCAGTCTTACGGTTATATGATTGATGGTTGCAATCATCACTGCCAACGGACGCAAAAAGGTGAATAGATTATGGTAGCGATTACTTTACCCGATGGTAGCGTAAAAAACTTCGAAGGTAATACAACGGTCATGGAAGTGGCGCAAAGTATTGGGACAGGGCTTGCTAAAGCGACTGTCGCTGGACGTGTGGATGGTCAGTTGGTAGATGCGCATGACCCTATCGCCCATGATGCGAAAGTTGAAATCGTGACACCAAAAGATGATGACGGTGTCGATATCATTCGCCATTCTTGTGCTCACCTATTAGGTCATGCCGTTAAGCAGTTATATCCTGATGTGAAAATGGTGATTGGTCCCGTTATCGATGATGGTTTTTATTATGACATCTATAGCGAAACGCCGTTTACGCCTGAGCATATGGCAGCCATTGAAAAACGTATGATGGAGCTCATTAAGCAAGATTATGACGTTATCAAAAAAATAACGCCACGTGCTGAAGTCATTAGAATCTTTGAAGAACGTGGTGAAGAATATAAGCTTAAGCTGATTAATGATATGCCAGGCGAAGAAGCCTTTGGTCTATATCATCATCAAGAATATGTCGATATGTGCCGTGGTCCACACGTGCCAAATACTCGCTTCTTAAAAGTCTTTAAACTGACCAAAATGTCAGGTGCTTATTGGCGCGGCGATGCTAAGAACGAACAGCTACAACGTATTTATGGTACAGCATGGGCGGATAAGAAAGATTTAAAAGCCTATATCCAGCGTATTGAAGAAGCCGAAAAACGTGACCATCGTAAAATTGGTAAAGCGTTAAATCTATTCCATATGCAAGAGCAAGCGCCGGGTATGGTGTTTTGGCATGCCAATGGTTGGACGATTTATCAAGTACTTGAGCAATATATGCGTAAAGTGCAGCACGATAATGGTTATGAAGAGATTAAAACGCCGCAAATTGTCGATCGTAGCTTGTGGGAGCGTTCTGGACATTGGGGCAACTATGCGACCAATATGTTTACCACTTCGAGCGAAAATCGTGATTATGCGGTAAAACCGATGAACTGTCCTTGTCACGTGCAAGTCTTTAATCAAGGCTTAAAATCTTACCGTGACTTGCCATTACGTATGGCAGAGTTTGGTTCATGCCATCGAAACGAGCCATCAGGTTCGCTCCATGGTTTGATGCGGGTTCGTGGTTTTACTCAAGATGATGCTCATATCTTCTGTACACAGTCGCAGATTCAACAAGAAGTCGCTGATTTTATTAAGCTGACCCTTGCTGTTTATGAAGATTTTGGTTTTGATAAGATCATTATGAAACTATCGACTCGTCCTGAAAAACGTGTCGGTAGCGATGAGTCTTGGGATTTTGCAGAAAAAGCATTAGCCGATGCATTGGATAGTTCCGGTCTTGATTGGGCTTATCTACCAGGTGAAGGCGCATTCTATGGTCCCAAGATTGAATTTAGTCTAAAAGATTCATTAGGTCGCGTATGGCAGTGCGGTACTATTCAGGTTGACCCGAATATGCCTGAGCGTCTTGATGCCGAATTCGTCAATGAGCAAAACGAGCGCGAAGTACCGATTATGTTGCACCGTGCCATCTTAGGTTCATTTGAGCGCTTTATCGGTATCTTGATTGAGAACTATGCCGGTTGGATGCCAGTATGGCTAGCGCCGCAACAAGTAGTAGTCATGAATATCACAGATAAACAGGCAGATGCATGTGAAAATGTGGTCAATGAGTTGAAAAAAGCAGGCTTACGCGCCATTAGTGACTTGCGTAACGAAAAGATTGGATTTAAGATACGAGAGAAAACATTAGAACGTATTCCCTATATGCTAGTATTAGGGGATAAAGAAGTCGAATCAGGCAGCATCAACGTTAGGACTCGCGAAGGCGAAAATCTAGGCGTGATGAGTGTCGCTGAATTTATCACATTAGTAGAAGCAGCTGTTGCCGAAAAGGGCCGACAGATCCCAAAAATAGATCAGGAGTAATACCTATTAAACAGTCAAACCGTTTGAACATTAATGAAGATATCAGTGCCAAAGAAGTCCGTCTGGTCAAAGAAGACGGTGAACAAATGGGCGTGGTCGATATCGACACCGCGATGAAAGCGGCACGTGAAGACAGTCTAGATTTGGTAGAGCTGGTTCCCGAAGCCAAACCGCCAGTATGTAAAATCATGGATTATAAACATTTCCTCTATGATCAGAAGCAAAAGGCGAAAGAAGCTAAAAAGAACCAAAAGCAGACTCAACTAAAAGAGATGAAGCTACGTCCTAGCACTGAAGAAGCCGATTATCAGGTTAAACTGAGAAAAATCGTTAGCTTCTTAGAAGATCAGGATAAAGTTAAAATTAGCATCCGTTTCCGCGGACGTGAAATGGCCCACCAAGAAATTGGTCGCAAGCAACTTGATCGTATCATTGAAGATACGGCTGATATCTCAAACGTCGAACAGTATCCTAAGATGGAAGGTCGTCAAATGGGTATGCTGTTAGGACCTACTAAGAAGAAATAGACTTTTTAATCTTCTATTCTTAGTAGTGGCTGTGTTTATATAGATATTCATGATTTCCCACCACCAATATGCTGCGGCATATTGGTGGTTTTTAGTATGTAGGGCTTAATAAGCATATTTATAGTTAATTCTGACACTTGTACCTCTTTGACTATCTTTAACCTTAAATATATGAAGCCGACAGTGCTTTACAAAACCCATCTTCTCAACCTTTTCATTACACGGTAATCTAAAGACCTACTCTATCTTTATGAAGAATAATTTCAATAAAAACAATTAAACTGATAAAAATAATCCATGCCTCGACTACAAATGTCGCTGATAAGAAATATAACCTCTTTTAGATATCATAGGAAGCCTTATGCAAGAATTAACCCCACCTGCTAACACCTCTACACCAACCATTACTCTAACCGCGCCAGAACCTGTTAAAGAGATACAAAAAAGTGAAGCAGATCAGATAGTCAAGTTAGATGACAGCGATATTCCAGAGCTTGATGCCAAAGTCGATGCTTTTGTCGATCATGTTATCAATAACTCTGTACACAGCTCTGAATTTCAACAAAACGTCCAATCTATTCATAATTTGGGTAATAAAGAAATCCGTGAATCGGCGCAAGTGTCTAACCGTATGTTAGAGCTACCCGCTAAAAGCCTGAATGACAGCTTATTTGATAACTCCCCTATTGCAAAATCATTGACGGAGCTGCGCGGTATCGTCGAAGATTTGGACCCCAGCAAAAAAGAGTTGACCAGCTCACGTAAGCTATTTGGCTTGATTCCATTTGGTAATAAAGTACAAGACTATTTCCGTCAGTATGAGTCAGCGCAATCTCATATTAATGCGGTAGTAACGAGTCTATATAATGGTAAAGATGAGCTGCTCAAAGACAATGCTATGATTGAGCAAGAAAAAATTAATATGTGGGAGCTGATGCAATCGATTCGCCAATATATCTATGTGGGTAAAAAAATCGATGAGCAGCTCGAGCAAAAAGTCTATGCGATAGAAGCGACTGACCCTGAGAAAGCACGTATTATTAAAGAAGAGATGCTGTTTTATGTTCGCCAAAAAAATACCGACTTTTTGACACAATTGGCGGTAAACGTTCAAGGTTATTTAGCATTAGATACTATCCGTAAAAACAATTTAGAGCTAATTAAAGGGGTAGATCGCGCCACGACTACCACTATCTCAGCCCTACGTACGGCAGTGGTTGTGGCACAAGCCATGACTAACCAAAAACTGGTACTTGACCAAATTACTGCTTTAAATAAAACGACCAGTAGCTTGATTGAATCAACTTCGGCAATGCTCAAGCGTCAATCACTTGAGATTCATGAGCAAGCGACCAGCAGCACTATTGAGCTTGATAAATTGCAAAATGCCTTCAATAATGTCTATGACACCATGGATATGATTAGCAATTATAAAATTGAAGCGCTTGAGAATATGAAGCAAACGGTCAATACCTTGACCACTGAGGTTGATAAAGCCCAAAAATACCTCGATAAATCTAATCAGACCACGGTATTAGAAGTGTCAAAAGAATTGAACATGGAAAAAATAACCAATAAATCAAATACGGTCGATATTGATATTTGATTTAGATAAGCATTCACTTTTAATAAAATTTGACCACTAACGACTACTCGCTATCAAATACAGATAAGACAATTGACCTAAGATATTGGGACGTTGTTCGTGTTAAGATAGTCATTATTAATAATTTAAAAATAGATACGGTAATTTATGAGTTGGAATGATCCAAACGCCTCAAGTGAGGCACAAAAATATGATAACCCGATTCCTAGTCGCGAGCTTATATTAAGCACGATTAATGAACACGGTGAAATCACCCATCAGCAATTGGCAAAAGCCTTTAATATTGCTGATCCCGATCAGTTTGACGCTTTAGGCAACCGCCTAAAAGCGATGACACGCGATGGACAAGTCAATCGTGACGGTCGCCCTTATCGCTATCGTACGGTCACTCAGCACGACATCGTCACCGGTACAGTAACAGCCCATCCAAAGGGCTTTGGCTTTGTATTATTAAGTGATATGCCTGACCTATTCTTGCATGAAAAACAAATGCGTTGGGTCTTTAATGGCGATACAGTAGAAGCCGTTGGCACGTCAACAGACAACCGCGGTCGTACTGAAGGTCGTATCGTTGATGTCGTTGAGCGTCGTCAAAATCATTTTATCGGTACGCTGGCTCATGATGAAGACGGTTACTGCGTTGAGCTTGGTAGCCCAAATAACCATCAGCCGATTACCGTTACAGAAGACAATGTACAGGCTTTCAATGCTAAGCAAGGCTCGCCGGTAAAAGTTGATATTATTGATTGGCCAAATCAGCATGAATTTGCCACGGGCAAAATCACTGAAGTCTTATCTGATGACAATGATCGCGAACTGATCATTGAGACTACGTTACTTAATTATGATATTCCATCAGAGTTCAGTGAAGCGGCGCTCAATCAAGCAAATGATTATAAAGAGCCGACTGAAAAAGATCTAAAAGGTCGTGTCGACTTACGTGAGTTGCCATTAGTGACGATCGATGGTGAAGATGCTCGTGACTTTGATGATGCTGTGTTTGCAGAAAAGCGTTCTGGTGGTAATTATCGCGTCTTGGTAGCGATTGCGGATGTCAGTTATTATGTGACACCGAACTCGCCACTTGATCAAAATGCCTACGAGCGTGGTACGTCAGTATATTTCCCGCATCAAGTGATTCCTATGTTGCCTGAAGTACTGTCTAATGGTCTCTGTTCGCTGAACCCTAATCTTGATCGCCTCTGTATGGTTGCTGATATTAAGATATCACGTGCTGGTAAAATCACCAGTTATGAGTTTTATCCTGGCGTCATGCACTCGCAAGCGCGCTTGACTTACAATCAAGTGAACGCTTATCTTGAGAATCCAAAAGACAGTAGCGTTCCAAAATCGTTGACAGAAAATAAAGAGGTCAAAAAATCTGTCGATACCTTACATCAACTGTATGAGCTACTCCTCAAAAAGCGTGAAGAGCGTCATGCGATGGAGTTTGAGACCGTTGAAACTTATATTAAGTTCAATGAAAAAGGTGGTATCGAAGCCATCTTGCCTCGTACGCGCGGTGATGCGCAAAAGCTTATCGAAGAGTGCATGTTGCTTGCCAATACCTGTGCAGCAAACTTTGCGCTAAAAAATGAGCTGCCTGTGTTATATCGTAATCATGATAAGCCTGATGGCGAAAAGTCGATGCGTATCCATGAATATGCCAAAAACTTTGGTCTAAGCTTCCCAGAAGAAAATCCTACTCAAGCAGATTATCAGCGTATCATTGAAGCAACTAAAGAGCGACCGGATGCGATTAGCATTCATAGCATGCTGCTTCGTTCGATGATGCAAGCGAACTATTCACCTGACAATATCGGTCACTTTGGTTTGGCTTACGATGAGTATAGTCATTTTACCTCGCCGATTCGTCGTTATCCTGACTTAATGTTGCATCGTGCGATCAAGGCGAAAGTGACAAATGCCAAACAGCCTGTGATGGATTTTTCATTAGAAGGTGCTGGCATGCAAACCTCAGATACTGAGCGCCGTGCTGAAAAGGCTTCACGCTACGTAGAATCATGGCTCAAATGTCATTATATGAAAGATCATGTCGGCGAAGAGTTCGATGGTGTCGTAACTACCGTCACAAACTTTGGTTTATTTATTACTCTGACGGATTTGTATATCGATGGTTTGGTGCATATCTCAAACGTTGGTGACGATTTCTTTGTTTATGATGAGCAGCAGCAACAGCTTATCGGTAAAGATAGAGGCACAGTGTTTGGGCTGGGCGATTTGGTTAAAGTTAAAGTAGCTGGCGTTAATATGGATCTGCTACAAATTGACTTTGGTTTACAAGCAAAGCTGCAATCTAGTAAAATGAATCAAACTAAGAAAGATCATTCAAACTCTAGTCAGCCAAACCGCAGCTCCACAAGCAAAGATCAGCCAAAGAAATCACCTGCGAAGAGAAGCGGCAGTCGTGGTGGTAGAGGCAGTAGTAAAAAGAGCTAAACTAGCTTGAATCTATAAGTATTAAAAAAGGCTAACGTTATCGTTAGCCTTTTTTGTGTCTTCAGTTTTCTAATAACAGATCTATCACTGCTCCGCAGGACTCATTTGCTCTAAGCGCGCAGCATCTGCTTGCTGTGCCTGATCGATCTTGGTAGTAGCATCATCTAGAATGGCTTTCGGCTCCTGACCTAAGGGCTTGCTTGCGATATCTGATGTATGGCTGTCATTAGCATTTCTCGTATCAGAACCATTATTTTCAGATACAGCTGCCTCACTACTCGCTGCTATAACTTCTCGGTTTTGTTCACGTTGACTGCCATTCATGACATTAAAACCCAATAACACAACCATACCAACGACCGCGAATATAATCAGATGTTTCATTTGCATAAAAATGTCTCGTCTAGTTCGATAAAATGTAGATAAACATTTCGCTGCATTTTCTATGCCGATTTTTATAGTTGGTATTCAGCACTATTCTTGCGGGCTACTATTACTTAATAAATCAGTTTCATCTGAATTTTCAGCAATTTCTTGCTCAACCTTTTCCATTAGCTTTTCGTCAGGGCGCGCATCAAGCACTTGATCGGCATTCCGACCTTGCAAGATATGCTTCGCCCGCGCCTTTGCTTGTTGCTTATCTTTATCTTCAATCGTAGTTTCAGCCGCTTGAGCATCATTAGCTATTTTAGAATCATTAGAAGGTTTAACGATGATAGGCGTTACTGTTATGTCTTCTTGAGACTTATCACCATTTCGACTGCTTTGGAAATACTCAAAAGCTTGCTCTAGATTATGGTTAAAGCGTAACTGATAAATGGGCTCAGGTAAGCTAAAACCTTCATCTTCTAAAGCATGCTTGGTCTCGCGAATAGCTATACTGCGGGCTTTGGAAAAATCAGCTTCTGATTGATTGACCCATACTTGGAACTGCAAAATAATGTTTGAGTCGCCTACCTCCTTGATAATCGCGGTGACTTTTGGCTTATCTAAGGCAAAATCCAATTGAGCAATCGCATCGATACCCACTTTGATGGCAGCAAGCGGATCGTCATTGGCATCAACGCCTAATTCAAAAGTGAAACGGCGCTCAGGATTTTTGGTGTAATTTAAAATCGTGGCTTTAAAGACTTCGGCATTGGGAATACGTAATTGATTGCCATCTAACGTCATTAAAATAGTCGCACGCGACGTCAGGCGCACCACTATTCCCTCTTGAGCATTAATCAAAATATGATCGCGGGCGCGAAATGGCTGGCGAATACTGAGCATTAAAGAGGCAATATAATTTTCAATAGTATCCTTAACCGCGAAACCAACGGCAATACCGATGACCCCAGCGCCGCCAAGTAGCGTTCCCAAAATCGTCTCCGCGCCGATCAGGCTTAACGCTAATATAAGCCCCAGAATAATAAAGATGACTTTGACGGTCTGCGACAATAATTCTGCGACAAAAGGATTGGGCGTTAAGCGCTGCCACATTTTTTGCCGATTGGACAACCAACTACCAAACCAAGTTACTAAAGCAAATAAAATAATTCCGACCAATAATAACGGCACAGCTTTGATAAGGTTTTTGGCTTGAGCTTTGATGCTTTGATAAACCGTCGTGACATTATCCTGGACATCAAGCGTTCGGTTAATCTTATCTTCAACTGTGACAACATCTGTCAAACGATTGGTAAGATTAATGGCTTGTTGGGCTTTTTTCTCGTTGGGTGTTTCACCGGTTAAAGTAACAACGCCTTGAGTGACACCAACATTAATTGCTTGCAAGCCTTCAATTTCTGAGAATATCCCACTGATACGTTGGCGGATGTCATTATCATGTTGCACAGTTTGAGCGGTTTCAATTTGAGTGTTATTACTGCTCTCGCCATCGATAGAAGGTGCAGGTTCAATTGAAATAGGGGTTAGCGGAGATGGTACAGCTGGCGCTTGAGCCGGCAAAGTGCCACTTTCAGGAGTATTACTAGGAAGAGGGGTGCTATTAATGTCATTAGCCGCATTAGGTAATGCGTTGCTATCAAGCACGGGCTTGGCAGTATTACTGTCTAATACAATAGGATTAACAGTTTCACTTTCTTGAGCGGCATAAGCTGGTAAACTTAATAGGATGCTTAATGGCAACAGCCATTGACTCCACATTTTTTGGCACTTGCGTGATGTAATGCAGTCAAAATAAGTGGCCATAAGCATCCTTGATTACGCCTTATCTATTCAAAATCTGATAAGCGTATTTTTCAAATATTATTTACCGTCCAAATAAAGTTGTGCCTCGCCCAAATCTAACGTGCCCTCATAGATAGCACGACCAGTAATGATACCTTCAATGCAATCACCATAAGGTTTTAACAACTCAATATCTTTCATATCGGTGACGCCGCCTGATGCAATCACTGGTAAGCCACCTTCACGTGCTAAATTAACGGTTTGCTCGACATTAACGCCTTGCATCATGCCATCACGGGCGATATCGGTATAGACGATAGAAGACACGCCAACATCAGCAAAACGTTTGGCAAGCTCTGTGGCTTTGGTGTCAGTCACGTTTGCCCAACCATGGGTTGCAACCATGCCATCTTTGGCATCGATACCAACGATAATGTGTCCAGCAAACTCACGGCACGCCTCAGCAACAAAATCTGGATCTTCAACCGCTTTGGTACCGATAATAATATAGGTCAGACCAGCAGTAATATACTGCTCAATAGTTTGCATATTGCGCACACCGCCGCCCAATTGAATTGGCAGTTTAGGAAAAGCTTTTGCAATGTCATGCACCACTTGCTTATGCACTGGAATCCCATCAAATGCGCCATTTAGATCGACCAAATGCAGACGGCGCGCGCCTTCTTTTACCCAACGTGCCGCCATCGCCACAGGGTCATCAGAAAATACCGTATCATCTTCCATACGACCTTGTTTTAAGCGCACACACTTACCATCTTTGAGATCGATAGCAGGGATAATCACAGGGACAGCGCACATATAGGATTCCTTATAAAACGATATTAATAATCAAAACTTGGAGGTAGGTTAGCTTACAAGAGCCATTTAAACACAAACTTAATATAAAATGTCTAGAACTGCCAATTTAAACAGGTCACGGTAAAGTCAATTCACTACCAAAGATGTATAAGCCTGATAGTGATTTAAAAATGATGTAAGTACTCTAGTCATAAAATCAACTAAAGTTTTCTCTCTATTGCAGCAGAAAACAGACAGTCATAACCATAAGTTTTAGCACAAAGGATTACTAGCAACATTGGGTAAATTCGATTACCAACTGGCAATTTTAGGTCAGTTTAGCGTATAATCCTAGGTAAATTTGTATTTGTGCGATAAAGCCAGATCGTCTGCTACCTATAGATGGTTTCGATCATTGCAAGATAGATGATAATGCGGTATTGATACGCTATTAAACGTTTTGCTTAGCAACGGCTGTTACTCAGTCCTAATATTTACCCTATAATCATAGGTTATTCAATAGCGCTTAGATAGCTTCTACTCAGTATCATAAGTCATTTATCTCTCATTTGTATTTAAGCAAATGGGTGGTGGTGCTTAAATCTCACAAATAGTATGGATTTTAAGATTTTAATAAATCGTATGGTAAAACCGTATTTTGTCTAACACCATTTCTTTAAGAGATGAGAATTAGATTGCAGTGTTTTAGTATACACCTTGGTAGCCAGTCGCCACTTTGGTCATTCGAATAAGACATTAACGTGTTGTTAAGGAGTCTAAGGTCAGCGTTAATACTCTTACTAGTAGTCATGAAGTGTCATTATTAAAAACCTTATCGCTGTCTTTTTATAAGATATGATTGGGTTATTTTAGTGATGGCGTTACCATTCATGCTGCCGATATACCACACAGGACGTCTGGTATCGTTTTAGACTATGGACTAAGTTTTCGCTTATGATTACCATCAAGAAAGGTTTGGATTTACCCATCACTGGTGAACCCTCCCGCGAGATATCTGAGCACAGACCCGCCCATGTGGCACTTATTGGCTATGATTACGTTGGTATGAAGCCGACGATGAATGTCAAAGAAGGCGATATCGTAGCAAAAGGTCAACCCGTTTTTGAAGACAAAAAACGGGCTGGCGTTATCTACACTGCGCCTGCTGCTGGTAAAGTCATCGCCATTAAACGCGGTGAACGTCGTGTGTTTGAAAGTCTTGTAATTGCGGTCGACCCAAATGGTGCGGAAGTAGAATTTCAGCGCTACGACTCCCAGCAACTTGCTGACCTAGATTCTGAAGTCGTTGAAACCCAACTGCTTGCCTCTGGTGAATGGACGGCGTTCCGTACGCGCCCCTTTAGCCGTGCTCCTGAAATCGGTGCGCGTCCTCATGCTATCTTCGTCACAGCCATGGATACCAATCCATTGGCATTTGACCCGATGTTGCTGATCAATGAGCAATTGCAGGCGTTCAATGACGGTCTTGCTGTATTATCCACTTTGAGCCCAAAGACCTTTGTCTGCCATCATGGCAATAGTCAGTTGACGCCAGTTGCAAAAACTGCAGCTAATAATGTCACTGAGTATCATAGCTTTGCGGGCAAACATCCTGCTGGTCTTGCAGGCACGCACATTCATTTCTTGCACCCTATCATGCGCGGTACAAGCGTTTGGACGATTGGTTATCAAGATGTGATTGCGATTGGCAAGCTATTTACTAGCGGGCGTTTATATACTCGTCGCCTGTTGAGCTTAGCTGGTCCTGCTGTTAGCAATCCTCATATTATCGCCACCGAACGCGGTGCGGATATTGCTGCCTTAACCAAAGGTAATTTGACAGCTGGCGAGAACCGTGTGATTTCAGGTTCAGTGCTGTCTGGGCGTCAAGTATTTGGCAATATTGCCTATCTTGGTCGCTTTGATAATCAAGTCAGTGTGCTAGCAGAAGGTCGTGAGCGTCCAGCGTTCCACTTCTTTACGCCAGGCGCCAACCGCTTCTCTAAACTGCCTATCTATATTTCGCAGTTTTTTGGTGGCAAAAAATATAACTTCACTACCACAAGCAATGGCTCACCTAGAGCGATGGTGCCAATCGGTGTCTATGAAGAAGTCATGCCACAAGACTATCTGCCAACCCAGCTATTACGTGCTTTGATTGTCGAAGACATTATCACGGCTGTAGATTTGGGTGTACTTGAATTGGACGAAGAAGATTTAGCATTATGCACCTTCGTATCTCCTGGCAAATATGAATTCGGCGATATTTTGCGTGATAACTTAACGCGCATTGAGCTGGAGGGCTAACCACGATGAAATTTTTACACAATATGTTCGATCGTATGGAGCCGTCTTTCACCAAGGGTGGCAAACACACAAAATACTACGCCATCTTTGAGATGTTTGATACGTTTTTGCGTCAACCAAGCTCAACGACATACGCCTCATCACATGTACGCGACGGTATTGACCTTAAGCGTATTATGATTACCGTCTGGTTATGTACCTTCCCAGCCATGTTTTGGGGTATGTACAATATCGGTCATCAAGCATTAACTGCGATTGCAACCCTTGGCTTACAGCCTGAAGGCTGGCGCACCATTATCACCAGTATGGCAGGCTACAACCCAGACAGTATCTGGGCAAGCTTCGTCTACGGTGCTATGCAGTTCTTACCGATTTATCTTGTGACCTTTGGGGTTGGTATTCTCTGTGAGATTATCTTTGCCGTCGTCCGTGGTCATGAAGTCAACGAAGGCTTCTTTGTTACCTCTGTACTGTTTGCACTATGTCTGCCACCCGATATCCCATTATGGCAAGTTGCCTTAGGTATTATCTTTGGTGTGGTCGTGGCAAAAGAGGTATTCGGTGGTACAGGTAAAAACTTCCTTAACCCTGCCCTATCGGGTCGTGCGTTCTTATACTTTGCTTATCCGGCTTATATGTCAGGCGACTCAGTATGGACCGCGGTTGATGGTTTTTCAGGTGCAACGCCACTTGGTCTTGCTGCCCTTGGGGTTGTCCCACAAGATTTTGTCGATGTTTATGGCAATGCCATCACGTGGAGTGATGCATTCTTAGGCAACATGCAAGGCAGTATCGGTGAAGTATCGACGCTAGCTATCTTAATGGGTGCTGCTGTCCTACTTTGGACGCGCATTGCCTCATGGCGCATCATGGCAGGTTGTGTGGTTGGTCTGATTGCCACATCTCTTGTGTTTAATATGATTGGCTCTGAAGACAATATGATGATGAGCTTGCCGTTTTACTGGCACTTAGTGATCGGTGGTTTTGCTTTTGGTGCCGTGTTTATGGCAACTGATCCAGTATCTGCTGCGCATACCAATAAAGGGCGCTGGGCTTACGGTATCTTGATTGGTTTTATGACCGTATTGATTCGTGTCATTAATCCAGCTTTCCCAGAAGGCATCATGCTAGCCATTTTATTTGCTAACTTATTTGCGCCACTGTTTGACTATTTTGTCACTCAAGCAAATATCAAACGCCAAACTGCTCGGAGGGTTCGCTATGTCCAAGCCCAAAAGTAATAACGCAAAAACCATCAGTGTGGCGTTGACGCTATGCTTGGTGTGTTCGGTATTGGTCTCAGCTGCGGCTGTGGGTCTAAAGCCTGCGCAAGTAGAAAACGCGCGCTTAGACCGTAATAAAAACATCTTGGTTGCCGCTGGTATGTTTGACCCTGCGTCTGATACCAATGAAGATGTGGCGGAGCGCTTTAAAGATTTTGAGGTAAAAATCGTTGACCTAAATAAAGGCAACTACCTTGATGATGACGCGCTGACCGCTGCTGGCATCCCTGACCGTAATGCTTATGACGCCAGCCAAGCAACTAAGAATAAAGCACTGAGTGAAGATTTGGGTGGTAATGATCCTGCCGGTATCGGTCGTAAGCCTAAATATGCCAAAGTTTATGTCAAAAATGACGACGCTGGACAACCTGAAATAGTGGTACTACCGATCCAAGGCTACGGTCTTTGGGGTACTATCTATGGTTTCTTGACCCTTGAAAGCGACATGAATACCATCAAAGGTATCAGTTTCTATGACCATAAAGAAACTCCAGGTCTAGGCGCTCGTATCGAAGAGCCAGAATGGCGTGCGATGTGGAGTGGTATTCATTCTTATGATGACAAAGGTGCCGTTGCTACTGGCGTAACCAAAGCTGGTAACCCAAAAGAGAACTGGGTTGACGGTATCAGTGGTGCAACTTTGACCAGTCGCGGCGTCAGTAACATGATCCAGTTTTGGCTTGGCGAGCAAGGCTATAAGCCGTACTTAGATCAGCTGCGTAAAGAGAGTGGTGAAACACTGGTAGACGCTGAAGTAAAAGCAAGTCAAAGCCCTTATAAAAAACTGGGTCAAAACTTACATCAACAGCAGGCGCATTCTGTAACCGAACTGGTAGCAGTGATACCAGCAGCACACGGCAAGGAGGCATAACATGGCTGATACAAAAAGTATTTTAACCTCGCCCATTTTTGATAATAACCCTATTGCTCTACAGATATTAGGTATCTGTTCGGCATTGGCGGTAACGACCAGTGTAGCAAATGCACTAGTGATGAGCGTGGCATTGACCTTGGTCACAGCATTTTCAAGCTTTTTTATCTCTATTATCCGTAAGCAAATCCCATCGAGTATTCGTATTATCGTGCAGATGACGATTATTGCTTCATTGGTTATCTTGGTCGATCAGATACTAAAAGCGGTCGCTTATGATGTCAGTAAAGGCTTGTCGGTATTTGTTGGTTTGATTATCACCAACTGTATCGTCATGGGACGTGCTGAAGCATTTGCCATGAGCAATCCGCCTATTCCAAGTTTCTTGGATGGTATCGGTAACGGTTTGGGTTATTCAGCCGTATTATTATTTGTCGCCAGTATTCGTGAAATCTTGGGTGCAGGCAGCTGGTTTGGTATCACCATTTTACAAACTGCGACCGACGGTGGCTGGTATGTACCAAATGGTTTATTGCTACTACCGCCGTCAGCATTCTTCATTATCGCCCTGTTTATCGTGATTATCCGTACATGGAAACCTGATCAGGTCGAAGATGCTGAATTTGTAATGAAGCCGCAATCTAAAGGCATGGCTCAAGGGGGCGGTCACTAATGGGACATTATGTCAGTTTATTTATAACCTCGGTCTTTATCGAGAATATGGCGCTGGCCTACTTCTTAGGTATGTGTACCTTTTTAGCGGTATCAAAAAAGGTTTCAACCGCCATCGGTCTTGGGGTAGCAGTCGTTGTCGTGATGGCCATTACCGTACCGCTAAATAACCTACTGTTCCAGTTCATCCTAAAAGATGGTGCGCTGGCATGGGCAGGTTTCCCTGATATCGACTTAAGCTTCTTAGGCTTACTCAGTTATATCGGTTTGATTGCTGCCACTGTACAGATTTTAGAGATGTTCTTAGATAAGTTCGTCCCAAGTCTGTATAACGCACTCGGTGTGTTTTTGCCACTTATTACCGTTAACTGTGCCATATTAGGTGGCGTACTGTTCATGGTAGAACGTGACTATAACTTTGGTGAATCAGTGGTGTACGGTGTCGGCGCAGGCTTTGGTTGGGCACTGGCGATTACCGCATTGGCAGGTATTCGTGAAAAATTGAAATACTCAGACATTCCAGCGCCGCTGCGCGGTCTTGGTATTACCTTTATCACGGTTGGTCTGATGTCACTTGGCTTTATGTCGTTTGGCGGTATGTCAATTTAAACCGCTGAGCTTAAAAGCTTATTTAGCGATTTGACCTATTTAATTCATTTATTCGGTAGGGGTTCAGAGAAAACGCAATGACGTCTTTTCCCTCCCCTACTCCATAGATTAAGGATACCTACCATGGATTACGCTACGGCGATTGGTGGCGTTGCTATGTTTACCTTGATCATCATGGGTCTCGTTGCCATTATTTTGGCAGCGCGCTCACGACTGGTCAGTTCAGGCGATGTTACTATCCATATTAATGATAATCCCGAGAATGACGTTGTAACACCTGCAGGCGGCAAACTGCTACAAACATTGGCAAGCGAAGGTATTTTCTTATCTTCAGCCTGTGGTGGCGGTGGTACTTGTGCCCAGTGTCGTTGCCGCGTGATTGAAGGAGGCGGATCTATTCTGCCTACCGAAGAAGGTTACTTTACCCAAGGTGAGATTCGCAATCATATGCGTCTTGCCTGTCAGGTAGCCGTCAAGCAAGATATGAAAATTGAGATCGATCCTGAATTCTTTGATGTGCAAAAGTGGGAATGTGAAGTTATCTCTAATGATAACGTTGCGACCTTTATTAAAGAATTGGTGCTGAAGATTCCAGATGGTGAAGAAGTGAACTTCCGCGCTGGTGGTTATGTACAGTTAGAAGCGCCACCGCATGAAGTGCATTATAAAGACTTTGATATTGCTGAAGAGTATCAAGACGATTGGAATAACTTTGGCATCTTTAAATACGTCTCAAAAGTTGATGAGCCTGTTATCCGTGCCTATTCAATGGCTAACTATCCGGATGAAAAAGGTTTAATCAAATTTAATATCCGTATTGCCAGTCCGCCGCCGCGCGGTCCTGATGGTATTCCACCGGGAAAAATGTCTTCTTGGACCTTTAGCCTAAAACCTGGCGATAAAGTCACAGTATCTGGTCCTTATGGTGAGTTCTTCGCCAAAAAGACCGAAGCTGAGATGATATTTGTCGGTGGTGGTGCTGGTATGGCACCGATGCGCTCGCACATTTTCGATCAGCTCAAACGCCTCAATTCTGATCGTAAGATTAGTTTCTGGTATGGCGCGCGTTCTATTCGTGAGATGTTCTACGTTGAAGATTATGATCAGCTAGAAGAAGAGTTTGCTAACTTTGAGTGGCATGTGGCATTGTCTGATCCATTACCAGAAGATAACTGGGATGGCTATACAGGCTTTATCCATAATGTCTTGTTAGAGGAATACCTCAAAGACCATCCAAATCCAGAAGATTGTGAATACTATATGTGTGGGCCACCGATGATGAATGCGGCGGTCATCGATATGCTGCACAGCATGGGTGTTGAAGATGAAAATATCATGCTTGATGACTTTGGTGGTTAATTGGGGTAGTTAAGCTTAATCGTTAAGCAACCACAATTAATAGAATAATATATGCTAAATTAAGAGTCTCAATTGAGGCTCTTTTTTTATGGGCGAAACGGAAAGGATTCCTATGAAAACCAACTATAAAGATTTGACCATTTGGATAACAGGCGCGTCAAGCGGTATCGGTGAAGCATTAACCATCGCCTTTGCCAAACGCGGCGCTCGTATTATTCTAAGTGGACGTGATGAAGAAAACCTAGCACTGGTAAAAAGCCGCTGTAAAAATAGTAAAAAACATATCGTTATCCCTTTTGATATAACCGATGTTGAGCAAGCAAAACTAGCATACGCTACCGCTAAAACTCAAGCAGGAAAAATCGATTGGCTGATTAATAATGCAGGTATCAGTCAACGCGCGCTTATCATGGATACCACTGAAGACGTCGAGCGACAAATTATGGACATAGATTACTTTGCGCAGACGCGTCTGAGCAGATTGGTATTGCCAGATATGCTCGAACAAGGTGGCGGCAAAATAGTGATGATATCAAGTGTTGCAGGGTTACTCGGTACACAATATCGCGGTGCTTATGGTGCTGCAAAAGCGGCTATTCATATGTGGGCGAACAGTCTGCGTGCTGAATTGCACGAGCAAGGGATAGAAGTAGCAACGATATTCCCAGGATTTATTCAAACCAATATCTCTATTAATGCCTTGACTGGCGACGGTAGTGCACAAGGGACGATGGATGCGGCAACCAATAAAGGACTAACTGCGACTAGCTTTGCCAAACAAGTCGTCAAAGCCCTTACTAAAGGGGAAGAGTATATTATCGTTGCTGGTCGCAAAGAAAAGCTCGCCACCAAGGTTAATCGCCTATCACCGCCAAAACTTTATAAGCTCATTCGTGAGTCGCAAGTCAAATAAATCTAGCATGTTAAATAACTATAATTAGTGACATGTGATATCGCTACATCACGTACGGCTGGTATTAATTTTTCTTGCTTGCTATGCCTACATAGACCGCAAAAAATTCATACCAGCCCTACCGTAGCTTTTTTAGGTATTTTAGCTATATATATTACATAGCAATCAATATCTGAAAATGTTTTAAGCCAACAATTGGCGTTATGGGTGACAAGGGGTGTAAAATAGGCAACGCTTAGCTTATTTAATAGCTAACGCCTCATTTATCCCTTCGCTATATCAAGTTGTGATGACTCATATGAAAAACCCAAGCATGCAAAAATCAATACCACTCTCATTTTCTGTCAAATCGATGAATACCGCCCTACTACCTATTATTGCTATAAGCACTGCACTAGGGATGAGCGCTTGCCAGCAAAAGACCGATTATAATAATCTGAGCGGTGAGACCATGGGCACCAGCTATCATATTAGCTATCAGTTGCCTAAGGGCGCTGATGAAGCGACTATACAAGCAGCCATCGATAAGCGCCTGCAAGATATCAATGACAGTATGTCCACTTATCAAGCGGACTCTACCATCTCTAAATTTAATCAATTAGGCAAAGATGAGCCTATTACCATCGATGAAGATTTTAATCATGTGTTGGTAGCTTCAAGACAAGTTTATGAGCTATCGGGTGGTGCCTTTGATCCTACAGTGATGCCATTGATAGACACTTGGGGCTTTGGTAGCACGATGACCGTTGAGCGTTTGCAAAGCCCACCGACGGCGCTTGAGATTGCGCAAGCCAAAGCCTTGGTCGACTTTGAAAGTATCATTCAAAAAGATAAGACTATCTATAAAGCCAAAGATGGCATTGGGCTTGATTTTTCAGCAGTGGCTAAAGGCTATGGTGTCGATGTCATCGCTGATGTGCTAAAAAACAATTATCAAATTCGCAATTATATGGTTGAGATTGGTGGTGAGGTGGCAACCTCTGGTGTCAGTGCGCAACAACAACCTTGGCAAATTGCGATTGATGCACCAATTGAAGGTAGTACCGTCAGCGAGCGTCAAACTATGGCAGTGATTCGCCAACCGATAAATAATGGCAACACGATGCATCTGGCGACCTCTGGCAACTATCGAAACTCAGTCGTCTTTGATGGTAAGCACTACAGTCATACCATTGACCCGACCACAGGTGAGCCGATTGTAGGTGGTGCGCCATCGGTAACCGTCGCGGCAGACACCGTCGCGCTGGCTGATGCTTGGGCAACCGCCTTAACTGCTATGCCTTACAAAAAAGCTTTGAGCGTCGCCAAGGAGCAAAACATAGCGGCATTGTTTGTCGTGTTGGCAGATGGTGTGAGCATAGAAGCAGCTGCGGACAGCATTGATGATTGGCAAGTGGTGCAAACACCTGCTATGCAAGCATTACGTGCTGATAAAAAGTCCAGCTAAATCTAAAAACACTAATAGAAGCTAATTCGGTATCTTTCTGAAATTGTCTTACTAAGCTGAGAAGCTCAAACGGACAAGATGAATTTTTGCTATACTATTAAGAGGTTATCACACAGATAACCGTCCTACTTTTAACGCGAGGTCTCCTCTATGCTTAGCCAACTGCTTCCCATGCTTGCTATCACCTTTACCGTATTCATGCTGTTTTTTATCTTTATGGGTATCGGTTATATGGTCAATAAAAAGCCGCTTAGAGGATCTTGTGGCGGTGTTGCCAAATTGATGGGCAATGAGAAATGCTCGTACTGCGGTGATGATCCTAATAAATGCGATTCTCTAATCGCTGAACAACAAGAGAACGCTTTAAAAGCGGCTCAATTGGGCAAATCAGTATAAATAGTCGGTTTGTTACCATACGCTGGTAGTATTTAGCCGTCATTTGTTCTTATAATAGCGCCAGACCTTATAAAAAAAGGGCTGGCGCTATTTTTTTATGGCGCAGCGTTATTGTTCTACATCACTACTTATAGATATTCATATTGCCTTACCCGTTAAGGTAGCAAGTTCATATGAATTGCTTTCTGCCAATATTTCGATATTCTATTTTTTCGTCTCACTCATCTTCTTTGTGAGATTTTTTCGGTGTTATTTTGCAAGCGACGACTCTTCGGCGCTGTTTAATGACGTGTCCTTTTTCTTATTCTAATAATAGTCGTGCTGCCATGTCTACCTCTCCTAATGTGCAAAATGATTTGCCTTTACAGTCTCAGACGGATAAGCCTTTGCCGTTTCAGCTGCCCTCTTCGCGCTTTACGTTTTGGCTGGTGCTATGTGCCATGATTCTATTGGCGACCAATATGCGCTCGCCCATTGTGGCACTAGGTTCTATAGCGCCGGTGGTTCAAGGAGCGCTCAATATCTCCGAAACCCAAATTGGCTGGCTTGGCGCGGTGCCGATGCTGACTTTTGCACTTGGGGCTTTTATTTCGCCAGCGATTGGTAAGCGTTTTGGGCTTGAAAACACTTTAATTGCGATGATTAGCCTCCTAACAATAGGTATGATTATTCGCAGCCTTATTCCCACTTGGATGGGGTTTTTGGGCGGCACATTACTGTTGACGTTAGCGATTGGTTTTGCTAATACCCTTGCGGCGCCTGTTATCAAGCAACGTACGCCCAATCATATTCCTTTAGTTACTGGATTATTCAGTCTCACTATGACCGTGTCGGCAGGGATTGTCGCGGGCGTGGTCTTGCCATTATCTGAGCAAGTAGGCTGGCAATGGGCGCTTGGTGGTTGGTCGATTTTGGGCGTCTTTGCCTTAATAATATGGGTACTGCTACGACTGCGTTTGGGTTCTTCAAACCATCAGCCCGTAGTACCGCTTGCTGAAGGCGTTCAAGCCCCATCGCCCATCTCTATGTGGCGCACACCCTTTGCTTGGCAAATTGCGATATTTATGGGCTTACAATCGCTGCTTTTTTATACGGCTGCCAGTTTTTTACCGTCGATTTGGCTCAGTAAAGGCTTGTCAGCAGTAAGCGCGGGACAGATGAACTCGGTATTCCAGTTTATGGCACCTGTGGCGATTTTAAGCTTAACATGGTTGGTCAATCGTGGACGACCTATTCAGGCACTGGCGGTACTTGCAGCGGTTTTAAATGTGATTGGTATCTTAGGTGTCAGCTATTTATCTGCTGATTTGGCGTGGTTGTGGTCGGCGCTGATGGGCATTGGTTGTTCAGCGATTTTTACCTTAAGTATGATGCTGTTTTCAATGCGTACTTATACCGCCAATCAATCAAGTGAGCTATCGGGTATGGCGCAAGCAGTCGGTTATTTGATTGCGTTTTTTGGTCCATTGGGGACTGGTTGGTTACATGAAGCAACGGATAGCTGGGATTTGCCCTTATTGATTATGCTGATATTGATGGTGGTAAACGTAGGATTTGCATGGCTGGTCAGCCGTCCGGTGATGGTCGATGGGAAGAAGGTTTAGTTTTTATCATTAATCGATTAACTTTTGCACCATATTGCTGTTTATCTGATTCTGCTAGACTGGCTCTATTGCCTATAGGACAGCAGAATTATGATGAACAGACCTTTTCGCTTGCCGCAGCGCTTGCTCACGGTTGTCGCATTGACGGTAGCAATCGCAATCAGTGGTTGCCAAAAAACGCCTGATGCTAATGAAGCTCAGACGGATACTGGCAGTCAAAACAGCAATAAAAATACCAGTCAAACCTCCGATATCCAAGTGTCTCAAACCACATCTACAACGAACCCTGCTGAACAACCAGCGCCTTTGACCATATTGGCATTAGGTGACTCGTTAACCGAAGGGCTTGGCGTTGATAATGATGACAATTACCCTGCTCAATTACAAACACGCTTACAAGAACTTGGTTATAAAGATGTAAAAGTCATCAATTCAGGATTGAGCGGCGAGACCAGTACCGGTTTGGTCAATCGCTTGGATTGGGTATTACAGACCAAACCTGATATCACTATTTTGACCATTGGTGCCAATGATGCTATTCGTGGTATTGATGTCGCGACGGTTGAAGCAAATATTCGTACTGCCGTAAAACGCTTACAGGACAATGACAGCGTGGTTATCTTGGGCGGTATGCAGATCTATGACAACCTTGGCTCTGATTATGTAAAATCTTTTGCAGCGATATATCCAAGAGTGGCGAAAGACATGAACGTGACGCTTATTCCGTTCTTTTTAGACGGTGTTGGCGGCGACCCTAAGCTCAATCAAGCCGATGCCATTCATCCGACCAAAGAAGGTTATACGCTGATCGTTAATAACAATATCTTGCCGATATTACAGCCTGAGCTTAAAAAAATAAATCCGTCGAATGTGACCAATACGCCTACTGAGACAGCACAATGACATCAGCATTACCTACCTCGCAAGCAGCGCTGCTCACTGCCACTAAGCTAAATAAAACCGTACACGTTGGTGACCAGTCCTTGTCTATTATTAAAGACGTCGACATTCACGTTAATGCTGGCGAGTTTGTGGTGATCATGGGTAAATCTGGCTCTGGCAAATCCACCTTGTTGGGTTTGTTAGCGGCATTAGATTATCCTGATAGCGGCGACGTTGAGCTGGCAGGTCAAACCTTAAGCCGATTAAATGAAGATGCGCTAGCCATCATTCGACAGCGCGATATGGGGTTTGTTTTTCAATCCTTTCATCTACTACCAACGCTAACCGTTGCTGAAAACATCGCTTTTCCATTAGATATTGCCCGTCGCCCAGATGCGGCGCGTGTCGATGAGTTGATGGAGGCAGTTGATTTGGGTCATCGGCGTCATAGCTTGCCAAACCAGTTATCAGGTGGCGAGCAGCAGCGTACAGCAGTTGCTCGCGCATTGGTATCACGCCCAAAGATTGTATTTGCTGATGAGCCTACCGGCAACTTAGATGAACAAAATGCCAATCAAGTGATGCAGCTATTACTGGATTTGCGTCAGAAAACTGGCTCAGCGTTGGTAGTGGTCACCCATGATTCAGCACTAGCTGACATGGCAGATCGCGTTATCACCATGCATGATGGGCGGATTGTATCGTAATGGATAATAAAAATGTAGAAGACACCTCATCGACTGATATTACTAATACCACCATGGCTAAAGAGTCAGACGCTAATGGCGGTATCGTACGCCAGCTATTGACGAGTACCCTTGGTTTACAAAAATTAGGTTTACAAGGATTGGGTGCGCAAGCACTCAGCCGTAGCTGGTGGCAGCGCTGGATATATCCAGTATTATTTTTACTGACTTTGACGCTGTCACTTGCGACCTACCTCACACTGGACTCTATCCAGCAGTCAGTTGACACCTATATCAATGATAATCAGCGCGCTTTGGTCGGTGGCGATTTAATATTAAACAGTAAGCAAGATTGGCCAAGCGAAGTATTAACGCAGATTGATACCCTTGCCGACACACAAACGGTTTTTGACTATCAGTTTAGCGCGATGGTCGTCACTGATGAGCAGACTTTGCTTGCCAGCATAAAAGCAGTTTCCCAATCCTACCCATTATATGGTGACGTCGAGCTGGCATCAGGACAGTCCTTATGGCAGCAGCTTACAGCCAATAATATAGTGGTCGCCCCCGAAGTACTCAAAAGTTTAAACGCTGATATTGGTGACCAAATCACTATTGGTGATGCGCAATTCATCATTAGTGATGTGCTGACAAAAGAGCCTGACCGTCCGCTGAGCGCCTTTGGCTTTGGTGGGCGTATTTTGATGCCCCAGCAGGCATTAGAGGCAACCAATCTATTGGGACAGCGTAGCCGTATTAATTACCGTATTGAGCTGGCAGGTAATGCAGAATTGATGGCGACCCAGCGCGATAAACTGACGCAAATATTGACGAATTATCCTGATATCGAGCTCTCTGATGCAGAATCTGCGGACACCTCGGTATCGCGTATCTCTGATAATGTATTGATGTTTTTAAAGCTTTTGGTCATTGCCGTATTGTTATTGTCCGCAGTGGCTATGTATGGCGTCATCACAGCATTTGTGACCAAGCAGCAGTCGAGCAATGCGATACGTTTGGCACTGGGTGAGCCCCTTAAGTCGCTAAAACGCAGCTACTATCAGCTCCTTATTATCACTGCCATCATCGCTTGTATCGCAGCAATTTTAGTCAGCTTTGGCTTACTCAAAGTCGGTCAGCCTTATCTTGTGGCTATCTTGCCAACGGATGTCAGCTTGGCTATTAATCCTATTAGTGCCATCAAAACCACCGTCATAGCCTTGGTGCTTACGCTACTCATCGCCCAACGTGGCTTGAGCGCATTGAATACCACCAAACCTGCTACCTTGCTCAATCAAGGTGCAAGCTCAGCTGTGCAACACCTGCCTTGGTATAAACGCTTGCCGTTACTTTGGTATGGGTTGATGCTGGCTGGTCTATATGTGTTTTTTGTTTATGAAGTAGGTGGATGGTTATTTGGCGCGCAGTTATTAATCGGTTTAATTGGCTTTGTGAGTATATTTTGGCTATTGGCACGCGGCTGGCTGTGGTTACTGGCACGTATCGCAAGTAACGCTAAAATAGGCTGGATGCAGCGTATTGCGATTCATAACCTTGCGCGTAAAGGCAACCAATCGGCATTATTTTTTGTCACCTTAGCACTATCGGTAGCCGTACTGACTCTCATTACAACACTTAATTACAGTATCAACGCCCAGTTTATTAACGCTTATCCTGAAGATGCACCCAATTTATTTTTGTTAGATATTCAGAGTAATCAGCATGATGAGATTGATAGCATTATTGGCGCACCAGTGAGCTACTACCCTGTTATACGCGCTCGAGTAGTGACTGCCAATAATATACCTGTGCAGGATATCGAGCCTGCTGATGGCTTTGATGACCCTGCACGTGTCTTTAATCTCAGCTATGCAGATACAGTAATGGACACTGAATTCATTACGGATGCTGTAGTAGACAATCAGCTGTATGCACCCATTAACAATGAAAATAAAGACTCATCGTCAACCGTTGCGCCTTTATCTATTTTGGATACTGCTGCCAGCTTACTGAATGTCGGTATGGGTGATGAAGTGCGTTTTAATATCCAAGGGATTGAAATCGTCGGGCAGATTACCAGTATCCGCTCGCGTTTCGAGCAAGGACCCAGTCCTTATTTTTACTTTTTATTTGAGCCAGCTGTTCTCTCTGCTGCCCCGCAGATTCAATTTGCCACCGCCCATGTAAACGCTGATGATATTCCAGATCTGCAAGGAAAAATGGTACGACAATTCCCTGCGGTGACGACGATAGACGGTACAGCTATCGCTCAGCAAATTCAAGAGCTTGTGGTGCAAATGAGCCGTTTGGTCTACGTCTTTACGCTACTCGCCTTACTGACTGGTGTCATGGTACTGATTAGCTCGTTATTATCCACCTCACAAGACCGTCTGCAAGAAAGCGCCTCATTTAGGCTGCTAGGGATGCAAAAACGCGACTTGTATATGCTAAACATACTAGAGCTTGGGGTATTGGGAATTAGTGCGGCGACATTTGCGATCATTATCGCCAGCGTGGGCGCATGGGCTGCCCTCACCCAATGGTTTAATCTACGCTTTAGTGTGCCATGGGCAAGCCTGAGTATTGGTAGTATGGCGTTAGTCGTATTGCTGTTTGCCATTGCCATTATTTATGTGAGACTGGTGATTGGTCGCGGGATTATGGCGAGGGTAAGGGCGATGATCTAAGTATCTTCAGTTTTCGCTTCATATAAAAAACCCTCTTAATTGAACTGACCCCCAAATGTTGGACGGTTTAGTTTATATCAAGGACTGAGTTCTGTACTTAACAGGACTCAGTCCTTTTAGTTTGAGTTGAATTCTTTCATGATTATAGTAGTGAATATACTCATGAATCTGTTTCTCTAAACCTTCAATCGAATTAGGCTTTTCAATATAAATCGTCTCACACTTTAGGGTACCAAAGAACCCCTCCATGAGCGCATTATCCAAACAGTTGCCTTTTCTGCTCATACTTTGCTTAATACCATGCTGTTTCAGCACCTGTCCAAACAGTCTCATTTGATAATGCCATCCTTGATCAGAGTGCAGCATTAACTTGTTATCACGGCACGCTTTCGTCTTTGCCAAAGCATCCTCTAGCATCTTGCCAACTAAGTCATAAGTGGGTCTCTTTGAGAGTGTATAACTGACAATCTCATTGTTATAACAATCAAGTATGGGTGACAAATACAGCTTATCATCACCCACCTTAAACTCAGTAATATCGGTCAGCCAGCGCTTATTTGGTTTATCTGCATGAAACTGGCGTTTTAAATAGTTCTTCGCAATCTTACCTTGTTGTCCTTTATAGGAGCGATACTTCTGACGTCTTATCTTTGCGCTAAGCTTCATGTCATGCATAAGCTTAGCGATGAGCTTATGGTTATGATGACAATCTAGCTGCTTTAATGCAGCCGTGACTCTACGATAACCATACCTGCCTTTATGCTGATGGTAAAGCTCAGTAATACGCTGTTTTAAGTCTCCATATTTGTCTTTAACGTCAAACTGACACCTATGGTAGTAAAAGACACTTTTAGCCATCTTAGCGATGTTTAGCAAAGCAGATAAAGGGTGCTCTTGTCTTAGTGCTTCGATGAGCCTTGCTTTTTGCCTGCTTGTTCCTCCGCTTTGAGCAAGGCATCGAGCTTTTTTAGGTACGCAACCTCTGCACGTAGGTATTCATTCTCACGCTTAAGCTCTGCTAAGGTTTTCTCATCATCTGGTTTGCTTGTGATAAATGGCTTGGTCATGGCGGCTCTACCTTTAGGCTTGGTTATTAGTCCAGACATGCCTTGTTGTCGATATGCTTTGTGCCAGTGGCTAATTAAAGCAGGTGAGCTGATATTAAATGTTAAAGCGACCTCGGATTGACTTAATCCTTGCGTCAGCATGGTCGTAATCACTTTGTATTTAAACCCACTGCTGTATTTAGCCTTACTTGTCTTTGGCTTGATCGCGTCTATACCACCGCTTTGATATTGCTTAACCCATTTTTGTACAAGTTTCGAATCTACTTTAAACTTCTCACTTGTGGCAAGTCCGGTATGTCCTTGCAGATAGTATGCGATGACTTGCATCTTAAAGTCTAGATCGTAACGCATAAAAATACCCCCATAAGTTGTGTCCAACTTATGGGGGTCGGTTCATAATAGAGGGTTTTTTAATCCGTTAATCTTTGCTAGTCTAGGCAGCGGCTATACTTCTTGCTCAAGTAGTCACACAGAAACTTAGCGACTGCAACTTGCCTAACTCGTCAGGATAACCGCTGCTATCAGGGCTAAACTGTGACTCCAGCCAATAA
This sequence comes from Psychrobacter cryohalolentis K5, assembly GCF_000013905.1. NCBI lineage: Bacteria > Pseudomonadati > Pseudomonadota > Gammaproteobacteria > Moraxellales > Moraxellaceae > Psychrobacter > Psychrobacter cryohalolentis. The sequence goes on from NC_007969.1 coordinate 3,013,561, forward strand.
CCATTACAAAACTTAAAAGATTTTTTAAACAATAAAGTATCTTGGTCTATGTAATAGCAAGATGCTCTGCATGACTTATAGCACCCTTAGTTATGTAATCTCTAAACTCATCTTCTGACATCTTATTATGTCTTCCATCATAAGTACCTGATACGCGATTATAAATTGAACGTGTACTGAATATTACAAATGAACCGCTAACATACCTACATATACGGTTTGCAGATTCTGGTAAATATTCACCATTGTACTCATTCTCGTCCCAATGAATTCTATCAACATACAGTGTTGGTTCAACTTCAACGACCTCTTCATATGAGTAATTGAAATACAAATTTTCATATACATCTGTATGTGGAGATATTTCAACCTCTAATCTAAAATAATTCCACTGGGAGTCCATACCGAAAGATTCATAAGTAAGCTTTTTGGGTTTTAAAATGTAGTAGGACTTTGGACTTGTTTGTATAGCTATAAACCCTTCTTCGTTAGCCATACTTGCACCAATGAATGTATTACCTCCCCCATCAGGCAAGAACATATGATTTAAATTTTCAACCTGCGCAATTTGATTTAATATAATTAAAATATCATTTTTATCGACCCAAGTTACCGATTTCGGTGCTCCAGCAGGAAATATACTACGTTGTAAATCAAACCATTCTGTCAAATTCCTCGAATGGAAGTCATTATTAATTTCTGTCCACTCTTTTAACCTTCTAACAACCTCTATCATTTTTGGTCGCTGGTTTGGTGAATCTTCTGTACATTCTGTTAATAGAACATCGAATGATTTAGAGTATAGTCCTCCATAGTAATTGCTCAGACCTACAGTTGATAGAACATTATACTGTCCATCAAAACATTTATTATTACCAGTGATTGTAATCCAAAGAGTTTTGGCAAACGAATATACATCTGCAAACTCACCGCTAGCTACACTTGCATTGCGTCTCATTTCTGGTGCCATAGTAAACTTAGGACCAACATCTGTTTTTTCTTCAGTAATATCTTTATTATTAGGGAATTTAACAAGCCCAAAGTCTGCCAAATACAACCTATCGTCTACAAACAAAATGTTTGCAGGTTTGATATCGCGATGATAATACCCTTTGTCATGTAGATTTTTTATGGTTTCACCCAAATTAGTTAGTTCTTTAATAGCTTCTAAGATGCTTTTACCTTCTCTCCACTTACTAAATTTAGTCCCTACTGGCATTATAAAATAAGGTAGGTTTTTCTTAAAGTCTGTATTTAGGTCATACTCTGTTATCTTCATAACACCATCAATATTTTGACTATCTAGCAAAGAACTTACTTCTCTTTTGAATCTTAAATACGGATTTTCTCTTAAGTACTGTAGCAATTTAATAGCACCCACTTTATTACCTTTTTTTGCAATCCACACTTCTGCACTTCCGCCAGCTCCTAGCTTTTCTTGTAAAACCCATCCTTTAACCATAGTATCTTTTTTATATTTCTTTTTAGCAGACATTCAGCGCACTCCACTCTCTATAAAATTTAAATAAATAACATTTTTTAAAATTATAAAGTAATCTTAATAAATCATGTTGGAGATTTCTTAGACTTAGCTCTCCTCACCCCAGTCATTTGCTATACTAGCCTAACTTTTATCAATCAAATTCCTTCTTACAAAATCCTCCAAAACAGTATGGTAGTCTTATGAAATTCTCAAAGTTCGGTCAAAAATTTACCCAGCCCACTGGCATCTCACAATTAATGGACGATCTAGGCGACGCGCTAAAAAGCGATCAGCCTGTAAATATGCTGGGCGGTGGTAACCCTGCCAAAATTGATGCCGTCAATGAGTTATTTTTGGAAACGTATAAAGCGCTTGGTAATGACAATGATGCGGGTGAGGCCAATAGTAGCGCTATCATCAGCATGGCGAATTACTCTAATCCACAAGGTGATTCGGCCTTTATCGATGCCTTGGTTGGCTTCTTTAACCGTCATTATGATTGGAATCTGACCTCAGAAAATATCGCGCTGACCAATGGCTCACAGAATGCATTTTTCTATCTATTCAACCTATTCGGTGGCGCTTTCATTGATGAACAGAGCCAGTCTTTAGACAAATCCATTCTACTGCCATTGACCCCTGAGTATATCGGCTATAGCGACGTGCATGTCGAAGGTCAGCATTTCGCAGCGGTACTACCGCATATCGATGAAGTGACGCATGATGGCGAGGAAGGTTTCTTTAAATATCGCGTCGACTTTGAAGCGTTAGAGAACTTGCCAGCATTAAAGGAAGGTCGCATCGGCGCGATTTGCTGCTCACGCCCGACCAATCCTACTGGCAACGTGCTGACCGATGACGAAATGGCGCATTTGGCCGAGATTGCCAAACAGTATGACATACCGCTGATTATCGATAACGCCTACGGTATGCCCTTCCCTAACATCATCTACTCTGACGCGCATCTGAATTGGGATAACAATACGATTCTATGCTTTAGCCTGTCTAAAATTGGCCTGCCCGGTATGCGTACGGGGATTATCGTGGCCGATGCGAAAGTGATCGAAGCCGTCAGCGCGATGAATGCGGTGGTGAATCTAGCACCGACAAGATTTGGTGCAGCGATTGCCACGCCATTGGTAGAAAACGATCGTATCAAGCAATTAGCTGATAATGAGATTAAGCCGTTTTATCAAAAGCAGGTCACCCTTGCCGTGAAGCTGTTAAAAGAAGCATTGGGCGATTATCCATTGATGATTCATAAGCCTGAAGGCGCGATTTTCCTATGGTTGTGGTTTAAAGACTTGCCGATTAGTACGCTTGAGCTGTACGAGCGCCTAAAAGAAAAAGGTACGCTTATTGTACCAAGCGAGTACTTCTTCCCCGGTGTCGATGTCAGCGATTATCAGCACGCACACGAGTGTATTCGTATGAGTATCGCTGCTGATGAGCAAACACTGACTGATGGTATTAGAGCAATTGGTGAAGTAGTACGTGAGTTGTATGATGAAGCTAAAAATAACAAAGCATCATAACTTCAATGATAAAAATAGTTCAATAGTAAAAAACGGACTTATGAATAGTCCGTTTTTTTCTGCCTTTTAATCATAGGTTTGACTGTACTGATTGACTGAAAAATCTTCGTCCACATGGTAAGTCCATAAAGCACATACGACAGCATACAAGTATTGATAATATCGTGGATACTTGCCATCAGCTCTGCGCTTTCTATCCCTGCGAGACCTAGCTCGGTAATGGTCTGACGGTTATCCAAATACTCGCCTAATAAAGCAATACAGGTCACCATAATTAAAGCGATAAACGCTCTGATACTGTATTTTTTGAAAATTGGACGCAGCAAAATAACGCTCAATAGATAAACACTGATGCCCACATAAATATGTAGGGCATCTTTTTCTAATCCTGTGGCACTCACGACGCCGTTTTTAAAGAGATAAAAGTCCACTATTTATTCCACATATAAGAGAGTAGGAAGTCATTAAGCTTAAAATAAGAATAAAAAAGAGTTTGCGACCATGCAAACTCTTTTGCGCGAGAGCAAAGCAGTACTGTGCTCCTTCCTCGCTCAGATTGTGCCTTTGCCAACCTGACTGCGCAACCAAATATGTCATACTTATTCTTAAATATCCCAGTCTACAAAATTCTTTAATAGCTGCAAACCTGCGGTATGGCTTTTTTCTGGATGGAACTGGGTGGCAAATAAATTATCTTGCAAGATACTGGCACAAAACGGCTGACCATAATCACAAATAGCAGCCACTTGCGAGCTATCTGCTGGCTCACAGTAATAACTGTGCACAAAATAAAAATGCGCCTTGTCTTCGATACCACTCCACAATGGATGCTCAAAATCCATGCCACTAATAGTATTCCAGCCCATATGCGGTACTTTTATTTGTACCCCTTTTTCATCTTTCCATGCCGGATCAAAAGCGGGTACCGTGCCATCTAAGATGCTCAAACAAGGCGTGCCACCATTTTCAGCAGACTGCTCAAATAACGCCTGCATGCCAACACAGATAGCCATAACAGGCTTATTAAATATCGCCTGACGTATGACCTCGTCAATACCTGCCGCATGCATGCCAGCGATACAATCACGCATAGCACCGACGCCTGGGAAGAAAATCTTATCTGCTGCCGCCACGACTTTTGGGTCATTGGTGATAGAGACTTCTGCCCCGACCGCTGATAATGCTTTGCTGGCTGAGTGCAAGTTACCCATACCATAATCTAATAGTGCAATTTTTGTGGCACGACTCATCTAAAACGCCTCTTTGGTCGATGGCAAGGTATTTAGCGCACGTTCATCGTATTCACACGCCATACGTAGCGCACGAGCAAAGGCTTTAAAGGTAGATTCGATTTGATGATGACTGTTTTTGCCTTTTAGATTATCTAAATGCACGGTCATCCACGAATGATTCACAAAACCATAGAAGAATTCGCTAAATAAATCGACATCAAAAGTGCCGACATGCGAGCGCGTAAAGGGAATATCCATATGCAGACCTGGACGACCAGATAAATCAACAACCGCACGCGTCAATGCTTCGTCTAGTGGCGCGTAAAAATGCCCATAACGACGGATACCTTTTTTATCACCTAATGCTTTGTTAAATGCTTGACCAAGCGTAATGCCTGTATCTTCAACACTGTGGTGATCATCGATGAAAGTATCACCGGTACATTTGATGTCTAAGTCAAACAAACCGTGACGCTTGATTTGGTCAATCATATGATCCAAAAACGGGACGCCAGTGTCCACAGTACCTTGCCCTGTACCATCAAGATTGACCGTACAGGTCACTTGGGTCTCAGCAGTAATACGCTCAACAGTCGCGATACGTTCAGGGCGACCATGTAAATTTAGTTTTTGCGTAGGATCTTGCTCAGCTGTATTGGGTATATTGGCTGTCGTCGTTAAATTGGCGGTCATGGCTACTCTCTATAAATGAAAAGCGGTCAATAAAATAGGGCGAAAAATGCCCAATATATTCTTACTAGCGTCTAAAATAGATAATAAAACAATCAGGCTAAAAATAAGTTCAATGCTTATTCAAAAAGCCTGTTCAACAAGCCAAAATATGAGGCTTGATGCACACAGAACCTTGTCTATCTTCATCATAGCAAACCCTACCATTTACTGCCATGACCAAGCAGTAAACCACGCACAAAATTCTCGTATTCTGCTAAAATAATAGCTTCAGTTTTATCAATCGTCACCTTTGCTGATTCTATTATGCCTTGCTGTATTAAATTATAGGAATTGAACATGCCTTTAGAAGCCATTGCCATCAATAGTTTGGATGCGCCACTCATCAAAAAGCCTACTCGTGAAAACGAATTAGCCGAGCGCTTAGAGGCGCTCTATGACACCGATGATAGCCAGCCTGATGGTGCTGACGTATTGGCTATTATTGAGCAAGGTTTTAAACGTGGTCAAACGCTGTATGTCGGTATGTTTAATGACAAGCCTATCGCCGCAGTTGCTTGCTTTGATGATGGGCAGACCGATGCCAAACGCTTGCAGTATCTCACCGTACATCTGCAAAATCGCGGTCGTGCGATTGATGCTAAGTTTATCAAACTGGTTTATGATGCTGAAGTCAAAAAAGGCGTGCGTGCATTTGTTGCGGTTGATGCCGAGATTCATCGTATTATGACTGAATACGAGCTACTACGCGTCAAGGATTAATTTTAGCCTAAATAGGCTTATTTCGATGACTCGTTCATTATTTTTGCCCTTTTATTACATATAATGCAAAAACCTCTTGACAGTAAGCGCTATATTTAGTTTAATAGCGCCTCAACGAAGACGGCTCGATAGCTCAGTCGGTAGAGCAACGGATTGAAAATCCGTGTGTCGGCAGTTCGAACCTGCCTCGAGCCACCATTCGTTTAAGTATTCTAAAAAGCCTCAAACATCACTGTTTGAGGCTTTTTTTATGCCTGCAATCATGACTCACTTCTATTGATGCTCACTTTCACCGATCTATAACATATCTATGCTACATTTGAATCGTGTAGTCTCTTTATACTAAGGCATCTATGGATAGCCGATAGGTAAGATAATGAGAGAATTTGATTATGACTTGGATTATAAAAATTTAGATTTGCGCGCGCAGCCTGAGCTGTACCGTGTCGGTCGCGGTGAGCAAGGGGTGTTATTGGTAGAGCCTTATAAGTCTGAGATACTGCCGTACTGGCGCTTTGCCACCCCTGAGATTGCGCTTGAGAGTAGCGATACTATTTATCAGATGTTTTTAGATTATCTAGCAGCCCATGACTTTGTAGGCGCTGATATGGCACGCAAATTTATTCAAATGGGTTTTACCCGTGCCCGCCGCTATGCCAATCATAAAGGCGGTAAAAAGTATAAAGGGGCGGTCCCTGATGATAAAAAAGGTCAAAGCGGCGCGCATGGTCGCGAAGAGTTACCACGACAAATCGAAGACCCTATCAAAGCAGAGTCTGCACGTATTTTTAAGGAAAAATGGGATTTATGCCGTGAAAATAAAGATTATTTAGCGATGAAAGCTGAACACCGTGAGCGCTATAAAGATATTGAATAGGATAGCAAAATTAAGGCTTACTGGTTTCTTATGCTATGGTAATCAACATTAACCGAATATCAATAAAAAATACAGCACTTTTAACGGGTAGAAATAATGGATAAGCAACTTTTAATTTTTGATTTTGATGGTACCCTTATTGATAGCGTGCCAGATTTGGCGGATGCGACCAATGCGATGCTGACTACCCTTGGCAAAACGCCCTATCCTCTCAATAGCATTCGTAACTGGGTCGGTAATGGCTCAAGAATGCTTGTTGAGCGCGCCTTGGTTGGTAAGATAGAGGTTTTAGAGGGTGAATTAGCCAAAGAAGCCGTCGACCATGCTGAGCAAGTATTTTTCGATGCTTATAAAAATATCAGTGGCAGCAAAACTGTCGCTTACCCCGATGTTGATAGTGGGCTCAGAAAGCTACAAGCAGCAGGATATGAGCTGGCATTGGTCACCAATAAGCCGATTCGTTTTGTACCAAAAATACTGCAAGCCTTTGGCTGGCAAGACATCTTTAGCGAAGTGCTTGGCGGTGATAGCTTGTCTAGCAAAAAACCAGACCCCGCGCCGTTATTACATGTCTGTGAGACGTTGAATGTTACTCCAAAACAAGCGGTCATGATTGGTGATTCAAGAAATGATATCTTAGCGGGACAAAATGCCAATATGGACACGCTCGCATTGTCTTATGGTTATAACTATGGGCAAGATATTCGTGAGCTTAATCCTACGGCAGCCTTCGATGATTTTAGCGCTTTGGTGGACTATTTATTAAAGAGTTAGCCTGCAAATATAGTCAGTCTTAAATAAAAGAAGTACAAAAATTATAAGATGCTACTGGTATCAATTTTTCTTGCTTACTGTGCCTACGCAGACAGAGGCTGCGAATAATTAATCCCAGTAGCACTGTATTCTTTTAAAAGTGTATCTACTATAATTGGATCTTAAAACTATCATTTACTACGATAACTGAGCGCTTCAGATACATGGGCGCTCGTGATATCCGCGCTGTCCGCCAAATCAGCAATAGTTCGTGCAACGCGTAGTACCCTATGGTAGCCACGAGCAGATAAATTAAGGCGCTGCTGGGCGAGCTGTAATAGCTGCTGCTCGCCCGCCCCTAGCTGAATATATTTATCAATTTCACTAGGACTCAGCTCATTATTGACCTTGTTCTGTCGTATTAATTGGCGATTATGTGCTGCCGATACTCGAGTACGTACTTGCTCGGAGGTTTCTCCCGCTTGAGCGTTTTGCAAATCCGCAATCGGTAATGCTGGTACGGTAATATGTAAATCAATACGATCAAGTAGTGGTCCTGATAATTTATCTTGATAGCGTTTAATCTGCTCAGCTCTGCAACGACACCGCCCTGAGCCATCACCATCATAGCCACACGGGCACGGGTTCATCGCCGCCACCAGTTGAAAATTTGCTGGAAAGGTCATCTGTGAGTTGGCACGGCTAATAGTGATTTGTTTTGCCTCTAGTGGTTGGCGCAGTACCTCTAACACCGTACGATCAAATTCAGGCAACTCATCAAGGAATAGTACGCCCTTATTGGCAAGGGTAATCTCACCCGGTTTGGGACGTGAACCGCCACCGACCAATGCCACCGCTGATATGGTGTGATGAACTTGTCTAAAAGGTCGTGTGCCATAATCATAATCACTATCGGCAACCGAATACGTACTGGCAACCTCTAGCGCATCTTCTGCACTCAAATCTGGCAAAATAGTTGGCAGGCGTGACGCCATCAAGGTCTTACCTGAACCCGGTGGTCCTGTAAGTAACAATGAATGACCACCTGCTGCTGCAATCTCTAAGGCACGCCGTGCATGATGCTGTCCTTTTACGTCTGCCAAATCTACTTGATAGCCTATATGCTGCTGGATTTGATTTGGCTCTACTGCCGCTAAGCGCTCATCCGAAAGACTGCTATCGGTAAGTGACTGCAAGTGATTGCATACGGCTTTTAAATTTGTCGCTGCCAATACGGTGATGCCATCCACACGGCTAGCTTCTGCCCCATTGATGGTTGGGACAATGAGTTGCCGTGTTGACGACATCATTTTCTCATCACCTTTTAACAGTTGCGTCGCCAATACCTCAGCTTTCATTGCTCGTGCAACCGCCAAACTACCGCTTACTTGCCGCAGCTCACCATTGAGCGCCAACTCCCCAATAAACTCAAACCCTGACAATACCGTTGGATCCAACTGATCACTGGCTGCCAAAATACCGATAGCAATCGGTAAATCAAGGCGAGCACCATCCTTTGGTAAATCGGCGGGTGCTAAATTAATCGTCAAACGTCTATTAGGAAACTGAAATCCAGAATTGAGTATCGCTGAGCGCACTCTATCCTTGCTCTCACGTACCGCCGCTTCAGGCAAACCAACAATGGTCAATGCTGGCAGTCCTTGCGACAAATGCACTTCAATGATGACCTCAGGTGCGTGCAGCCCGACGACCGAGCGGGTATAGACTTGAGCAAACGACATAAGCCTTTCCTATAGAGAGATTGATCGATCATAGAGGATTATTAATAAGTGCGCAAATGTTGCGTATTTATTTGTTTGGTTTATTCACTAGCGTAGACGTTTGAAATTGTTATATGATTGAGAAATGCTTTTTGTTTATCATATTCATCAAATTTCTATAGGTTTTAAGTACATTTTGATGTTTTAACTGACATCACGATTAACCATTGAAAAGCCTGACGGTTAATAAACCTAAACAATAAAAAAGCATGAGCAATAAAAGGAATTTATTGATCGTTTAAAGCATGTTGAATGATTTTCTGCTACATCTTTAAATAACACCAATTAACCATGGATGGGTAAGCTTATGAGCATCAAAGTGCTTAATCGGCGTGTGTACACGCTTACGTTATTAACGGCGGCAGTCTCATTGGGATTGTCTGGTTGTTCGGATAGTGACAATCTTAGTAGCAATGGAAATACTAATGACACCTATGCAGTGGATATCCAGCGCACTGAGTTTGGTATCCCGCATATCACCGCTAAAGACTATAAGGGCTTGGGCTACGGTGTAGGTTATGCCTTTGCCGAAGATAATTTTTGTTCGCTAGCGCGTGAAGTTGTCGTTGCTAGAGGTGAAAGCTTGCTTTATTTAGGGGCTCAAGGCAACGAAGGAAGCGACGTTTTTTACACCTGGTATAACACCCCCGCCAGGCGTGCTGAATTTTTAGCAGCGCAAGACCCTGAAACTATCGATGCAGTCACAGGCTATGCTGCAGGCTTTAGCCGTTATCTACGTGATACAGGTGTGGCTAACATTGATCCTGCTTGTGCCAATGCCGAATGGGTACGTGAGATCACGCTAGATGATTTGTTGACGGTTTATGGCAAAGCCAACTTACGTGGTGGACTCTCTAACTTCGTCAGACAAATCGTAGACACAGCTCCCCCAGTGTCAGGTATCGTCATGGGTAGCTCTAGAATGAGTAGCCCTGAACCTATAGCAGAGTCGGTTGAAAAATTCGATATGACGACTATTAATGTATTAGATGGGGGTAGTAACGCTTATGCCTTTGGTAGTGAAGTAACAGGTACTGATAGTGGCGTGATGTATGGCAATCCGCATGAACCATGGGAAGGCGTACAGCGTTTTTATGAGTTTCATACCACAATACCAGGTGAGCTTGACGTGATGGGTTCAGCTCAGCAAGGGCAACCTTTTATCAATATCGGCTTTAATAAAGACGTGGCTTGGAGCCATACGGTATCGACTGCTAAGCGCTTTACGCTTTATCAGCTTAGTCTAGTCAAAGGTAATCCTTTTAAATACAACTATGTCAACAGCGCAGGCATGGTTGAACAACGTGACATTGAAACGGTTCCAGTCACTATTAAGATGCCAAACAATCAAACAATGACTCGAAACATATATGTTTCACAATATGGACCAATCTTAAACGCTAAACTACTTAATCCTAATTTACCAGCATGGGGTGATGCTAATAACGTCGTTTATACTATCCGTGACGCGGCTTCTGAAAATCCAAGAGCACTTAATCAGTGGCGTAGTATGAATATGGCCACTAGCGTTGAGGATCTCGTCGATAGAATGCAAAACATTCTAGGCCTAGGGTTTGTCAATACCATTGCTACTGATCGTAACGGTAAAGCGCTTTATGCTGATATTTCAACCGTACCTAATGTCACTAGAGAAAAGCTAGCAGCCTGTAGTGCTAACGCTGGAGCTGCTCTTCCTCTGCTGATTGCCTCAGACTTACCTGCACTTAATGGTAGTACTGCTGCCTGTGAATGGGGTAATGATGCTGACTCTCCGCAAGCGGGGATTTTTGGTGGTTCAAACTTACCATTCATAATACGTGATGATTATGCCCTTAATTCTAACGACAGTTATTGGCTCAGTAATGCAAAACAACCATTAACTGGATTCTCACCACTACTACAACGTAATTTAGTGTCTTTCGCTGGAGTATCAACTCCTGAAGCCACTCCATTGTCATTGCGGACTCGCATGGCGTTTACGCAAATCTTGGATCGATTAGATAATAAAGATGGTTTAGGTGGTACTACTTTTAACATAAAAAATATGGAAGAAGTTGTCTATGGCAATCGTAGTTATGCGGCTGAACTGGTTCTCAATGATGTAATAGCTAATTGTAAAGAATTTCCTATATTACCTCTGACTGGCGGTAGTACCATCGATGCCACTCAAGCATGTAATATCTTAGCTACTTGGGATCGTCGTAATAATCTTGATAGCAAAGGCGCTCATATCTTTAGAAAATTTTGGACCAACCTTCGTGTTAGTGGACTTAATAATGCAGGATTCAGAACTCCTTTTAACGAAGCCGATCCAGTGAATACACCACGTGATCTAATCATTAATGAGAACACGCGTAGAGCATTAGGTGACTCAATTGCTTACTTTAACAGTAAAAATATCGCGCTTGATGCCCCATTAGGCAGCTTGCAATTCGTTATTGATGCAGGCAAAAACGGTGAGAAAATTCCTATGCATGGTGGCTTTGGTCCTGAAGGCGTTTTCAACGTCGCAAGCTCAAGTCAAAACAGCGATGGCACTTATGGTCCAGTGACCAATGGTCCAACTTATATGCAATCAGTAACGTTTGATAGTAAAGGCCCTGTCGTTGAAGCACTGCTAGCCTTCTCGCAAGCTGGTGATACGACTCGTCCTTTCCATCGTGATCAGACCCGTCGTTATTCTGCTAAAGACTGGATTCGTCTGCCTTTTAGCGCTGGTGAAATATCTAAGCAAGCCATTGGCAATAAGATTCAATTAAGAGAATAAAATTAGCGTAATATTTGATAGTAATAGAAAAGACTTTAGGACAATCCTAGAGTCTTTTTTTCATCACCTAACTATACAACTTTATAGCTATGTGATTAGCGTCGCTGTATAACTAACCTCGCTGTCCATGACACTATAAGCTGTGATTTGTTATACTAGTCATTACTTATTTCAATCGTTTTTTATTAGCTTTCGTAAGAAATACAGCTATTAGCAAAGCCATAAATGTCTTATTCAAAATAGCGATCGATACAGTCAAACGAGGAATCTCGCATGTCAGAACAAGTTGATATCAATAGCACACCTGAACACGCCATCAATGCGAGCGATCAGCCCACTACAGTGCGTCCTGTTATGCAACCGGACAATCCCTATGCCAGTACTCGTGGCAGCATCACCAGCAAACAGCTGCCAGCATTCGATCAAGATATCATTAATAAGTATAATCGTTCGGGACCACGCTATACCTCTTACCCAACTGCTTTAGAGTTTTCATCGATACCAGAAGGGCTTGAGACAAAAATCCTGCAAGCGCGCGAAGCTCATGCGCCGCTATCACTTTACTTCCATATCCCGTTTTGTCGCCATCTTTGCTATTACTGTGCTTGCAATAAAATCATCACCAAAAAGAATAGCGATGCAGGCGATTATTTAGCCTATCTAATTGCTGAAATTAAACACAAACGTGGGTTATTAACGCCACCAGAAGACGGTAAAAAACCACTGGTTAAACAGCTACATTTCGGTGGTGGTACGCCAACGTTTTTACAAGACAATGAGTTGATACAACTGTGGGAGTTTTTGCAGACCCAGTTTGAGTTTTTACCAGAAGATCAAGGTGATTACTCTATCGAAATTGACCCGCGCGAGCTCAGTAGCGAGACCTTAAAAGTATTGCGTACTCTTGGTTTTAACCGCGTCAGCTTAGGCGTACAGGATTTAGACGAAACCGTACAAATTGCGGTCAATCGTGTGCATTCAGCAGAGCTTATTGAAAATGTATTAAATGAGGCGCGCGAATTAGGCTTTCATTCTATCAATGTCGATTTGATTTATGGCTTACCACATCAAACGCCTGAAACCTTTGATAAAACCATACGCCGTATTATCGAGATGTCGCCAGATCGCTTGTCGGTATTTAATTATGCTCATTTGCCTGAACGCTTTAAGGCGCAGCGTCAAATCAAAGAGGACGATTTACCTACTCCATCTGATAAGTTCACGATGCTCGGTAATACCATCAATACTTTAACTGAAGCCGGTTATCAATATATTGGCATTGACCATTTTGCCAAACCTGATGATGAGCTTGCCGTCGCCCAGCGTGAGGGCAAGTTGCATCGTAATTTTCAGGGCTATACCATCATGGGCGATTGTGATTTATTGGGCTTTGGCGTGTCTTCAATCAGTCAAATTGCCAATGCCAACAGCAGTTATATCCTACAAAACCATACTGATTTGCAAGTATATAAAGACAATATCGATGCGGCACGTAATAATCCTACCATCATGCCAGCGGTCAATGTGATTAAAACCTCTATCAAAGATCGCTTACGTGAATACGTGATTATGAATTTACTGTGTCACGATTATATGGACTTTAGAGACATCAATCAGAAATTTGGCATCGATGCTATTACCTATTTTATTCATGAGATTCAACAGCTTGGTGAAATGCAAGAAGACCGCTTGATTGATATGGATGCTGCTGGCATTCGCGTATTACCAAGAGGTCGCTTATTGGGTCGTAATGTAGCCATGGTATTCGATGAATATCTGGATAAAAAACATAAAGACCGCTTCTCAAAAGTTATTTAAATCCTTAGCCTCTAAAATATAAATAATAAAAAAGACCTCGATTGAGGTCTTTTTTTGGTTAGTGATAAATGTAATGTCTTATTATTAGAGACCGTTTTTATGCAGTAGGCATCACAAGATATAATCGATTGGCATCCTCTATGGTTTTTTCTTTATCTAGATATTTTTGTTCAATCGTGCTTTTTGCATCCACTATCTCTGTATCTGTCAGCGCAAAATCATCATCATTGAGTAAACCTAACGAGCCATCTTGGCGTAACCATAATCCTTCAAGCTTATCATGCGGATAATCTAGAGTAGCAAGCACATCGACGACCAAAGTTTTTTTAACAGGCTTGATAGCTAGCTTTTCGAGTAGTTGCCAGCTTGCTTCGTTTTCTGCTATCAATTGCTCGAGCGTTTGACCGTCAATAGTCAAACCGAAAGTATCATTTTGTTGGATGATATGTGGATTATCAGCACTGATAATGGTTTCAATATCTGTTGCCTGAGAGATATTTATTTTATAAATAAGTTTTTTTGCCGATTTATCTTGTAAAGGAAACTTGCGGCCATGCTCAATGAGATAAAATTCATGTTCATTGATAGCGACTATCCCTGATGCCACGTGCTCTGCAATATCAAGACGATATAAATATTGCTCTATTTTCCCTGAAACTAAGTTGATAATGACGATACGAACCAAACTAGAGCCACGACCCGATTTATCAGGATTGTCCATAGAGGACTCCATGATACCTACAAGCGTAGTCTGGTCTGGCGTTATAGTTAATGCTTCCATACCACGATTGGCACGGCGCTTGGTAAACTCTGCCGGTAATAACACCTGCTTACCATCAATAAACACATTATTGCGTTCGTCATGTGCAAAAGGATTGATACGGGCAATTTCCACCCCATCCGCGTCATAGTGGACAAGATGTGGACCATATTCATCGCTGATCCAAAAACTGCCATCTTTGAGCGCGGCAAGTCCTTCGGGATCTAAGCCATTGATATTACTTTTAATGGGGTTGGTCACTTCATCAAACGGTAAATCTGGATTCACCGTCATCGGCTGACCATTGATATCGTAAGGTACTTCATTGGTACCGCCAAAGGCTTTTGGATTCGGTAGTCCAGAGATAGGATTGCCATTGCTATCTTTAAGCACAATGTCTTTTATCTTGATGATTTTGCCATCAGCTTGTAACTCAAACAATCCAATAGACGGCGTATAATTGGGCACTAAAAACTGCTTACCTTTACCAGCAATACCATCAAAGTCGGCATTGGGACCTCGATCGGTAAGTACATAGAATTGATTAGCATTGCTTGGATGTGCCGCCGCATCTGAACCATAACCGCCACCGCGTATTTCTAAATTTTTCTCAGGATAGGCAGCATTAGTATGCGTTGCGTCAAGCACGCTATAAGGTAATGGACTGCCTTGCGGAAAATCCACAATTGAGATTATTTCTATATTTACCTTCTGTTCAGTCATTATCGTTTTCCTTATCTCAATATTCTTAGTATTCAAAAACGGTATTTCATAAAAAATGATAGATAAATTAAAGGCAAAAAAATAACCAGTGCTTAGCATACTCACTGGCTATTTTTATACGTTGTGCTTATAGCATGTGGTCAAAGCACAGCTGCTTAAACCTTAAGCTTATCACCGACCATGCCTTTTACGGTACTTAGAATGTCAGCAGGTAATACCACCATTTTTGAGTTGTCAGACTCAGCCAGCTGACGAATCGCTTTAATATACTGCTCGCCAAGTAAGTAGACAATCGGCATCTCTTCCGTACCCATCGCCGCAGTGATTAGACGGATAGACTCCTCTGAGCCTTTCGCCAGTACCACCTGCGCCTCAGCGTCACGGCGTGAGGCCTCTAAACGCCCATCTGCTTCTAAGATAGCCGCTTGCTTTTGACCATCAGCACGGGTCACTGTCGCTCGGCGTAGACGCTCTGCCGCTGCCTGTTCTTCCATTGATGCTTGCATGGTTTGCGAGGGGTTAATGTCTTGAATCTCTACTGTCTTTAACGTGATACCCCAATCTGCAATATCTTCTGAGATGGCATGCTTTAGCTTCATTTTTATTTCATCACGGCTAGATAAGGCACTATCAAGATCCATCTCACCGATGATTGAACGTAAAGACGTTTGTACCAGATTACGGATACCATACTCATAATCTTCGATGCCATAGACCGCTTTATCAGGGCGAATAATATTAATATAAGCCACAGCATTAGCGATAATCACTACGTTATCGCGGGTAATCACTTCTTGTGACGGAATATCAAGGACGATATCTTTGGTCGTTACTTTGTAAGAAACATCATCGACATAAGGGATAATAAGGTTTAGACCTGGTTCTAACGTTTGGCTATATTTCCCTAAGCGCTGTACCACCCATTTATACCCTTGTGGTACGATTCGCACACCTTTAAACACGGTAAAGACTACCAGTGCAACCAAAACCACCATAACAATGCTAAAGCTTTCCATAATTTATCCTTATTATTATACGCGCATATTTTGGTTCACAGCTGCCTTCGATGTCATGCTACTCACAATCAGCTCGTTACCAACGATATCTGTTACCACTACTCGATCACCGACTGCCACTTGCTCACCTCGAGTACGGCACATCCATTCAGTGGCACCCACAATAGGCACATTAAAACGCACCATGCCCGCCCTATCTGGCTGCGGCTGCGCAATAATCATACCTGTTTCACCAACGATCACACTGCCACCAAGTCCTGCTTTAGTACGATCAACCGATAAAGGTTTGATAAACTTAAACCATGCCAGCAAAAAGATGGCGGAGAGGAGTAACCAGATAATGATTTGTACGGATACCGAAACAGGCAGAAGCCATGCAAGCGCAGCCACTATGATAGCAGCGGCACCAAACCAAAGGCTAGCAAAGGTTGGCACAAACATCTCGACTATCAGCAGCGAAAAGCCTAATACTAGCCAATGCCAAGGTTCAATCATCCAAAGAGTCTCCATCATTGCTTTATTCCCTATCTTTGTTATCCTAGCTTTCAATGTAGCACATTTACTCCTCTAAGGACGTTTTAAAAGCGCTATAAAAACAATGTCTTAATCCAATTAACTTTCTTAGTATTAAAGCACATCCCTATTTGCCTTAAACTAAGACTATCTATATTGTGCTTAAAAAAAGCAAAAAAAAACGACCGCCGAAGCGATCGTTTTTTATTCTGGGCGTTCTTATTAATACTTTAATATAAAGAGATTAAGTATCAAAATATTAGAACTTTAGCTGTGCACCAACGGTCATTAGATCCGCGTCGCTACCTAGCTTGTCATATTCAGCTTCAACGCTGAAGTTAGGGTTTACTGAGTAGCCAAGACCTACACCACCAGCTAAGCTAGTATCTTTGTTTGAACCATTATAAAAACCTGCTGGAGAAGTACCAGTCGCTTCTATTTCAGTTCTTGCAACACCTAGCTTACCTTTAGCATATAGACCGGTATTTGGGAAAGCATAACGGTAGGTACCATAAGCGCCGTAAGTTTTTGCGTCGATGTCACCGCCCCTGTAATCTGCGTCATCTGAGCCTACAAATTCAGCTTCCATACCAAAGTTAGGATCGAAATTGTAGCCTGCATATACGCCATATGCGGTTGGATCATCAGCGCCATCAACGTCTAAATCAAATTGACCGACTTTAGCACCAACGTATGGTTGACCAGTGTAGCCGTTGCCATAAGAAACGGCAGCTTGTGCACCCATGCTTAGTAATGAACCGGCTGCTAATGCAATTAGAGTTTTCTGTAGAGTTTTCATGTGTATCTCCTTAAAATCACTGTGGACAAACAAGTTATTTATTTATGTGGAATTTTTAGTCATATCGCCTTGTTTGCTAACGATGTATACATAGTAACAAACCATGTCAGAGACTCTGTCAGTGTTTAATGGTAAGAAAGTTAAGTTTTGCAAGTGTTTATCAGTGTTCAAGTTACAAAGGCCGATATATGAAATCTTTTGTTACAACCACTCAGTTTGTGCAATAATCCCTACTTATTCTTGAGACGATTTACTCAGAACCTCATTTTAATAAGTAAAAACGATTAAATAAAAGCGATTAAATAAAAAAAGGGACCTCAATGACTGCTCTTATTATCAATCGTCTGCAAGAGTCGCTCAACGCGCTAAAAGCAGCGAATCAATACCGTCAGATACCTAACTTACAACACCATGAGCAATATGTGATTAGCGAAGGCAAGCGATTACTCAATATCGCTAGCAACGATTATCTTGGCTTGGGCAGTAATAAGCAACTCCAGAGCGATTTCCTTAATCAACTCAATCAATTTCCAGTCGATAGCATACCTAGGATGAGTGCCACCTCCTCTAGGCTCTTGACAGGTAACGATGAACATCTGCAAGCATTGGAGTCTGAACTACAAGAATGGTATCAAAACGCTGTAGACAAGAAAAACTTATCTTCATCAAAATCGGTACTGGTATTCAACAGCGGCTACCATGCCAATATAGGTATTTTGCCTGCACTGACGACATTGCCAATCAAAACGCTCATTTTGGCAGATAAACTGGTGCACGCTAGTATTATCGACGGCATACGCCTCAGCCAAAGTAAGCTGGTTAGCTATCGTCGTTACCGTCACAACGACTATGAGCATTTAGCCAAATTTATTGAGCAAGCAGATTCAAGTGTTAAGCGCATTATTATTGTCACCGAAAGCATCTTTAGTATGGATGGTGACCGCGCTGACTTGGCGCAATTGGTGCAATTAAAAGCAAAAGATGCTCGTATTGAGCTGTATATCGATGAAGCCCATGCTATCGGTATCTTAGGTGATTCAGGTTTAGGAGTGGCAGAAGAAACCCAAACACTGGCTGATATTGATTATCTGGTGGGGACTTTTGGTAAAGCGTTTGCGTCCATTGGCGCTTATATCATGTGTAATGATGTCGTCAAACACTGGCTAATTAATCAGATGCGCCCCCTCATTTTTAGCACCGCATTACCACCCATTAATCACGCATGGACACGTTTTATTTTAGCAAAAATGCCAAGCTTAACGGAGCAGCGCCTTCATTTGGCACGGTTATCCGTCACGCTTAGTGACGCTATTCCCGAACGATATCGCGTGTCGTTAATTCATCAAGATGCAGGCTATGCCTCCCCTATTGTGCCTTATATACTAGGCGATAATGCGCTCACTGTCGAAAAAGCAAAGCAGCTACAAGCAGCAGGATTTTATGCCTTACCTGTCAGACCGCCTACTGTTCCTGCCAATACTGCTCGTATTCGCTTAGTGATGAATGCAGCGCTTAGCCATGAGGACTGTCAGCGGCTGATAGCGCATTTATAATGCGATTATTTTTTAGTAACTACTTTCTTTTAGCGTTAAGCGAATTATTTGGATGCAACAAACAACATGAAACCTCCTGCTACACCTGACATTCTCAGCACAAGAAAACAAACCATCGCGCGTCATTTTGCCACTGCTAGCGATTATGACCAGCATGCCCATATTCAAGCGCAAATCTGTCAGCATCTCCTTGCCCTTATCGCTTGTACTAAGCAAGATAGCGTATTTGAAATCGGTGCAGGCACAGGTCAAATGACACGTTTGTTGTCAGAGAGCGTTCAAAGTCAGCACTGGTTCATCAATGAGCTGTGTTCTGAAAGGGCAGCGATATTGCAATCGATAATACCAACAGCCAACATAATAATTGGCGATGCTGAAACCATTGAATTATCCAAAGTCTCTAACTCAATAAACCCTAGTTTGATAGAGCACAGCCTAATAGTCAGTGCAAATGCGGTACAGTGGTTTGATAACCCATTGAGTTTTGTAAAACAATCTGCCCAGCGTTTGCGAGCAGGAGGGCAATTAGTCTTTAATACTTTTACGCCAGATAACTTTTTGCAAATTAAGCAACTAACGGGTCAAGGGCTGCATTATCCAACTATCAATGAGTGGCAATCAGCATTAGAAATCGCAGGTTTTGAGAATATCAAACTATTAACTCAGCGCTTTGATGTACCTTTTGCCAATCCCTACGCTGTTCTTAAACATATGAAGCTGACAGGGGTTTCGACTAATCGAACGCAAGATCAGTCAAGTAGTGGTCAGCCATTTACATGGACCAAGTCCCGTCTAAAACAATTTGAGCAAGATTATTGGCAACAGTTTTCTGAATTAAATAAAGACGGTCAACCTTATGTGAATTTGACTTATGATGTGCTGATGATAAGCGCTTTTAAAGTGTGACATGTGAATTGCAATCTTATTAATGAAATAAAAAAACGCACCCCGAAGGATGCGTTTTTTATTTAACTACTTATTAGCAGTATAATTATTTTTTATCGTCTTCTACTTCAGTGAACTCAGCATCGACCACATCGTCGTCTGCTTGGTTGCTCTCGCCAGCATTATCCGCACCTTGTTGGAACTGGTTTGGATCCATACCTTCGGCGCTAGCGCCTGCATCAGCATAAATCTTCTGGCTAACTGGTAAGAAGGCATTGTCTAATGCTTCAAGCTTGGCTTTGATCTCTTCATGGTCATCTTCTTTCGCCGCTGCTTCAAGCTCAGAGATAGCCGCTTCTACTGATGATTTTTCATCGTCAGATACTTTATCAGCCGCATCTTTTAGCGCTTTTTGTACTGCATGGATACGACCATCCGCTTCATTACGCACTTGCGCAAGATTGGCGAATTTCTCATCTTCAGCAGCATTAGCTTCAGCATCACGAATCATTTGTTCAACTTCTTCGTCCGATAAACCAGAATCCGCTTTGATCTGGATACTTTGAGCTTTACCAGTACCTTTATCCGTCGCTGAGATATTCATGATACCGTCAGCATTGATGTCAAAGCTTACTTCGATTTGTGGCAAACCACGTGGTGCTGGTGGAATATCAGTTAAGTCAAAACGACCAAGCTGTTTATTTTGGTTCGCAATTTTACGCTCGCCTTGATAAACCTGAATGCTAACCGCTGGCTGGTTGTCTTCAGCCGTTGAGAACACCTGTGATTTCTTAGTCGGAATCATGGTATTTTTCTCAATGATTGGCGTCAAGATGCCACCCATGGTTTCGATACCAAGCGTCAATGGTGTCACATCAAGTAGCAATACGTCGGTTTTTTCACCAGACAATACCGCACCTTGAATAGCTGCACCGGCTGCTACTGCTTCATCAGGGTTCACGTCTTTACGTGGCTCTTGACCGAAGAATTCTTGTACTTTTTGCTGTACCAATGGCATACGAGTCTGACCACCAACCAAGATGACATCATCAATATCGCCGATTTTTATACCTGCATCTTCAAGGGCAATCTTACAAGGACCCATAGTACGTTGTACCAATTCTTCAGTTAAGCTCTCAAGTTTTGAGCGACTGATAGTCACAACCAAATGCTTAGGACCACTGCTATCAGCAGTGATATACGGCAAGTTTACTTCAGTACTTTGGGCACTTGATAGCTCAATTTTCGCTTTTTCTGCCGCTTCTTTGAGACGCTGCATCGCAAGAGAGTCACCTTTTAGGTTGACGTCTTGGTCTTTTTTGAATTCAGCGACTAAGAAATCAATCAATGCTGAGTCAAAATCTTCACCACCAAGGAATGTATCACCATTGGTTGCTAGTACCTCAAACTGCTGCTCGCCATCAACGTCAGCGATTTCGATGATTGACACGTCAAAGGTACCACCACCCAAGTCATAAACGGCAACAGTGCTATCGCCTTGCTTTTTGTCCATGCCATACGCAAGAGCAGCAGCAGTTGGTTCGTTGATGATACGTTTTACATCAAGACCCGCAATTTTACCAGCGTCTTTGGTTGCTTGGCGCTGTGAATCATTAAAGTAAGCAGGTACAGTAACGACTGCTTCAGTAACCGCTTCACCAAGATAATCTTCGGCTGTTTTTTTCATTTTTTTCAAGATTTCCGCAGAAACCTGTGGTGGTGCTAGTTTTTTGCCGTTGATTTCAACCCATGCATCACCGTTATCGGCTTTGGCGATTTTGTAAGGCACCATACCAATGTCTTTTTGCACGACTTTGTCATCAAAACGACGACCAATCAAACGCTTGATAGCAAAAAGCGTGTTGTTTGGGTTGGTAACCGCTTGACGCTTGGCTGACTGACCAACAAGGATCTCGTCATCTTTATAAGCGACAATCGATGGGGTGGTACGAGTACCTTCAGCATTTTCGATGATTTTAACTTTATCACCTTCCATTACTGCGACACATGAGTTGGTTGTACCTAAATCAATACCAATGACTTTACCCATAATGAATTGCTCCTAATTTATTTTTAAATAAAATTTTATTTCATCAGACCGTCGATCACTAGATCGTAGTCGGTCACTTGTTGCTTTATATCGGTTTGCTTATGTATTTTTTCAAGTCGATAGCCATGCAAATAATGCCTTTTGTGTGATTTTTTGTGAAAACCCTCACTAATAATAAGGTTTAGCACAGTTAAAGACTGAATATCTTTTGCCTATATACTCTATAAGCATCTAGGACTACATTGGCGACGTTATATGCTTAGCATACTACCGCTTTAGCGCCTGTCCTACTTACTACTGACCGACACGTACCATCGCCGGACGTAATAAACGGCCATTTAAACTATAGCCTTTTTGCAAGACTGTACCAACAGTATCGGCTGGCGCATCAGCGTCGATACCGACCGCTTCATGAAAATCAGCGTTGAATTTTTCGCCTTGTGGCTCGACCACTTCGACGCCATTTTTGTTCAGCACATCTAGCAATGCTTTATGTGTCAGTCTCACGCCTTCAGTAACAGGATCGTCTGCATTGACGTTTTCAATCGCACGCTCCAAGTTATCCACCACTTCCAAAAGCTCTTTGGCAAATTTCTGTAGTGCAAAACGTTTGCTCTTATCTGCCTCTTGCTCCATACGCTTTTGCGCATTGTAAGTTTCGGCATTGGCACGCGCGGTACTTTCTTTAGCTTGTTTAACTTCACCTTCTAGCTCAGCGATACGGGCTTTAAAAGTATCAAGATCAATATCATTTTCGATGACACTTTCTTCACCAGCATTATTTTGTGGGTCAAATTCTTTTAAAGTCTCTTCTAAGATACTCTCATCGTGTACCACATTATCATGTGAAACATTGTCATGTGAAACATTTTGATCGATCGATTCGTGGTTGTTATTTTGCTCGCTCATGATAACTCCTTAATAGTGTCATAATTTAATAGCGTCATAATTTAATAGTGTCGTAATAATGATGCAATGTAGCACACAAAAAATTGGCGCAGCGCTCGCCACTTTGTGGTTATTACTAATGCATTTACTCATAATTCATAGGCTTATACTGCCTACTTAACCTTTATTACTGGTTCTTTGTATAACTATATGTAATCACCTTTCAATAGCTGCTTGATAAAGGTTGTGAAGGCAAATTTCAAGCCCAGCGCAAGGAATTTTTCTCACCAATAAAAACCACTATGCAAATAAAGAAAAAATAGCCGGATATCTATCAATTTCGCATACACATTGCTGATCTTTATTAACCATAAATATGTAGTTAAGCCAACAAAAGGTACAAAAAGTCGTCATTTATTCCCACTCCTTTACGCTTTGTACCCAAACTATTACCAAAGAATACCCAACTTAATTTTCGATTATTTTATGATTGCTATAATCAAAATTGACTGCATAACAGTCATTACACATTTGCCAAATGTCAGCAAAATACTAACAGTGAATACTTACCATTAATAAGTATTCACCATGATTTTTAAGAGGTGTTATGTCTAACTCAACAGTACTATCAGTCAACACCTTACTCAATAAAGCGGTGAAGACCCTAAATCTTATGTCATTTGGACAAGATAAGAACCCCAAAAGCACTGATATCAATATATCAGCTGAAATAATGGATATAGATGAGAGTGCTTTGCAAGATAGTCGCGAGGATAAAGGCTTATCTATTAAAGAAAAGATACTCGAGCACCATCTGATGACCAACTATCAACCGCATCTACTGCACTATGCCATAAAAAGCTTTGGCTGCTTACCTACGCCGATTCTTGAGAGTTTGATAAAGTGTTTAGATGGACCTACTTCAAAGCAATACTTGCATGTTGATGCCCATCTGCGCTTAATACTTGCAGTCAATAGCAAGCTAAAAACGCCTTTGCAGCTGATAGAGATGTCTGAGCTGCGTAAACGCTTTGCAACAGATGCGGTCGCTATGCAAGCACCAAAAGTATGGCAGCAGGCTTCTGACAACTTGCTTAGCAATTTGAAACAGTTTCATAAAAAAGGCGATAGCGCCATCAGTTGGCAAGATAGAACGATTGCCAATGCCGACGACGGTGATATGACCATTCGCTGCTATCAAAATGAGACCTCTGATAATGGTTTTGGCTTTAAAAAAGAGCAGACCAGTAATCCTGATGAGACCGTGCTATTGTTTTTTCATGGTGGTGGATTTTGTATTGGTGACCTTAATACCCATCATGAATTTTGTCATGCTATTTGTGAGCAGACGGGTTGGCCGGTCATTAGTGTTGATTATCGCTTAGCACCTGAACACCCTGCCCCTGCTGCCGTAAGAGACTGTATCAGTGCCTATGCTTGGTTAGCTGAACATTGTGAAGAATTTGGTGCTTTGCCATCACGCATTGTATTAGCAGGTGATAGCGCAGGTGGTGGATTATCTACTTTGATGGCTCAGCAAATCATCACGCCAAATAAAGAGGCTTGGTTGGATCTAGGTGATGAAGGTCAAAAGACCTTTGATATATTACAAGGTTTACCACATCCTATGGCACAGATGCCCTTATATCCTGTGACCGATATTGAGACCGATTATCCAAGCTGGGAATTATATGGTGAAGGTCTACTACTCGACCATGCTGATGTTGCCATTTTTGATGCCGCTTGTTTAGAAAATAGTCCGTTACCGCGTCAGCATATCCTGACCTCACCGATGCTTGGGGACAATCGACAGGTTTGTCCCAGTTATGTCGTTGCAGCAGAATTAGATGTCTTACGTGATGAAGCGTTTGCTTATGCCGATCAGCTAAAGAGTTATGGTATAGCCGTACAAACCCATACGGTACTTGGCGCACCGCATGGATTTATTCACTTTATGAGCGTTCATCAAAGATTAGGGCAAGAAACTCAGCATATCATCACAGGGTTTGCTAATTTTGTGCGTGAAATCATAAAAACAAGGGCGCTATTGAGCGCTTAATGAGAATTTTAATATTTGAGTGCTTATTGATCTTAAGTTTGAGTACCTACATTGGTACCTGTAAGATTGATTATCCAAATCTCTGATCGGGAGCCTAGTCGAAACGGTATCCCCCAAAATCCATAGCCTGAGGACACCACAAAATGTCCCTTGCCAATGGCTTCATAGCCATAACCCAAGCGGTTAATCGCGCTGACGATAAAATTAGCAGGGAATATTTGACCGTTATGGGTATGTCCTGATACTTGTAAATCTATTGGTAGCTGACTGTGTTCGATGATAGCGCTGGGTCTGTGATCTAAAAGAACCACGGGCTCAGCGCTATTGACTTGTGAGAGCAGCTCAGTCGTTGCGACACGCTGACGCTTGTGATTATCAAAGCGTCCCATAAGCCATACCACTTCTCCTTGATGGCTGAAGTGTGTTGCTTGATCATTTAACAACTGCACGCCCGCCGCGCGTAAAGAGTCGCTGATGGGCTGCTCATGACCATATAAATCATGATTACCCAACGTCGCATAGACACCATATGGCAAACTGGCGACAAGTTTTGCCAAGCTATCTTTCATATTATAAGTGTTAAATGCCTGTGTATTGTCATCCATGATATCGCCTGGCATCAATAAAACATCTGCTTGATACTTGCTTAGCATGATATGCAGCCGTTCAATAGCTTTATTACCAAATAGCCGACCTAAATGTAAATCACTAGCGACCGCGATACGCAATGGATTGTTTAAAGGTTTATGAATATGAATCGACAGCTCATGCACAACGGGTATATATGCGCTATATAAAGCATATGCAAACAGCACTATAAAAAACAACAGCGCAAAAACGCGTAATCCAGCAGCAATTATCTCTGAATGGTCAAGCGTACTATCAAGCAAGGGGGTTAAAAGCCAAGACCCGCCATACAATATACCAGTCGCTACCGCAGTCAGCATCATGAAATGCATCACTAACATCCAACCACTCATCCAGCGATAGCTATTAGAAAATAGCTTGGTAACGCTTAGTAATAATAAAACATGAGTGATTAAAAACACCCCTATCCATACCGCAATCGATGTAGTTGTCGAATCTATCCAAGGCTGCAGCCACCACTGCAAGCTGAACGCTGCAACCGTGCTAAAAAGCTCTAGCAGCACAATAATGGTGAAAATAAAGGCGTAACGCATGAGGAAATCCTTGAGCGGGGTTTAAGCACTGTGTGTTTATTCTGAGCTAAATTCATTTAATCACAATATATTGAAGCGCATTAGGTCGGTTGTAAAGTAATCAACCAAATCTCAGAGCGCGTCCCTAGCCTAAATGGCACCGCCCCGATACCATAACCTGAAGTGACCAAAAACTGGCTACCATTTACTGCTTTAAAGCCATAAACCAAAGGCGTAAACCATTTGAGTAAAACGGTTAAAGGAAATATTTGACCGCCATGGGTATGCCCTGATAAATGTAAATCAACCGGCAAGTCCTTTATTTCTGCTAAAGCCTCAGGACTATGCTCCAAAAACAGCACTGGTTTATCAGTTTGAATGTCACCCATCAAATCTGCTGCCGCAGGACGCTTAGGGTCTGTCGCATCTGAACGCCCAACCAGCAATACAGCATCATCCAACCATACGCTTTTATTATCAATCACCTGTATGCCAGCACGCTCAATCGCTTCGGCAATCGCAATCTCATTACCAGAGTAATCATGATTACCTAAAGTTGCATAGACACCAAGTGGCGCTCTTAATTTTGATAAATGCTCATGCATATTGGTTTTATCATAAGCATCAGTAGAGTCGTTCATGACGTCACCGGCGATAAGCACCACATCAGGATTTTGCCCATCTATTAGCGCAACCATTTTATCTATCTGCTGATTACCAAACCATCTACCCAAATGGGTATCAGAAACTAAGGCTATTCTCATCGGTTTGACTAAGTTTTTGTCCGTTTTTACTGTCAAATGATGAATGACTGGAGAGTAGGCATTAAATACTGCCAAGCTTATAATCCCCGTATAAACAGCGACTGCAAACGCGCGAATGGATACGTTATTGAGCTTCTGTTTAAAAAACTGAGTATAAATAACAGCAATGATAGCGGTGACCAAACCAGCATACAACATAAAGCCTTGCAAAATACTGGCGGCCAGATAGACATGAAAGCGCTCTCGCCAAAACTCACTCAGCCCGTAAATAAGAAAAATATTATTAATCACAAAAATACTGAGGACTAAACTTATATGACTAAAGCGAGATTTTGGTTTGATTAACCACCAAAATATCATACTCGTCATAAACGCCAGTAGTTGCGTACCTATTATAAAAAGCCACATAACAAAATTTAACCAGCCAAAGACGCACGTATAGTACGTCAATATTCTTACGTGTTGAAGACAGAGTTTTTGTTTATTGAAACCTGACACTATTTATGTTTTTATCCCTTTATAAAAACCAAAAAAGCGGATTGTTTCATGTGAAACAATCCGCTTTTTCAGTCTATGAAATAGCTATAGCGCTTACTATAGATTTATTATGCCAGATTTGATGAGTACTATTTTACTGCTTGTTGTTCCAAGGCTTCTTTAAACGTTTGATGTTTAAACTCAAACCCACCATCAAGCAATGCTTTCGGCAGCACCTTCTGTCCATCAATGAGCAGTGTCGACATTTCACCAAATATCAGCTTGAGTAAAAACGCCGGCAAAGTAAAAAAGGTCGGACGATGTAGCCAAGCGCCCAATGTTTTGGTGAAAGTATGATTAGTGACAGGATTTGGCGCGGTTAGATTATAAATTTTCATGTCGTTATTGCTTGCTGGATGGAGCGTATTCTCGTTAACCTGAAAAGCACTGTCATTAAGCTGCTGCTCTATAACAAATGTTACTGCCGCTACCCAATCATCACGGCTGATCCAACTCATGATTTGTTGACCATCACCTAATTGTCCACCAACACCCATTTTAAAAGGGGTTAAGAGCTTGCTAAGCATACCGCCTGTAGGATGGATGACCACACCCGTACGCACAAGCGTCACTGGCACACCAAACTCAGTTGCTTGTAGCGCCAGCTGCTCCCAATCATCACATAACTGATGGGCAAAATCTGTCTGAAAACCACTGCTCTCGGTCAAGGGTTTAACGCCTTGATTGCCATACCAACCAATCGCGGAACCACTAACAAGCAATTTTGGCTTTACATGACTGCGGGCAACAAATGCCAGTATATCTTTTGTCGGCTTCATTCGACTGGCTAGCAATTGCTCTTTACGATCGTCACTCCAGCGCGCATCAGCAATACCTGCGCCAGCTAGATTTAAAATCACATCAAAGTATGCATCTGACTTTGTAAGTTCATCATAGGTCATCATTGTGATATCACTAGGATGTGCTTGATTACTATCACGGGTCAACCAAGTAATCTGTAACGCTTTTCCCATCTGTTGGTAGCGCATCAAGAGCTCTTGGCTAAAAGCACTACCCAAAAATCCCGAACCACCGCTGATTAGAATATTCATCACTTATTATCCTTATTATTGATTATATTCTCATCAGTGTGACAAAAAGCACACTATGAAAACAAGGGGACAAGTGTAGACGTTAGGGCTAAGTAATAAGAAGCAGAGATAGTTATGCGAAATTTTGGCTATTAAATATTAGACTATCGAATAACTTGTCCTGTCAATGCATCGCCTATTTGGCTTGGCAATTGATAGCCTAGTGTTTCCCCTTTAAGATAACCAACGCACTCATCTGAGTTTACATTGTCACCTAAGAAATAACTCTGTGCTTCGATGAGTGACAGAGCAGGTGGCTTTCCTGATGGGTTGCAGCTTGTTGAGACGACAAAACCGTAAGGATTGCTAACTGACACCATTTGCGCGCACAGTTGCTTAACCAATGGATGATCAATCACACGTACGGCAACACTATCATGAGCACCAGTAATCCATGATGGAATAGTAATCGGCAGATTTTTTGGAATAGGTAGTAGCCAAGTATGCGCTTGTTTGGCAGTGGCGTTTATAGAATCAGCTTGCCAACTATCAAGTACGGTTTGCCGCTCTACAGCCGTTAGACCTTCTAGCAGAGCCGTAATGCGGCTGGGACTATCAGTGACCACAATCATCCCCTTCTCTATTGGGCGCTGCTTGATATCAAGTAGCCGCATGACTGCTTGCTTATTGAATGGGTCACAACCAATGCCCCACACACTTTCGGTTGGGTAAGCAAGTAGCTGCCCGTTTTTAAGCCAAGTAGCCGCTTGAATAGTAGAGTCAGTAATAAGGGGTGTAGATAAGGACATAAATAATGCCTTTAGAACAAAGAGAATGAAAAGAGATAGCGTGAATTTATTTTACAAAAAATGCAGTGCTGCAAGTATATTTAAAAACATCAGTATCATTAAATACGTAAATAGCGTCCACCTTGGACCGTCACTGCGCCCAATAGCTCTAGCTCCATCAACTGCCCAATCAATTGTGCGGGCACAAGCTCAGTCACAAGGATAAGTGCATCCAAATCTTGACCATGCCAGTCCAACTTTTCAAACAAGGTGGTTAGATGCTCAGGTACAGTAATACTAGGCGCTGGCTTCACTTCCTGAGGTTTTATTGTTTTTTTAATGGTAGCAGACTGCTTAAATACTGACTTATCAAGACTTTGTGCTTTTGAATTATGATCAAGTTGATGCTGCTTAGACTGGCTTGGCAATTGCACACTGATATCATCCAATACTTGCTGAGGATGATAAACCAAGGTCGCACCCTCACGTATTAAATGATGGCACCCTTCAGCATTGCTATTGTCTATATGACTTGGAATTGCAAAAACTTGCTTACCTTGCTCGGATGTGAGGCGCGCAGTAATAAGCGAGCCACTTTTAATCGTTGCCTCAGTGACGATGGTCGCAAGGCTCAACCCTGCAACCAAGCGGTTGCGACGTGGAAAAGTATGCTTATGTGGTAGCGTATGCGGTAATAGTTCACTGATGATGCAACCACCTTGCTCAATAATTTGGCTAAACAGACGATCATGATGATTGGGATAATTGACATCAATACCCGTCCCCATAACGCCGACTGTGCGACCTTGGCACGCTACATCGGTCTGTGCCAATGCGCCAAGATGGGCGCGCTTATCCACACCAATGGCAAGTCCACTGGTAATGACGTAGCCTGCTTGTGCAAGATACTGTGCCATATCAAAGGTAATTTTTTGCGCGTGTGCCGTCGGCTTGCGACTGCCAACAATAGCGATTTGTGCCCAACGCAACAATTCACTATTACCTCGATAAAATAACAGCGGCGGTGGATCGTAGATTTCTAACAATTGAGCAGGATAATTAGGTTGGTCGGCAAATAATAGACCGTACTTTTCTTCTATCAATGCTTGTTGAATGGTATCGATGCTGGCGCGCGTTTTCTCTGGATGTTCATGACGAGTTAAATGGCTATGATGAATCCCTAGTTGACGCCACGACTCTACGCCAGCTTGCCATGCAAGCTGCGCACTATCATAGTTATGAATGAGTTTATGATAAGATGATAATGACGCATTTAACTCAAACCACAGCGCCAGTATTGCACGCTGCTCATCTGATAAAGTAAAAGTGGCTACCGTCATCATCGTATGACTCTTATAGGCTTATCTAAGATCTGCTCGCTAAAACTTGAGGCAGGGTTATAAATAAGGAGGTGGCAACAGCTGATCACCAATGCTCAGTGGCAGCTCAGACTCAAGCACATAAGCATAACTGATATTGTCAAAACTATTGAACACCATCACCATACCGCTTGGCTCACTTGGCAAACGTACCGGTGTATCATTGTCCTTAATATCACGTATGACTGCGCCTTTTTGATAAACAGTCAACACATCACCCGGCTTCGCACCATGTATGCGACCCAAGTTAATTGCCACCACACTACCTTTGGCAGCTGAGCTGATAGAATCCATCACACGAACAATCATACCACCGCGATTAACGGTTGCAGGCGTCGGATAAAAGACTGGTGGGATAGCATTGTCTAATTCAACAAATACTCGATCGCCTTCACGAACTTCTTTACCGTAACTGTCGATAAGCTGCAAGCTCGTCACGCCATTGGTTGCCGTAGACGTAACCAATCCCGTTGCCACTTGTGTGACTTCTAAACCAATGACTTTTTGCGTTTTTGGCTCGATATACATCTCGCCTTCACGGTAGATACCATAACGTTGACCTACAAGCAGTGGCACGCCTTTGGCATAAACCTTGTCACCACTAGCCGTAATTAAATTACCTTTTTTAGAGGCTAGAATATAAGGCGTGGTATTAAAATCTTGCGGATTAACAATTAGTGTCTTATCAAGCCAATGCTGAATGGCAGACCAAGGAATCGGCGGAATGCTATTGACAGCAGAGGTAACAGCGACTGTCGTAGTCACCACATTGCCTGTTAACTGTTTTTCAATCCCTGCACAACCCTCGCCCGTATCAACGCCGATCAGAGTTTTACCTTGTATGACGCATAAAATCAAAACGTCGTTAGGATAAATAAGATGAGGGTTTTTGATTTGCTTATTGGTCGCCCAAATCTCTTTCCAGCGCCATGGACTATCCAGATAACGTCCTGAAATATCCCACAAAGTATCGCCTTTTTTGACAATATAGCGATTGGGCGCATCCGCTTTAATGGTCGGCGGGGGATTATTAGCGTGGGCGGTGCTCATCAGCATTGCACCACTAAAGGTTGTCACCAATAGCGCTTTTACGATATTTTTTAAGCTCATCTTCATGGTTATATCCACAATATGTAACGCTGGTAGCGCCATAATAAAGGCTACTTAAGTTGGCTTATTTTACCTTTGTTTAAAAATAACAACAAAGAATTAAGGAAAAATAAAGACTTATAGCACCTTATCATAACGTCTATAGAGCAGCTATTCAGTGTTAGTGACTGATATGAGTGACAGGTATGATTGCTAAAAAAGCGTCTGGTAAACCGATGACCTACTGACGCGATTTCTAATATTACAATTATATCCACCATAACACAATCATAAACACTTTTTTACAATAGCGTAACCTTAGACTGGATATTCATTTTAACAATTAACTAAAAATAAAATCGACTAGGCAGGGTTTGGCGTGACCTGTTGACGGATTTGCTCAGCAACCAACTCAGCCTCATTATCAAGCACCACCACATGTTGCGGTAAGCTCTCTAAACCTTCGGTATGGGCTGGACGAGCAATATCTATTTGACCTATTGCTTCAACAATCGTATCGGCAAACTTAACCGGTAACGCTGTTTCAGCACAAACAATCACTTCACCTTCGCGCTGTAATTCTTTAGCAACTTTGATACCATCAGCGGTGTGCGGATCAACCAGCTCTCCATGCTGCTCATAAAGCGCTTTAATGGTTTGCAGGCGGTCATTATGGGTTGACTTACCTGCAGCGAAACCATAGCGAGTATTAACTGCTTCCATTAGCTCAGATAGATCGAAACCTTGACCAGATTTCACACCTTCAAATAGTTCATGGACGCGCGCGCTATCTTTATCTAATAGCAAATAAACAAAACGCTCAAAGTTAGAGGCTTTAGAGATATCCATTGAAGGACTTGAAGTAATATAGGTTTTGGCAGTCGGACGTGGCTGATAAGCACCTTGATTAAAGAAGTCGTTCAGTACATCGTTTTCGTTGGTTGCGACGATTAGACGATTAACTGGCAGCCCCATTTCACGTGCAATATGACCAGCACAAATATTACCAAAGTTGCCTGATGGCACACTAAAACTAACTTTTTCGTCGTTACTTGAAGTCACGGCAAAGTAAGCTTTAAAGTAGTAAACAATCTGAGCTAGGATACGACCCCAGTTAATAGAGTTAACCGTGCCTAAGTTATAAGCTGCTTTAAATTCTGCATCTTGTTGTAGCGCTTTGACAATATCTTGGCAATCATCAAACATACCGTCGATGGCAATATTATGGATATTTTTATCAGTCAGGCTATACATCTGCGCGCGCTGGAATTCACTCATTTTGCCGTGCGGTGAAAGCATAAAGACTTCGATATTCTCTTTGCCGCGTAGTGCATATTCTGCCGCACTGCCCGTATCGCCACTGGTTGCACCAATAATAGTAATACGCGCGTCTTTTCTTTTAAGCACATATTCGAAAGCATTGCCCAAAAACTGCATAGCAACATCTTTAAATGCCAATGTCGGACCGTTTGATAAGCCTAGAATATATATATTATCTTCAAGCTTGCGAACAGGAACAATCTCATCAGAGCCAAATATATCAGCGGTATAAGTGCGCTCAATAATATCCTGCAAATCAGTCGCAGGAATATCAGTCGCAAAGCGCTGCATAATCGCCATCGCAAGCTGTGGATAGCTCAGCGCGCGCCACTCAGTAAGCGTCGCACTATCAATATTCGGATAATGCTCAGGCAACATCAAACCACCGTCTGGTGCAAGACCCATTAATAACACATCACTAAAATCCATCGGCGCTGTCTGACCACGGGTACTGATATATTTCATTAGATTGTCCTGTCTACAATGAGATTATTAGTTGAAACGGTTTATTCAGCAGTTTTCTGCAGCAAGGCATAATAAAAACCATCACCGCTCTTGCTATCAATTGGCAAACACTGGCGACCAATCGCTTGTTCGATACCCCAGTTGCAACCGTCGCTAAATTCAACAGCTGCTACATTATTATAATGAGTCATGAAATCCTGCATCTGCTCGACGTTCTCTTGCTTTAGGATAGAGCAAGTAACATATAACAAATAACCGCCAACCTTAAGTTGTGGCCATAGATTATGCAAGATATCGGCTTGCAAAAGTGCGGTTTGTTCGACGTCTTCTTCAGTACGCAAGATACTGATATCAGGATGGCGACGAATCACGCCAGTCGCCGTACAAGGTGAGTCTAGCAATATAGCGTCAAATACGAGCTTGCTCTTTTTCTTACCAGCCCCTTGCCATGTGGTCGCATCAGCACAAACAATATTGAGCTCAATATTTTTCTCAGCTTGCTGTAAATCATGCTGACTTAAATTCAAGCGCTGTAAATTATCATAAATACGCTCGATACGCGGCGCTTCATTATCTATCGCAGTTAGCTTCACTTTCGAAACTAGAGAAACAAATTCTTCGTTTTGTTTCACGTGAAACAAAGGTGATTGCTCGTCTGAACTAATTAATTCTAACCAATGAGCAAGCTTACCACCCGGCGCTGCACAGGCATCTAAAATACGAATCTCATTGTTGCTCGTATCCATATCGCCGTCTGCATCATCGTTTTTAACACTCAGCTTATTGAGTAGAGCGCTATGGATAAGCGGTGCTGCAAGCTGAGCATGCATATCTTGCACACTAGCCGCCCCGTGGGCAAATTGTGGTAAGGCATTGACTGCAGTGCTTTGATGTAGTCTAAGACCTTTGGTTACTATACTATTAGAAGTGGCTGTATCCGACGAGTTTTCGAGTTGTAAGCCACTTGTTAGCTCAACTAAGTCCGCTTCAACTTCAAATTCCACTAATGCTTGCTGATAGTCCTCTATCGAAGTAACCGCTGTATTTACTCGCAAAAACATTGGCGCAGGTTGACGTAGACCCTGCATCAAATCGTCATACTGCTCACTCCAATCTTGCTTAAGCTGATAGGCAAGCCAATTCGGTAAGCTGTGTTTTTTATCACACTTCTTACGGAACTTACTTGGGTTCTTAGCAACTTTACGCAAGATGGCATTGATTAAACCCGTCGCATGCGCAAACTCAATTTCTTTTGCTGCTTCAACCGTTTCATGAATTGCCGCATGGTCAGCCACTTGCAAATAGAGCAGCTGCGTCAAACCTACTTGAATCGTCGTACGTACTTCTTTTTCATCAATCGAGTTATCAGCCAGACTATCGAGTAGACGCTCAAGGGCATACCACTGGCGCAACGTCGTTAGCAATAACGCATGAGCAAAACCTTTATCCCCATCATGAAGACTATTTAGTAACGGATCAAGGACGCTTGCTAGCGACTGACCATTTTGAATGGCCAGCAAAGTGCGAATCACGCGAACGCGAACGCTACCATTCATGATAAGGTTGCTTGACGGTTTGAGCTTGTTATTTCTTGGTGCAGTGCTGGTTTGTCTCATTAAATTGAATTTCCTTGACGTCTAATAGTTAGCGTCTTGTGCGATTTGGATTAGGTATATCTAAATGGAGTTATTTCGTTTCTTTACTAAACTGGTCGCCATCATTAAGCTGATTGCCATGGCAGATTTGTTCGGCGCTCACAGGTTTGCTGCCTGCAAACTGTAGCTGAGTAACAGCTAAAGTACTGGCTTGAGGTTTTTCGCTATTTACATCAGTATCAATATTATTATCTTTACCACAAGCGACTAAAATTGCCTTGCGCCCCACACTAATAACTGTACCTGCTTGTTTATCGGTTGGTTGCGATGCATTCACAGGCAAGCTGGCTAAAATTTTGACACGCTGACCTGCCAAAAAGGTATAAGCACCAGGCCAAGGAGTTAAGCCACGAATTTGTCGTTCAATCACAGTGGCAGACTGCGTCCAATCAATTTCACCCTCATTTTTGACTAACTTTTCAGCATAATTGGCTTGACTGTCATCTTGTACTATAGCCTGAGCTTGATAGTGTGGTAAATCTTGTAGCACAGTAATAATGGCGGTCGCACCAAGCTCAGCCATTTTATCATGTAGGCTGGCAGCCGTATCATCAGACTCAATACTAGCACTGACTTTATAAAGCATGTCTCCAGTATCAAGCCCTTTATTCATCTGCATAATAGTAACGCCAGTCTCACTATCACCAGC
Organism: Psychrobacter cryohalolentis K5; assembly: GCF_000013905.1. Lineage (NCBI taxonomy): Bacteria > Pseudomonadati > Pseudomonadota > Gammaproteobacteria > Moraxellales > Moraxellaceae > Psychrobacter > Psychrobacter cryohalolentis. Next base: position 3,049,342 of record NC_007969.1, read on the forward strand.
CAATAATGCGCGGTGAATAGGCGCTGCACCACGCCAGCGTGGTAATAATGAGGCGTGGATGTTTAAGCAACCATAAGTCGGCGTATTCAAGACACCAACAGGAAGAATCAACCCATAAGCAGCAACAATCATTACATCGGGTTGATAATCTTGCAAAGTTTGCCTTGCTATTACCCCTTCTATACTTGATTTTTTAAAGGTCTCTGGCTGTTCAACAGCGATATCATGTGCCAATGCTACTTGCTTGACCGCAGATGCCGCCAGCTTTTGTCCGCGGCCAGCTTTACGATCAGGCTGACTATAGACCGCTACAATACTGATATTCAATGCCTGTTGCTGCTTGATTAATGCCTCAAGACTCACGGCGGCAAACTCAGGCGTGCCAGCAAATACCACTTTTAACGGCTCTGTACGCGTCGGTTTAAAGTTATCATTATTAAGAGATACATCAGGGGTACAAGCAAGTGTGGTCATAGTTTAGGCAATATTAATAAGTAATAAAGCTATTATAGGTGAGTTTGTGGCGTTGTGCCATGATTGTAATAGCCACAATCAAGCGCTACTAATGCGTCTGATTATCTTTATAATAGCAATAAGATTCAGTCTCATTTTTCACATTGTCATATACTAGCTAGCTATCAATATTGTTTATTGCTTTGTTGTAGGCTAATAATAAAGAATATAGCAGTAAAATCTAACGAAACCATTTTAAATTTACTGTGTATTATTATGCCGACTTAGGGTCATGCCTTTATGCCACAATTTCAGTCTCTGCAACGCCTGTTGGCTTTCTATACTTTGACATTACTCGCCATGTTGTCATTGTATTATTTCATCATGTTTCATGAGATGAAGAATGAGAGTAAGCAGCACAGTGTAGAGACGTTTCATACCTTGCAGTATCAAATTTCCGAGCTTAATAATCCTATAAACCCTGCCGTTAAAAAGATAGTAGAAAAGCCTTTTTTGGCAGGAATCAGTTATCAGCTGATTTTTATGATGCCCTCCGGCCAAACTTTCATTTACCATCAAACTGAAGCTGATGAACCTGAATTTACGGGGATTATGTTTCCAAGCATTGAGACTTCGCTATTATCAAATAAGAATACTCATAGCACCTATACGTTATCCAACGAAAAACTAGTCGGAACCATCGAGCTTAAAAGCGGCCATAAATTTTATACCATTTTGCGTCATAAGCCGCTCGATGTTAACTGGGTATCTTATCGCTATTGGTTGCCTTTAATGACCGCCATCATGTTTTTTACTTTGGCACTACTATATACCTTAAAACGCCGCGCCAATTGGGTGCAGTTACTGCTTTATACCGACAACTTAAGCAGTCATGCAAAAGAGGCATATACACCACCACCGTTTGTCAGCAAAGAATCTACGCCTGAATTTTTGCAATTGGGTCATGCACTTAGTCGGATTAACTATCAATTGCATAACAATCATCGTCATATTACTACTCTAAAGCATCGCCTAGAGCGTTTGGTTGATCACGCCCCACTACCGATGCTGATGATTATGAGACAAGGTCAAATTAGCTTCTTTAATCAACGTTTTGAGCAAGTATTTTCGACAGCCTTTCAAAATGACAGCAATTATAAATTAACAGATTTTGTTTTTACTGAAGATGAATCCACCCAGTTACTGCTGCAACAACTAGAAAGTCTTCGTGTTACGCGTACGTTTATGGTATATGGGCTGGCTAATAAAAAAGCTTATCAGCTACATATTACCCCGTGGTTTGGTGAGCATGGTCAGGTTCACGGTTTTACCGTATTACTGAATAATGTAAATGATTTAACAAGCCAAAACGAACAGCTGCAGCAACAAAATATAGAAATACAGCGACAACTTGATGAATTTAATGCACTCAAATCAAGTATGGGTCATGACTTACGGCTGCCATTAGAGGCTATGATTGATACTTTAGAACCGATTGATACTAGCGTTTTGACTGTTAAAGAGCACCAGATTGTCAATACTCTGATTGAAACCAGTCATGCTATGCTTATTATGCTCAACGAGATGCTGGATATAGGGGAGATAGAAGTTCGAAAAACTCGTTTGAATATTGAAACTGTCGACATTTATAAAATAGGGCAACATGTCAGTCATTTAGTCACAAAAGATGCGAGACAACATGGGCTTGAATTACTATACTTTTTCACTCCTGATTGCCCTCGCCTCATCGATACCGACCATAAACGTCTGCAGACAATCTTACGTAACTTACTGGATAACGCTATTAGATATACCAGTTCAGGTTACGTTGTACTGACGATTGAAGCTGTGAATACAGAACAACTATCAGCCAAAAATACCATTCTGGTTAATGATTTAGTGAACGGTACAACTAATAAATTAGTGCCTGATAATACCAACAGAAAAACAAACCCAGCGCATGACTGGGTTCGCTTTAGTATCCAAGATAGTGGCATTGGCTTAGAGACAACCCAGAGAGATAAACTTCATAGTTATTTTAATCAAACAGCTCAACTAGAAAATACGCAATTAGACCAGTCGAGTTACTCGCAAAAAGCCAGCCAAATTCATACTCAAGTCAGTCAAGCAGATGTAGGACTGACAACTGCTCATAGTTTTGCTAAATTATTGGGTGGTTTTATAGAGTTACACAGCACACCTGATGTTGGAAGTACCTTTGATCTTTATCTGCCTTGCCAAAATCCAAACTATCAACCCATATACCATCTCAATCAGCAGTTAACGCGATTGCATCTTATTGCCATCATCAATCAGCCACTTGCCGCTGAACATCTAAAACGCCTATGTACCCATTTATCTATAACAGTCACTATTTTTACATCTACTGATAGCGTGACCCTACAACAGCTCAACGACGAACTGATGCAAAACCAGCGTACACTCGCTCCAATATTGCTCCTCGACTACGATTATTATGAAAGCATTACGCTTGCTTTATCTAATCAACTGAAAGATGAAAAAAGTATCCATGCCAATATGGTAGAGGAACAAATAAAAGAAGAAGATTTAGCAAATACGTTATCTAGCAATATTGACAGACAGCATACATTAAATCACTTATTGGCTAATGTATCACTACCAAAGATATTACTAAGTATGAAGTCTGAGCGCCGCATCGCTTCTATGCTACTAGATAGATGTGATGGATTTTTAACCAAGCCGCTAGATGTGAATTTACTGCTCTCTGAGCTACTGCGCTTAACACTTCCTACCAGACAGATACTCATACAAGCAGCAGATATTAAGTATAACGACAGCGTTGTAGTGTCAGCAGATAATAGGTCTAATGAAATCATCTCACCTCTGATTTTAGTGGTAGAAGACAGTCCTACCAATCAAAAAATTGCCTGCAAAATGCTCGCCAAACTTGGTTATCGTAGCGTGGTGGCAGAAGACGGTCAGCAAGCATTAGATATACTGCAAGCGCAGCGTCAAGAGATTGATCTTATTCTGATGGATTGCCGGATGCCAGTGATGGATGGATTGCAAGCAACTCAGGCAATTAGAGCGCAAGGCGATGATATTCCTATCGTTGCACTTACAGCGAACAATACTGAAGAAGACCGCTCAGCGTGCTTAAAGGTAGGTATGGATGAGTTTTTAGCCAAACCTATTAATAAGGATAAACTACAAGACGTCTTAACAGCACTGATTAAACCCTAAAAAATACCATTAAAACTCATAAAGGATGTTAGTGATCACTTACACAAAACCATGCCAAAACAAGATAGCTTCCATGCTTCTCACTTACTGCTAATATAAAATTTGCAGCAGAATAAGACTGTTGTAGCAAAGGTCTTATTTCATAAAACCATTATCCGCTAAAAAAGCTTCAGTAATACTGCTCTGCGGGCTGCTATTGTCACTGGTTCCCTGCGACTTATTTAATAAACGCTCTAAATATCTGGCCACGATATCTACCTCTACATTGACCTTAGATCCTATCAGCCAATGCTGAGCAATATTGGTCACTTGCGCAGTATGTGGAATGATATTGAGCGACACGATATTATCGCGTACTAAATTGGTGGTAAGGCTAATACCATCAAGGGTAATCGAGCCTTTGGTCGCGGTATAATGTACTAACTCTTTTGGTATCTCAATTTCGATATAAATAGAGCGCGCATCCTTTTGTAGCTTACTGACTATCCCGACGCCATCGACATGACCTGCGACGATATGACCACCAAAACGTGTGGTTGGCAGCATCGCTTTTTCTAAATTGACCAGATGACCGGGCTTTAGATCTTCTAATGCTGTTCGCGCTATAGTTTCACGTGAAACATCAACGGAATAATGATTACTACCGAAATCTACAACCGTAAGACAGATACCGTTAGAAGCTATAGAGTCTCCAAGCTTCACATCGCTAAAATCTAAGCCATCAGACTCTATCGTCAAGCGAATGTCGCCGCCTGTAGGTTGCATCGACTTAACCTTTCCCACACTTTCTATAATTCCGGTAAACATATCAACCTCTTCTCATTATTTTATTGTCGTTATAGATAGCTTTTCTCAGTAATAAATATGCTATATCACATATATTTCGGGGTAAACTGTGGATAAGTGATGGAAAACACTTATCTATAAGCTTAAAAGCCTTAGTTATTAACAAGTTATCCACAATTAATATTGTTTTCATTTAATATTTGTATATCTAGTCACTACAATACAAGTAATTGATTTTACTATGATTTATTTATATAAATAACATTTAATCAAAATCAAAAGTTTCATGTGGAACAAAGTTATACACAGTTTCATGTGAAACTAATATTAGTAATCATTATTTATGCCTAACCATCATATCTTGCATTAAGAGTGTGGATAGATAATTAACAATTAAATGGGTAATAAGGTCAATTTCAGATCAGAACCAAGCTGTTCATGACATTGAATATCAAAACGCAACTGCTGAGCTAGCGATAAGGGGTTAATGTCAACCATCGCTCGCGCTTTTTGCCCTAACAGACATGGCGCTTGATACACAATCAACTCATCTACCAATTGCTGTTGTAAGAAGCTACCAGCAACACTGGCACCTGCTTCTATCAATACGTCATAACACTGATACTCAGTGACTAATACCTTTAATAACTCTCTTAAATTATCTTCACGCCAATACAGGGTATCTGGGCGACGACATAACTGATAGTCAGACTGTAGATCATGCTTTAAACGACCTCGCCTATCAAGTATCACCACTTTAGGATGTGGAACCTCTTCAATTGCTATACCTAGTTGGTTAGAGCGTACATTTAACTGAGGGTTATCGACAATAACCGTTTCGCTACCAGTAATGATAGCCCCACTTTGCGCCCGCAGCTTTTGTACGTCTTCGCGCGCAGCAGGACCAGTAATCCACTTTGATTCACCTGTCGCCATCGCCGTACGACCATCAAGGCTGGTCGCAATCTTAAGTCGCACATAGGGCATTTGGTTACGCATGGCTTTTAGAAAGCCTTTATTTAACGCTTCTGCTTGCGTTTTTAATACACCAACGCTCACAGCTATACCCGCTTGTTCTAACAATTTCACACCGCGACCTGCGACCTGTGGGTTTGGATCTAGTCCAGCAACGACAACCCGTATGACGCCAGATTCTATCAGTGCTTTTGCACAAGGCGGCGTACGACCTGTATGACTACAAGGCTCTAAAGTGACATAAGCGGTAGCACCAACTGTTCTTATACCAGCATCTTTTAGAGCAAATACCTCAGCATGCGGCTGACCGGCTTTAGGATGGAAGCCTTGACCGACAACTTCCTCTGCTTGAACAATGACACACCCTACAGCAGGATTGGGTCGAGCGGTATACAAGCCAAGCTTTGCTTGCTCAATAGCAAGCATCATAAAATAGTGGTCTTTCGCATCTTGAGAATGGTCTAAATTTGACATAAAAAAGGGCTTAATAAATGATGAGATATTATTATCAATGGTTTCATGAAGCAGCATAAATTATAGGCTTAAGAAAGCATCAAAAGCCTATCGGTCATGCTTATTTTTCATTAGGTCGTATATTGGCAATCTCTTGATGAAAAGCATCAATGTCCTGAAAGTCGCGGTAAACACTAGCAAAGCGCACATAAGCGACATCATCAAGCGTTTTAAGCTCACTCATAATGATTTCACCTAAGACTTTACTGCTGACCTCACGCTCACCCATTTGCCGTACACGCTTTTCAATCCGGCTAATCATCCCTTCTTGCTCATCGATAGTGATAGGACGTTTTTGTAGTGGTAATAAAATTGAGCGTCGTAGTTTATCATTATCATAAGGCTCAATCTTACCGCTGGACTTGATAATACGAGGCATCACCACTTCGACCACTTCAAAGGTGGTAAAGCGTTCTTGACAGCTATTACATGAACGACGGCGGCGCACTTGCGCACCTTCAGCAGCAAGACGCGAGTCGATTACCTTTGTCTCTGACGCATTACAATAAGGGCAATGCATACGGCTTTCCTTGTCTTTATATGAAGCACTATTAAACGAGTCATAATCCCATCTTTACAGCTACATCATTCAAATTTATAACCGTAAATAAGATTATTTACCAATGCAAAAACTGCCAAAAATCTTGCCCAACAAATCATCTGCACTAAACTCCCCGGTAATCTCGCCCAGACTATGCTGAGCTTGACGCAAACTTTCAGCAACTAATTCACCCGCTTTAAAGACGGTTAGCTGCTCATGAGCTTCTGCTAAATATTCGGCCGTTCTTCTTAACGCATCTAGATGACGCGTACGAGCTATCAAGCTATTTTCGGGTGGATGAAACCCTACTTTAGCACACAGAGTTTCGACTAAATCATCAATACCTGCGCCTGTTTCACATGAAACATTAACTTGCTCGTAACCGCGATTATGAATCTCTTGTTGCGAAATAGAGGTTATTTCTTTGCTGCTATTATTGTTTAATAAATCACTTTTATTAGCGATAATTAACAAGCGCTTGGCTTCTGGTAGCTCGCCAAATAGCTGCTCAGCGAGCTGTAATGGGGTACTTTCTTCTTCAAGATCACGGGTTACATCATAAACCATTAACAGCATATCTGCCTGAGCAATCGCTGTCCGCGCGCGCTCAATGCCGATACGCTCGACCGTGTCTTCTGTCTCGCGCAGGCCTGCCGTATCAGTCAAGTGTAGCGTCAAACCATTGAGGACAACGGTTTCTTGTAGTGTATCACGCGTTGTACCCGCCACATCAGTGACGATAGCACGCTCTTGCCCTGCCAAGCGATTGAGCAGGCTTGATTTACCAGCATTAGGTCTACCTGCCAACACCACATGAATACCATCACGTAATAATTGTCCTTGCTTAGCAGTCGCCAAGACCTGCTGGATTTTTTCTTGTGTCTGTTCAAGCTTACCTTGTATGACCCCATCTGATAAAAAATCAACGTCTTCTTCATCAGGGAAATCAATAGCTGCTTCAACATGCAGACGCAGATGAATTAACTGCTCAAGTAGCTGATTAATCTTTTGCGAGAATTCACCGCTTAAGGAGCGAATAGCACTGCTGGCAGCAGCAGCGCTGGTAGCATCAATCGCATCTGCAATGGCTTCTGCCTGTACCAAATCCAACTTATCATTATCAAAGGCACGATAAGAGAATTCTCCAGCACTTGCTTGTTTCGCCCCTAACTCAAACACACGTGCCAACAACTGATTTTGCAAAATCATGCCACCATGACCTTGCAGTTCAATCACATCTTCGCCAGTAAACGAGTGCGGACCCTTAAAATACAGCACCAACCCTTCATCGATAACCGTACCATCTGCTTGATAAAATCGGCAGAAGCTCGCCATGCGCGGTTTAAATGCTGACTTACCTGTCAGCGTACAAGCAATGCTATACGCATGTGTACCAGACAGACGAATAACCCCGACCCCACCCCGTCCAAGCGGTGTAGCAATAGCGGCAATGGTAGGCAGACTCGACAAACCGAGATTTTTTGATGACTCAGGGGCGGCTAACGCCAACTCTTGGGAATCCACAAGCACTCTCAATAACTAAAAACTCCATTATAGACGGCTTAACGCACACTGACAAAACAATCTTTAAAGAGCGTAATCTCCTCATTGTAAGTCTTTTCCAATATCATCTAGCTTGGCTGCAGCGACTATGGCGTAGTCTTAAGTAAGTATTCATACCAGATATGATATTAAGGGCATAAAAAAACCACCGCCGTAGCGATGGTTTTTTGAACTTCTAAACTATTAAATGATTAATCCAGTACCTTAACCGTACGAAGCTTCTGCTCTTCTTCTACTTTTTTATTGACGATATATTGATGCGTCATACTAAATAAGTTATTCACAGTCCAGTATAGTACTAGACCCGCTGGGAAGAACAGCATGAACGCGGTGAAAATAATCGGTAAGAACTTCATTACTTTCGCTTGCATCGGATCAGCTGGCTGTGGATTAAGCTGCTGCTGAATAAACATCGATGCACCCATTAATAGTGGCAAAATAAACCACGGATCCATCGCTGATAGATCTTGAATCCACAAAATCCACGGTGCATGACGTAGCTCAACACTCTCAACGAGTACCCAATACAAGGCTAAGAAAATCGGCATCTGCATCAGAATCGGCAAACAACCCGCCATTGGATTGACTTTTTCTTCTTTGTACATTGCCATCATTTCTTGCGACATTTTCATGCGATCGTCGCCATGCTCTTCTTTTAATGCGGCAAGGCGCGGTGCAATCGCACGCATCTTCGCCATCGAGTAGTAGCTCTTGTTTGAGAACCACATCAATGCCAGCTTCACTAAGATAGTCAATAGAATAATTGACCAGCCCCAGTTACCGATGACTTTATGAATGCCATCCAAAATACCAAACAATATCTTTGATATTGGCCATAACAGACCATAATCGACTGTCTGATTTAACCCTACTGCTACATCCTTAAGCTCAGATTGTACCTTTGGACCTGCGTATAGCGTGGCATTTAAGGTTACTTGCTTGTTTGGTGCAACATTGACAGGCTGACTATTAAAACCAATAAAATAATCATCACCGGTTTCGCGGCTAAAGAATTTACCAGTAAAGTTTTCAGGCGTCCATGCTGACACAAAGTAATGCTGTACGATGCCAACCCAACCTTTATCACTGGTTGTAGTCAATTCACCATCATTAAACTTACCAAACTTCAGCTTATTATAGGGATCATCGGGTGTACCCCAAGCGCCGCCCAAATAAGTTGCCATACTAAGCGCACCTTTATCAGACATACCGGGATCTTTGCTATCATCACGCTTTAGCTGCGCAAACATCTGACCTTGCCACGCCGCTGTAGAAGCATTTTGAATCTTATAGCTGATATCGATAGGATATTTATCGTGTGTAAAGGTAAAAGTCTTAGTGACTGTCACGCCATCTTTTTTATACGTAAGCGGCACTGATAACGTTTGCTGGCCTTTTTCCATCACGTAATTGTTAGCGGTATGGCTGTATTTGGCACGACCTTCTGCAGTATCGATACCATTTTGACCAATCAGACCAGACTGAGCCACGTAAACGCGGTTACTGTTGTTTTCTAGCAATACAAAAGGCTTATCGCTATCAAGGGTCGCATCATACTGCTTTAGCGCAGCATAAACGATGTCACCGCCTTCTGGATTGATTTTGATGTCATAACGATCAGTAGTGACTGTGATTAGTCCTGCATCAGTAGCAGGTGTAGCAGTCACAGCGCTATCAACTGTACCGTTGTCGACAGGTAGCGTCTGTACTGGAATATCACCTGCTGCACCGCTAGTAGAAGGAATATCGGCTCCTACTGAAGCTGCAGTTTCTGGCACCGTGTCTACAGCTGGGGCATCTGCATAATCATCACGCCATGCCAAAATCAGCAGATAAGCGGTGATTAACATCGCAATGATGATCATCACCCGAAATATCTTTTGCATAAACCTTTCCTAGATTAAAAAATTAGGGAATAAAAAAGCTAGGGCATGTGTTATGACCACCACACAGCATTGGCCCAGATAGTGAACAGTAATGTCAGCAGTCAATCACATAAAATGTTCATCATTTTACTAAAAAACGATTCTAAATGATACCAACAGTGTGGATAACTTGTGGGTAACTAGGTAGATATGCTGAAACGCCTAGTAAAGCTTACGTCTTAGGTCAATTTCATCATATGATTTAGGCGAGTAACATAGCCATGATTATCTCGATAAACATAAAAACCATGAAACTGTCCATGAGCTACTGGATTACAGGACAAGTATTGATAGCGATAAGAAGCCAAAGGTAGAGGTACGAAATCAACTCCATGTCCGCCTAATGGATGACAGCGACTAATGCGTTTTAATAACAGTAAACTCCCATTCAAAACACCATGCCAAGCTAGAGCTTGCTTACCATAGTTTGAACAGGTTGGATAATATCGACAACGAGCAGGTAATATAGGACTTATTATTTTTTGATAAAAATCAATAAAATTATATATCAATTTATATAAATATTTATTTATTATTTTTATAAATAAATTCAT